>JAANAU010000024.1 GCA_011089965.1 Magnetococcales bacterium
CGGTTGAAAAAAAAGAGGGGGTCTGGGGGATTCATCCCCCAGGGTTTTCATGTTTTCATGTTTCATAAATAATTTATAAATATTTTTATTTTATAGATTTAAAAGATTAAAGTCCCAGGGGCCTTGCCCCTGGACCCCACCAGGGGGGGTAACCCCCCTGGACCCCTGATGATGGCGTATTCACTCTCAACTGAACAATACAAAATCACCAAACAGCCTCTAAACAAATGATCTCAACGGCAAGGGAGAATGTACATGTGGCGCGATTTTATCCGAGAACATGCCGTGGGTCGTCCAAACCATATCGCTCTGATGGACCGACAACAGCAACGCACCTACACTTATACCCAATTGCACCAGGAAATCAACCGACTGGCATGCCATTTACGACACCTTGGAGTGCAAACTGGAGATCGGGTGGTGTTGCTGGCACCCAACCGCCTGGAACATGTGACGCTGTTTTTTGCCTGTGTCCGGTTGGGAGCGATCCTGGCCCCCTTGAACCATCGTCTCTCCGGCCAAGAGATTGCCGCCATTGTGGCAGACCTGGATCCGGCAGTCGCACTGGCCGAAACCCCGGAGAAGGGATTTCTGGACCTGGCCATTCTGGCAGACGATCCGGATGCCATCCACATCCCGGAGTTGACCATTGCCCATGATCAGATCCTTTTGATTCTGTACACTTCCGGATCCTCCGGAACCCCCAAAGGGGTGATGTTTCACGCATCCATGCTCATGGCCAATATGGACAACACCATCTCCTCAGACGTGTTGCGTCCGGACGATATCTCCATCGTCAACACCCCTTTCTTTCATACCGGGGGCTACAATGTCTTCTGCCTGCCCCTGTTGTCCATTGGTGGCACATTGATTCTCCATCCCCGTTTTGATCCGGCTTGGGTATTGGCCGAGATTCGCCAGGCTGGTGTGTCGGTCTTCTGGGCTGTCCCCACCATGTTTCAGGCCATGTTTGATCATGCCGACTTTGCCGGCACGGATTTTTCCCGAATCCGTTTTTTTCTTTCCGGAGGAGCACCGTTGAGTGTAGCCTTGATTCAGGGGTATCACCAGCGCGGTGTGCCGTTCAAACAGGGATTTGGTTTGACCGAGGTGGGACCGAACTGTTTTCTGCTGGAGACCGGAGATGCTTTTGATCATCCGGACTCCATTGGCAAACCGATGCGCAACTCAACGGTGGTGGTGGTGGATGATGCCGGTCAACCGGTGGGCGTGAATACTGTAGGCGAGATGTGGATTGCCGGTCCCCATGTCTGCCTGGGATACTGGCGCAACCCGGAACTGTTTGCTGCGACCATGCATGGCGATTTCTTTGCCACGGGAGATCTGGTGCGGGTCGATGCCGACGGTTTCTTTTATGTGATCGGTCGCAAAAAAGAGATGTACATTTCCGGAGGGGAGAACGTCTATCCCGGAGAGGTGGAAAAACAGATCATCACCCATCCGGATGTGGTCCAGGTGGTGGTGGTGGGGGTTCCGGATCCCAAATGGGGCGAGGTGGGTCTGGCCTGGTGCAAGGTACGTCACCCACTGACACTGACTGAGTTGCGGGACTATTTGAATCCGCGTCTGGCCCGCTACAAACATCCCCACCATCTGCACCTGCTGGAGGAGTTGCCGTTGCTGGCCAATGGCAAGATCGACCGCCCAACCCTGAAACAACGCGGAATCGAAGCGTATCGCCTCTGATTCAGCCCATCGGGAACATCCGGGTCAGGTCATTCTTCATGGCCCAGGCCATCAACAACACCAGACAGAACATGCCCACCCGATTGGCATGCATGCGCACGGTTTCCGATACCGGGGAACCTTTGGCCGCCTCGATCAAGAAGAAAAACAGATGGCCACCATCAAGCACCGGAATCGGCAACAGATTGAGGATCGCCAGATTGATCGAGATCAATGCCATGAAAAACAACATGCTGGTCGCCCCCTGCTCGGCTGTCTTGCCGGCCATCTCCGCAATCATCAACGGACCGCCGATCTGATCGGCAGGAATGGCGCGAATCAACAATTTCCACACTCCGGTCACGATCATATCGGTCATGCGCCAGGCATGTTGCACACCACGCATCAAAGCATCGACCACCCCATACTGCACAAATTCGGTCATCCCGCCCGGACCAATGCCCACCAGCTGGGTGCGTACCGTCTCACCAAAAATATTGGTCACCTCCTGCACGCGCGGTTGAATGGTGACCAGAAGCGCCCCTTCTGGCCGCTCCACCGTAAAGCGCAGAGGTGCTCCATCCGATTGCTTGATGGTCTGGCTCAACACCTCCCAACGGGTAATGGGCTGCTCGTTGATCGCCACCACCCGATCCCCCACCTGCAATCCGGCCTGCTCGGCAGGCATGCCCTTGCTCACAGAGCCGACCACGGGCAACACCTCGCCCACACCGATCATGAACGCCAACACCAGGGCCAGAATGGCAAACAGATAATTGAACGCCGGACCTGCCAACACAATGGCAATGCGCGACCAAACCCCCTGGCTGGCAAAGGAGTACCGCTGCTCATCCGGGGTCAACGGAGGCTGATCCTCCTCATCCGACTCACCCAGCATCTTGACATAGCCACCCAACGGCACGGCAGAGATGCGATAATCGGTCTGCTCCTGCCCCCAACGCCAGCCCGCCAGACGCGGACCAAACCCCAAGGAAAAGACCAACACCCGGACGCCCACCCAGCGGGCCACCAGGAAATGGCCCAGCTCATGAACGAAAATCAACACCCCCAGCACCACCAAGGCCCACAATACGGTATTCATCGCCTTCCACTCCCAACACCATGACGGATGATCCAGAGTTGCGCCTGGTCACGCGCCCAGCGATCCACAGCCAACAACTCCTCGACCGAACCAAATGTCCCTGGTCCATTCTGCTCCAACGTCCATTGAATCAGACGCGGGATATCGGCAAAACCGATCTCATGTCCCAAAAAGGCCGCGACAGCCACCTCATTGGCACCATTCAAGATCGCCGGAGCCGCCCCACCCTGCTGCAATGCCGCATAGGCCAACGACAGGCAGGGAAAGGCTTCCGGGTCAGGCGGACCCAAAAAATGCAATTTTCCCATAGACGGCAGATCCAATGGTGCCACCGGAGCAGCGATCCGTTCCGGCCAGGCCAAAGCCACCGTGATCGGCGTGCGCATATCCGGCACCCCCATCTGCGCCAACACCGAACCATCCGGATAGGCCACCATGGAATGGACGATACTCTCCGGATGGATCACCACCTGAATGCGTTCTGCCGGAATCCCGAACAGATGATGGGCTTCGATCACCTCCAGCCCTTTGTTCATACAGGTGGCCGAATCAATGGTGATCTTGCGGCCCATGCTCCAGTTGGGATGGGCCAGGGCCTGTTCCGGAGTGACCTGGACAAGCCGGTCACGCTCCCAGCCGCGAAACGGTCCGCCCGACGCGGTCAGAATCAACCGCACATCCGCATGACCCGGACCAAACACAGGGCCTGCCCCAACTCCGGTCAACCGGCCATTGTATAAGAGTTGAAAAATGGCACTATGTTCCGAGTCCACCGGAATGATTCTGGCACCACACCGATGCGCCTCGTTCATGAACAGCGCACCCGAGATCACCAGACACTCCTTGTTGGCCAGCGCCACCTCCTTGCCACTTTGCAAGGCTGCCCAGGTGGGCCGCAATCCCGCTGCCCCGACCATGGCCGACAACACCAGATCCGCACTCTCCCAATGGCCAATCCGCTCCACACCGGCATCTCCGGCCAGGATGGCCGTGGGTTGACCGGAAAGGGCTGCCCGCAGCTGTTCCACACCAGAGAGATCCCGCAAGGCCACAACCTCGGGCCGAAACCGGCGCGCCTGCTCGATCAGCCGACCCACATTGGAACCTGCTGCCAAAGCCACCACCCGAAAACGGTCCGGATGGGCTGCGATCACATCCAGGGCACTGACGCCAATGGATCCGGTCGATCCCAGAATGGCGATCCGTTTAACCCCCAAAGAACCAGGCTCCCATGGAAATCCCACTCCCGCGCACCCGCAAATAGGCATAAAAGAGGGGAGCGACAAACAACAAACTGTCCAATCGATCCAGCAGCCCGCCATGACCAGGAATCAGTTGACTGGAATCCTTGACCCCGGCCTCCCGTTTCAAAACCGATTCGACCAGATCTCCGACGGCCCCGGCCATCGAAAGCACCCCTCCCAGCACCAATCCCTCCAGCCACGAAAAAGGCAAAGAAAAACCGACCATTCCTGCCCAACCCATCGCAGTTCCAGCCAGAGTCCCCCCCCAGAAACCGGCCCAGGTCTTGCCGGGGCTGATGGCTGGCACCAGTTTGGTAGTGCCCCACTTCCGACCTACCAGATAGGCCCCGGTATCCGTGGCCCATACCACAAACAACAACAAACAGACCAGAGCACCGCCATGAGGCATGGCACGCACCCCATCCAGCAACATCAACGGCACGCCGCAGTAGACCACGCCCATGAAACGAAACCCGGCCCGATCCGAAACCGACCCGCCGGGCCGGTACTCAACCAGTGACCAGGCAAACAGCGCCAACAATATCAACACCAGCTCCAGGCCGATCCATCCCAAATAGCCGCGATAACCGGTATACATCACCAGAAATTGCGCAAGCAATAACGGAATCATCAACAAATACGAAAAAAGGTTCTTGAGCCGCAGCCACTCCCAAAGCAATACTCCGGAAGCCACCAACAGCACGACAAAAAACCACATACGCGGTCCGGCCAACAGCAGCCAGATCAGCAAGGGAGCCAGGACAACAGCGGAGAGGGTACGTACGACCATCCAATTTCAATCCACAAGTTAACGGGCAGCCCCGAAGCGGCGATCCCGGCCAGCATACTCCTGGATGGCCTGTTCCAGGTGTGATGCATCGAATTCGGGCCAGAAAATGGGCAAAAACACCATTTCGGTATAGGCCATTTGCCACAAAAGAAAATTGCTGATCCGTTGTTCCCCGCCGGTGCGGATCAGCAGATCCGGATCCGCCTGACCTGCCGTGGTGAGACGGGAAGCCAACAACTCTTCGCTGATGGCCTCCGGATCCAGTCTGCCTGCTGCCACATCCCGGGCCAGAGCGCGTGCCGCATCCACCAGTTCCAGACGACCGCCATAATTCAGGGCAATATTGAAATCCAGAGCATGATTCGATTGTGTTTTTGCTTCCAGATCACGCACCAGGAACTGGATGTTTTCGGGCAATTCATGAATCCGACCCAGGGCACGAAAACGGACCCCCTCTTCGATCAGTTCATCCATCTCCTTGCGCAGATGAATGGCCAAGAGGTTCATCAGCGAGGAGACCTCTTCCTGGGGCCGGTTCCAGTTCTCCGAGGAGAAGGTGTACAACGTCAAAGTGGGGATTTTGAGTTCCAGACACGCTTCAACCGTACGACGGACAGCCTTGACCCCGCGACGATGCCCCTCGATCTTGGGCAACAGACGCGCTTTGGCCCAACGCCGATTGCCGTCCATGACAATGGCAATATGACGCGGCATCTTTTCAGGAGGGATTCTGCTCATCGCCATGCCCTGGCCAGCCAATCGGGAGTGCGTCGTTCAGACCCGCATGACATCAGACTCTTTGTGGGCCACGACCTCGTCGATCTCTTTGACACGCAGATCCGTACGCTCTTGTACCACCTTTTCCATGTGTCGGAGATCATCCTGGGAGATTTCCTTGTTTTTTTCCATCTTTTTGAACTGGTCCATGGTTTCGCGCCGCACGTTGCGCAGCGCCACTTTGGCCTGTTCCCCCATCTTCTGGACCTGTTTGACCAGTTCCTTGCGCCGTTCTTCATTCAATTCCGGCAGAGGCACCCGAATCAGCACGCCATCGTTGGAAGGGTTCAATCCCAGATCGGCTTCGAGGATCGCCTTTTCGATCACCTTGATCAATTTCTTGTCCCAGGGCTGCACGGTGATCAGGCGCGGTTCCGGGACATTCAGGGTTGCCACCTGGTTCAAAGGCGTATCCGAGCCGTAGGCATGGACCATCACCCGATCCAGAATCGTGGTGGATGCCCGTCCGGTGCGCACACCGGCCAGCTCATCCTTGAGCGCCTGAATGGCCTTGCCCATCCGTTGATCCATGGATTGAAGCTGTAGGGAATCCGTCATCATGCCACTCCCATCTTGAAAGGTGACAATGTCTCCATGGGAGACGATCAAGCCTTGCCTATCGTGGTTCCACGCGGCTCACCCTTGAGGATGGCCACCAAAGCGCCCCGTTCCAGGATCGAAAAAACGCACAACGGGATGCGATTATCGCGACACAGCGTAATGGCTGTCAGGTCCATCACACCCAGACCTCGTTGCAAAACCTCGTCATACGAGAGGGTGACAAACCTCTGCGCTGCGGGATTTTTCTTGGGATCATCATCATAAACCCCATCCACCTTGGTGGCTTTGAGCAGCAGATCGGCATGGATCTCAGCGGCCCGCAGGCTGGCAGCAGTATCGGTGGTGAAATAGGGATTCCCGGTTCCGGCAGCAAAGATGACCACCCGTCCCTCATCCAGATGGCGGACCGCCTCTCTTTGCACAAAGGGTTCGGCCACCTGCACCATGGGGATGGCGGAGAGAACCCGGGTGGGCACCCCGCACCCTTCCAGAGCCGACTGCATGGCCAGTGAATTGATCACAGTGGCCAACATGCCCATTTGATCCGCGCTGGTCCGCTCCATACCCAAGGCCGCACCAGTGGCACCCCGGAAGATGTTGCCCCCGCCCACCACCACGGCGATTTGCGCCCCATAATCCCGGGCCGCACGGATATCCTGGGCCAAAGCCTGGACAAAGGCTGGATCGATACTCTCCCCAGCCTTGCCCATCAACGCCTCGCCCGACAGTTTCAGCAGAATGCGTGGCATTGTGTGTTGTGGTTACCCGATCTGTTTGGCCACTTCAGCCGCGAAATCCTCTTCGCGCTTCTGCAACCCTTCCCCCATCATGAACCGGGCAAAACCGGTCACCCGGATCGGTGCGCCCAGTGATTTGGCACTGGCATCGACAATGGCTTGCACCGACTGTTCCGGATCCATGATAAAGGCCTGTTCCACCAGACAGGTGTCGGCATAGAATTTGGACAGACGGCCTTGCACCATCTTGTCGATGATGTTTTCCGGCTTGCCCGAAGCACGGGCCTGATCGGCCAGCACGCTCCGCTCCCGTTCCAGGTCGCTTTCCGGAACCTGATCGCGATTCAGGTAGAGCGGGGTCGAGGCTGCCACATGCATGGCGATCTTCTTGCCCAGTTCGCGCAACGCCTCCTGATCGCTGGCCGTTGACTCCAGTGCGACCAGCGTACCGATCTTGCCACCCATGTGCAGATAGCCCACCACCGCACCCTGTCCCACTTCGAGACGCAACACACGGCGCAGGTTCATGTTTTCGCCGATGGAGGAGATCAGAACCGTCAACTCTTCGCCAACACTGCGACCATTGCTGCGGGGATAGGGCAGACCAGACAACAGCTCCACAGAGTTGATGCGCGCATCCAGTCCGATTTCCACGGCCATATTGGCGAATTCCAGAAACTTTTCATTCTTGGCCGCAAAATCGGTTTCGCTGTTGACCTCCAGCAACAAACCATGATTGCCACGGGCAGCCACCACCACCTTGCCTTCGGCAGCCACACGCCCGGACTTCTTGGCAGCCGATGCGATCCCTTTCTTGCGCAGCCAGTCAATCGCGGCTTCCAGATCACCATTGGTTTCGGTCAAAGCCTTTTTGCAATCCATCATTCCGGCTCCGGTCTTTTCCCGGAGATCTTTCACCAGATTTGCACTCACAACAGACATGATACGGATTCCTTTCTCAAGACAAGAATTCAAGAGGCCGCAGCCACCATTTCGTCAGCAACATCGGACATTGCGGACGGATCGGAACGCCCTTCAAACGTGGCCTCGTTCACCTCCGGACGTTTACCCTCCATGATGGCGTCACCCATTTTATTCAGGAACAGTTTCAAGGAGCGGATGGCATCGTCATTGCCCGGGACCACCCAGTCGATATCATCCGGATCACAGTTGGAGTCAACCAGGGCCACCACCGGAATGTTGAGCTTGTTGGCCTCGGCCACGGCAATGGACTCTTTGTTGACATCGACCACGATGATCAGATCAGGCAGCCGACTCATCTCCTTGATGCCGCCCAAAGAGCGTTCCATCTTCTCCACTTGCCGTTCCAGACGCAGCACCTCTTTTTTGGGCAAAAGCTGCATGGAGCCATCTTCACGCATCTTTTCGATATCTTTCAGGCGCCGGATCGAATCCTGAATGGTCTTCCAGTTGGTGAGCGTACCACCGAGCCACCGATGATTGACATAATACTGACCGCAGCGACCGGCCTCTTCGGCCACCAGATCCACCACCTGCCGTTTGGTGCCCACGAACAACACCACGCCCCCTTCATTGACCTTTTCGGTCACGAACCGGCAGGCATCGCGCAACATATAGATGGTTTTTTGCAGATTGATGATATGGACCCCATTGCGCGCCGAGTGAATATACCGGCCCATCTTGGGGTTCCACCGTTTGGTCTGATGTCCGAAATGGAATCCTGCGTCCAGGAGTTCACGAATGGAAAACGTTGCCATGTATCCTAAGTCCTTTGCATGTTTGAGTTCGGCTTGATCCTCCGCAGATGCCGTTGGACAAATCGATCCTGCCCAGGTTTCTCCGGGAGCCGGGAGCGATGGTCATCTGCGTGTGAAATGGGAAACAACGACAGCCCGTGCAGTGTAACCGCACGATCCCCCGGATTGCAAGGGAATCGCGCGGTTTGGGCAGAAAGGTCAACCAACGGCTTCAGGAACAGGATCTGCGGGACTTTCGGTATCGGCCAGCCACCAGTTGTTCTCACTGTCCAGTGCCAACACCCGGAACAACACCTTGGCCACCCGAAGGTCATTGATCTCCAGGATCTGCAAGCGGGCATTATCGAGCCATACCACATCCCCCACCTCAGGCACCTTGCCAAGACTCTGAAAGACCAGACCACCCAGAGTCACACAACCCGAAATCTTGGGAAAAGGAAAGTTCAACACCAGTTCCAGATCCGACAGATGAGCCGTACCCGCGATCTCCCATTGACTCCCTTTGAGCTTGCGGACCGTCTCCGGCTTGCGGATGTATTCGTCCCCCGGATACTTGCCAGCCAGACGCGACACGATGTCTGCCGGAGTCAGGATGCCCAACATGGATCCGAATTCATTCACCACCACACCAAACTGACGGCGATGATCACGAAATTCTTTCCACGCCTGCATGAGCGTCAGGCTGTTGGGCAGAATCAACGGATCGGAACGCATCGTGGTGGCAATCGGTTGGGCCAGAAAGGCAGCCATATCGGCACGGTTCTCTTCCAACTGCCGTACCAGACGTTTCATGAACACCGTGCCAACCACCTTGTCTCCATCCAGTACCGGATATGTGTAGTAGTTGCTTTGAGCAAACAAGGTCAGAGCATCGCCCACCGTAGTGGTGGTGGACAATCCGCGCACTTCCGGTTTGGGAACCATGGCCTCTTCAACCCTGGACTCTTCCAGGTTGAACACGCCCTGCAACATCCGACCCTGATCCTTGTCAATGGAACCGGTGCTGGTACTGGCATTGACCACCAGAACCAACTCGTCCTGAGACATCGACGACGAATCGTGACCATGTCCCCCCCCGCCATGTCCCACGATATCTCCCTGACCGCACGCCGTCAAAAGCCAGTTGGAGGCGTGATTCATCAACCAGATGACCGGAATCCACATCACATACAGCAGATTGACCATCCAACCCAAGGAACAACTCAACGCCTCGGCCTTGTGATAAGCCAACACCTTGGGTGCCAATTCACCCCCCACAACATGCAAAAAGGAGACGATGACAAAGCCCATGGTCAAACCTGCGACAGATCCCCAGGATTGGGCTGTGGCGGGATCCACCATCACGGCAAACATGGCCTGAAAAGCCGGCGCCATCAACTCCTTGAAAGCATCCATGCCGATATAGCCCAACGCCATCGAAACCAAAGTGATACCAATCTGGGTCACTGCATAAAAACGGGTCGGCTCATCATGCAGCAGTTTGACAATTTTGGCCCGCTTGTCCCCCATGTCCGCAAGCTGTTTGATACGGCTGCGTCGTGCTGCCGTGATCGCCACCTCGGAACCCACAAAAAAGGCATTCCCAGCCACCAGCAGTAATATGGCCACCAGTTTCCCAAATAAAACAACGTCCATGCTCCACTCCTCTATTAGGGGATCCGTCAGAAACTTTCACCACCCACCCGGGCAAGCGAAATGACAGGAACGACATGTCATCATGATTTGACGCAAAATCATGGATCTGCAACCGGAACCCGATTGAATGGATTTATTGAAGCAGATATTAAAAACGTGCGCAAGAGCTTTAATCAAATTTTTATATATAGGTATCAATCTTAATTTTGCTTAAGACACAGAAACCTGAAAAAAAAATGTTCATGTCTTCAGAAATGCTTCAGAAATATGATCTATACTCTGCCACAATAAACTCCACATGACCGATCATCCCTGCGGTGAACAATCAGGAGAAACCATGGAAATTCCATCACTATTTGACCCAACCATCCTCATACAGTTGGTGCTGTTTGTCGGACTTCTGGGGTGTTCAGCCTTCTTTTCTGGCAGCGAAGTAGCCATGTTTTCCTTGAACCAGATCCAACTCGATCAGATGGCCCGGGAAAACCACCCGCGCCTGGCCCTGATTCGCGAACTGCTCAAGGATCCACGCGCCCTGATCACCACCATCCTGATCGGCAACGAACTGGTCAATGTGGCCGCATCCAACATCTCTGCCACCCTGTTGATCACCTTTCTGGGCGGGGAAGAGAACTGGTGGGTGAACATCCTTGTCATGCTGCCGATCCTGCTATTGTTCGGAGAGATCACTCCAAAAACCATTGCCGTACGCAACAATATCGTAGTGGCCGGATTGATATGTCATCCTCTGAGCCTGTTCCGACGCGGCATCACTCCATTGCGCAAAATTGTTGGGTTGATATCCAATTATTTCATCACATTAGCCATCGGGGAGCAAAAGGAAAAAACCGCATCCGTCACCGAAGAGATGGTACGCACCCTGGCTGCCCAGGCCAGCCTGGATGGCGTGCTGGACGACACGGAAAAAACCTATATCGATAATATCTTCAACTTCGGCAACATCCGCGTACGCGATGTCATGATCCCCAGAGCCAAGATCTTCTTTTTGGCCAAATCCACCCCACCCGCCGAAATCATCCGCATCTTCAAACAAACAGGCTACACCCGCCTTCCGGTCTATGAGGGTCACCGGGACGATGTGATCGGCATCATCCATGTACGCGATCTCCTCCAGCAGTATCAAGAGGCTGGCAAAAATGCCCTGCAACCCATGAGTCTGATCCGCAAGCCCTATTTTATAGCCGCCAACCGTCTGGCCTCTTCGCTGTTCCAAACCTTCAAGGAAAGAAATCAATCCGTGGCCATGGTGGTGGATGAATATGGTGGACTGGTCGGCATGATCACCATGCATGACCTGATGGAGATCATTTTTGGCCCTCTGCACATGAAGCCAAACTTCAATCCGCAGACAACAGTCCGACCAGTCATGGTCAACGGCTGTTATCCATTGAAGGGGATCACCTCGATTGAAGAGTTCATGCAACTGACCGGTGAGGAACTGGTCGATGTCCAGGCCGAAACAGTCGGTGGTCTGGTATTGGATGCTTTGGGAGAAGTGCCGGAAAAAGGTCGCAAGGTCATGATCGGAAGGTGGGAATTCACGGTCCTGGAGATGGATAACAATCGTATCGCTTCACTATTGGCCTGTATCAAGGAGAACGATACCCTGGCATCTGCGGATCCTCCTGCACCTCTGTTGACAAACCAGACCCAGAAAACATCAGAGAATCCACCGGTGCTCGAAGGAGAAATCCTCAACAGCTTTCACACCTCGGCAACACCTGTGAACAAAGTCTAAGGAGGAATGGACATGGAAGCCTGGATGACCCTGCCACTGATCGTGGTATGCCTCATGGTCGAGGCCTTTTATGCCGGTTCTGAAATTGCCGTGGTGAGCGCTGACCGCTTGAAACTCCGTCACATGGCAGCCAAAGGTTCCCTGGGTGCCAAACTGGCCATGGACATGTTGCGCAAACCCGAACACCTGCTCACCACCACCCTGGTGGGCATCAATGTCGCCATTGTCACCAACTCCTCACTTTCGACACTCTTTGCCATCGATGTCTTGGGCCAAGAAAACGCATGGATCGGGATCATGATCTCCGCACCGCTGATCTGGGTTTTCGGTGAAATCGTCCCCAAAAGCATCTTCCAACAGCGGGCCGACTATCTGGCCCCACGCATCATCTATGTCCTCAAGGTCTCGTCCTACCTGTTCTATCCTCTGATCGTGATCTTTTCGATCCTGTTCAAAATGATCAACAAGATCTTCGGCGGCAAGGACAAGAATGCCATCTTCACGCTGCGTGAAGAGATCGACCAGGTGCTGCAAATGCATGCCCATGAAACCGATATCCTGCCCATGGAAAAAAACATGATCCGTCGCCTGTTCAATTTCGGGGAGACCCAGGCCCGGGACATCATGGTGCCTCTGATCGAATTGCGCGCTCTGGAACGCAATGCCACCATTGGACAGGCCCTGCGCATGTCCGGGGAACACGCCCATCTGCTCCTGCCCGTGCATGCCGGACGTGTGGATAACGTAGTGGGCTATGTCAATGCCGTAGAACTGCTGGGACTGCCAGAGTCAAAATCCATTACCTCCCATATCCAACCCATTCGCTATATCCCGGGCGCCAAAAGCATCGAAGATCTGTTGACCTCTTTCCAAAAGGATGGCGACCGACTGGCGATCATCGTGGACGAGTTCGGCGGATGCGAAGGGATGATCACCCTGGAAGATATTTTGGAACGGGTGGTCGGCGATATGCGTGACGAATACGACACCAGCGAAAAAGGAACCACCTGGTGGCAGATGCTCCAACCCGGTCATTGGCGGGTCAATCCGCGCATGCGTCTGGTGGCCTTGCGGGATGAACTCGGCATCACCTTGCCCGACGGCCATTACGAAACCCTGGGCGGCTTCCTGCTCGACCATTTCCAGGACATCCCGGCAGAAGGGGCCACCCTCACCCGTGACGGCACGCAGTTTACCGTAATCAAGGCCACCCGACAGGCCATTCGCGAGGTGGAGATCCAAATGGCCTCCATGCCTCAGGATCAAACAGCAGGCCACTTTGCCCACTAGCCAACTTTTCCAACCCATCCCGACCAAGGAATCCATGATGCGCATATTAATCATTGAAGATGATCGCGTCCTGGCCGATCATCTGAAAAAGAAGCTGGATGACGTCGGCTTTGCTGTGGATGTGGTCCATGACGGAGCCACCGGCGAAGCCATGGCCAATGAAACCAGCTATCACGCCGCCATTCTGGATCTTGGTCTTCCGGATCGGGCAGGATTGACCGTCCTCGGCAACTGGCGCCGGGGACGCAACCAGATCCCGGTGATCGTCCTGACCGCCCGCAATACCTGGTGGGAGCGGGTGGAGGGAATCGAGGCCGGTGCGGACGACTATCTGGGCAAACCCTTTCACATTGAGGAGCTGCTGGCCCGACTGCGCGCCCTGATTCACCGCTGTCACGCCAGGTTGCAAGGAACCTTAAGCGTGGGTGGATTCTCGCTGGATGAATCCCGACAAAGCGTACGTCTGCCGGATGGCAATGAAGCGCGTCTCACCGCCATGGAGTTCCGTCTGTTGCGCATTTTCATGCTCTCTCCAGGACGGATTCACTCCAAAGAGAGTCTGATGAATGCCATTTACGATTATGACAAGGTCACAGATCACAATGTCATCGAAGTATATGTCAACCACCTGCGCAAAAAACTGGGCCGCGAGGTGATCGGTACTCTGCGATGGCAAGGATATGTCTTCACAGCAGGAGAAAAGCGGTCATGAGGCGCAAGGGAACCATCCAGAGTCAACTCCTTGCCACTCTGGTCACCGGTCTGTTGGTCATGGCCATGCTCTCCTGGTGGGTGGTCGGTATCGCCTTGCGGGAAATGACTGCAAACTATCTTGAATATCAGATGGATGGCGAAATGGCCAGCATCCTGACCGCCATCAGTCTGGATGATCAGGACAATATTACATTGGATGATCGCCATATCGATACTTTATTTCATCATCTTCTGTCCGGATATTATTTCCAGATCACCTCGCATCGCAACGAAAATCCACAAATTCTCCGTTCCCAATCCCTGGGGGAACATACCCTGCACCATCCCACCATTACTCCTGGCGAAGCCTTGCGTCATAAAGGAACAGGTCCGAAAAATGAACCCCTGCTAATGCTGATCAAATCCATCACCATGCGCAATAATCAACTGACGGTGATCGTAGCAACCGATCTGTCGCCCATTGACAAGGAACTGAATGACTATCTGTGGATTCATGGCCTGCTGTTTCTGTTTGGTTTGGTTTTATTGACCATAATGCAAATCTGGGCAATCCGACGTGCCATTCGTCCAATAGAAGAGATTCGCGAAGGTGTGATGCAGCTTGAAACCGGACAGATCAGTCGCCTGCATGATGATGTGCCCGATGAGATCAGACCGGTTGTGGAGGAGATCAACCAGCTGCTGTTGCGTATGGAACAGCGCCTGGTCCGTTCCCGCTCAACCATCGCCAATCTGGCCCATGCCATGAAATCCCCGCTCACCACGCTCTCCCAGATCCTGCGCCGTGAGGAGTCGGGTCTGAACGAAGATCAACGCATGGAGGTGTTGAACCGTCTGGATGATCTCCACGCCCTGATCGAAAAAGAGTTGCGTCGCGCCCGTCTGGCCGATCATCCAATCCCTGCCCGCTTTTTCAATCCAGAGCAATCTCTGGGCATGCTGGCGCGCACCTTGAACAACATCCACTTCCAGAAACAGTTCACCATTGATCTCGATTTACCCTCTGGCCTTTTGTTGCCATTCGACGAAGAAGATATGATCGAATTATTGGGCAATCTGCTCGACAATGCCTGCAAGTGGTGCCGCACCAGTATCCGGGTGACCATGATTGAAGAAAGATCAAAAGTCATTATGCGGGTGGAAGACGATGGACCAGGCGTGGCCCAGGCCGAAACCGAACATCTGACCCGACGCGGCGTCCGACTGGATGAGAAACGCTCTGGACACGGGCTGGGACTGGCCATGGTCCAGGAGACCGTGGATCACTTTGGCGGCACGATTGAATTTGGACGCTCCCGGGAATTGAACGGTTTTCTGGCCGAGGTCACCCTGCCGATCAAACGGTTTTTCTAGTTGGTTGCGAATATTGGCCGGTGCATCTCTCATTTGGCTGGAACGGTCACGCCTGGGGGTATGGTGGCAACCGTGGGGGCCGGGCGTACCTCCTGAACCGTGGCATGGGCGGGCATATGTGGTGGTTGCACCATGCGCATCACCCCGAACATCGCTCCGATGATCAAAGCGGTCTGGGCCGCAAACATGGCTGCTGTCCATTTGATGGTTTCGGATTTGGACAGCGCGATCTCCTTGCGAACCCCTTCAATCTCTGTTCCCAACTCTTTCCGGACCACTTCAATCTCTTTTCGGACCCCCTCAAGCTCCAGTTTGAGGTTGGCCTCGACTATGGCCAATTTCAATTCCAATTCCTGCCGCGTGGCCAAACCATCCAAACGGCCTTGCACCTGTTTTTCGTTCTTCTCAGCGACTGCGTTCAAACGCTCTTCCGACTGCTTGTCGCGTCGGTTTGCCATCTCATCCAGTCGGGCATCGACCTGTTTCATGGCTGTGGTCAAAACACGGACATGACCCTTGGCCTGCTCCTCGGGAACACCGGTGGCTTTCAGTTGCTCCACAAATTCAAACGGGTCAAACAGTGGAAAGGCCAGCAGGGTCGTGGTCATGGGCGGCTCCGGTCACATCTCAACAAAGGAATGTGTCCAGAATACCAGAACGCTTTTGACAATGCCACACAAGAGAAAAACCTTTCCAAACACCATTCAGGTCAACCAGGTCCGATCCATCCATTGCCAACTCCAGGCCCCGCACAGGGTCATGAGCAGAGAACCCAACAAATGCAAGGCCATGGCCGCCAGCCCCCACAACAAACGCCCCTGCTGCAACAATCCCACCACTTCGGCAGAAAAGGTGGAAAAGGTGGTCAGCCCCCCACAAAAACCGGTGACAATCAACAAACGCCACTCGGGAGCCAAACTCGGAAGTTGCGCAAAAAAGGCCATGGCCAACCCAACGATATACCCACCCAACAGATTGGCCAGCAACGTCCCCATGGGCACAACCGAAAAAAGCGCATTATAGCGTACACTCAACTCCCAACGGAGCACCCCGCCCAAGGCAGCACCCACGGCAACAGCAACCATCGACCATCCCATTCGACATCAGCTCCTCAGTGAAAACGCAACAGCCTCCGCCCATTCAGGATCACCAACAAACTGGTGCCCATGTCCGCCAGAACCGCCATCCACAAAGTGGCCAAACCCATTCCGGACAGGATCAAAAAAGTGCCCTTGATGCCCAGAGCCAACACGATGTTCTGCCACAACAGCCGCCGCGTGGCACGCCCTAAACGGACAAAATCCGCCACCTTGCGCAGATCATCGTTCATGATGGCCACATCCGCCGTCTCCATGGCCGTATCCGTGCCACTCGCCCCCATGGCAATGCCGATGGTGGCACCAGCCAAAGCCGGAGCATCATTGATGCCATCCCCAACCATGGCCACAACTCCGGCCTGGCGCATGGCATCAACAGCCATCCATTTCTCATCCGGCAACAACTCGGCACGCACATCCGTGATACCGGCATGGGCCGCAACCGCCTGGGCCGTAATCGCATTGTCACCAGTCAGCATGGTCACGGTGATCCCCATGGCTCGCAATGCCTGAACCGCCTCTACAGCACCCTCCCGCAGACGATCCGAAACAGCAATGACCGCCAAAGGGGCCTGGGACGAGGCCAACACCACCACACTCTTCTCTTCCTTTTCCAGAGGTCTGAGCAAAGCCTCCACCTCGGGGGTGCACAACCCTTGCTCTTTCAGAAAACGATGATTGCCAAGGGTGTAACCCGTATCGGCAATCACCCCGCGCACGCCACGACCCGCCAACGCCTGGAACTCTCGCACCTCCAACAACGGCAGACGATCACCCAACGCAGCCACAATCGCCACCGCCACCGGATGGCTGGACAACCCATCCAGACTGGCAGCGATCTGCAACATTCGTTCCGGATCCTGTCCAGGCAGAGGATGCAGATCGCTCACGGTCAACTGTCCGCGTGTCAAGGTGCCGGTCTTGTCCAGGGCAACCCTCTTCAGATCGCTGACCTGTTCCAGATACAACCCGCCCTTGATCAGAATCCCCTGTTTGGCCCCGGCAGCCAGCCCGCTGACCACAGTCACCGGCGTGGAGATCACCAGGGCGCACGGACAAGAGACCACCAGCATGACCAGGGCATTGTACACCCACTCCCGCACCGCACCATCCAACAACAAAGGAGGAATCACGGCAATGCCCACCGCAATGGCCACCACTGCCGGCGTATAGTAACGGGCAAACCGGTCAACAAACCGTTGCATGGGTGCCCGTTTGGCCTGGGCCTGATGCACGGTGTCGATGATGCGTGCCAGAGTGGAGTGACGCCAATCGGCGTTGATGCGATACTCCAACACCCCTTCGCCATTGATGGAACCAGCAAAGAGCTTGTCCCCGGCCCCTTTGGCCACCGGCAGGCTTTCACCGGTAATCGGGGCCTGATTGACATGGGAACAACCCGAGATGACCTCGCCATCCAGGGCGATCCGCTCCCCGGGTATGACCCGCGCAACGGTGCCGATGACGGCCTGGGCAGCAGGAACCTCGACCCAACCTTCGGTTTCGGTACGCACGGTCACGGTTTCCGGAACCAGGGTCATCAATTCCCGCACCGCATTGCGCGCCCGATCCAAAGAGCGTGCCTCGATCCGTTCTGCCACCGCAAACAAAAAAATCACCATGGCGGCTTCCGGCCACTGCCCCAAACCCATGGCTCCCAGCACAGCCAGACTCATCAGAAAATGGATGTTCAAGGTCACACGGCGCAACGCCACCCAACCACGCTGCAACACCTCCAGACCACTGACCAGGATCGCGGATCCAGCCAAAACCATGGTCCAGAATCCATCCTCCCCCATGCCCGCCCAGGCCAGCAGCTCTGCCCCAACTGCCAGCACCCCACCCACGAGCAGACGCAGATCATCCCGGGTCACAACACCCACATCCGCCGGTCGCCCCTTTTGGGTCGGCACAGAACCACAACAACCAGACGCACACGACAGATCAGAAACATCAGACATGCCAAATCTCCATGGACAGAGTCAAACCGACTATGGCATCATCCAACACCCTGGAGCAGCTACAGGGTCAAGCTTTTTTTGCATTCGAGTGGAGCGGTGGGTGCGTATCGGAATCTTGGCCAAACTGGCGGCCTGCGATGTGGAGACGGTCCGTTATTACGAACGGGAGGGACTGCTGGAAAAACCGGAGCGGGCGGCATCCGGCTATCGTCACTATGCGCCCCGTCATCTGGAGGCCTTGCAATTCATCCGTCACTGCCGTTCTTTGGATATGAAACTGGCAGAAATTCGTCAACTGCTCGATTTCCGCCGTCTGCCTGAACGGGATTGTTCCGGGATCAATGCCCTTCTGGATGCCCAGATCGCCCGCGTACTCCAACAAATCCAGATGCTGGAATCCCTGAAAGAACAATTATACCTGCTGCGCGCCGAGTGCGAACAGCGTCAAAGCGCGCAAGGGTGCGGAATTCTGCGTTCGCTCAACGATGCCGCCATGGGCAGACCGTGCCCATGCCATGAACCATGAAGGTTCTGGTCATCCTTGGTCCGACCGCCTCTGGCAAGACCCGTCTGGCCGTGCAACTGGCCAGACAACTCGATGGCGAGATCCTCTCTGCCGACTCCCGGCAGGTCTATCGCGGATTGGATATCGGCACCGGCAAGGATCGGCACGAATATGGCGAAATCCCGTGCCACTTGATCGATCTGGTGGATCCGGGGGAACCGTTTGATCTGTTTCAGTACCAACAACGCTGTCATATCGCGCTGTCTGAGATTCTGGCACGTCACCGTCTGCCCATTCTGACCGGTGGCAGTGGAATGTATCTTGCGGCCATTGTTCAGGATTACCGGCTGGTGCCAGCCCAACCCGATCCCCTGTCACACCGTGAGTTGGAACCACTCTCGGACCAGGAGTTGACCGAGCGGCTGTTGACCCTCCAACCGATCCAGCACAACACGACCAATCTGGATACGCGGGCACGCATCATCCGCGCTTTGGAGATCGCCCAGGCAACCCATGCAGCGGCTGGACAATCCATCACACGTCCGACCTGTGATTTTCTCATCCTGGGCATGCGCTGGGAACGCCCGGTTTTGCGCGCGCGCATTGCGCACCGTCTCCAGGAACGTCTGGAGAATGGATTGATTGACGAAGTGTCCGGATTGCTCGCGCGCGGTATTGCACCGGCCACGCTGGAGGCATTCGGATTGGAGTACCGCTTTGTCACCCGTTTCGTTCTGGGGCAGATCGATCAGGCCACTCTGTTTGACCAACTGGTGCAAGCGATCCGACAATTTGCCAAACGCCAGGAGACCTGGTTTCGCCGCATGGAGCGTCAGGGGGTGACCATCCATTGGCTGGATGCAGCGCACGATCCGGAACAGACGGCCCTGACACTCATCCGGACGGCATGGTCGTTTCCGGTTCGCCACCCTTCTTCCCAACCGTGACCGCTCTGGTGAGGCCACTGGTATCGGAGTGTTCTGACCACCCTTGACCAATGCTCAGGCCCGAGTGGCGAACACCTCATCAAGGGAGTGGGCGTCCATCAATTGCAGGCTCCACTCTTCCAGCAATCTGGAATCGGCCTTGGAGATTTGTTCCTTTACCCAATCAGGCAGAGGGCCGAAACGGCGTTGGAGAAGGCGGGTCAAAAGAGCGGCTTCGCCAATCTGGATGCCCTCCTGACGGCCCTCTTCCTTACCGAGTTGGATACCTGCCAGAATCCCTTCTTCTTTGCCCTTTTTATGACCAATACGTTCCACGCTCGTGATGTAAGTCATATTCTTGTTCTCCTCAAAGTCGGATAAAATCACCCAAAATTGGTTGTCCAACTCTTCAGGCAGGCTCAGCAACCAATCAATGAATCGAAAAAGATCAACGATGCGCTGACGGCTGAAACCATGCTCGTACAACATGCGCGTCATGCGCATTTTTTGCTGAAATCGTTCTGTTGGTTGGTTCCTGGTCTGTTTGCCGGTCAAATGTGCCAGAGTGACAATGGCAAACGGATTGGCAGATGACTCCAAAACATCCAGCCTTGTCAGATAATCCAATAATTTGATGGCATTGAACTGAAAACTGACCCGAGATCCCCACATCTGGTAGCCAAATTCCGATGGGTGCCAGCCACTCTCTTCATCGGCGAGGATGGCCAAGCTGACCACAGGACGCCGATACAAATCATACGCCCGATATTGGCAGATGTACATCCGCTCGCCAAAACTGGTGGCACGGTCTCCCTGGATCTCAACATGAATCAGCACCCAGAGTTCATCACCACCGAGCAGCCAAACCTTGACCAGCAAGTCCACGCGACGGTTGCCAGATACCGCCTCCCGGGTAATCCGGTCCAACTCCTTGTCGAGAAATTCCGGACCACGCTCCCAGTCGATAGCCGCATGCGCTTCCGGAAGAAAGAAGGCCAGGAAATCCTCAAAATATGTCTTCAGGATCTCTTTCCAGGGTGAGTCGTACTCGGTCGCATGGCTGTTGAACTCGTGATTGGTCATGTGAGACATGCCCTTTTCACCGGTATGTTGCTTCCCCAACTCACCACCATCATATGGCTGCCCTGACACTCATCCGGACGGCATGGTCGTTTCCGGTTTGCCACCCTTCTTCCCAACCGTGACCGCTCTGATGGCTGGTGGTGAAAGGGGAGTGGCCGCATCCAGTCCGAACTGCTCCCGATACTGCTCAACAGTCATCTTGTGAGTCCGACCCAAATGGACCTTGATCCCCTTGAAGGTCTGCCCACACACAAGACAGGTGATCCCGGTTTCAGGGGCTGGAGTAGGGAGTGGGATTGGTTCTGGAACAGGTTCGGGAGTTGATTCCACCTCCAGTGGCACCCCGGATGTGACCGGTTGGGCAGGAACATCCACCTCAGCCGCTGAAACGGGGGTTTCCTGCGTGGAACACCTCACCTCGAAAACCTCGGTTACGGATTGGGTTGGCACGGCCACAGGAACCGGAGTCGTCATGGCCCCTCCTGTGCTCTGCACCGCCGCTTCGGCTTTCCGGCGATCCAACACCATGCGCAGACCGATGTACCCGATCACCGCCACCAGACCCAGCCATCCCAAACCCTGCATGCGCGCCTCCATCAGGTGATTGGAGCATTTTATGACTCTGTATCACAAAGCATGCATCAGGGTCAATACGCATTTTTTTTGGCGCTGCCGGGTATTTCCGGTTCTGAACCGGAACAGCGCACTGTCGGCAATGCTGTTTTTTCACCCTTGACGTAAGCCTCCCATGTTGTGAGTCTGTTCTGAATCCATTTGATTTTGCAAAATGTCATGGCACATATCACCCTTCCATGACAATTCTGTGATATACCATACGGGTTCAGGAGGCTGCGGGATGAAATGTGTATTTCTTTGTGAGCGGAACAGTTTTGCGGTTCTTGGTGTCGAATATCTCATCGCAATCCTGCGTCTCCATGAACACGAGGTAAAGGTTGTCTTCGATGCCAGCTTCACAAAGCCGTGGGAACCGCTCCTGCTCAAAACCGCACAAGACTCCTCCGTCGTTCATGACTTGATCTCCACCCCCTGTGATCTGGTCCTGGCATACATCAATAGCACCAATTTCAAGCGCATCGTACATTTGTTTGAGTTGCTCAAGGAAGCCATGCCAAACGTGACGACCTGCGTTGGCGGACCGCATGCCAGCTATGCCCATGAAAACACCCTTGCCAAGCCCTGCCTTGATTTCGTTTGTCGGGGCGAGGGTGAAATCGCCATTCTCGAACTGATCGACTTTCTTTCCAAACGTCGAACCACACTGCCGCAAGGCATTTATCGCCGCGTCAACGGAATCAATGAAGGTTATGGGTTTGGCACGTTGGTCGCCGATCTGGATCAACTGCCTTTCCCTGACAAATCCGATTATTACGCCAATTTGCCGCAAATTCGCGATGTCTACACGGTCATCTCTGGACGCGGCTGTTATAATCGCTGCACCTTCTGCAACAGCAGCACAATCCGCAATTATTATCGAGAAGACGGTTTCAACTTCATGCGTCGACGCAGCGTCAGAGACGTGATTGCTGAACTGCGGCAAGCCAAGGAAATTTATCGCCCGAAATTTGTCTGGTTTTGCGACGACACCTTCATCTACAACAAGAAATGGATCCGCGAATTTGCGGACCGCTATGCCACCGAAGTCAACCTGCCCTTTGGCTGTTCCACCATACCGGATTTCTTTGACGAAGAACTCATGGCAGCTCTCGTCCGTGCCGGATTGTGCAATGTCGAGGTTGGAATCCAAACCCTGAATCCGGAAACACGATTCAGAGTGTTCGGAAGACGCGAGACCAACGAACAGTTCCTCCGTTTCGTCAAACTCTTGCGCCGCCATGGCATTTACGCCCATTGCGATCACATCTTGAATCCCTGGGATTCGCGAGACTCTTTGAAAACCCAAATCGACGCTTACATCGACGTTGAACCCTGTTGGATCAATGTATTTCATCTCCAGTATTTTCCCAACACCAGCGTGGTGGAGTGCGCCGTTGCCGATGGATTCCTGACAAAAGAGCAGGCGACTGAAGTCGGAGAGGGGTCTTTGGATACCTTCTTCAGTGGCGGATCCATTCAGGAACATTTCGACAACCAGAAAGACCTGGCGCTTCTGCTGTTCCTTTCTCCGCTTCTCCCGGCACGCCTGATCAGATGGCTGTTGGCAAGCCCCCATCTTTCCTGGGTAGGCAAAATATCACCACGCATAACTCTTGTTATTCGCGCACTCAATGCCGTTTTGCGCCATGCCGACATGTTCGGGCGCGTTCATCTGAGAAACGTGATACTATCCATTGTCCGATGGCCGCAGCCAGCCGACCCGAAGGTGGTGGCGGGCCTGCGCGCCATGGCATTGAGCAAAGGACGCCTTGAAGTCAGGTCAGCCCCAATGAAGATGCGCAGTGGATCCTGACACAACCGGAAAACAACGACTGCATCCACATCTATACCTGGCAACCTGACCCGTGATAGGATGGTGCATTTTCCAAATTTGAGTACGGAGCACAATTCACGACATGGCCAAATTCATCTTTGTGACGGGTGGGGTGGTCTCATCCTTGGGCAAGGGGCTGGCCGCAGCCTCCCTGGGCAGCCTGTTGCAGGCGCGCGGACACTCCGTCACCATGCAAAAACTGGATCCCTACATCAACGTCGATCCCGGCACCATGAGTCCGTTCCAGCATGGCGAGGTGTTCGTCACCGACGATGGGGCCGAAACCGATCTGGATCTGGGCCACTATGAACGGTTTCTCGACCTCCCGATGAGCCAGGCCAACAACTACACCACCGGACGCATCTATCAACAGGTGATCCGCAAAGAGCGACGCGGGGACTATCTCGGCTCCACGGTACAGGTGATCCCCCACATCACCGATGCCATCAAGGAGGCGATCCTCAATGTGGCTGGCGATGCCTCGATTGCCATCATCGAAATCGGGGGCACCGTGGGTGACATCGAGTCTTTGCCATTCCTGGAGGCGATCCGACAACTGCGCATCGATCTGGGACGGGACAATACCCTGTTCATCCATCTGACCCTGCTCCCGTACATCCCCACCTCCGGCGAACTCAAAACCAAACCCACCCAACACTCGGTCAAGGAACTGCGGGCCATCGGCATCCAACCCGATATCCTGGTCTGCCGCACCGACCGGGAGATCCATACCACGGTACGCAAAAAAATCGCACTGTTCTGCAATGTGGATCCGGATGCCGTGATCTGCTGCCAGGATCAGGATTCGATCTATCGGGTGCCGTTCGCCCTGCATCTGGAAGGATTTGCACGCAAAACATTGCAGTTTCTGAATCTGCGTGGAACCGAACACCGCATGGATGACTGGGAAGCGGTGCTGGACAAGATCATCAATCCCGCTCACAAAACCACCATCGGTATTGTCGGCAAATATGTGGAACTCAAGGACGCCTACAAATCCTTGAGCGAGGCCTTGACCCATGGCGGAATCGCCAACGATTGCCGGGTTTCACTGCGATGGGTCAATGCTGACGAACTTTCAACCGATGATCCCGGCGCTTTGCTGGAGGGGGTGGATGGCATCCTGGTTCCCGGCGGCTTTGGAGAACGCGGGGCCGAAGGCAAGATCCGTGCGGTCCAGTACGCCCGGGAACGCAAAATCCCGTATCTGGGGATCTGCCTGGGGATGCAGATGGCGGTCGTCGAATATGCCCGCCATGTGGCGCAACTGCCAGGTGCCTACTCCTCGGAGTTTTCCGCGCATACCCCACACCCGGTCATTGCCCTGCTGACCGAATGGAAAAACGAACAGGAGATCCAACGGCGTGATTCCGAAGCCGACAAGGGCGGCACCATGCGCCTCGGGGCCTATCCATGCCGTCTGATTCCCGGCAGTCATGCTGCCCGCGCCTATGGCACCCTGAACATCTCCGAGCGTCATCGCCACCGTTACGAATTCAACAACAATTATCGAGAACAACTCACCCAGGCTGGTCTGATCATCTCCGGAACCAGCCCGGATGGCGAACTGGTCGAGGTGGTGGAGGTTCCCGATCACCCCTTCTTCGTGGCCTGCCAATACCATCCGGAGTTCAAATCCCGCCCACGCTCCCCGCATCCCCTCTTTTCCGCCTTCATCCGGGCTGCGCTTGCCAACCGAAGGGGCTGAACCATGAACCAGCCGCAACGCCAACTCCAGATCGGTCAGATCACCATTGGCAACGCACTGCCTTTGGTATTGATTGCCGGACCCTGTGTTCTGGAAGGAGACGACTACGCCACCCGTCGGGACTTTGCCCTCTCCACCGCCAGCCACATCCAGAAAATCGTCCACCGAATCGGCATCCCCTGGATCTACAAGGCCTCCTTTGACAAGGCCAACCGCACCTCGACCCACGGCTTTCGCGGACCGGGCATTCATGATGGGCTGCACCTCCTGGAAACGGTCAAGCAAGAGCTGGGCGTTCCGGTCATTACCGACATCCACACCCCGGAACAGGCCACCCTGGCCGCCGAGGTGGTCGATCTGTTGCAAACCCCGGCCTTTTTATGCCGTCAGACCGATCTGATCCAGGCTGCTGCCCGCACCATGCGTCCGGTGAACATCAAAAAGGGACAGTTCCTCGCCCCCCAGGATATGGCGCGCGTGGTGGACAAGGCCCGTGCCACCGGCAATGATCAGATCCTGGTGTGTGAACGTGGTTTTGCCTTTGGTTATGGCGATCTGGTGGTGGATATGCGCGCCTTGACCATTCTGGCCGAAAGCGGTGCCCCGGTGGTGTTCGATGCCACCCATTCGGTACAAAAACCCGGCGGATTGGGTTCTGCTTCCGGGGGAGAGCGCCGGTTCGTGGCCCCACTGGCCCGCGCTGCCGTGGCCACCGGGGTGGCCGCGCTTTTTCTGGAGACCCATCCCGACCCGGATCACGCCCCCT
This sequence comes from Magnetococcales bacterium, assembly GCA_011089965.1. GTDB lineage: Bacteria > Pseudomonadota > Magnetococcia > Magnetococcales > Magnetaquicoccaceae > Magnetaquiglobus. The sequence goes on from JAANAU010000024.1 coordinate 25,883, forward strand.
GCGATGGTCCCAATATGGTCCCCTTTGATCACCTGGAACCCCTGCTGCGACAACTGAAACGATTGGATGAGATCTGCAAACCATGACCTCCTTGCGTCAATGGCGCAAACGGCTGACAGCCTGGCTCATCCAATGCCGCCTGCGCATTACCGATCCCCATTGGTTGGCGGACCGTTCCAGCGCCTGGCTGGCCGTGGCCAATCACGACCATCCCAAGGATTGGTTGCTGTTGGCACCATGGCTGCCGGATGGGGCCATTCTGGCGCTGCATCCCTCTGAACTCCCCTCCCTGCGCTGGCAACGCTGGTGTGATTGGATCACCTTTCTCCCCCTGGATCCTTTGAACCCCAACACCCTCAAACCGCTGGTCCGCCGGTTGAAGAATGGCGGCCAGGTCGCCTTGTTCGCCTCGGGGGGCACCTTTGGCGATGGTGCTGTCGGACAGATCCAGCCCGCTGTCGCCCGTCTGCCGCTTATGGCCGAGGTTCCGGTGATTCCGGTCTGGATCATGAACAACATCTGGTGGCGCAGTGGCCGCATTCGGCCTCCTCTCCATCTGACCGCTTTTCCGCCGCGTCCCCTGCTGCCCACAACCGAAGAAAAAAACCAACTGCCCCCGGAACTGGCCATGACCACTGTGCTGGAGGAGGCGGGGCTGGCGGCCCAAGGTTGGCCCTCCACCCTGTGGGCAGCGGCCTGCGCCATCGTGGCCCAACAAGGACGCGCCACTCCCATCCTGGAAGACTCAACAGGCACCCGGCTCACCTATGGACAATGGCTCACCCGCGCTGTGCTGTTGGGTCGGGTGATCCGCACGCTCACCCAACCGGGAGAACGGATCGGCGTGCTTCTGCCCACCTCTGCCGGTGCTCTGGTGGTACTCTTTGCCATCCTGGCCTTTGGCCGCATTCCGGCCTTGCTCAACTTCACGGTCGGGGCCGGACCGCAACGTTCTGCCTGCCGTACCGCCCGTTTGCAGCGTGTGATCACCGCCCGCCGCTTTGTGGACAAGGCCGATCTGCACCCGATGATCACCGCCCTCTCCCAGGAGGTGACACTCCATTTTCTGGAAGATCTCGCCCCGGCAGCCAAACACCCGGTCAACCTGGTGGCCAGTTGGATCGCCTCGTTCTTTCCGGCCCAACCGCCCTTTGTCACCCCAGACTCCGAGGCAGCCATCCTGTTCACCTCCGGAACCGAAGGGGAACCCAAAGGGGTGGCTCTCTCCCATCGGGCAGTGTTGACCAATATCCGTCAGGTGCAACTGCGGGTCGGACTGCATGCAGCACCTGGACAGGAGTGCATGCTGAATGTCCTCCCGCTCTTTCATGCCTTTGGTCTGACTGTGGCTGCCCTGGCCCCTCTGTTGTCCGGCATCCGTCTCTGCCTGCACCCGTCCCCTCTGGACTATCGGGCCATTGCCGACATGGCCTCCCGGATCCGTCCCACCCTGATGGTTGGAACCGACACCTTTCTCTCCAGTTATGGCCGGGTGGCCCATCCAGGGGATTTTCGCTCCCTGCGCATTGTCTTTTCCGGAGGCGAACCGATGCGGGAACAGACCCGCCATTTGTGGTTGGAAAAATTCGGTGTTCCGATCTTTCAGGGCTACGGCACCACAGAGTGCGGACCGGCCATTGCCGTCGATACCCCATTGCAGCACAGCGCAGACAGCGTTGGTCGTCCACTCGCTGGCATCCGCATCCATCTGGAACCAGTGGTGGGCGTGACGACCGGGGGCCGGTTGTTCGTTTCAGGTCCGAATCTGATGCTCGGCTACATCCCACCTGGTGGTGATGGTCAAGTGGTTCCGGTCGCTGCCCCTGACCTGGGAGCGGGATGGCATGAGGTGGGGGATGTCGTGACCCGGGATGCCGAGGGATTTCTCCAGATTATCGGACGGTTGAAACGGTTTGCCAAAATCGGTGGGGAGATGGTCTCTTTGGCCGCAGTCGAGGCCCTGGCAGAACGGGTCTGGCCAGAGTGCCGACATGCCGCCATCACCCTGCCCGATCCACGCAAGGGGGAACGCATCGTGCTGGTGACCGAACATCCCATTCCAAAACGCGCCGATTTCATCGCCGCAACCCGAGGGGAACAAATGGCGGCCTTGTACATTCCCGGCCACATCCTGACCGTAACCACCCTGCCTGTACTCGGACCAGGCAAAATCGACTACCGCGCCGTACGTACCCAGGCCGAAGAACTACTTCAAACCGATGCCAACCGTTCCGGTTGATAAGTGGCCGACTGGAACTGGTTGCGCCCTTGCCGTTTGGCGGAATACAACAGACGATCTGCTGCCGTCAATATCTCTTCCGGTTCCAACCCCCTTTGTGGTGTGATCGAAACCACCCCCATACTCAAAGTGACAATGTCTGACACCTCGGAACGGGGATGAGGAATGGCCAAAGCCGCCACAGCCTGCTGGATCTTTTCCGCCGTATGAATGGCTCCGGGCAGAGGGGTTTCCGGCAGGATGCACGCAAACTCCTCCCCCCCATACCGGGCCACCAGATCGGTCTTGCGCTCCAGGGCACGGGAGAGTGCACCGGCAATCTGCCGCAAACAGTGATCACCCGCCTGATGACCATGATGGTCATTGAACTTCTTGAAATAATCCACATCAATCAACATCGCGGACAACCGGGTCTCATGCCGCAATCCCCGATGCCATTCCAGACGCAAAAATTCGTCCATGGTGCGACGATTGGGAATCCCGGTCAATCCATCCATGGCTGCCAATCGCTTCAACAGATCATTCTTGCGTTTCAGATCGATATGAGTGCGCACCCGAGCGCGCAACAAAAACGGTTTCACCGGTTTGGTCACATAATCAACCCCACCAACCTCAAAACCGATGGCCTCAAACTGCTCTTCACTCATGGCGGTCACAAAAATCACCGGAATATCCCGCGTCTCCGGACGATTTTTGAGTTGGCGACACACCTCATATCCATCCGTGACCGGCATGATCACATCCATCAGGATCAAATCCGGCTCTTTCTGTGCAGCCAAATGGAATGCCCGACTTGGATCCGTGGTGAAAAGAACACGATGATCGGGCTGCAACAACTTGGCCAGCACCTCGATATTGGTCGGTTCATCATCCACGATCAGAACCGTTGCCAGACTATATTCCTGATTCATCTCGTCTTCTTCCCCCATCAATCCCTGTGAGCACGTCACGTGGCATGGCCAGAACCAACAAACGTGCCGCTTCGGTAAAATTCAGTTGATCGAAACACTCTCCAATCTGTTCCAATGTTGCGGTCGGAATCCGGGACACCAAACCAGCGTGCAATTGATGAAATAAAGCGCGAGCCTGAAAATCACCATCTTCCACCAGACGCAACAACTCCTGAATCTGGGTATCGGAACAAGGCTCTCTCGTTGCAACCACAATCGGCTCATCCTGAACATGCGCATAACGCCCCACCCAATCCAGAATCGCAGAAACAACTTTAGTAAGTTCAATATTCAACTCATCAAGAGTATGGCGCAACGCCTCCAACTGCCCGGATACAGCCTCCTCTTCCAGACGGGCTGCCAGGGCAGCCACGCCATTGGCAGAAATATTGGCCGCCACCCCTTTCAAGGCGTGAGCAGCATTGCGGCAACCCGTGAGATCAGCGGCACTCAGCCGTTCCTTGAGCAGTGCCACTTTTTGTCCATGTGAAACAATGAAACGCTCCAACAATCGGATCACCAACTCTCGATCCCCATCCAAACGTTCCATGAGCTGTGGCAAATCGATTCCGGACAACGGTGGCAGTTGAGGGGCATCGGTCGGTTGAATCGCCTGCACAACCGCTGGTTCCTGACGCACAGGAATACGCACCCGACCAACCAGATGCATGGACAGGACACTGAACATGCGTGCCACATGCACCGGTTTGGTCAGATAGTCGTTCATGCCCAACTCCAGACAACGTTCTTTTTCGCTGACCAGGGCATTGGCCGTCATGGCAATGATCGGCAGACGCTCCTTGGAAAAGTGCTGTCTTAACTTCCGCGTGGCCTCGTAGCCATCCATGACCGGCATTTGCAAATCCATCAACACACAATCAAACCCGTTTGGTTGTTCCTGGAGACGCTCCACTGCCTCCTGTCCATGCACTGCCCTTTCCACCTCCAGACCGCTGCGTTTCAGAATGGCCTTGACCACCTGCCAGTTCAGGTCATGATCCTCCACCACCAAAATGCGCGCTCCTTGCGGCACATCCATCCGTGGCACGGACGAACGCCCGGTTTGTTGCCGTTTTCTTTCATCCTCCGAGAGATTCGACCAGGGAAAAAAGATCGTGAAAAAAAACTCACTTCCTGAACCCGGCCAGCTTTGCACCTCCAGTGCCCCCTCCATCAACTCCACCAGATTGCGACAGATCGCCAACCCCAATCCGGTCCCGCCATAGGTGCGCGTGGTGGTGGAGTCCACCTGCACAAACGGTTTGAACAGCCCGGCTGTCTGTTCATCCGTCATGCCGATGCCGGTGTCCCGCACCCGAAAACGCAAACCGATCCGTTCGGTACTCCGTTCAACCTCCTCAATGCGAAAGGAGATGGTTCCACGTTGGGTGAATTTGATGGCATTGCTGCCCAGATTGATTAAAACCTGTTCCAGACGCAATGCATCGCCAACCAACAGGCGTGGCAGATCGGTGGGCAACTGTTGAAGGATTTTCAATCCTTTTTCCTTGGCCTTGCCCGCAATCAATCCCATCACCCGTTCCAGCACCTCCTCCAGCCGGAACGGCAAATGCTCCAGTTCCATCTTCCCGGATTCGATTTTGGAAAAATCAAGAATATCGTTGATAACGCCCAACAGGGTATCGGCAGCCATCCGGATCTGTCCCATGCGCAGCCGCTGTTCCGGGGTGAGAGGACTTTGACTGAGCAGATACCCCATGCCGATGATGGTATTCATCGGAGTGCGCAACTCATGGCTCATGTTGGCCAGAAACAGGCTCTTGGCCAAAGTCGCGCTCTCCGCCACATCCTTGGCCTCGCGCAAGGCACTCTCCATCTGCATGCGTTCGGAGATGTCCAAGCCCATACCAACCAACAAGGGTTGACCATAGAGATCCACACGCTTGCCAATAAAATAATGAGGCGTGACCGTTCCCACCCGGGAGACAATGCTGGCCAAAGCGGTGGCGCTCCCCTCCACAAACACCTGCTGTACCCGCTCCCGGATCAACTCTTGTTCTGAACCTTGGAAAAACTCTTCGGGTGAAGCTTGCGCCATCTCTTCCGGAAGATAGCCGGTCAACTGCTCCAATTGTTTGTTCCACATCCGGAAACGGCCATCCGGGGTGATGACGTAGAAGACTCCGGGCAAGGCATTGACCAGTTCCCGGATAAAATCACGCTCCTGCCGCATGTTTTCCGAGATTTGACGATACCGCTCCTCACTGGCGCGCAAGGCCTGGGTCACCCGGTCATGACGCCGGTAGGCCCGCCACGCCACCAACAATACCGATACGCCAACCAGAACCACCACAGGCAACCACAGATGGGTCATCACATCATTGAACTCCTTCCAGGAGCGCCACCAGCGCCTCGGCAGCAGCATCGAACTCCAGCATCTCCACGTGCTGATCGATTCGCGCCAACCACTCCGCATCCCCATGCTGCGCCAACAGGTCACGCAACGAGGCATACAGATTGCGTGCCTGAAAATCTCCGTCCACCAATAACCGATGCAAACGGTGCAGCTCAGCCAATGGCAAGGACACAGATCCCGCAGGTGGATCCGCAGCCGCCACCTTCACCACTCTCTCACCCTCCTCCCAGCCATGGATGGCATCGACAAGCTGGTTGATTTCCGCGCACAAGCTCCCCAGCAGATCCCGGCACCCTGCGGAATCGCCGTTTACGACCAACCCCTCCATCTGCCCGGCCAATCCGGCAATCGAATGGGCAGCCAGATTCCCGGCAACCCCTTTGATGCCGTGCAACACCTGACGCGCTCCCTCCAGATCGCCGCCCTCCAGACACTCCCCCACGCGCACTCCGGAATCGCGATGCAAGAGGGCAAACTGCCGCACCATCCGCCGGAACATCTCCCCATCCCCATCCAACCGTTCTGCGACCTCCGCAAGATCAATGCCTGCCAACTCCGGGAAATGGCCACGCTCTCTCCCGGGGTCAATCGACTCAAAACGGGCAGGAGCAACACCCTGGATCCTTGATGGCAGATGGGCTGCCAGTAACGCATACAACTGTCGGACATGAACCGGTTTGGTCAAATAGTCATTCATGCCCAAGGCCAGACAGTGATCCTTTTCGCTCTTCAGGGCATTGGCCGTCATGGCAATAATGGGCAAACGTTGCGCATCGAAGTGAACGCGCAATCGTTTGGTCGCCTCATACCCATCCATGATCGGCATATGCAGATCCATCAACACGGCATCAAACCGGTTCGGCTCTGCCAACAGACGCGCAACTGCTTCAGCGCCATTAACGGCGTTCTCCGCATGAATCCCGGCCCGAGACAGGATCCCTTCGGCCACCTGCCAGTTGATCTCGTGATCTTCCACCACCAGAATGCGTGCGCCACGGATCTGTTCCGGAATCCCCTCGATCTGGCCGGAACTCCTGGCATCCTCGCGAACCGGCACCCCCTTGCCCAACACCTCCTGCAAGGTATTCAACAGCAAGGACGGGGTGACAGGCTTGAGCATGAATCCATCAACCCCCACGGCACGCGCATCCTGCATCACATCCTGCCGACCAAATGCAGTCACCATGATCACCTGGGTCGATTCCATGGCCGCATTGGCGCGAATGCGGCGTGCGGTTTCGATCCCATTCATGCCGGGCATCTGCCAATCCAACAGGATCACGTCATAGGGAGGCTCACCGGCAGCCACCACCCGTTCCAACTCGGCCAGCGCCTCCTGTCCGGAAGAGACGATGAGTACATGACATTCCAACCCTTGCGCCATTTCACTCAGAATTTGCCGCGCACTTTCATTATCATCAACTATCAGAAGCCGTAACGGACAAGGTTCATCGTCTTCTTTGGCAGGTTGAAAACGTACCATATTGGTCTCTTCCGGTTGACGATCCAATGACACCACAAAAGCAAATTCACTGCCCTCGCCCGGAGTGCTGCTGACCGTAAAAGAGCCATGCATCTGATCCACCAGATTTTTGCAAATCGCCAGACCCAACCCGGTGCCCCCATAATAACGGGTGGTGGATGAGTCAGCCTGGGAAAAAGGCTTGAACAGGCCCGCAATCTGCTCTTCGGTCAAACCAATGCCGCTGTCACGCACCGAAAAACGCAGCAAAGCCGTCCCGGCCGTGACCTCCAGAGGCTCCACCCGAAACACGATTTCACCACTCCGGGTAAATTTGACGGCATTGGTTCCCAGGTTGATCAGGATCTGTTCCAACCGCAAGGCATCCCCGATCAACGAACGCGGCAGATCCGGTGGCAAGGCAAACAGAATCTCCAGCCCCTTCTCTTCGGCCCGCATGGCCACCATGCCCGCCACCTTCTCCAGCACCATCCCCAGTTCAAAGGGTTCGTGTTCCAGCTCCATGCGTCCGGCCTCGATTTTGGAGAAATCGAGAATATCGTTGATGATCCCCAGCAAGGTCTCGGCAGCGGATTGGATCTTGCGCATGCGGGAGTGCTGACTGGGCGTAAGGGCCGATTGGGACAGCAGATAACCCATACCGATGATGGTGTTCATCGGAGTACGGATCTCGTGACTCATGTTGGCCAGAAACAGGCTTTTGGCCCGATTGGCAGCTTCGGCACTCTCTTTGGCGGCCAGCAACAACTCGGCAGCATGCTTGCGTTCCGTGATGTCGCGAATCACGGCAGAAAAAAAACGTACCCCATCCGCATGGGTCCAGGTATTCAGCGACAACTCCAATGGAAACTCGGTCCCATCCTTACGCAACCCTGCCATCTCCACAGTTTGACCAATCAACGGCGCAATCCCTCGCTCCAGAAAACGCCCGAAACCAAACCGATGCGCTTCCACATAACGTTCCGGGATCAATCGATCCAGTTTCTGGCCCATGATCTCGGTACGGGTATATCCAAACAGCTCCTCTGCCCCTTTGTTCCAGAAAATAACGGTCTGTTCATAATCGGTGGCAATGATCGCGTCCCGTATGGAGAGGGTAACGGAGCGGAACCGCTCTTCGCTGGCCTGGAGCCGTGCCAGGGTCTGTTCGTGCCGGATCACCTCCTGACGCATCTGCTGGTTGCTTGACTCGGCAGCGGCAATGGCATCGTTCAAGGAGGCCAGCATCTGCCTGCGCTCGGAGATGTCCCGCAAAAAGGCGGTAAAAAAAGTATAATTCTCACCTGGAATCACGGTGATGGCGATCTCGGTGGGAATGCGATCCCCGCGCGCGTTGATCGCATCCAACTCGATATGCTGGTTGATCACCCGTTTCTCACCCGTGGCCACATAACGCGCCAGACCACGCCGATGGGCCTCACGCATCTCAGGCGGAATGATGGTCTCGCTGATATCGCGCCCCAACACATCTTCCTTGTTGAATCCGAAAATCCGCTCGGCAGCGCGGTTGAATTCCAGGATGTATCCGTGTGTGTCGATGGAAATGATGGCATCCAGTGCGGTATTGAGAATGGCCCGGGTGCGCGCCTCCCCATGCCGAAGATCTGCGGTGGCCTTGCGCAGGTTGGCTTCCACCCGCCGCAACAGCACATGAAAGATCCAACCCAAAAACAAGGCGCTCAACACAATACCAATGATCACGCGCGTTTTATGGGCACTAACGACCTTTTCCAGAGGTTGATCCTCGAATAACACCACCAGCCTGGCCACAACCCGACCCTCGACATCCGACAACGGCATGATGAAATAGTGAATATGGCTCACCCCACTCGTCTCATCCAGGCCAGAAGAAAACGAACCGGCCATGCGTTGTTCCTCCTGAATCCGGGCCATGAACTCACTGGGGGGCATACCTCTGGTTCCACCCGCATACACAATATCGGGAAAACGATCCCACTCTTCGGGCGCTTCGGGCGGATCCATGCGATGTTGCCAGGCTGTGGCTTCCAGAAACTGTTTCTCGATGAACAGATGGATGTCCACATGCAGGCTCGCATGGAGCAGATTCATCAGAACCGGCAACTCCTTGCCGATCTCCAGATAGCCGATCACCTCCCCATTGACCTCCCAGGGCAGAACCACCCGCAAGGTCAAACCACCGGTCACGCCAAGCTCCAGACCTGCCGCGATCTGACGGGTCTCTTTGGCCTTGCGCAAGGTGGCCCGCTTGATCAGGTCTCCATGTTTGCCGGGATGGTGTACCCGCAGAAACACCACCCCTTCCGGCTCATGGAGATACAAATGGGAGATCCCCTGAATCTGCTTCCAACGCGCAAACAGCGTCGCCGTCTCCTGCAACGCCCCATCCCGGTCTCTGATCCGAAACCGCTTTTCCAGGAGCTGGTCACGGCTCAGTCCCAGCAACAATCCTTCCATGTGTCGCTGCTGTTCTTGAACGATTTCATAAAAAAAATCATGTATTTGTTGTTGAAAATAAAAGGTAAGGCTCTGCTCCTGTTCACGGTGCATCCAGTGCAGCGAAAAAAGGAAGATGACGACCAGCGCACCAAAAGCAAAAAGAAACGAAGCGATGATCGGCTGTCGAATCCGCCAAAGGCGTGTATCGGAGGGCTGGCTCATGGCAATAGATATGAAGAATAGGTAATATTCATCGTTCTCTGGTTACAAAATCGACACTGACAATCCTGAATGAAGTGTTACATATTTTTCACAAGATTTCCATCCATGTTACATTCTGATACATAACCGGATCATCACATCTTGAGCTGCTGAAGCTACTCACGACGCGGATGGGTCTGTTTCCACACCCATGGCGGGGTGGGTTGCGGATCAGACCAGAGGCCGATGCGGCGGCTGCGCGCACTCTGTTCCAAACGCTTGAGCTGATGATCATCGGAAAAATATTGATGCCGCCAGGCCAATCCGGCACGAACCAATGACAGCCCCAGCTCCTCTCCTCCTTCGGGGGTCACCCAGGCCACCAGTCGCCCAAAACGATCCCTCTCCTTCTCCCGCACCCAAACCAAACGTTTTTCCACCAGACGGACGGCATACGTTCTGGCCTCTTCGGCAAAGGGCTGACCATGTTCCGGGGTATCCACTCCGGCCAGACGAATCTTTTCCACACCTTTTGCCCGCTCCACCCGCAACGTATCCCCATCCAACACCCGCTCCACCCGTCCACGCCACTCCCCCGCTGCCAGCATGCCGGGCGCGCACATCCACGCAATCCACACAATCTTGCCAATACCCAGAAAAAAAACCCGGCATTGACGCCCAAAAGGGACTATACTGGTACTCCGAATCATCATCACCTCAACCCCTTTCATCCGGACCAAGGACAGCAGTAAGGAGAATCCATATGTCAGAAGCAAACTTCCTGGCCGATGTCAACAAACGCGCCAACCTCGCCTTCAGCAATGAAATGGAGATGCTGACCTTTGTCCTGACCGATGGCCAACTCTATGGTTTAAACGTTTTCAAAATCATTGAAATCCTCGAATGCCCCAAAAACATTACCCGCATACCCCAATCCCACCCGGCCATCAAAGGAACCATCGACTTCCGTGGCCATGCCATCAACCTGTTGGATCTCTCGGATGCCTTGGGGCTGGAACCGATCCGCTATCAGGACCGACTCAGCTATGTATTGGTGTGCGAATACAGCACGTCGATTCAAGGTTTTCTGGTCAGTGAACCCGACCGGTTGATCCAGAAAAGCTGGAGCGATGTCATCCGACCCGACGGCTCTTTGTATAATGCCAGCTACCTGACCGCCATCACCTACGATGGAGAACGCACGGTACAGATTCTCGACGTGGAAAAAATCCTTGGGGACATCATCGGCATCGAAGATGTTATTGCCTCGGATTTGACCCAACGGGCACAACGGTTGCAGGTGGAGAAATTTCACGTCCTGGCCGTGGACGACTCCAACGCGGCCCGCCAACTGATGGCCTCGGCCTTTACGCAACTCGGTCTGAAACATACCATGTTCGACAGCGCAGACAAGGCCCTGGCCGAATTGGAACGGTGCATCTCGGCAGGTGTGGTGCCTTACAACATCATCTTCTCCGATATCGAAATGCCGGTCATGGATGGGTTCACCTTTACCCGCAAAGTCAAACAGAACCCCAAGCTGGCCCATATCCATCTGGCGCTGCACAGCTCACTGAGCAACAAATCCAATCAGGAGAAGGCCAGTCAAATGGGAGCCGATGCCTTTATCCCGAAATTCCAACCCAATAAAATCGCTGCCGCAATCCTGGACCAAATGGAACGGGTGGCCTGATCTCTCGCTACTTGCCCCCCAACCCCACCTCGTCCAGACGCGCCACCAGCATCTCAACCGCTGGACGAGGTGAACGCGGACCTCCCCGAGGCACCGGCAAGCCAGCCAATACCTGAAGTTCGATCTCGGTCAACCCGGCATCACGCATGCGCGCCAATGCTTCCTCACGCAAATCCGCAAAACGCAACCCTTTCAAACGGGCCTGCTGCACCACGGATCGAAAACTTTTATCAATTGCCAAAGGACGTCGAATCCCGGTCGTTCCCAACGCGCCATAAAACAACAGCTCCTCATCTGCCGGACGGTCGGGATGGTGCCATGCCTTGGCAAACCAACGTTCGGCTTCCCGTGTCAAAGGCACCTGACGCCCGGGCCGGGTTGGAGTTCTGACAATGGTCACGATACGTGCTTTCAGGTTTACGTCCTGCTTGCGGATGTTCAAGATTTCATCTTTGTGCATGGCGGTCTGCAAGGCAATGCGCACGATCCAACCCAACATCGGAGAGGGACGGCGCTCACAGGCAGCAAACAGACGCACCTGTTCACCTGGACTCAAACGCCGACTCCGCTCCACGACATCGCGAGGCGCAGCCACGCCATGGGACGGGTTGCCCGCCAACGACACACCGGACTCCAGCAACCAATCAAACAGATCGCGCAACAGATCCAGATCGCCCTGAACAATGGCGGCATTGGCTTCACGCATGCGTTGATCCCGATAACCACACAAATCCAGGGGAGTCACCTCCCCAAGCGGCATGGTGCCCAGACGGGCGGAAATCTGACGGGCCTTGCGCTGTTCGCGCGCCTGGGTGAGGGGAGACTTGCGTGCCGACACCTGCTCCACATAACCAGAGAGTGCGGCATCCAGGGAACTCTCTTCGGTAATCGGCTCTCCGACTCCCGAAGTGACACGTGAGGAACTCATCCGTGACCGGAGTCGTTGCCGTTCAATCCATACAACAGCAAACGAGCCAAATGGGCCGCAATGCGCTCGGCATCCTCATGCTCAGGATGACAACCAGGAAGACGCTTGCGAATCGGGGTCAGTTGAAAATGAGACAACACCAAACCAAGAATGGCAAAAAACAACAAATGCTCATCCACCCTGCCGCGCGCCAAAGTGGCCATGGTGGTCTTGCACCGTTCATAGACCGGCATAAAAATCCGATCCAGCAACAGGCGCAGTCGTTGCTCATCGGCATCGCTCATTTCCCGTTGCAACAACGAACGCAGAATGACATCCCCTCCCAGGATCTCGATCCAGAATGAAATCAAGCGTCGCAACCGCCCGTCAGGATCCGGAGACGCATGGAGTTCAGAGGAGAGACTGTCCACCTTGTCGGCAAAGGCATACTCAAGCGCCTGATAATACAAAGTCTCTTTGCCGGAAAAGTGATTGTAGAGGGCGGCGGCAGTAATCCCGACGGTTTGCGCGATATCGCGCATGGCCACTCCGTTGTAACCACGGGCAGCAAACAATGGCAGGGATGCCTCCAGGATCTTGACCGCAGTTTTGGAATAACCGGAAATATTCATGATGCAAACTCAGAAATCAAACCATAATTACGTACCTTCTCCAACAATGCGGCCCGCCGGATCGGCTTGCCCAGATAGGCATTGCACCCTCCCTGGTCAAAGGAGCGGATGATGGAGTCCAGGGTATCCAGGGCAGTGGTCATGATCACCACCGCCTCATCATGGGCCGAAATCTGACGGGATTTCTCCTCGGCACGAATGGCCTGCACCGCCTCGTGACCATCCATTTCAGGCATCATGATATCCATGCACACCAGTTGGAACGGTTCGTTCTGATCCAATGCCGCACAAAAGGCACTCACAGCCTCCATCCCGTTATCCACCTCATGACAGGCACCATAAGGGGCCAGAATCGAGGTCAAAATGACCCGGCTGTTGATATCATCATCTGCAATCAGAATCTTCACGGTTATATTATATCCATTAATAAAAGTTAAACCAAAGATTCCCCCCTCTGTGATGCGAAAAGCTCTCACCTCTTGCCATCCTGACCCGATAGATAGGGTGTTGCCCAGGTGCATTTCAATCCAGGAGATTTCCGCATGCAATCATTATATCCCATTTCCGCCACCATGCGCAACCATTCACCGCACTTGGGCTGCACATATGGGTCAGTGGCGACTCATTTTCTGCGGAATGAGCTGTTGCCCCGTTTCTTTACCCTCCTCATCCCAGCCATGCTGGGGAGTCTGGCCGTCAGCAGTTGGCTGAATACGCCATCCATGGCCTCAGCGCCTCTCAACTCTGCGAATCGCCCCCTGGCTCCGGTCATGGCCGCTGCCCGGTCTGAACATGCTCAACCAGCCACAGCCCATCCGATTCAGAACAGCGTCCACCTGTTACCCACCCTGGAATCCCTGGATGGCATGTTCGGACCAGGCGGTGAACAGACCGAATCAGACCCCGATACGTTGCCACTTCCCAACGACACCAACACCGAACTCTCACCGTTGGAAATCCAGGTCAATGAGACGCTGTTGGCCGCGCTCGATCCCTATCTGTTGAGTCGCGAACAAAAACAACTCTTTGCCCGCAGCATTCCCACCGGCTATCCGCTTTCATTCCGTGGCATCACCAGTCCATTCGGATTTCGCATTCATCCAACCCTGCATACACAACGTTTTCATCCAGGCGTGGATCTCCAGGCTCCGATGCATACTCTGGTCACCGCCACTGCCGACGGGGTGGTGGAATTTTCCGGAGTGGATACCGGCAAGCTCGGTTTGAATGGTCTGGGACAGGTGATCAGCATACATCACAATTACGGATTCACCACCACCTACAGCCATCTGAGCAAACTGCACGTCAAGGCCGGTGATTTTGTCAAAAAAGGGGATTTGATCGCCTTGACCGGCAACAGCGGAATCGTCACGGCCCCGCATCTCCATTACGAGATCCGTTTCATCCACCACTATCTCAACCCGGCCCCATTTCTGGAATGGACCCCGGAACAGTATGAACGGCTCTTCCGGGAAAAAAATGTCAAATGGATGGCGCTGATTGAACTGCTGGGGATGCCATCGGTGACAACCCAGACCGCACGGGTCATGACTCCCGGGACCGTGTCGGCGGGTACTCCAAAATAAAGGTGACCGGCCCATCGTTGACCAGATGCACCTGCATGTCGGCCCCGAAACGACCGGTGGCGACCGGCACACCCGTGGCCGTCAATTGCCGACAAAACAGCTCGAAAAGCAACAAGGCCGATTCCGGGGCCTCAGCGCCATCAAACGAAGGACGAAATCCTTTGGCCAAAGTGGCTGCCAGGGTAAACTGCGATACAGCCAACACCGCCCCTCCGATGTCGCGTACCGACCGGTCCATCCTGCCGCGATCATCCGAAAAAATCCGCAGACCAGAGAGCTTGTGCACCATTTTGGCCACCTGTTCCGGACCATCGCCACGCTCCACAGCCAACAGGACCATCAACCCCTGATCAATCTCCCCCACGCGCTCGCCGGAGACCAGAACAGCGGCGGATTGAACCCTCTGCACCACGGCTTTCATCCATGTCCCCCTGATCCAGCCGTCACAACCCCCGCTGCTCCCAAGCCAGATCCATGGGCTGCCACTCGGGAAACAGTTCCTGGATGGTACGCAACAACTCCTGACGAAAAACCGGTTTTTCCAATATGCGCAACCTGCTGCTGCGCAACGGCTCCGGAAAAACGCGTTGCATCCTCCGGCACACCTCTCGCCCACCCAGAACAATAATCCGCAACTCCGGAAACTCCCGCAACAATACAGGCAAAATGGCCTCGTCCTCAATCTCAGACAACATCAACTCCCCGATCAACAGGTCGCATGGAGCAGCACGCACCACAGACACCCCCATCTGCTCCTCCCCGGCACCAATCACCTGCAACCCTTCGCCTTCCAGGATGCCGCGCAACAAGATACGGCTCAGTCGGTCACCCTCAATCACCAGAACCTGGATCGTCCGTGCCATGCACATCCCCTCCTTGTTCCACGCGGACCGCCAACACATAACCCGAACTGCGCACTGTCTTGATCAGTGCGGGTCGCTTGGGATCATCACCCAATCGTCGCCGCAACCGGCTGACCTGCATATCAATGGTCCGATCAAACGGCTCGATCTCCCGCCCATGGGAAAAATCCAACAACTGATCCCGACTCAATACCCGGTTGGGATGGTTCAAGAAGACACGCAACAGGGCAAATTCCCCGCCACTCAAGAAAATCTTTTTGGACTTGGGCGAGTACAACTGTCGCGTCGGCACATCCAACACCCAGCCGGCAAACCGATACGTGGTATTGGCATCCAACTCCTGGGTCTCTTCCGGCAAAGTGCGGGCACGACGCAAAACGCTCTTGACCCGTGCCAACAGTTCCCTGGGATGAAAAGGCTTACCCAGGTAGTCATCCGCCCCCATCTCCAGACCGATGATCCGATCCATATCCTCACCGCGTGCACTCAGAATGATCACCGGGATATTGGAACGGGAACGCAAATTACGACACAAGACCAACCCATCTTCATCCGGCAACATCAAGTCCAGAATGATCAAATCCGGCTGACTCTTCTCCAGTATCTGCCGCAAGCCCAGACCATCTGCCACCTTGCTGACCCGAAAACCGTTCTTCTCCAGTAATTTTCCCACCAGGGTACGGATGTCAGGGTCGTCATCGACCACCAGGATATGATCCGGAGTGGGCATGTCAACCTCCTTCGCCAATCTGCTCGTCGCTCGCGCCCGGTCGCGCGCCACGTTCACTCATAAATCACTTCCAATCGACTCAAATAGGAAGCCAGGGCTGCAATTCCCTGTTCCACACCCGCCCGATCCTCCTGCTTGGCAGCCTCTTCGATGGCGCGTCCGATCTCGGTGATCCCGTCAAACCCGTAACCTGCACCCGACCCTTTCATGCGATGACCAAGCGTACGCAAGACCTGAAAATTTCCTTCCACCAAAGCACGCGGCAACTGTTCCAGATCCTTGCTGCGATTCTCCAGATAGCCTGGCGCAATTTCCGCCAGATCTTCATCGATGCGTACCACGATTTTATCCTGCGCCACGCCCATCCATCCCCTCCTCAATTCGCAATGACCACCACCACCATGAGAACCATGCCCAAATTCTAACAAAAAAACCATGTCACGAAAACGGTTTCTCCTCACCCCTGCGACAAATCCGGCAAACTCGGATCATCTGCCAACGACAACCCGGGCAAAAACAGCTCCTGCTCCAGCGCAATCAGACGATCACGATAAATGGCTGCCAGCTCAAAATCCAGGTTGGCTGCTGCTGCGCGCATCTTTTTTTCCAGTTGTTTCAGATCACGTGCCGAATCCTTGGCAGGCTGACCACTGTTGTAGCCCATGGCCGCATCAGCCACTTTCAACCGGGCCGACACCACCGGCACACGCGGAGCAAAAACGTCGGCAGGACTCTCCTTCACCCCCTTCCGGACCGATACCGGAATGATCCCATGGGCTTGATTGAACGCCTCCTGCAAGGCACGTCGACGTCTGGTCTCGCACAAAGCCGCTTCCATGGAGCCGGTCATGCGATCTCCATACAATATCACACGCCCATCCCGATTGCGCGCAGCCCGGCCAATGGTCTGGATCAATGAGGTTTCCGAACGCAAAAAGCCCTCCTTGTCCGCATCCAGGATGGCCACCAGACCGGTTTCCGGAATATCCAACCCCTCACGCAACAGATTGATGCCGATCAATACGTCAAACACCCCCAGGCGCAACTCCCGAATGATCTCCAGACGCTCCAAAGTGTCGATGTCCGAGTGGAGATAACGCACCCGAATCGCCAACCCGTCCAGATACTCGGTCAGATCTTCGGCCATACGCTTGGTCAAGGTGGTGACCAATACCCGCTGGCTGCATGCAATGGCACTTTGGATCTCAGCCAGCAGGTGATCCACCTGACCCGTTGCTGGCCGCACCACACATTCCGGCTCCAGCAATCCGGTGGGACGGTTGATCTGTTCCACCACCACTCCATTGCAAAGCTGCAACTCGTATGCGCCGGGAGTTGCGGATACATGCACGGTACGCGGACGCATACGCTCGAACTCTTCAAAGGTCAATGGACGGTTGTCCAGTGCCGACGGCAAACGAAAGCCGAATTCAACCAGAGTCTCTTTGCGGCTGCGATCCCCACGGGCCATACCACGCACCTGGGGCAGGGTGACATGGCTCTCATCGACAAACAAAACCGCATCCCGGGGCAGATATTCAAACAAGGTCGGAGGTGGCTCCCCTGGTGCACGTCCGGTCAAATAGCGGCTGTAGTTCTCGATCCCGGTGCAATATCCGACTTCACGCATCATCTCCAGATCGTGCATGGTACGGGTCTCCAGCCGTTGCGCCTCCAGCAGTTTGTTCTGCGCCCGCAACTGCTCCAACTGCTGCACCAGATCCCGTTTGATCTCCTCCATGGCCCGCAACACCACCTCGCGGCGCGTGACATAGTGGCTGGCCGGAAAGATGTCAAACCGTTCCAGCTCCCGCGTGGGATTGCCGGTCAAGGTATCCACATAGCGCACCCGTTCCACCTGATCACCAAAGAATTCCAGACGCACAGCCCGGTTCTCTTCATGGGGCGGAAAGATCTCCACCGTATCCCCGCGCACCCGGAAAGTGCCCCGGGCAAATTCGATATCATTGCGTTGGTACTGCATCTCCACCAGTTTGCGCACCACGGTCCGCTGTTCGATCTCCTGATCCACAGCCACCTCCAATGCCATCTCCTGATAGGATTCCGGTGAACCGATCCCATAAATGCACGAAACCGAGGCCACGATGATCACATCCCGCCGCGACAGCATGGCCCGGGTGGCCCCGTGCCGCAACCGGTCCAAACGGTCATTGATGGAGGAGTCCTTTTCAATAAAGGTATCGGTGCGCGGCACATACGCCTCGGGCTGATAATAATCATAGTAGGAAACAAAAAATTCCACGGCATTGTGCGGAAAAAAGGCTTTCATCTCCCCATACAGTTGCCCGGCCAGCGTTTTATTGTGCGCCAACACCAGAGCCGGACGACCCAGGGCACGAATCACATGGGCCATGGTAAAGGTCTTGCCAGATCCGGTCACCCCCAACAGGGTCTGATCACGCTTGCCCGCCTGCCATCCTGCAACCAGTGCACGAATGGCCTCGGGCTGATCCCCGCGCGGCGGAAAGTCCGAAACCAATTCAAACACGGATCCTTCCTCTGGCCCCTGTTGCCGTGCCATGACACCCCTCCACTGGATGGTTGACAGAATCAAATGGTGATACAGTACATATATTACTTATATAATATATTATACCATTGCAGAGCCATCCACACAACAGCCATCAAACCCATCCACCAAACCCAGCACCAGACGCGCGGGTTGGTCACCCATCATTCTGAGACACCTGCTCAATCCGCTCGGCACGGAGAATCCTCCTGCTCCAGATCTTGATCAAATTGTCATCCCCTGCGGACAACCTCTCACGAACCCGTTAACACATTTTTGCTCTCTTTAAGGCCAAGAACAGTCGGATCCCAGCGCCTATCGGCACGGACTGGATTTCGATATTGGAACAAATCTTGCTTAATCTCCCTTTGGTGATCTCCTGGCCACGTAACGGACAGAGTACACCGTTGAGAAACACTCCAAACGGGTGAGGCGCACAGATCAACTCCATGTCCTGGTTTCCCGGAAAACGCATCTTGCTTGCAGGAGTCCTGCTGCTCTCTGCCTGCGCCCTTCCGGGACCAACATCCGAAGAACGGGATCTCACGCCCGCGGCCACCCCCCCAAAAAAAGAGTTCCAGTCCGCCTTTGACACCATCCAGGAAGAGGTCACTACCGGTCAGAAAAAAACCGGAAAAGAGAGCGGTCAACGCGACGAAATCCCGGCCATGGTCTTCCAGGAACTGTTGGGAGACGACACCCATGCCGACACCCGACCCATCGCCAGCGGACCTCCGGTACGCCGCCTGGACATCAACGTCAGCGATGTCCAGGCACGAGATTTCTTCATGAGCCTGGTCCAGGGCGCAGCAGGCATGAACATGGTGGTACATCCCGAGGTCAAAGGCACCATCTCTTTGGAACTCAAGGGAGTCACCGTGGAAGAGGTGGTGGATGTGGCCTGCGAAATGTATCAATACGACTGTCACCCCTTTGCCGACAGTGGTCGCAGCGGGTTGCGCGGCTTCAAGATCTATCCCTGGCGCCTGGTCACCAAAACCTACCGCGTCGATTTTCTGCCGGTCAAACGGGGCGGACGCACCGATACCCAGGTCAGCTCCGGAACCACCAAAGAGTCCACCACCAGCAGCCGGGAAGGCAACATCTCCACGGTCAAAAACGAATCCCAAGGCTCGGGCAGCAGCATCGAAACCGCCTATGGTTCCGACTTCTGGCATGACCTGGAGACCACCATTCACTCCATTCTGAAACTGGATCTGGCCATCGAAACCATCACCGATACGGTCAAAGGGAGTGGCGAGCTGGAAAAAAGGACCATCAACCGCAAACGGGATATGGTGACGACGACCACCACCACACCCAAAAGCGGCGAGGAGAACAAAGAGGAAAAGGCCAATCAACAGACCCTGACCATGCCGCTCTCGGCAGGCGAAGAGATGAAAAGCGTGATCGTCAATCGTCAGGCCGGTCTGGTGACGGTGCGCGCCTTTCCCAAAGAGTTGGCCGAAATTGACACCTTTCTGGAAGATCTGCGCGTGCGCAGCCAACGCCAGGTGATCCTGGAAGCGAAAATCCTGGAGGTGGAACTCAATGACGGTTTTCAGTTCGGCATCGACTGGCTGGCGATCAACAAAGGGTTGGGCAGCGACCGCTTTTCCCCATTGGCCTCGGAACCGAACAGTGGCCGTACCTTTGTCAGCAGCCAGAATGAACAGTTGACCTCCGGAGACACGGTCCTGAACCTCAATCCACTCTTTACCAAAGGATTTGTCGGCTCTCAGGCCGGAGCGGGAACCCCGTTCAGTCTGGCATTCCGGGCACACGATTTCACCACGTTTCTGGGACTGTTGCAGAGACAGGGCAAGGTGCAGGTACTCTCCAGCCCGCGCATTGCCACGATCAACAACCAGAAAGCGGTTATCAAGGTGGGCGAAGACGGTTTCTTCATTACCGGCATGGAGACAACGAGCGGGGAAGGGGAATCGGCGGCCTATGTCGATCCCACGCCGATCTTTACCGAAATGTTTACGGGCGTCGCCTTGGATGTCACCCCGCAGATCGGTGAAAATGGCATGGTGACCTTGCATGTCCACCCGATGGTGCGCACCGTACAAGACAAAGAAAAAAGTTATAAAATCAAAGACAAACAACACTCCGTCCCCCTGGCCCTCAGCACCACGCGCGAAACCGACAGCGTGATCCGCGTGGCCAGCGGAGAGTTGGCGGTCATCGGCGGCCTGTTGAAAAAGGAACGCCGCGAAGACTTGGACAAACTGCCGGTTCTGGGCGATCTGCCCGGATTGGGGGTGTTGTTCCAAAAGGTTCGGGAAAGCTGGTACAAAAGCGAAATGGTGATTCTGCTTCGCCCCATCGTGGTGGATGCCCAACATGACTGGGAGACCGAACGCAACCGCACAGCCAATCGAATCGGCACCATGCGCAGAGAAGGTCGGAATGGGATACCCTAGTGATGGATAGGAGTCATGCACCGTGAGCCTGATGATCAATTTATGGAAAAAAAGTGACAAAGAAGCACTGGAGCGGCTCGAATCGGAACAACGGAGCAGTTCCTGGAGCACCTGGGCCGGTTGGGGCGTGGCTGCCGTGGTGGTCGTGGCCATGGGACCGCTCATTGTGGAACGCTGGCACATCAAGGGTGCCATCAACCCGATCTCTGCCTGGAGCGGCCCAGCCACAGCCCAACCCAACCCGGAAGCGGTTTCGGCGGCCCTGGGCACAATCCATGCCTTAAGCGAACCCGCAGGTGCAGGAGTGCTGCTCGATGGCCGTTTCATCGGCGTGACCCCGCTTCGCTTCCAATGGGCCAGCGGAGCCACCACCCTGACTCTGAAAAAACATGGATTTCAGGATCTTGTGGCACCTGTTCAGGTCGAGTCTGGCCAACAACTGGATGTGCGGGTCACACTGCAACCGGAACTTCTGCCTGTGGCAGCCGCACCGGCAGCCCCAACAACCGCACCGATCTCCCCTGCTCCAACGGCAACGGCATCAGCAGCCCTGGCAGACCCACCCCCATCCGCAGAACCCGCCATCCTGATCCCAGTCAGTGAAGAGCCGGAATCGGATCCACCACTCAAGCTGGCCGGCATCATTCGTCATCCTCCCGAAGTCAAAGGAGGCAACGCCGCCAAAGAGGAAGGCAAGACAAAACCCCAAAAAACGGCCAAAACCAGCAAAGGGGCCTCCGAGGCGGAACTGCTGCATGGTCCGATTGTGGATGTCCGGGAGAGCAACAAGGATCCGGATCTGACCCCCTTGCTGCGTCAGTCGGAGAACACTGCTCCGGACAGCCTGAATTTCTCGTATGCCATTCAGATCGCAGCCTTTTTGGATCGCGACAGTGCGGTGCGCAATGCGGCCTACTGGCGCAAACGCGGCTATGACGCCTATGTTCTGGAGTTGTGGGGAGTCAAGGATCCCACCCGTTTATGGCAGAGTGTGCGCGTTGGTCGATTCAACGATCTGGCCCAGGCCAGACAGGCACTGGAGGCCCTGAAACGCCAAGAGAAACAGTCCGGTTTCTATGTGGCGCGCAGCGACTCCTTCACCCCTCCGGAAGGGACAGCCCCAACCCAGTCCGCCAAGATCGTGCCGTTACCCGCGTCCGAAAATCCTGTTGGCAACCGTGCGCCCACAGAGACGGAACCAACCCGGGAAGAGCCGCAAAACCTGGCCGCTGCCACCAGTGATGCCCCTTCCGCACCTCTGCCAATGCCGGTGGTCTCCCCAACCCCGCGCAAAAACAGCGTCAAACCGGAACCAAAACTCCCGGCGGCAGAAGCCCCCAAAGCCGAAGATCTGCCCCAGGCAGCCACACCGCCAACACGGGCAGAGTTCGAGGCCGAATATCCCCAGGCTGCCAAAGCACCCCCCCCCTGCTCCAAGGAGTCGTCACCCCCACCCACAGCCCGCCTGGAACCCAACCCGGATGAACGCAAGGTGGTGGCCCTGCAACCCAGTGTCGTGGGCGTGCAAACCGCCCGGGATGTCCTGCCCGAACCATCCGCCTGGTCGGACAACGAATTCCGTGGGTCGTCCCGTTCCAACGACACCAAACCCTCCAAACAGACCGCAGCGGATCAGAGCCGCAACCCGACACCACAGATGGCTCCGGAGTCCAAGGCACTCACGGAAAAACGACGCACAACTCCAACTCCAGCCAACAGCGATCCCCAAGGCCGTGACACCGCCAAGGCCAATACCGATCAGGCCACCTGGATCGCCCGCACCTATCAACAGGCCGTTGAAAAGAAAGAGGCCGGAGACCGGGAAGGCGAAGAAGGGTTGCTGCAACAGATCGTCAAGATGGATCCGAATCACAAACCAGCCGTGCGCCGCCTGGCCCGGATCATGGTGGAGACCAATCGGGGGGATAGAGCCTTGGAGCTGTTGCGCCAGGCCACAGGCAATCGTACTGATCCCTCTTTGGCAGAGGATGATCCAAACCTGGCCGCATTCCTGGCTGCCCTCTATCAGCGGCGCGAAGAGCACTGGCAAGCAATAGACCTGTACGACGCCTTGCTGAAACGCTATCCTAACAAAGGACTGTGGCAGATGGGCATGGCCATCTCGTTGGAGAAGGTCGAAGAGAACAACGAGGCCTTGCGCGCGTATAAAAAAGCGTTGGCCAGCGGGGATCTCAGCCACAAACTGCAAAGCTTCGTGCGCAAGAGGATCGAAAAATTGTAAACGATGACCCAAGCCTCTCCCAATAAATTCCGACTTGGAGATCTGCTGGTGGAAACCGGCCTGATCTCGGCGGAACAGTTGCGTCAGGCTCTGCTCCACCAGGAGCAGACCGGAGCCAAATTGGGAGAGGCCCTGGTCCATCTCGGGGCCGTGACCGAACAGGCGTTGCAGAATTTCCTGAACCGGCAACGCCAGAAACTGCGCATCGGAGACCGGCTGGTCGAAGCCAAAATCATCACGGCGGATCAACTCCAAACCGCCCTGGCGGAACAGAGGAAAACCGGCAAAAAACTGGGACACTCCCTGGCCCAGTTGGGTTTCCTGAGCGAGACCGGCTTTCTGGAGTTTCTGGCCAGCCAGTTGCGCATTCCCTATATCGATCTCAAAAAATTTCATTTCAATCCGGATCTCGTCAAAATCCTGCCCGAGACATCGGCCCGCCGCTTTCGCGCCGTGGTGCTGACCCGCGAAGGAGAGCATGTGCGGGTGGGCATGGCCGATCCCACGGATATCTTCGTCTTTGATGAGTTGACCCGTGCCCTGGGTCAAACCCCGCGTCTGGCCCTGGTGAGCGAAAGCCAATTGCTGCGCGCTTTGGATCTGGTCTATCGCAGCGAAGGCAATATCCGCGAACAGGTGATCGCCCTGGAAGAGGAGGTGGGCAAGTCGGAGTTCGATCTGGACAGCATTGTCCAGGCTGGAATGACCGTCGATGCACCGGTGGTCAAGATTCTGCAATCCTTGTTCGAAGATGCGATGCGCATGAATGCCTCGGATATCCATATCGAACCCGATGCCGACGTGTTGCGCATTCGACAACGGATCGATGGCGTCCTGAACGAACAGATCGTCAACGAAAAACGGATCGCTCCAGCTTTGGTCTCAAAACTCAAACTGCTGGCCAATCTGGAGATTGCCGAAAAGCGTCTGCCCCAGGATGGCCGTTTCAACATCACGGTCAAAGGCAAAAGCGTGGATGTGCGTTTGAGCACACTGCCGATCCAGGATGGCGAATCGGTGGTGATGCGCCTGCTGGACCAGTCCGCCGACAACCTCAATCTGGATGCGGTCGGCATGGAACCGGGTCTGCTCAAACGGTTCCGGTATTGGCTGAACCGTCCCCATGGCCTGATTCTGGTCACCGGTCCCACTGGCAGCGGCAAAACCACCACCCTGTATGGCTCGCTCAACACCCTCAACTCCCCGGGCAAAAAAATCATCACCGTCGAAGATCCCGTGGAGTACCGTCTGCCCCGCATCAATCAGGTGCAGGTGCGCACACGGATCGGTTTGACCTTTGCACGGGTGTTGCGCACGGTGTTGCGTCAAGATCCGGATATCATCCTGGTCGGTGAAATGCGCGATCAGGAGACTGCCGAGATTGCCATTCGCGCTGCCCTGACCGGCCATCTGGTGCTCTCCACCCTGCATACCAACAGCGCCGTGGCCACTGCCATCCGCCTGGTCGAGATGGGCGTGGAAGGATATGCCGTGGCATCGGCATTGAAATGCATCCTGGCTCAACGCCTGGTGCGACGGATCTGTATGGATTGCAGCGTACAGGTGGATCCTGACCCCGAAGAACAGATCCTGTTGCAAGGTCTCCTGGGACCACGCGCCCATGGGGTCAGACTCAGCCGTGGCAAGGGGTGCCCCCAATGCAACCGCACCGGCTATCGGGGCCGGATCGCGGTGGTGGAGTTGTTGGAAATGCGCTCAACCCTGGCCGAAGCGCTCCGCAACAACGATACCACCGGTTTCATGCGGCTGGCCGAACTCCAGGCCGGTTTCCTGCCCTTGCACAAGGCGGCTCTGGAGTATGCCTTGCAGGGGATCACCACGCTGGAGGAGGTGCTGCGTCTGGTGAGCGACACCGAAGAAGAACAACCGCCACGCCCCGAAGAAAAAGAAGAAGAGGAGCTGCCCACCTCACCCCCCGCTTCTGACAAGGATGCCTGAGCATGCCTGCCTATCGTTTTACCGGACGCAGCGAGGGCAAACCGGTCGATGGCGTGATCAACGCCCCATCCACCGAAGCCGTGGTCGAACAACTCTTCAACCGCAACATCGAACCACTGCTTGTCGAAGAGATTGTGAGCAGCAGCGGAGAGATTGAACTCGATTTCCTGGTCGAGTGGCCCAACGACGACGATAAAATCCTGTTTGCCCGCCAGATGTTCACCCTGACCAAATCCGGGGTCTCCCTGGTCCGCTCCTTTCAGGGACTGGTCGAAAGCACCCACAACAAACGGCTGAAACAGGCCATGGTCCGCATCATCGAGGATCTGCAATCCGGCAAGGAGCTTTCCACAGCCCTGGCCGAACACCCGCGCATCTTTGACCGGCTCTTCGTACGCATTGTCCGCATGGGCGAAGAGACCGGACGCATGGACGAATCGTTCAAGCAGCTCTTTCAATACATGGAGGTGGACAAAAACACCCGTCGGCAAATCAAAAGCGCCATGCGTTACCCCACCTTTGTGGTATTGGCCATCGTGATCGCCATGATCGTGGTGAACTATTTCGTGATCCCGAAATTCACCTCGATGTTCAGCAAACTCGGATCCGATCTTCCTGTCATGACGCAAATACTCATGTCTACATCAGTCTTTGTAAAACTCTATATCGGACATATTCTTACCGCCCTCACACTCTCGATCACCGGTTTCGTTCAATACATCAAAACCTCCGGTGGCCGCCTCTGGTGGGACAAGATCCGCCTGAAACTGCCGATTGTCGGCTCGATCATCAATCGGGCCACCCTTGCCCGCTACGCGCGCGCCTTCTCCATGGGATCCCGCGCCGGATTGCCGATGATCCAGATTCTGGTGGCCGTGGAAGAGGCGGTGGATAATGCCTTCATGGCGCAACGGATCCTCGGCATGCGCGAAGGGATCGAACGGGGTGAAAGCCTGACTCAGGCCGCCTACAACAGTGGCCTGTTCACCCCTCTGGTCTTGCAAATGATCTCAGTCGGCGAAGAGACCGGCGGCATGGACGAAATGATGAACGAAGTGGCCGAATTCTACGAACGGGAGGTGGAGTACGAGGTCAAGGGATTGAGTTCTGCCATCGAACCCATTCTGCTCACCGTGATCGGCGGCATGGTGCTGGTTTTGGCTTTGGGGATCTTCATGCCCATGTGGGACATGGGGTCCGCTGCCATGAACAAGGCCAAACATTAAGCCATGAATCTGGCATCCTGGTGGCTCTCCATTCTCCTGATCATGGCGGTCATCGGCTCCGTGGCCGGACTGGTACTGGGCGCCTGGATTTTCTTGAATCCGGATGCCAACGCGCTGCTGGATCGACCCGCCTCTGAAGCTTTGCGTCATCTCTCCCGTCCGGTACGGATCGAACGGTTTGTCTATCGACACCACCGCTGGTTTGGTGGCGGCATTGTCATCGGCTCGTTCTGCACCCTGGTGGCCCTGGGCGGTTATGTGCGACGCCTCATGGCTCTGGCCGCACTCGGCGGACCGCGCACCCTCGATGCCTGGCTGTGGGAGAGTCTGTTGCTCTTTGTAGCGTTGGGAAATTTCTTCACCCTGACTGCCGGACTGTTGATCCTCATCCGTCCAAGCGGTCTGAAAGGATTCGAGACGTGGGCCAATCGTCCCGTCTCACTGGCCGAGTGGCGCGCAGCACTGCGCACGGCATTCCGCAACCACCCGCGTCTGTTTGCCCTGCTCCTGGCAACAGGCGGTTTCTTTTCTCTTGTTTTATTGTTTCGTATGATACTGAAATAATCAATCCCGCATCCAGCTACCAAACACGCGGAACAAAGGCCGGATCATTGGCAATCCGCACATTCTCGCCTGCCTGGACGATCACAAACAACCCCTGATGCATGGCGAAACGCAATACGTTCTCCTCAACCACCATGGCCGCAACAGCTCCGATCACCCGCATATCGGCATATCTGGGAAAAAATTCCTTGAACAATGACAGATCTTCCATGAACTCCTGCACATCGCTCACAGTCAACTTGCTCTTCACCTCCACCAATCCCAAGGAATCGGAATTTTCCACCACCAGGTCAATCTCCATGAAACGACCTCCAGACAACTTGGCCGTCATCCGTCGAAACACCCGATGAATGGGAATGCCACGCTCGGCAAACAACCGTTCACATGCCGGGGCCACCATCTCCTCCACAAACTCTCCCAGGCGACTGCCCAACTGACCAATACGGCGTCCCACCTCCTGCAACTTCCGGTCAGTCTCTTGAAATCTCAGATCCGTCTCTTTAAACCTCCGGTCGGTATCCTGGAATTTCAGATCCGTCTCCTTCATCATTGCAAAGACTTCCTGGGACATACGTCTGATCTCTGCAAACGTGTTTTCTGCCTCTTGACGCCGACTCAATTCCATCTCATGGAACTTCCGATCCGTCTCCTGGAACTTCCGATCCGTCTCCTGGAACTTCCGATCCGTCTCCTGGAACATGCTCCAGACATCGTCATACGTAAGAAATTGCGACATGAGGTGTCCTCCAATCCAAATTCCACCGATAACCCATCTTACCGTGAAAGAGTGCTGAACAGAAGACAATAAACCACTATTCGCCTTTTTTACCTCAGAAAGACGATGCCGCAGACAGGATTGAAATTTAGTTCAGGCCGCCGCAGGCAGC
>JAANAU010000025.1 GCA_011089965.1 Magnetococcales bacterium
GCAAAAAGGCGTTCACAACCATGGACCAGACCGGTCTGGTCCGTTTATCCCAACCGCTCAACTATCTGATGCATGGACTCAGGAGAAAATTGATGCGTAATTCATTGAGCCGTCTGGATGATGCCGGTCTGACTCCGGATTCGGTCATGCTGTTCGGACGTCGGGCACTCGAAGCAACCATTGATATGATGTCTGAAGAGGAGTTGTTGGCCTTGCCGAAAGTGGAACGGATTCTGATGCAGAAGCATCAGGATGGGCGTATGGAAGGGTTCCGAATGGGTCGCCAGGAGGGTCGCCAGGAGGGTCGCCAGGAGGGTCGCCAGGAGGGTCGCCAGGAGGGTCGCCAGGAGGGAAGCCAGGAGGGTGCGGTATGGATTCTGACCCGTTTGCTGCAACACCGTTTTGGCCCTCTTCCCGAGTGGGCGCAGAATAAAATTTTTGCAGCCAGCGCGGCCTCTTTGGAGACGTGGAGCCTGAGAGTGGTGGATGCCGAATCGCTGGCAGAGGTGTTGGCAGAGTGATCCATCTGGTCTGAATTATTGATCTTTCATCGCCTCGGCAGGAGAGGTGCGGGCCATGTGGCGTGCTGCCGGGATGGCGGCCAGACAGGCAGTGGGAATGGCCACCAGGAGTGGTTGCAGGATGAGACCCGGCTCCAGATGGCTCTCCAGGGTCCAGCCAAAGGCACGATAGTTGATCACGTCGATCAACAGCCATCCTTGCACCAGCCCCAAAGGGAGGGCCAGAGTGCCGGCAGCCAGACCGAGCAGCAGGGATTGCAGCAGCACCGAGTGGCGGATCTCCGGAATGGTCAGGCCAATGGCGCGCAGGGTGGCCAGTTCGCGTACCCGTTCGTGACGGATGGCGGCCAGGGCGGTCAACACCCCGAAGAGGGCTGTCAGGAGAGCCAGGAGTCGCAATGCCCGGGTGATGGCAAAGGTGCGGTCGAAGATCTCCAGGGAGTGTTCCCGCAAGGCGCGGTTGGACTGCATGGTGAGGGCGCGGTCGGGTCCGGCAGTGGCACGCAGGGTGGCCAGCATGGTTTCTGGATCCATGCCGGGTTGCAGTTGCAGGCCCATGACGCTCATGGCCGGATCCTGCCAGTGACGCAGCCACGTTGGGCGGCTGAGTGTGATCATGCCGGCATCCGAGCGGAAATCCCGATGGATCCCGCCGATGGTGAAGGGGTGGGGACCGTGGGGGGTGGGCAGGATCAGAGATGCGCCAACGTGCAGGTTGCGGCGTTGGGCCAGGGATTCGGTGATCAGCACCAGATCGTTGTTTTGAAAACCGGGCCAGAGTGCGGCATGATCCTTCTGTAACAGCAAAAGTCCGAGGAAACGGTCATAATCGATGTCCAGCACATGCAGACGGGCGATTCCATCCGGGGTATCCAGGTTGACCCGTCGGCCCAGACCCACGGAGGCGATGCCGGGCAGGGCCGAAAGATGGCGGATGACAACGGGATCCAGGGGAGGGGTGTCGGCGTTGTTGAGTGTGCCAGCGGCAGATACATAGATGTCGGAGAGGGTTGTGGCATCGAGCCACTGGATCATGGTGTGGCGGAAGCCATGAATCAAAATCCCCATGGCTGAGACCATGGCCGTGGCCACGGTCAAGGCCGCCACCGCACTGCCGGTACGGCTCAATCCCCGTTGCACCCCGCCCACGGCCAGTTTTCCCTGCCAACCGGCGATACGGATCACAGCGGGTTGCAGTCGTTCCATCAGCCAGATGGTGAACCAGGGAGCGAGCAAAGCAGCACCAATGGTCAGCAAGGCCATGGCGATCAATCCCGGCTCCAGACGTTGGGTTGGCCACCAGACCAGTCCCAGGGCGCAGACCATGCAGCCGACAGCGATGCGGGCCAGGCGTGGAGCCGATTGCAGGTGATCCTGTTCCAGACGGGTGCGGCTCAGGGCGGTGATCACCGGTGCCATGGCCGCTTCCCGGGCCGGGAACCACGCGGCCATGAGCGTGGCTCCGATTCCCAGCCCCGCGCCTTTGAGGAGGGAGAACCACTCCAGGCTGGTATCGACCACCTG
Organism: Magnetococcales bacterium; assembly: GCA_011089965.1. GTDB lineage: Bacteria > Pseudomonadota > Magnetococcia > Magnetococcales > Magnetaquicoccaceae > Magnetaquiglobus. The sequence goes on from JAANAU010000025.1 coordinate 2,046, forward strand.
GAGCCGGAAATAGAGATCATTGATCGTGCGTGCCATCAGTTGCACCAATCCATCGCCCAGCACCACACCCAACAGGATGCCGAGCAGGGTGCCGGGGAGACCGAGCAGCAAGGCATCCAGCAGAATCGTGGTCAGTATCTCGTGGCGGGTCACCCCCTGTGCGCGCAGCAGTCCGATCCAGGTGCGGCGCTGAACCACGGAAAAGCTCATGGCATTGTGGATGATGAACATGCCCACCAGAAGGGCCAGCAGACTCAAGGCGGTCAGATTGGTCCGAAACGAGCGGGTCAGATTTTCCAGCACTTCGAGTCGTTCATGGGCAGGCAGCCGTTGCAGGCCAGGCGGCAGAGGGATGGGCAGGGGTTGGTTGGGTTCTTTCAGGATCAGATCCATGCGACTGATCTGGCCGGTCATGCCCAGGATCTCTTGGGCCGTGGCAATATCGGTCAGCAGTGTCGCGGAGAGGCTTTGTCTGGCCAAGGGGTGGGTGGTGGCGATCACTCCCAACAGGGTGATGGTTTTGCGGGTGCCGTTGGCTTCGATCTGGAATGGCGCTCCGGGTTGGAGTTGCAGCCGGTCTGCGGTCGTGTCCAGCAGCAGGGCACCGTCGGGTTGAATCAGCAGAGCAGCCAGCAGCTCGGGTTTGAGTGCCTGTCCCAGCTCCAGATGGGGCCGCAACCTGGCTTCGGCCAGAAAGTCAATGCCCAACAGGGTCAAAGAGTCGTGGTGTGTGTCGGGCAGGCGTACCGTCCCTTCGATGATGGGAGCTGCGGGTGGGGCATTGGGTTGGCGGCACCATTCGGCGTAGAATGTTTCGGGAATGCCGGCAGGTGGACCGATGATGCGGTGGGTGGCCAGACCGGAGGCTGCCTCCACAGACAGACGCATGGCGCGCATCGCCCCCTGATTGGCCAGATCCACGGCAACCGCAGTCGCCACGCCGATGGCCACCCCCAACAGGACCAACAGGGCCATGCCGGGATGGGCCTTGATCTGGCGCCAGCCGGAGAGCCAGACCAGCCGCGCACGACCGTTGAGAAAAAAAGGATGGTCCATTCCGGATCTCATCTCTCGATGGTTCGACCTGGGGTCAATGGGCATCAAGAGCCAGTTCTTCCAGACGATCCAGTTCCTCCAGATAGCGTCGATGGTAGCGCATGCGATCCACGAGTCGGGCAATGGTCAGGCAGATGGCATCATCCGGGGTTTGTTGCCAGGTCCGGAAGAGGTTGGCAATCTGTGCCATTTCGGCTTGCAGGCGTGTTGTGGCCAGATTTTTCAAAGAGGATAAACGGGCAAGGGCATTGGTGGCCTGCGGATCGACGGTTTCCAGGGCCTCACGCAGCTCCATCACCTCTTCCAGAAATTCCGGATCTGGTGGCAATCGTTGCTCTTTCCATCCCAGACGTGCGAGCAGATAGCCGGCCCGGGCTACGGGATCAATCAGGGTTTGCCGCCCTTCGTTGAGCCGCGTGGTCCATTCCAAAGAGAGACGACGCTCCGTGGGGCTGCGTTGTGCAAAAAAATCGGGATGGAGTTGTCGTTGCAGGGTCCGGTGGCGCGTTTCCAGAGTGGTCATCTCCAGCTCAAATGCGCGCTCCAGGCCAAAGAGGGCAAAAAAGTCCAGATCCGGGGCAGGGGGGAGCAGTGCCCGGCAGGTGGTACACTGGACTCCTGCCGGAGTCGGACCCCGGCAGGACCAACAGAGTTGGGTGGCGGTCTGGTTCATCACACCTTGAAGGATTCGCCGCAGCCGCAGCGTTCCTTCTCCTTGGGATTGCTGAACTTGAATCCGGATTTGAAGGGGGTGGACTCGAAATCGACCAGGGTGCCGTCCAGAATCAGGGCGGATTTGCCATCCACCACCACCCTGACGCCAAAGGATTCAAACACCTGATCCCCGGTATCCAGTTGATCGGCATACTCCAGTTTATAGGAAAAACCCGAGCAGCCTGCCGTGGTGGTGCCGATGCGGATGGCTGCCTCAGGTGTGCCCCGTTTGGCGAGCATGTTTTTGGCCTGACGTGCGGCCCGTTCGGTGAGTGAGACGCCTTGCAGGGTGGTCATGATGGGATCAGGCTCCTTTTTGTTTGCTGCGGTAGTCGGCCACAGCGGATTTGATGGCATCTTCGGCCAGCACCGAGCAGTGGATCTTGACCGGTGGCAAGGCCAACTCCTCGGCGATATCTTTGTTTTTGATCGTCAAGGCCTCATCAATGGTCTTGCCCTTGACCCATTCGGTGACCAGTGAAGAGGCGGCAATGGCAGAGCCGCAGCCAAAGGTTTTGAATTTGGCATCGTCGATGATGCCTGCGTCATTGACGCGGATCTGCAATTTCATCACATCTCCGCAGGCTGGCGCACCCACCATGCCGGTGCCGACCTGGAGGTCACCCTTGTCGAGACTGCCCACATTGCGGGGGTTTTCGTAATGATCGAGTACTTTTTCATTGTATGCCATCGCGATTGCTCCAATCGTAGAAGGTAGGTTAGTGTGCCGCCCACTGCACGGTGGTCGGATCGATTCCCTCCTGGACCATTTCCCATAAAGGCGACATGGCGCGCAGTTTGTTGACGGCACCCACGACGATCCGGATCACGTGCTCGATCTCCTCGGCGGTGGTGAAGCGGCCCAATCCAAAGCGGATCGATGTATGGGCCATCTCTTCATGCACGCCCATGGCGCGCAATACATACGAGGGTTCCAGCGAGGCTGAGGTGCAGGCCGATCCGGAGGAGACCGCCACATCCTTGATGGCCATCATCAGGGACTCCCCTTCGACGTAACTGAACGAGATGTTGAGGTTGCCGGCAATGCGGACCACGGGATCGCCGTTGAGGGAGACATGGGTCAAGGCATTCATGATGCCGGAGCGCAGTCGTTCCCGCAGCGTGAGCAGTCGGCTGTTTTCAGCCTCCATTTCGCTTTCAGACAGACGGCACGCCTCGCCCAGACCCACCAGCAACGGGGTGGGCAGGGTGCCGGAGCGCATGCCCCGTTCGTGGCCGCCGCCATGCATGAACGCCTTGAGCCGTACCCGAGGTTGGCGACGGACATAGAGGGCACCCACCCCTTTGGGTCCATAGATCTTGTGGGCAGAAATCGACAACAGATCGATGTGCATGGTATTGACATCGATGGGGATTTTTCCGATGCCCTGGGCGGCGTCACAATGGAAGAAAATCTTGTGGCGTCGACACAACTGACCAATGGCCTCCAGCGGCTGGATCACGCCGACTTCATTGTTGACGGCCATCACCGACACCAGAATGGTTTTGGGGGTGATGGCGGCCTCCAGTTCAGCCAGATTGATCAGGCCATTGGTGGCTACCGGCAGATAGGTCACCTCGAATCCCTCGGCCTCCAGGTGCCGACAGGTATCGAGGACCGCTTTGTGTTCGGTCGTGGGGGTGATGATATGGTTGCCCTTGTCGCGATAGAACTGGGCCACGCCCCAAATGGCCAGGTTGTCGGATTCGGTGGCCCCGGAGGTGAAGACGATTTCGCGGGGATCGGCACGGATGATGCTGGCCACCTGTTTGCGTGCCGTGGCCACCGCCTCGTCGGCTTCCCAGCCATAGGCGTGGGAACGGGAGGCCGGATTGCCGAATCTTTCCGTGAACCAGGGCAGCATGGCTTTCAGCACCCTGGGGTCCACCGGGGTCGTGGCCTGGTAATCCATATAGATGGGTTTGATCATCGCATATGACTCCTTAATTGCGCAAACGGTCCACCGACCGTTTGAATGCTGAAATGAATGCATCCACGGCAGTTTCGGTGGTATCCCAGCCGAGACTGATCCGTACCATGCTGCGGCTTGTTTCCGGATCCAGCCCCATGGCCAGCGGGACATGGGACGGAGTGTTCTTGCCCGATGAGCAGGCGGCACCACTGCTGATGGCAAAGCCGGCCAGATCGAGGGTCATAACCAAGGTTTCGCCATCGATCCTGCGCAGGGTCAATGCCGTGGTATTGGGCAGACGCGCGGCACCGGCACCCAGGATGACCGCATCCGGGAGGGTTTTCAAGATTCCCTCTTCAAGACGTTGTTGGAGTGCGGTCATGGTTTGGCTTTCCAGGTCCATGGTGGCGGACAGGCGGGCAGCGAGTGCACCGAATCCGGCGATTCCCGAGAGGTTTTCGGTTCCGGAGCGTCGTCCGCGCTCCTGGCCGCCACCAAGCAATTGCGGGGCCAGAGAGAGAGCCGGGGTGACCACCAGAGCGCCACACCCTTTGGGACCACCCATTTTGTGGGCCGAAAGCGTCAGCAGATCCACCCCCAAGGCATCAACGGCCAGAGGCAGTTTGCCGACCCACTGTGTGGCATCGCAATGCCAGGGAACCGGATGGGCGCGACAGATGGCACCGATTTCAGCCAATGGTTGCAACACGCCGGTTTCGTTGTTGGCTGCCATGATCGAGACCAGACGGGTATCCGGAGTCAAGGCAGAGTGCAAGGCCTCTGGATCGATCCGGCCTTGACCATCCACCGGCAGTTGTGTCACGTGCATGCCGCGTTGTTGCAGTTTTTCCAGAGGTTTGAGGACCGATGGGTGTTCGATGGCGCTGGTGATGATCCGGCCCGAGAAGTGACAGGCTTCGGCCAGGCCGAAGAGTGCCAGATGGTTGGCTTCGGTTCCGCCACTGGTGAAGAGGATGCGGTTGTCATGGATCTGCATCCATTTGGCCACGGCGCGGCGTGCATCATCCAGGGTGTGGCGTGCGGCCCGCCCGGGACCATGCACGGAGGAGGGGTTGCCTTCGATGCGTTGCAGGGTGGCGAGCATGGCTGCGATCACTTCGGGTCGCGGTGGCGATGAGGCGTTGTGGTCCAGATAGATCATGGCCGCATCTCCCTGGCGGAATGGATCGGCATGGCATTGGCCTGGATCTCCTCGATCAGCGTTCCCAGGTGGATCGATTCGAGATAGCGGTTGATGTGGGTGCCCACCCGTTCCCAGAGGTGATGGGTGATGCAGCGTGTCGCCTTGCGGCATCCTTCGGGATCCCCTTCTTCGCAGGAGGTGGCGCGGATCGGTTCATCCACGGCGCGGATGATGTCGGCGATGCTGATGGCAGCGGGTGCGACCTCCAGCAGATATCCGCCGCCTGGACCGCGCACGCTGCGCACCAGACCGCGCCGGCGCAACTTGGCAAAGAGCTGTTCCAGATAGGACAGGGAGATCTCCTGGCGTCTGGAGATGTCGATCAGGGCCACCGGCGTCTCTCCGTCCTGGCAGCAGAGATCCAGCATGGCTGTCACGGCATAACGTCCCCGGGTGGTCAGTTTCATGGTTGCTCTCCGTGCCGGGTGGGAGTGGACTCTTCTTGTTCCAGTTTTTTGACGCGATCATCCAGATGGCGTACCTGTTCCAAAAGACAGGTGACGGCCTTGGCCACCGGATCCACCATGGCCCCGCTCTGGCCATAAGAGGTGAAGGTGTTGATTTCGGGGTCGGCTTTGTATTTCGGCATCACCAGGCGTCCGGGGACGCCCACCACCGTGGTGTTGGCCGGTACATCGCTCACCACGACGGCATTGGAGCCGACCCGGACGTTGGCGCCGATGGTGATGGGGCCGAGGATTTTGGCTCCTGCCCCGACCACCACGCCGTGTTCCAAAGTGGGGTGGCGTTTGCCGGCATTCCAACTGGTTCCACCCAGGGTGACGCCGTGGTAGAGCGTGACGTTGTCACCGATTTCGGTCGTCTCCCCGATCACCACCCCCATGCCATGATCAATAAAAAACCGTGCGCCGATCCGGGCTGCCGGATGAATCTCGATGCCGGTCAGAAAACGGGTCAAATTGGATAAAAAACGGGCCAGCAAACGAAAATTTTTGCGCCACAGCCAGTGAAACATCCGATAGGCCAGGATGGCATGCAAACCGGGATAACAGAGCAGAACCTCCAGGACGCTTCTGGCTGCGGGATCCCGTTGGAAGATGACTTCGATGTCTTGTTTGATCCTGTGAAACATGCTGGGATCCTGAAAAGTGGCAGTTGGTATCCGTGGAGCCTTTTGGGGTGCTGCGCGGTGGATACTGTGTTCAATTCCGATCTTTTTTGTCAAGTTTTGGTTCCATGATTTCTCAAAAAAAAATCCGGACGAAAGGGTGGACAGGGGGGGGTTGGATGTGATAGCCATATTCCACACAATGCGCAACGGTATTGACTGTTTCCCTTGTGTTGCCCATTCACCGCTGCATCCGCTCAACCTTAAGACCATGACCCGGAGGAGATACGCATGGACGCCGTGCGCAGAGCAGGAAATAATGTTATATTGTCGATAGAGCAATGGTTTAACAAGGGGTTCCCAGACCGGCTCAATCCATTTTACCACTTGGGATCGCTGACATTCTTTTTCTTTTGGATTGTGCTGGTCTCCGGGATTTACGTCTTCATATTTTTTGAGACCAATGTGGCCGGGGCGTACAAGTCGGTGGAGTACATGACCCACGACCAGTGGTGGATGGCCGGGGTGATGCGCAGTCTGCACCGGTATGCGTCGGATGCGGCGGTGATTTCGATTTTCATCCACATGTTTCGGGAGTTTTTCCGGGATCGTTATCGCGGGGTGCGGTGGTTTTCCTGGTTTACCGGGGTTCCGACCTTGTGGCTGGTGGTGATTCTGGGCATCACCGGGTATTGGTTGGTCTGGGATCAGTTGGCCCAATATGTGGCTTTGGCCACCGGAGAGCTGATCGACTGGATTCCGGGCATTCCCAGTGCCATGGTATTCAATTTCCTGGACAACCAGATCACGGATCGTTTTTTCACCCTGATGGCCTTTTTGCATCTGTTGGGATTTCCGGTGGCTCTGGTGTTTCTGTTGTGGACCCATGTGAGCCGCATCAGCAAGGTGGATTTCAATCCGCCTCTGCCATTGGCGGTTGGGGCGTTTTTGACGCTGCTGGCCGTTTCTCTGGTGAAGCCGGCGGTCAGTCATGCACCGGTGCAGGCGGGTCATTCGCCGGTGGTGCTGAATCTCGACTGGTTTTATCTCAACATCTATCCGTTGGTGGATATCATGGGACCGGGTTGGGCCTGGTCGCTTTCGACGGGTGTGACGATTGTATTGATGCTGTTGCCGTGGTTGCCCTCCAAGAAGGAGCTGCCTGCTGCCGAGGTCAATCTGGAGCATTGCAGCGGTTGTGGTCAATGCGCTCTGGATTGTCCGTATGGTTCGGTCACCATGCGCAAGCGCACGGATGGCAAAAAGGCCGAATTTGAACCCACGGTGGATCCCGGGTTGTGTACGGCATGCGGGATTTGCAGTGGCTCTTGTGTGTCATCCAGTCCCTCCCGCATGCCCAATACCACCTTGAAGACCGGTATTGAGATGCCCTGGTTCACGGTGGATGCCCTGCGTCAGGAGGTCAGGAGCAAGCTGGGTGCGTTGTCTGGAACAGGGAAGATCATTCTGTTCGGCTGTGAACACGGCGTGGATGTGACCACGATGAGCACCCCGCAGACCGCTGTGGTCAATCTGCCGTGCAGTGGCATGCTGCCTCCTTCGATGCTCGATTATGTCTTGAAGAACGGAGCCGATGGAGTGGTGGTGACCGGTTGCCGGGAAGGGGATTGCTATCATCGTTGCGGCAACACCTGGACCGAGCAACGTCTGTCCGGAGAACGGGAACCGAAACTGCTGAAACGGGTGGATCGGCAACGGGTGGTTGAGTTCCGGATCTCCAACTCCAAGAGCGAACGGGCGGCATTGAATCAACGGATCGATGCGTTCCGTCGTTCCCTGCAACCCTCTGCCTGAGACAAGGAGTGTCGCCATGCCGAAATCATTCGCGCAATTCGGGATTCAGTTGGTCGCATATGCGATGTTTTTCGTAGTGATCTTTTATCTCTCTTCGGCCCCGGCCTACCACTATCTGAAGCCGGGAGAGGCCGAGGTGAAGCTGGCCTTCAAGCACACCTCGCAACGGGAGCAGGAGTGTCATACCCGGACCCAGGAGGAGTTGCAGAAGTTGCCGCCCAACATGCGCAAGGCCCAGGATTGTCCACGCAAGCGGGCACTGATCTACATTGAACTGCTGCTCGATGATCAATATCTGGCCACCCGCACCTTCACGCCTCCGGGGTTGAGCCAGGATATGGCGACACACGTCTATGCCAAGTTCCGGCTGCCTGCCGGACGGCACAAGCTGACCGTGCGCATGCGGGATCGGCTGCGGGCGGACGGGTTTGATTATGTGGAGGAGACGGTGCGGGATTGGATCCCCGGGCAGGGGATCCTGATCGGTTTTGACGAGAGTCGGGAACGGTTTGAGATCAATTAGCCGTTTTGGGTGGTGCAGGGGTTTGCGTCTCCTGGCCTGCTGCTGCCGGTGGTGCGGGCGGTGGTTCGGTCAGGGCGCGAATTCCGGCAAAGGTGGCCATGCTGAGCGAGAAGATGATGACAAAGAAGATCAGGGAGCGCTGCGGCAACAGGCTCCCGCGTGCCTGTTCGATGCGTGCCAGAATGCGCTCTGAAATCAGATAGAGCGCGCCTCCGATGATGGTGAAATAGAGCAATTCCATGGATGTGTCCCTCCGGTGATACTGCAAATTTTGAAAATCCTGCGGTTGCATCATTGTGTCTTGTGATCTGGTTTCAGGTATTGTACACAGTGTTGATGGCTGCAAGAAACCCCTGTTTCGTGTCGATCATGGGTCAAGTGTGACGTGTTTTTTTTGGAACCTGTGAACACAGTGAAAAAAAATGCATTGAACTTGACCCAGATCAAGCCCGAATGGAACGAATTCGTGTAGCCTAAAAATTGACTGTCAACACTCGGATTTTGTCTCCAGATCAGAAAGAGAAGATTCCCACATGGGAAACCCAGAGAGCCAATCCAAGGAACCCCGTTCGTTCGGTCTCCAGACCCCTGGCACCAAGGGGGTGCGCGGCACGAAACGGTATGCCATGGTCATCGACCTCAGGAAATGCATTGGCTGCATGTCCTGTTCGGTCGCCTGCAAGACCGAATATGGCCTGCCGCTCGGCATCTGGCGTACCTGGGTCAAGGTGGTGGACAAGGGGAGTTATCCCACGACCAAGCGGGTGTTCATGCCCCGTTTGTGCAACCACTGCGACTATCCGGTATGCGTGCGCAACTGCCCGACCCAGGCGACCTACAAGCACGAAGATGGATTCGTGCTGCAACGCTACAACCGCTGCATCGGTTGTCGCACCTGCATGGTGGCCTGCCCCTACAACGCACGCCATCTGCTGCCGGAAAAACGGACCGATGGCAATCTGCCGCGCATGGTGGTGGACAAATGTACCTTCTGCATCCATCGGGTGAAGAAAGGACTGGTTCCGTCATGTGTGCAGGCGTGTGTCGGTGGCGCGCGCATCTTCGGCGATATCAACGACCCGCAGAGCGAAGTGGCCCGGCTGGTTGCCACGGAAACGGTCACGGTGCTCAAACCTGAACTCGGCACCAGTCCCTCGGTGTTCTATATCGGCGGGGACTGGGAGATCATGGACGAACCCCACAGCTATACCAATCGGACCCATCAGGTCCGGGAAGAGTTCAACGACTTCAAGCGCAATCACAAGGGCGATGCCTTTGCCGATATCGTGGAAGGGGAACCGTTGATGTCTGAAGTGGCCAACAACTGGTACGGCTATCTCAAGACCATCCCCCATAAGGCGAAAGAGACTTTGAACGCCTTCAAAATCTTTCTGTTCGATTAAGGGGGCAAGCAACCATGGAAGAGAGCGTCGTCACTTTCAATGCCTTCCACCACGTGGCCTGGGGTACAACCATTTCGGTCTACTTCTGGTTGGTGGGGGCCAGCGCCGGTTCGTTCGTGATCTCCAGCTTTGGCTGGGTCTTTGGCATCAAACGCTATAAACCTTTGACCATGACCGCCTCGGTCACGGCCATCATCATGTTGCTGATCGTGCCGTTTCTCTTGACGTGGGATCTGGGCAAGCCGATGCGCTTCATCTACCTGCTGATTCCAGGCTACTGGCACAGTACGGGACCGATGGCCTGGGGTACGATGCTGATCTGTCTTTATCCCATGTCGATGATCGTCTACAGCTATTTTGTGATCCAGCACAATCAGACCTTTGCCCGGGTCTTCGGGATCGTGGCCATTGTTCTGGCCCTCTCCACCCATTGGTATACCGGTGTGGTGATGGAACTCAATCCCGGACGGTTCCTCAACCATACTGCCCTGGCACCTCTGTTGTTTCTGACCGGTGCGTTCATCTCCGGGATCGGGTTGATGAACGTGATCGTCACCATCCGCAACCTGCTGGTTCCTGCTGTCAAGCGTTATGACTGGGCCTTGATCCATGAGATGTCCCAGTTCATGATGTACGGGATTGTGTTTGACATCTTTCTGCTGTTTCTGGACTTCATGCAAACCACCTACGGAAACCAGAATGAGGTCATGGGCCACACCGTCGTCTTGATGCAGGTTTTCCGCTTTCCCTATCTCTGGCTTGAGCTGGTGATTGGACTTATTATTCCCTTGATCATTTTGGTCACCCCCTTGAAGCGCAGTTTGATGGGTGCCTTTGTGGCCTCGCTGCTGGTTGCCATTGGCGTGTATGGCATGCGTGTCTGGTGGGTGATGGGTGGTCAGTATCTCCAGTCGTTTTATTGATCGTGGGAAGGATCGGCATGGCTGAAATCCGTAGACGCGAATTTCTTCTGGCCAGTGGCACGGCTTTGGCAGCAACGGCGCTGCCTGACCCGGCAGAGGCCATGGAGCTGGAACTGGGTGGCAAAGGCTTCCACCAGTTGCGCACCTTTCACCCCAGAGTGCGCAGCCATTTTGCCTGCACGCTTTGTCCCTATTATGATGGCGGCTTCACCTATGCGGAAAATGGCCGCATTCAAAAGGCCGAAGGGAACCATGAACATGTGGCCAGCCGGGGCAAGTTTTGCGCCAAGGGGTTGGCCTCGTTTCTGGGGGCCTATGACCCGGATCGCATCGTGACACCCCTCAAACGGGTGGGACCGCGCGGCTCCGGGAGTTGGCGCGAAATCACCTGGGAGGCGGCTATTGCCGAGGTGGCTGCCAAGGTTGCAGAAGCACTGGGGGATCCGGATGCCATCGTGGTCAACGAGGGCAGCTCGCAAGACGGGGTGATGTCCCGCTTTGCCAACTCCTTGGGATCCGGTTCGATCTATCGCAGTTGTGCGCCGGGATTGGGTGGTGTGGCCAAACAGGAGGCGTTGCGCCGCATGGTGGGGGTGCCGTTTCTGTTGCCTGACCTGGAGCGGGCCAAATATGTGCTCAATTTTGGCTGCAACATCATGGAGACCGCTTTGCCTTTGGCCCAGCGTCTGACCGATGGCATGGTCAACAATCGTCTGAAGCTGGTCACCTTTGATGTGCGCATGTCCAACACCGCAGGCCGCAGCCATGAATGGATTCCGGTCTTTCCCGGAACCGATGGTTTCATTGCCTTGGCCATGTGTCAGCATATCCTGAGCAAGGGGTTGGCGGACAAGAATTTCATCGAGACCTGGACCAACACCACGGTCGAGAAATTGCTGACGGATCTGGCACCCTATACGCCCAAAAAGGCGTCTGAAGTGAGCGGTGTGCCGGAAAAGACCATCAAACGGCTGGCTGTGGAGTTTGCCAAGAACCATCCGGCCACGGTCTACAGCATGAATGGTGTGACCCGGCGTGAGAATGGCATGGACACGGAACAGGCTTGCACCCTGTTGGCCGTGATCACCGGCAATATCGATAACGAAGGGGGATGCTGCCTGCCCCGTCAGTTTCAGGTTGGGGTGCCGCAACCCGCACCCAAGCCGATTGGCGAGCAGAAGGTGCAACTCAACCATGCCTTGCCGTTTCAGATCCAGGCCAAGAGCCGCCCGGTCAAGGTGTTGTTCAACCATATGAGCAACCCGGTCTATTCGGCTCCTGCGGCCAGCATGTGGCGGGAGGTGCTCAAGGATGAAACCCTGGTGCCGTTCATCGTGGATTTCACCCCTTTCATGAGCGAAACCTCGGAGTGGGCGGATCTGATTCTGCCGGATGTGGTGGCGGTGGAGCGGCATGACCTGGTGAGCGCCCCGACCTCGTTGTGGCCCTGGATCAGCATCAGTGCGCCCACGGTCAAACCCATGATGCAGGCCCAGGATGTGCGTGAAACTCTGAAAAAAATCATCGATGCCGTGGATGCTGATGGCCAGAAAGGGATGAAAGCCTTCTGGAGTTTCACCAGCGCCAAGCAGTGGGTCGAACAGGCTTGCGCCGCCACTCCAGGCATGGAAAAAAATTACAAAAAACTCCTGACCAAAGGATTCTGGCCGGAACACGGCAAGATTGATTCGGCGGATCGTGCAGTTGTCAAGGGGGGGGAGCCTTTGACACCCGAATATCACACCTATCGACAATCCGGATTTGCCACACCGTCCGGCAAGATCGAAGTGACGATTCCGCAATTGCAGAAGAATCCCAAGCACGACAAGTTGACCAATGGGCAGTTTGTGCTGGCCACCTACAAGGTTGCCTATCATGTACTCTCCATGACCTCGAATCTGAAGTATCTTGCGGAGATCCATCACAGCAATCCCTTGTGGATCAACAAACAGAAGGCGATTGCCATGGGCATTCGCGATGGGGATCTGGTGCGGGTCACCACCACGGCTGGATATCTGGTCACCCGTGCCTGGTTGACCAACGGCATCCATCCCCAGGTGGTGGGGATCTCCACCTCGGTGGGACGCAGCAGCTATGGTCGTGTGGCCAAGGCCGATCCTCTGACCAAGCCGCCAGCCTATGCCCATGCTCAACTGGAAGACGCGGATATCGATGACAATGTCTGGTGGCGGGACAAAGGGGTCAATCCCAATGAGATTATGCCACTGGCTGCCGCATCACAGCATGGGGAGCAGGCATGGAACGATACCGTGGTCACGGTCTCTTTGGCTGAGGCTGGCGATGTCTATGGCACAATCCATGTGGATAATGCCAAGCATGTTGCGATCTTCAAGCAATTGATGGGTTGAACTCCCACTGGACACTGCTACGCATGGAGAGGTTGGAGTGAACTTTTTCAAGAAAAAATGGGTTATCGTGGCGGGTGTTGCCCTGCTGGTGGTGCTGATGATCGGCTTGGGCTGGAGCAGTCATCGATTCAACCGGATCAGCCTCTGCACCTCGTGTCACGAGATCTTCGTCAGCTATGACGAATACAAACCGGTGGGAACGATCAGTCGTTCCAAGGAGGATTACAATCCGGCCAAGCCGCCTTCACCCGGTTTGTTCAATATGACGGTCGGGTGTGCCGAATGTCATGCCTATCCGTATGAGGAGTATCGCAACTCCCCGCACTTTGACAACACCCGTGGGGTGAAGCCTGGGTGCGTGGGTTGTCACAAGCCGCACTCGGTCTACCAGTTCTTGAATTGGAAGTTCTTCTATCTCAACAAGGGCGGCTATGGTGAAAGTCCGTTCCACGAGATCTCCAACGGCCTGCGTGATGTGGCCGAATGGGAAGAACAACGGGTGGCACTGGCCAAGCGGGTGCGCAAGGATATGCTTGCAGAAGACTCGATCAGATGCAAAAACTGCCACAAGCCGGATGGCGAATGGTTCAAAAAGCTGGAACCGCATAAGGCCACGAACAACAAAACCTGTGTAGAGTGCCATCACAATATCGTGCACAAGGCAGTCAAATGGGAGATCGACTGACGCGGAATCAATATAAGGTGGTAATATAACCAGCAACAGGGGTGCGGATCATGATGATTGATCCAGATGATCCGCACCAGTGTTGAAACAGGGGCAGATGCAGCACAGGGATCAGGGGGGTCAATGGATGCTGTTACAGGCCCTTTTTTTATGAGTTGGGTTTACGGTTTGGGTTTCGATTCAACAGATGTGCCGGCATTGTAAAGTTCATGTGAATTTTTTTGCATTGGACTTGATATAAGTCAAGGAACCTTGCAAACGGATCTGATAGAGTTTTACGCTATGTTAACCAGAACACAATGCCCCTTTTCCACCCCTTTTCGTTTCCAAGGAGTTTGATATGAAGAAGAAGACCCTGTTGTGGCGGTCCGTGCTGGCAGGAGCTGCTTTGGTCGTGGGTTTTGCGGGCACGGCCATGGCCAATGCCCCGGCAGCACCCGCCCTGCAACCGGAGCCAACCCTCTCGAAAGAGGATTTTCAAAAAGGTCAGCAGATCTATTTTGATCGTTGTTCCGGTTGCCATGGCGCGCTGCGCAAGGGTGCCACGGGTCCGGACATCACCCCGGCCAAGACCCGTCTGAAGACCTTGGCTGCTTTGGACAAGATCCTGTTCGAGGGCACGGATGGCGGTATGCCGGGTTGGGGCAAGAGCGGCTTCATGACCAAAGATGAGACCGCTTTGATGGCCAAATATGTGCAAATCGAAGCCCCGATGCCGCCGGAATGGGGCATGAAAGAGATGAAGAACTCCTGGAAGGTGATCGTGCCGGTGGAGAAGCGTCCCACCGAGCCGCCAAAGGGCAAGAACTGGCAGAACTATTTTGGCGTGGTCGAGCGTGACAAAGGTCAGATCGCCATCATCGACGGCGACACCAAGAAGGTTCTCGTGACCATTCCTTCGGGCTTTGCCACCCACATCCTGCGTACCTCGGCCAGCGGTCGCTACATGTTTGCCATTGGCCGCGATGGCAAGGCCACCATGATGGATATGTGGGCCGATCCGCCGAACCTGGTCGCCGAAGTGCGTACCGGTCTGGATGCCCGCTCCATCGACACCTCCAAGTACAAAGGGTTCGAGGACAAATATGCCGTGGTGGGTGACTACTGGCCGCCCCACTATGTGATCCTGAAAGGCGACACCCTGGAGCCTCTGAAGATCGTGGGCACCCGTGGTTACACCTATGACACCAACGAGTATCACCCCGAGCCGCGCGTGGCCTCCATCGTGGCCTCGCACCATGCCCCGGAGTGGGTGCTCAACCTGAAAGAGACCGGTGTCGTGCTGCTGGTGGACTACAGCAAACTGGCCTCCGGCACCGTGACCGAAACCAAGATCAATGCCGAGCGGTTCCTGCATGACGGCGGTTGGGATGCCTCCAAGCGGTACTTCCTGGTGGCTGCCAATGCCCGCGACACCATCTCCGTGATCGATACCGTGGATCGCAAGCTGGTCAAGAACATCAAGACCGGAACCAAACCCCATCCGGGCCGTGGTGCCAACTGGGTGGATCCGGAGTTCGGACCGGTGTGGGCCACCGTGCATCTGGGTGAGGGACTGGTCTCCATGATCAGCACCGATCCGAAAAGTCCGAAAGCCTGGACCGTGGTGCGTGAGTGGAAACTCAATGGCAACTCCTTGTTCATCAAGACCCATCCGAAGAGCAAGAATGTCTATTGTGACAACACCATCAATCCCAACAAGTCCAACGTGCTGACCGTCTTCAACATCGACAAGCCGAACGATCCTCCGAAAGAGCTGACCTTCACCAAGAAGGTGGTGCATATGGAGTATGACAAGGAAGGCGGCGAAGTGTGGGTCTCTTTGTGGGACAAGGAAGGCGAGATCGTGGTGCTGGATGACAAGACCTTGAAAGAAAAGGCACGCATCACGGGTCTGCACATGCCGACCGGCAAGTTCAATGTCTACAACACCCAGATGGATGTCTATTGATCCATCGCAGTAATCAACCTCTCCCAAGGCCGGGTTGACCCCGGCCTTGGGTCGTACCATCCAAGAGGATTCGATTCATGAAAGCGCATGCGATTTTATCTCTGATGGGTGCGGTTGGTCTGTTGTTTGCCACCCAGGCCATTGCCCAGGAGCGTCAGATTCCCACGGCTCCGGCTGATTTTTTGAGCAAGGAAAATCCGGTCAAGGCGGAAGAGGCGGATGAGGCGATCATCAAGGAAGGCGGCAAGATCTACACCAAGAAGTGCCAGAAGTGTCATGGTGAAACCGGTGACGGCAAAGGATCGGCAGCTGGTGAATTGACCATCAAACCGACCAATCTTTCGGCTCCAGGCTACCTGGCCAGCCGCAAGGATGGACAACTGCTCTGGATTTTGTTGCAGGGCAGCCCGAATACCGAAATGAAGGCATATGGTCCTGGATCTGAGCAGAACTACTCGGAAGAAGATCTCTGGAAAGTCATTACCTTCATGCGTGTGACATTCACCAAATAAACACGCACAGTGGTTGCAGTGTGACGGTGCAACGGTCGCAGTGAACTTCATTGCGACCGTTTTTTTTTGGATCATTGGACAGCAGGTGATGGGCATGATTGGATGGTGGCGTGGTTGGATGGTGGGTTTGGCGGTTGGGATCGGGTGTGGCATGGCAGAGGCAGCTCCATCCGGGTCGGATGTGTGGCAGGATCCGGTGGTTGGCATGGCCATGGTACGCATCGAAGCCGACTGTTTTGCCATGGGTTCCAGGGAACCGGCATTGGGGGCAGGGCCTGTGCATCGGGTCTGCCTGGACAGTTATTGGATGGGGCAACATGAGGTGACCAATCGCCAATATGGGGCCTGCGTGGCTGCTGGAGCCTGCCAGCCGCCTGAACGGCATGATTCCGGCATCAATGACCATTTCCGCACCGGCAATGAAGATGAATATGATAAACTCGGTGAGGCGTTGGATGGTCCGGATCATCCGGTCGTAGGGGTGTCGCTGGTCAATGGTTGGGAGTTTGTGCGTTGGCTTTCGGCGCGTTCGGGACAGAGGTTTCGTTTGCCGACTGAAGCCGAATGGGAGTACGCCTGTCGTGCCAAGGCGGGGGATGAACCCCTCGGCAACGAAACCCAATGGGAGGCACGCGGTTGGTCCCAGCATAACAGTGGCGGCAGACCCCATGCGGTTGGCAGCAAGGCACCCAATGCTTTGGGTCTGTATGATATGCAGGGCAATGTCTGGGAGTGGGTACAGGATCACTTTGATGTGACGGCCTATGGGCGGCATGCGGAACGCAATCCTCTGTTTGTGAAAGAGGATCTGTTTCATGTGTCGCGCGGGGGTTCCTGGTCCAGCCCCGGGATCTATCTGCACTGCGCCTATCGGGGGGTGAGCGAGGAGCGGGACCGGGATGACAATCTCGGCTTGCGTGTGGTGCGGGAGGAGTAGGGGCGAGTCGGCTCTTGCATTCCGGAGCCATCCGATTTACAAGAAAGTGAGGTCTTTCTGTGCGGCTGACCGTGATCAGACCGCGCCTGTCTGGAAAGGATGCGGTCTGGATCCGTATGAAGTCTACCCAAACGATTGGTCACAGCATCTGCGTTGCCCTGGTTGGGCTGATCGGCACTCTGGTTGCGGTCAACGGCAGCGCGGCAGAGAGTCTGGTGACTCAGGCACGGCAGAATCAGTTGGTCCATCTGCTGCGTCATGATTGCGGTTCGTGCCATGGCATGACGTTGAAAGGGGGGTTGGGACCGCCACTGCTGCCGGAAAATCTGGTTGGCAAGGATGCCCAATGGTTGGAGGATGTGATCCATTACGGAGTCCCGGAGCGGGCCATGCCACCCTGGGAGGGGTTGCTGACCCGTGCGGAGATTCGTTGGCTGGTGGAGCAGTTGCTGAAAGGAGAGATCCCATGATCCGTGCGCTGTTGGAGGTTCGCAGCAGGGCCTGGTTGACCTGGCTGCTCATGATCGTTCCGCTGTTGCCTGGCTGTGCCACGCGCGGAGTCGGAGACATGGGAGTGATCATCGAACGGGCCACAGGAAGTGTGGAGGTGGTGGAGACCACGGGCATGAGCGTGTTGGCGCGCGTGGAGGGACTGGGAGATCTGTCGCATGCTTCGGTGGTGTATGGCCGTGATGGTCGCCATGCCTTTGTGTTTGGTCGTGACGGCGGATTGAGCAAGGTGGATCTTCTGACCGGACAACTGGTCGGACGGGTCATGCAAGCCGGCAACAGCATTGGCGGTGCCATTTCCCAGGATGGCCGTTTGGTCGCTGTGGCCAATTACCAGCCAGGCGGGGTGCGCGTGTTTGACGCAGAGACCCTGGCGCAGGTGGCAGACATCCCGGCCACCGATGCCTCGGGACGCAACTCCAAGGTGGTTGGACTGGAAGACTCCACAGGGCAGAAGTTTGTCTTCAGTCTGTTTGATTCGGATGAGATCTGGGTGGCGGACCTGAATGAGCCGAGCAAACCCAGGCTGACCAAATTCACCGGAATCGGCAGCAAACCTTACGACGCTTTGATCTCCATGGATGGACGGTATTACATTGCCGGGCTGTTTGGAGAGGATGGTTTTGCGTTGCTGGATCTGTGGCATCTGGATGGCGGTGTCAAACGAATTTTGCCGGATTATGGACGGGGAGAGAAACGGAGTGCGGTTCACAAAATGCCTCATCTGGAAGGGTGGGGATTGACCGAGGAATTTGCTTTTCTTCCGGCCATGGGGCGGCATGAGGTGTTGATTGTGGATCGGGTCAACTGGCGCGAGGTCAAGCGTGTGCCGGTGGCCGGGCAACCGGTGTTTGTGATGGTCCGACCGGACGGACGGCAGGTGTGGGTCAATTTTGCCCATCCGCACAATGGCAAGGTGCAGGTGATCGATGTGCCAAGCCGCAAGGTGGTCAAAACCATTGAACCGGGTCCAGCCGTCATGCATATGGAGTTCACCCCGCGCGGCGAGCATGTGTGGCTGTCGGTCCGGGACAAGGATCAGGTGGATGTCTATCATACCGACACCTTTGAAAAGCTGAAGAGTCTGCCAGCCACGAAACCGAGTGGCATCTTCTTCACCTTCCGTGCCCATCGGATTGGGTTGTAAACCAAAGCCGTTTTGGAGTGTGTTATTTGTTTTGTTGGGGCGTTGCCCCAAACCCCACCAAGGGCGTTGCCCTTGGATCCCACCAGGGGCCATTGGCCCCTGGACCCCTTTGATAGAAACGACGCATCTCGTAACAGGTGCGGTTTCATAAAAATTCAGCACATTCTGGTTGCCTGCGCCATGTTTGCCACACTTTCATCGTTGGATAACCGCTTGCTGGATGAGTTTCAACGGGACTTCCCTTTGGAGCCGGAACCGTATCGGTTCATGGCCGAACGTCTGGGCATTTCCGAATCCGAGGTGCTGGAACGGCTGTGTGTTTTGCATAAGGAGGGTTTGATCAGTCGGATTGGGGTGGTGTTGCGACCACGTCGCGTGGGGGTCAGCACTCTGGCTGCCATGCGCGTACCAGCGGAGCGCCTGGATGACGTGGCAGCGATCATCAGCAGCTTTCCGGAGGTCAATCACAACTATGAACGCGAACATGCCTTCAACCTTTGGTTTGTGCTGACCGCGCGCGATGCGGCACGCATGGAGACCATCATTGCAGAGATGGAAAAATATACCGGTATACAGGTTTGTCGCATGCCCATGGAAGAGGAGTTCCATATTGATCTGGGCTTTCGGATGCATGGTGAGTGAGCCATGTTGAATGATGACGATCAACGGGTGATTGCTGCGGTTCAGTGTGGATTTCCCCTGGTGTCGCGTCCGTTTCAGGAGTTGGGTCAGACCATCGGTTGGGATGAAGAGCGACTTCTGGAGCGTCTGCGCGATTTGCGTGACCAGGGCATCATCAAGCGGGTTGGGGTTGTGGTGCATCACCATGAGCTGGGCTTTGCGGCCAATGCCATGGTGGTATGGGACATCCCGGATGAGACCGTACGCCAGATAGGAGAGCGTATCCGGAGTTTTGATTTTGTTTCGTTGTGCTATTTGCGACAACGTTGTCTGCCGGATTGGCCGTATAATCTGTATTGCATGATCCATGGACGGGAACGGGACGAGACTCAGGAGCGGGCGGATCGATTGACCGCAGAGTGTGGATTGGCCCACTATCCCCGTGCTGTGTTGTTCAGTCGGCGGCGTTTCAAGCAGTGCGGAGCCAAATATTTCAGTTGTTGAACCGCACCTGTTACGGGATGCATCGTTTATATCAAAGGGGTCCAGGGGCCTATGGTCCCTGGTGGGATCCAAGGGCAAAGCCCTTGGTGGGGTTTGGGGCAACGCCCCAACAAAACAAATGACACATTCCAAAATGGTTTTGGCTTAAATGGAGGTTGGATGGAGCCACGGTTGGTACGCATCATCAACGGTTTGCAAACCGGATTCCCGTTAACTTCTGCCCCATTCCGGCTGGCTGCCGACCGTTTGAATCTGACCGAAGAAGAGTTGATCCAAGGGATTGCTGCATTGCTGGCGGATGGGGATGTCACCCGTTTTGGTCCTTTTTTCAATGCCGAGCGGTGGGGAGGGGGTGTGACTTTGGCGGCAATGCGTGTACCGGTTGATGATTATGAGCAGGTGGCGGCTCTGGTCAATGCCCAACCTGAAGTGGCTCATAACTATGCGCGTGAACATGCCTTAAATATGTGGTTCGTGGTGGCTACGGAGCGCAAGGAGCAGATCCATGCGGTTCTGGCGCGTCTTTCGGCTTTGACTGGCCTGGAGGTGTTCAATCTCCCCAAGTTGGAGGAGTATCGGTTGGGGTTTCAGGTGGTGCTGCGGGACGATGGGGGCGTGGATTCCTGTTTTCTGGAGGATCCGCCGATTGTAGAGCATGACCGTGAACCGGATACGTTTGATCGTGCTGTGATTGCGGCGACTCAGGCGGGTATTTCTTTGATTCCTGAACCTTATGCAGAGATTGCCCGCGGGTTGGGTGTGGATGAGGAGCGGCTATTGGAGCGGATGCAGTGGATGATTCGGTGTGGTTGGATGCGGAGGATTGGTTTGGCCACCAATCATTACCGGTTGGGTCTCAAGGGGAATGGCATGTCGGTGTGGAGTGTGCCGGATGAGCGTGTGCGTGCATTGGGGCGTCAAATTGGCACTTTGGATTTTGTCACCCATTGTTATCGCCGTCCCAGACATTTGCCGACCTGGCCATATAATCTATTTGTGATGGTGCATGGCGCGGATCGGAGTGCGGTTGCAGCCAAGGTGCAGGTGTTGGCTGAGGTGATTGGTGCGGACAATCAGGGCCATTTGGTATTGCACAGCACGCGGATATTGAAGAAAACTGGCTTACGTTTATCATCATTTTCATGAGGGACAGCACGATGAACAGGGGGCCAGGGACAGAGTCATTCTGGGATTTTTAATTTTTTTATTCTTTTAAAAACAACAATATATTAAATATTTTGATTTTTTGGTAAACTTTAAAATCAAAATATTAAACCCTGGGGGATGAATCCCCCAGACCCCCTCTTTTTTTCAATAATTTGGATACGGTTTTCATGCGTGTCGGAGGTGCGTGAATGTTTCGTTTGACCCAATTCATGCGGCGTTTGTCGCAACCATTGACCATAGAACGTCCGAAGGGGTTGGGCACAACCGGACCTGTAGTGGTCTGGAATGTGATCCGTCGCTGCAATCTGGCTTGTGCGCACTGTTACTCGGCCTCTGCGGATCGGGAGTTTCGGGGTGAGTTGACCTTGGAAGAGTGTTGTCGGGTTCTGGATGATCTGAAACGCAGCGGAGTGTCAGCACTGATTTTGTCTGGTGGCGAACCTTTGTTGCGTCCGGATCTGTTTGAGCTGGCTGAACATGCACGCAGTCTGGGATTTTACTTGGGTCTGTCGAGCAACGGGACGCTCATGGATGCCAACATGGCCAAACGGATTGCACAGGCAGGTTTTGATTATGTCGGGGTGAGTCTGGATGGCATGGAGTCCCATCACGACAAAATGCGCGGTGTGGCTGGGTCGTTTCAGCGTTCGGTTGCGGGGATTCGTCAATGTCGTGCGCACGGAGTGAAAGCAGGCATCCGCTTTACCCCGACACAAGACAATGTGGGCGATCTGCCGGCCCTGTTTGCCTGGATGCAACAGGAAGGGTGTGATCGATTTTATCTCTCGCATTGGAACCATGCCGGGCGCGGCAAGGTCAATCGCGCTGAGAATGCCGACCTGATGGCCGTACGTCAGGTGATGGAGTGGTTGTTTACCGTAAGTCGGGATGACCTGGAGCAGGGGGGGGCACGGGAGATCGTTACGGGCAATAATGATGCGGATGGTGTGTTTTTTCTGTTCTGGGTGCGTCGTCACTGGCCCCAATGGGCAGAACAGGCGGAAGCCATGTTGCAGCGTTGGGGTGGAAATGCGTCAGGTGTGGGAATTGCCAATATCGATGAGCAGGGCGAGGTGCATCCGGATATTTTCTGGCGTCATTATAGCGTGGGAAATGTGCGTCGGGACTCTTTTGGCGCGATTTGGAATCGTACCGATGACCCGCTGTTGAATGCGCTTCGTACCAGACCCCGACCACTCAAAGGGCGTTGTGGGCATTGTCGATATTTGGCCATTTGTGGTGGCAATACCCGTGTTCGCGCATATCAGGCCACCGGGGATCACTGGGAGGAGGATCCAGGCTGTTATCTGACCGATGCAGAGATTGAGAGGCTGTTTGGTGATTCCTGAGCCGAGTATAAACATCCAATTATTGAAAAAAAAGAGGGGGTCTGGGGGATTCATCCCCCAGTGTTTTAATGTTTTCATGGTTTAAAAAAATAATTTATAAATATTTTTTATTTAAAAAATAACCGTTTTTGAATGTGTCATTTGTTTTGTTGGGGCGTTGCCCCAAACCCCACCAAGGGCGTTGCCCTTGGATCCCACCAGGGGGATAATCCCCCTGGACCCCTGAAACTTTTTCCCTCATAGTTGTGGGCTGTCGCTTGCACTTGCATTTGCACGTTTATCCCTCGCAATGATGGAACATGAATATGACCACGACACCGTACCGTTGGATTTGGCTGCTCCCCGTGATGTTGCTGTGGAGCTGGCCAGCACACGCAACGGATCTCTATCGTCAATTGTGCGCACAATGTCACCATCCAGACCGGTTGGGAGCCATGGGTCCGGCACTGCTCCCGGAAAATCTGGAACGTTTTTCCAAAAAAGCAGCAGCCGAGGTGATCGCCACGGGTCGCCCGGCAACCCAAATGCCCGGGTTCAGCGATAAATTGACAGAGGATGAGATCCAATCCCTGGTCAACTTTATCTACTCACCACGTGTACCTGCACCCACCTGGGATGAGGCAGCCATCCACGACAGCCGGATTGTCCATCGGGCCAATGATACGCTGCCAGAGAAGCCGGTTCACAAATCAGACATTATGAACCTGTTCATGGTTGTCGAGTTGGGAGATCACCATGTGACGGTTTTTGATGGGGATCGTCTGGAACCGATCTACCGCTTTCCCTCCCGTTTTGCCCTGCATGGCGGCATCAAATACTCTCCGGATGGTCGTTTTGCCTACATGGCATCACGCGATGGCTGGATCAGCCGGTTTGATCTCTACTCTTTGAATATGACCGCCGAGGTCCGGGTGGCGGTCAATACCCGTAATGTCGCGGTTTCTGGTGACGGACGGTACGTGCTGGCAGCCAATACCCTGCCGCGTACCCTGGTGATTCTGGATGCAACCGATCTTTCTCTGGTCAAAACCATTCCAGTGGTCAATGCCAAGGGGGAGAGCGCCCGTCCCAGCGCAGTCTATGCAGCCCCGCCGCGCCACTCGTTCATCGTGGCCCTGAAAGATATTGCCGAGGTGTGGGAAATTCCTGTGCCACAGGATGAAAAATCCACAGAAGATCCCCCTTTCTCCGTGCGGACGATTGCCGTGGATGCCGTACTGGATGATTTTCTGTTCAACCAGGAGTATACCCAACTGATTGGCGCCTCCCGTTCAGCCCCGGCAGGTCAGGTGATTGATCTGAATGCCGGTCGCAAGATGGCCGATATTGCCATTCCAGGCATGCCCCATTTGTCATCGGGGATAACCTGGCCCTATCAGGATACCGTGGTCATGGCCACTCCCAACATCAAGGAAGGAGAGGTTACGGTCGTGGATATGCAGAGTTGGAAGACCATCAAACGGATTCCGACTTTGGGACCGGGTTTTTTCATGCGCAGCCATGAAAATTCTCCTTATGCCTGGGTGGATGTCTTTTCCAGTGCCAGCAAGGATTCGGTGCATGTGATCGACAAGGCCACTTTGGAGATCCACAAGACCTTGCAACCCGCTCCAGGCAAGACGGCTGCCCATGTGGAATTTACCAAGGATGGCCGGTATGCGTTGTTGAGCATTTGGGAGATGGATGGTGCCCTGGTGATTTATGATGCCAAAAGTCTGGAAGAGGTCAAGCGTATCCCCATGAAAAAGCCCTCGGGAAAATACAACGTTTCCAATAAAATCAACCGTTCTGCCGGGACCAGCCACTGACATGTCCATTGATTTGACCAGTCCGTATCCCCAACCCGGCATGGTATTGCTGGTGGGTGCTGGTCCGGGTGATCCGGATCTGCTGACCATTGCCGCCTTGAAGGCCTTGCGCAATGCCGATGTGGTGGTGCATGACGCCCTGGTATCTCCGGAGATTCTGGCCATGATCCCGGAAACCTGTGAAAAGTTCCATGCGGGCAAACGGGGAGGCAGCCCCTCTTCCTGTCAGAAGGATATCAGCGAAACCCTGGTCCGTTTGGCCAAGGCTGGCCGACGTGTGGTGCGTCTGAAAGGGGGAGATCCCTTTGTATTTGGTCGCGGCGGCGAGGAGGCCGAACGTCTGGTGGCCGAAGGGATCCCGTTTCGGGTGGTGCCTGGTTTGACATCCGGGATTGCCGGTCCGGCCTATGCCGGAATTCCGGTCACCCATCGGGATGTCAATGCCAATGTGGCCTTTTTGACCGGTCATGAATCGGCGGAAAACCCATCCTTTGTCACGGGATCCCCCTCTTCGCGCATTCATTGGGAAGGGGTGGCGCAGGCTTTTCCGGTATTGGTACTGTACATGGCGATTCAGAATCTGTCGGTGGTCGTGAGTCGTCTGATGGCGGCTGGTCGTGCTGCTGATACGCCGGTGGCCGTGATTCGCTGGGCCACCACCCCGGAACAGCAGACCCTGATCTCCACCCTGGGTCAGGTCGAAGCCGATGTGATGGCCCTGGATATTCAACCCCCGGCCATTGTCGTGATCGGGGATGTGGTGCGCTATCGGGAGCAGTTGCGCTGGTTTCCGGATGAGACGCTGCTGGCATCTTGAAGCGTGATTGGGTGGATTGGCGTTGTGATTTCCGACTGCCCGCAGGAGTGACACAATCATGAACCGTTATCCGGTGTTTTTGTTTCTTCTTCTTTTTCTTTGGCCTGGAGTCACTGCCAGCGCCAGTCCGGAGCTGGTGGAACGTCTCAGGAATGAAAAAAAATGTTTGAAATGTAACCTGCAATACACCGATTGGCAGGGTGCAGACCTGAGCGGTGCGGATGTGAGCGGGACTTTTTTTTACAAGTCGCGTATGCGCGGGGTGAAACTGGTCAAAAGCCGTCTGGTCTGGTCCAATCTGGAGTTGGCCGATATGGTCGAAGCCGACCTGAGTGAGGCGGATCTGACCGGTGCCGATTTGCGGCAAACCGATCTGACCCGCGCCAATCTGACCAAAGGGTATCTGTATGGGGCCAACATGGGTGCGGTCATTGCCCCTGAAGCCAACTTCACCGGTGCTTTTCTGAAGGGGGCCAATTTGACCGGGGCGGATCTGCGGGGCAGCAATCTCCAGGGTGCCAATCTGGAACGGGCGGTGTTGACCAATGCCTTGCTTGGAGGTGCGATCTGGACCGATGGTCGTGTGTGTGCTGCCGAATCCAAGGGGGCGTGCCGATGACCCGCTGGATGCGCTGTTTTCTGCTGTTGGGAATGGCAGTTGCCTCTCCCGGTCATGCGGACAACACCACCGGCAGTGTGGAAGAGCTGCTCAAGAGTGGTCGATGTGTCCGTTGCAATCTGACCGGGGCGGATTTGCAGCAGGCGGCCTTGAAATCGGCCATGCTCCAAGGCAGCATCCTCGATCAGGCCAATCTGACTGGAGCGAATCTGAGTGCTGCCCGGCTGTTCAAAGCCAAAATGCGCCAGACCAATGCCAGCCGGGCCAATCTGCAACAGGCACTGCTGCGTGTGGCCGACATGTCGGGTATTGTGTTGCGCGGTGCCGATCTGCAACGGGCCGATCTCTCCCAGGCCAACCTGGAAGGGGCGGATCTGCAAGATGCCGATCTGCGCAAGGCCACGTTCGAGGGGGCATTTCTGAAGAATGCCCGCCTGGTGGGAGCAGACCTGCGGGAAACGGTATTTTTTGGTGCCAATCTGGATGGCGTGGATTGGAGTGGTGCGCAGTTGTCTGGAACCTACTGGTTCAACGGGAAACGGTGCCGTGAAGGATCTGTGGGACAATGTGATCTGGGACCGTGAGTTTCGTTTTTGGGAGATCAGGCATGACACGTCAGGATCAACGGCAGGTGGGCATCTGGCTCTTTATCTGCTGTATTTTTGTTTATGCCATGTTGGCTTTGGGTGGTATCACCCGGTTGACCGGTTCCGGATTGTCCATGGTGGAGTGGCAACCGTTGATCGGAATCATTCCTCCCATGGATCAGGCTGCCTGGCAGGAGCTGTTTGAGAAATATCGTCAAACCCCGGAGTTCCGTCATATCAACCATGATATGAATCTGGAGGGGTTCAAGGGGATCTTCTGGTTGGAGTATTTGCATCGTGTTTTGGGGCGGATGACGGGTGTGGTTTTTTTTGTGCCGTTTGTCTGGTTTTGGTGGCGGCGCAAATTGAATCGTCCTCTGTTGATCCGTTTGGGGCAGATCTTTCTGGTGGGGGCCATGCAGGGGGTGATGGGTTGGCTGATGGTCAAAAGCGGTTTGATTTCTGATCCGCATGTCAGCCCGTATCGTCTGACCGCCCACCTGGGACTGGCGTTTCTGTTGTATGGCTGGATGCTCTGGACAGCCCTGGAACTCTATATCGGGATTGAAGGACGTGCTCAGGGGGGGGTGCCGAACGGTTTCAGGCGGGCCGCTTTGGGGATGGTCACCTTGATCTCGATCACCGTGTTGAGCGGAGGGTTCGTGGCCGGGGCCAAAGCCGGATATGGTTATAACACCTTTCCGTTGATGCATGGCCAATGGTTTCCGGATGCCTATTGGGATATGCAACCCGCCTGGCGCAACTTTTTTGAAAATGTCGCAGCCATCCAGTGGGATCATCGCCTGCTGGCCACCATCACCTTTTTTGCCGTCCTGTTGTTCTGGTTTTTCGGGCGGCGTCTGGCTGTACCCGGAGCGGTCCAATTGGGATTGCAGTGGATGGTGGTTGCCGTGATCATTCAGGTGGCACTCGGCATTGCCACGTTGTTGCTGCATGTGCCGATCCATCTGGCCTGGGCACATCAGGTGTGGTCCATGGTCCTGTTTACCGTGGCCCTGTTCATTCAGTTTCATGTGAAAAGCGGTACAGCGGAGGAGAGATGGAGCTGATTCCGGTTTTGCCACACTTTCAGGCCGCCTTGAACCTGACCGCTGCCCTGTTTCTCTGGGCTGGTTTCCGGGCGATCCGTCGTCGTGATCTCCAGACCCATCGGAAACGGATGGCCGCGGCTGTGTTGGTGTCGGCGATCTTTCTGGTCTCCTATTTGATTTATCACGCGGCGGTCGGAAATGTGAAATTTGCCGGTGAAGGTTGGATTCGACCGGTTTATTTCACGATTCTGATTTCGCACGTTGCTCTGGCGGCGGTCTCATTGCCGATGATTTTTCTGACCCTGCGCCGTGCGCCGTGGCAACTGCTTGTGTCCACTTGTGACCCTCACCGGCGCATTGCCCGTCTGACCTGGCCTGTGTGGATGTATGTGTCGATCTCCGGGCTGGTGGTTTATGTGCTGGCCTTTCATCTCTACCCGCCTGCCGTGGGATGAATCGCTTTTTTTCAGGTGCTTAAAGTCATAATGTTACCCTTACCACCACCTCGCCCAACAGACGGACATGTTTCCGCAGGGATTGCTCCACCGCTCTGGCGATTGCATCCGCCACATGGACCGGCAAATTGGGATCGACGGCGATGGCGACATCGCTGTAGACCTTATGGCCGATCCACCGCGCCCGCACAGTGCGCACCGCCCGCACCCCGGCGACATGGCTGGGGGCGTGTGTGATTTCATCCAGGATATCCGGTTCAATCCCATCGATCAGGCGATGCCAGACTGCCTTGGCGGCATCCTTGACGATGAACAGAATGGCGATAGTGATGCCGACACCCACGATGGGATCCAGCAGCGGATAGCCCAACCAGGTTCCGATCACGCCGATCAACACCGACAGACTGGTGAAACCATCCACCCGGGAGTGGTGACCGTCGGCGACCAGGGCGGCAGAACCGATTTCGGTCCCCACCCGGATGCGATAGACCGCCACCGCCTCGTTGCCGATGAATCCGATCACAGCCGCTGCCGCCACCCAACCCAGATGGGTCATGGGTTCGGGGTGGATCAACTTGAGAAAGGCCTCGTACCCGGCCACACAAGCGGAAAAGAAGATCACCCCGACGATAATCACCCCGGCCACGTCCTCGGTCTTACCATAGCCGTAAGTGAATCGGCGATTGGCCCCCCGCCTGGCCAGGGCGAAGGCGATCCACAGAGGGATGCTGGTGGCGGCGTCGGCAAAGTTGTGAATGGTATCCGCCAGCAGGGCCACCGATCCGGAATAGAGTACCACCAGCACTTGCAGGATGGCCGTGATTCCCAACCCAACCAGCGAGATCTTGAGCGCCCGGATGCCTTTTTCGCTGGACTCCATGACCGAATCGATCTTGTCGCTCACGTCGTGGGAGTGGCCGAAGGTTCCCTTGAGCCAGCCCAGGAGACCGCTTCCATGATTGTGGCCATGGTCGCCATGACCGTGATCCCTGTGACCATGATCACCATGGCCATGCCCTCCATGACCGTGATCCCCATGACCGTGTGCATCCGCCTGATGGCCAACATCTCCGTGAGCATGCCCCTCCTCGGTGAAGGGAGTGACCAGCCTTTGCCGCCCGTCTTCCCGCCGGATGTCCAGATGCGCCTCGAATTCATGCGGTTCCGGGATGTCCGTGGTCGATTCCAGGAACTCCACTTCCTGGCGAAAGTGGAAGATTTGTTCGGCGCCATTGGGACGCACGGTGGTCAGAGTGATCGCCTCGGCAGGCAGGGTGCTGCCCGCTTGACCTTGGTTGTCCTGAAAATAGAGGCGGAAACGGGGGGGAACTCCGGTCTCGAATACACTGATTTCCACCAGACCATCGGCGTGGGCGATCATGGGTCCGCCGTGGTCGCCATGCTCCGCGTCGCCATGCGCGTGGTCGTGATCATGCCCTTCCTCGGTGAAGAGGGTCGCCAACCTCTGGCGTCGTCCGTCCAGGTCCACTCGTGCCAGAAATTCATGGGGTTCTGGAATATTGGTGCAGGACTCCAGAAAAGCCTCCTCGCGTCGGAATTTAAAGCGCTGCCGGACATCTTCTGGACGTTCGGTTTCCATGACCACAGAGTCGGCGGCGGGCGGGGCAACCGGTTGCATCGCCTCGTCCAGGAAGTAAAGCCGGAAACGAGGTGGAACCCCGGTCTCGAAAACGCTGATCTCCACATATCCTGTGGCATGCGGCAGGAGAGGACCGTTGTGTTGTCCGTGAGATGGGGGTGACAAGGCTGGCATGAATGGGACGTCCTTTTGTGGATGATCCGTAAGGCGGAAAGTGAATGATCTACAAATATTTGGCCATGGCTTTCAATGATTTTACCTGCCCAACGACCTCGCGCATGGCCATGCCTTCCTGGATATCCAGGCAGTTCTCGATGTGATCGGTAACGTATTGGCGTTTGGCCGCCACCAGGGCACTGGTGACCGCCTGGAGTTGCTGGGCCACATTCTCGCACACCTCCTCGGCCTCTATCATGGCGATCACCTTGGTCAGATGACCGGAGGCGCGCTTCAAGCGCGTGATGATTTCTGGATGGCAGGTATGTTTATTCATGGGTTCATATCCTATCCTGGGGGATTGGTTCATGTCAAGTGGCGTCATCACCCGCGTCACCCGTTTGCCGTCGAGACCACCTTGGGATGATCCGGCTGGTATCATCAGGCGCGGGCTACAGGCAATTCATCCCAATGGGTGGTATAGCGGGGGGAGCGGTTGCCGGAGCGGCCTTGCCAGTCCGTGGCTTGTTCTTCTCCGGCCAGACGGATCGCTTTGGGGCCAAAACGGTGGCGCAGGGTGTCCAGGGTGGTCATCAGGGCCGCAGAGCGGCGCTTGACCACCGGATCGGCAAACAGATCGCCGCAGCCCTGATGGTTCTCTTCCAGAGCCAGCAATATCACTCCGGCTTTATGATAGGCATATCCAGGACGGTACAGGGCAGTCAGACCGCGCATGGCCGCACGTGCCAGCAGCAGCTCGTCATCGGTCAGATCGGGCAGGGGGAGGGTCACCCCGGCAGCATATTGGGGATCCTGTTCCCGAAACCGATTGGTGCGCAGGAACAGATGCAGCGCCCCGGCCCGTGAGCCTTGTTGACGCAGCCGTCCGGATGCCAGACGTACAAAGGTGAGAATGGCAGCCTCAAGGCCCTCTTGCGTATGCACCGGAGCGCCGAAAGAACGGGCCGCTTGAATGCGTTGGCGTGGTGGCGTGACCTCTTCGATGGCGAGACAGGGGTGGCCATTCAATTCCAGGACGATTCGTTCCATGACAATGGAGAAGTGTTTGCGCAGGAAAGGGCCGTTGCTTTGCTGGAGATCGCGTGCCGTGGCGATGTTCAGGGCGCGCAACCGGTTGGCACTGCGTGTGCCGACCCCCCAGACCGTGCCCACATCGATAGAGGCGAGCAGGGTGTTCAGTTCCATCTGGTCCAGTGCGTTGAAATTGCACACCCCGGCATATGCAGGGTGTTTTTTGGCCACGTGGTTGGCGAGCTTGGCCAAGGTTTTGGTGGCGGCGATACCCACCCCGACCGGAAGGCCGACAGAACGGGCGATACGGCTTTGGATGGCATGACCCAGTGCCGTGGCGTTTGGGCATCCTGGACCCAGATCGAGAAAGCATTCATCGATGGAGTAGATCTCCTGATGGGGGGTGAACTGGTGGAGCAGGGCCATCATGCGTTGGGACATGTCGCCATACAGGCCATAATTGCTCGACAGAGCGATGATGCCATGTTGTTGGGCCAGGGTGCGCAGACGGAACCAGGGTTCCCCCATCTTGACTCCCAGGGCCTTCACCTCATTGGAGCGGGCCACGGCGCAGCCGTCGTTGTTGGAGAGTACGACCACCGGTCGTTCCCGCAGATACGGATTGAACACCCGCTCGCAGGAGACATAGAAATTGTTGCCATCGATCAGGGCGATGTGCGGTATGTCAGCCGGTGCAGCGACCATCGGACCACTCCCCAGATTGTCAGTTCCTGTTCCGGATCGATCATGATCTCCGGGTAATCCGGATGGGCAGAGCGCAAGATCAACCGATTGGTGCGCCGTATCAGTTGTTTGACCACAAAGCCGCCATCTACCACCGCCACCACCACATGACCGCTGACAGGCTCCAGCGCGCGATCCACCACCAGAATATCGCCGTGATGAATCCCCATTCCGGTCATGGAGTGGCCTTCCACCCGCCAGAAGAAGGTGGCTTCTTGGTGTTCGATCAGCAACTGTTCCAGATTCAGCGCCACTCCCCTTTCATCGCGCGCCGGAGAGGGAAAACCGGCACCAACTGGCGTTTGGATGAGCATCATGGTTGACCATACCTCCGGATCAGGCCGGTGACGACACCCAGCAGTGTCAAACCGTGGCGCGGGCGCAGCACCGGATAGTCCGGATGGGCGGGATGCAGGCTCCAGCCACCCTCTGCATCACGCAGCAAGGTTTTCAGCGTATATTCATCATCCACCACGGCCACCACCAGATCCCCATGTTTGGCTGTGGCACCCCGTTCCACCACCACCAGATCCCCTTCCCGGATCCCTGCGTCACGCATGGAGTCGCCATGCACGGGAATCAATACCGTACGTGACGGGGTTTTGACCAGCAGAGAGTCGATCAGCAGCGGTTGCAACGACTCTTCTTCCAGGGCTTCCGGCAGACCGGCGCGTACGGTTTGATCGGCCAGGGGGCGCTCGAAAAATCGGTCTGTGGGTCGCCAGGTGGCATCCGGAGTCCGTTCCACATATCCCGCCTCTTCCAGACGGCGCAGCAGTTTGAGGACCGCAGATTTGGCATGCAGGCCTAGAATTTCCCCAAGTCGGGCATAGGAAGGCCAGGTGCGATGGCGGGCATGATAATCCCGCAGACGGTTCAAATGGGCGTCATCGCGATTGACGGGTGGGGACATGGACGACTCCGGAGCATGAGCAGTGGTGGTATGGTTTGTTTGTGAGTATAGAGAACAATCGTTCTCCATGTCCAGAGAAATTGCATGGGTTCAGGAGTGTTGACGGGTCACTGGAGAGTGGGTATCTTGACCTTCATGATGAGCGTATTGCTTATGACCGATGTGCAGATCATCGAAATCCTGGATGCCTTTTCCAGGATTGTGATCGAACAACTGCACAGAGGCGATGCCTGTTCAAAAATTCCCAAGCTTGTTTCAATCCGAGAGCATGTCAGCAAGAATGACAACATGCATCTGATATGGGGAGTGGGTGGTGGAGCATGGGTACGAGTGTGGTGGTGTGCATCAAGGACCGTTTCGGGTCAGCGGCATCGTGTGCAGCGGGCGGCGGGGTGGCGTTGGCCGATCTGCTGGAGCAGGAGTTGGCGCGTCAGGGGTTGGCCGTGCCGGTCAAGCGATTGCTCTGCTTTGGGCGGTGTAATGAGGGACCGAATATCCGCATTGCCCCGGGTGGTGCCTTTTTTACGGCCATGAGCCGTGAGCGGTTGCCTGAAGTGGTGGCAGCGGTTCAGGCAGCATTGGCGGCGGAAACGTCGTGACCGGCTTGTTAGGAATTTCATACATTTGAAGGAGATGCTCCATGTGGCGTCATGTGGTTATGCTGGCAGGGGTTGTGGTTTGCATGGTGGCTGCTCCGTTGCTGGCCAACTCCAAGAGTCCGCGTTTCAGCCACTATACGGTGGACACTGGTCACGCTCCAACCCAGACCTGCCTGCATTTCTCAAGGCCTCTGGATGCCAGGAAGCCGGAATCCTATCGGGATTATTTCAAGATCACTCCCGAGGTGAAGCCCGCCTTGCGGGTCGATGGTCCCAGGCTGTGTCTGTCAGGTCTGGCCTTTGCCACACCCTATCGGATCACTCTGCTGAAAGGTCTTCCCGATGGGGAAGGCGGACGCAGCGTGGATGAAACTCAGGTCACGGTCGATCTGGGAGATCGTCAGCCCCGCATCGGTTTTACCGGCAATGGGGCGTTCATTCTGCCGCGTCGTGTGGTTGGCACCATTGGTTTGGAGTCGATCAATGTGGAACAGGCCTGGATCACCATTCATCGTTTGGGGGATCGGATGGTGGCCCCGGATCTGCGGGATCCGGTGCGGTTGACCCGGTCGCAGATTCCACCCGACCAGTTGCACAAACTGCTGCGGCGCCATATGACACCGATCTGGTCTGGCACCATCCAGACGCGCAAGGAGCACAATCAGAAGGTCCATACCACCTTTGCCTTTGCCGACGTGGTGAAAAACCGGCAACCCGGAGTGTATCTGGTGACAGCCCAGGATGCACGCCGTCCCAAACGTCTGACCCTGCATGAGTCGCCAGACAACACGGCCGGGGATGACGGGGAGGACCGTTTTGATTGGGAGATGTATGACAATATCGCCGTGCAATGGGTGGTGGATACCGATCTGGGCGTGTCGGCCCTGCAAGGACGGGATGGATTGCATCTGTTTGTCCGTTCTTTGGCGAATGGTACACCGGTGAGCGGGGCCACCGTGACCCTGATGGCGGTCAATAACGAGGAGTTGGCCCGTTTGACCACGGATGCCCATGGAGGTGTGCGTTTTGATCCGGGTCTGCTGCGTGGTGGAGGCGGTCTGGCCCCGGCAGCTGTTTTGGCTTACGGCCATCAAGGGGATTTCACCGTAATGGATCTGAAGCGTCCGGCTTTTGACCTGTCGGACCGTGGGGTGGGGGGACGGAGCCATCCGGGAGAGCTGGATGGTTATCTCTATACGGATCGGGGCATCTATCGACCGGGTGAGACGGTCCATCTGGCTGCCTTGTTGCGGGATGCGGCGGTGATCAGCCGTGCCGGACAGCCGTTGCAGTTTGTGATCCGACGTCCCAATGGCAGCGAGTTTCAGCAGAAGAGGGCAGAACCTGCCGGAGATGGGGCGTATCTGTTGGATGTGACCTTGCCGACCACCGCAGCGCGCGGCCTGTGGCAGGTGGTCGCACACCTGCCTGGTGCTTCCCAGCCCGTGGGACAGGTGGCGTTTGATGTGCAGGATTTCGTACCTCAGCGGCTCAAGGTCTTGGCCTCGATGCACGAGCAGAGGTTGTCACCTGCGGATCCGGTGGTGGTGGATGTGGATGCGGTGTTCCTTTACGGGGCACCGGCCAGCGGTCTCAGGGGCGAGGGGGAGTTGGCGGTCAAGAGCGATCCCGTGCCGTTTGCCGATTTCAAAGAGTACGGCTTTGGCAAGCCGGTCACGGATCCGGCCCCGATTCGTCTGATGGTTCCGGATACCGATGCCAAAGGCCATACCACGGCCACGGGTCTGCTGCCGGATGGGCCAGCCGGGAATCCGCGCAAGGCCGAGATCACGGTGCGGGTGGTGGAGCCGGGAGGACGTGCAACCACGACCGTTGTGGAAAAACCGATTCTGGCCAGTCAGCCTCTGGTTGGGATTCGTCCGTTGTTCCGGGAGGATCGGGTGTCGGAAGGGGAGGAGGCCCGTTTTCATGTGCTTCTGGTGGCACCGGATGGCACGGCCCTGGAACGTCCGGAGTTGCACTATCGGTTGCTGGAGGAGCAGACCGACCATCAATGGTACTTCCAGAATCAAACCTGGAAGATGCAGGTGATGCGACGGGATCATCTGGTGCAAGAGGGGGTGGTGCCGGTGGGGGCTGGCCAGCCGGGTCAGATCGCTGCCCAGGGTTTGGGATGGGGACGATTTCGTCTGGAGGTGCGTGATCCCGGGGGCGGGAGCGAATCACTGCGACGTTTTCAGGTGGGCTGGGGCGGTCATGACAATACCGATGTGCCGGACAAGGCCGAGGTGCGCAGCGACAAACCGTTCTATCAACCGGGCGAGACGGCCCGCATTCAGATTCAGACCCCGGCCCCGGGACCGCTGCAAGTGGTCGTGGCCACGGATCGGGTCTGGGAGAGCCGTTCGTTGCAGGTGGAGGGGAACAAAGGGGTGACGGTCGAGATTCCGGTCAAGAAAGAGTGGGGGGCTGGTGCCTATGTTTTGGTCACCTCTTTTCGACCTTTGGGCAGGGGCAAGGCGCGGGATCCGGTGCGTGCCGTGGGTTTGACCTGGTTGGGGATCGATCCGGGCCAGCACGCCTTGCAGGTGGCCATGGAGTTGCCGGAGAAGATCCAGCCGGGGAGACTGACGATTCCGGTGGCCGTGCAGGGGGCGGACAGTGAAAAGATCTTTCTCACCCTGGCCGCAGTGGATGAGGGGATTTTGCAACTGACCCGTTTCAAGAGTCCGGATCCTTTGGGGCATTACATGGGCAAGCGCCGGTTGGCGGTCGAGGTGCGGGATGATTACGGACGTCTGCTGGATGGCGGTCAGGGTGTGGCGGGTGAGATCCGTTCCGGTGGGGATGGTCCGGGTGGTGCTCTGCCGGTCGTGCCGACCAAAAGTACCGCGCTTTTTTCCGGATTGGTGGCCCTGGATGAACGCGGTCAGGCCACGGTCCATCTGGATGTGCCGAGTTTCAATGGCAAACTGCGATTGATGGCCGTGGCCCATAGTCGCAGCCGGGTGGGTGCGGCAGAAGGATTGGTCACGGTGCGTCATCCGGTGGTGGGCGAGGTCTCTTTGCCGCGTTTTCTGGCCCCGGATGATCAGGGGCGTTTGACCTTGCTGGTGCAGAACATGGATCTGCCTTCTGGCGAGGTGCGGGTCCGTTTGACCGCTGCCGGGGCCTTGTCCCTTCCGGATGGGTATTACAAGAGTGTCACCATGGCACCCGAGGATCGTCTGATCGAGACCGTGCCGGTGGTTGCCGGGAGTCAGGCCGGGATTGGTACGGTGACTTTGTCGTTGTCTGCTGGCGACTATACGGAAGAGCGGGAGTGGTCGATAGCGGTACGCGCCCCCCATCGACCGGTGACCACCGAAGAGACGGCGGTGCAGAAACCGGATGAGAGCTGGACCCTGCCTGCTGCCCGGTGGGCGGATCGTCAGGCCGAGGGGTTGCGTGTCCAGCTTCATTACGGGGTGCGCAAGGAGTTGGATCCGGCGGGTTTGCTGAACTCCTTGGATCGCTATCCCTTTGGTTGTACCGAACAGTTGACCAGTCGCGCCATGGCTTTGCTCCATTTCGGGGAGGTGATGCCGAAAAAAGGCGAAGATCCGGCAACCATGCGGGATCGGGCGGTCATTCAGGGAGTTGTCAACCAGATCCTGGAACGTCAGGATGCCGAAGGAGGGGTGGGATTGTATCGCGCCGGGGATGGATGGTTGGATCATTATCTGGCTGCTTTTGTGATGGACCTGTTGCAGCAGGCTGCGGATCAGGGGTTTTTTGTCCCAGAGGTGGCGCTGGAGTCGGGTTATCGATGGTTGCGGGAGTTGTCTTCCCATTACCAGCAGAGTCGTTATGAAAAAAGACGCCACTCCACCTATTTGCTGTATGTGTTGGCCCGTCGTGGCAAGGTGGATCTCGGAGAGTTGCGTTATCTGCATGACAATCGCCTGGGAGAGTTGCCAGGACAGGATCGGGCATTTCTGGGTGCTGCCCTGTATCGCCTGGGTGATGTGGCGCGGGCCGTACATGCCCTGGAACAGGCGGTAGCGGTCATGGAGAGCGCGCAGAATGCACCCTATCCCTATTTTCAGTCCCGTTTGCAGGAGTGGGCAGCCATTCTCGCCCTGGCCCTGGAGAGCAAACAGGAAAAACAGGTGGCCGCTGCCCTGAAAGGGATTTCCCAGCAGATCGAACCTGCCGAGCGGCTCAATACCCAGGAGAAGGCATGGTTGTTGCGCGCAGCCGCTTTGCTTGCCGGCAGCGAACCGTTGCGGGTCGCTCACAATGGTCAAGAGGATGGACGTGTCGGACGGGGTGTGCTTTCCTGGGTGATCGATGCGCCTGGTGCGCGTGTCGAGCAGTTTGTCAATCGGACCCAACGGGATCTCTGGCGTACCCTGACCATTACCGGGGTTCCGCTGCGTGCTTTGCCCGCCGAAAGCCATGAGGTGACGATCCTGCGTACTCTGTTCTCTTTGTCCGGCCAGCCTCTGGATCCCGGGCAGTTGCGTCAGAATGACCGGTTCATCGTCTCTTTGACCGGAAAGCTGCTCAAACCCATGCACCGTCATCTGGTTCTGTCTGACCTGTTGCCAGCGGGTTGGGAGATCGAAGGGGTGATCAAAGGGAATGATGAGGGGGAGTCGGTCTATCCGTTTCTGCCACGCATGACAGAACTGGCCATGCGTGAAGCGCGTGATGACCGTCTGGTGGCGGCATTTGATGTCCACCCAGCGCAGACGAACAAGCCGGGGTCTCCACCGGCAAAAGAGGGAACCGCTCAAAAGTCGGGTTCCCACCCTTTGGAACCCAATGCCTTTCATGTGGCATATGTGGTGCGGGCGGTTACGCCGGGTCGGTTTGTCCTGCCGCCGCCGTTGGTTGAAGACATGTACCGATCCACGGTGTTTGCCCGTGGTGCCACGGGTCAGACTGTGGTGCATGTCCCATAACCGTCCGGCTGGCTGGAAGCGCCGCTCCTGTTGGATGTTGGTGGCTCTGGTGCTGGGAGTGGCCGGATTGTGGCTGCTGGACCGGCTGTTCCCACCCGACCTCAGCCGTTATCTGGACCGCTCCCGTCTGGTGACCGATGCGCGCGGGGAGTTGCTGCGACCGTTTTTGTCGCGCGATCACAAGTGGCGGCTGCATACCCGGCCTGACGATGTGGATCCGGGCTATCTGGCCATGTTGCTGGCCTATGAGGATGGGCGTTATGCCCGGCATGTCGGGATCGACCCATTGGCCCTGATGCGGGCTGCGTGGCAATGGATTCAGGCGGGAAGACCGGTTTCCGGGGGATCGACTCTGACCATGCAGGTGGCCCGGTTGCTGGAACCCCGTTCCCGCACCCTGGGTGCCAAACTGGTGGAGTTGTGGCGCGCCTTGCAACTGGAGTGGCGTTTTGACAAACAGGAGATCCTCTCCATCTATCTGACTCTGGCCCCGATGGGCGGTAATCTGGAGGGGGTGCGTGCCGCCTCTCTGGCCTACTGGGGCCGTGAACCGCATCAACTCACTTTGGGTCAGGCCGCACTGCTGACTGCGCTGCCTCAATCCCCGGCAGCACGGCGTCCGGATCGTCACCCGCAAGCTGCTGCTTTGGGGGTGGCGCGGGTTCTGGAACGCATGGTGCGCAAAGGGGTGATCTCTTTGGCCAGGTCTGCCGAAGCGGCTCAGGAACCCATCCCCCGGACACGCATTCCGCTGCCTTTTGTGGCTCCGCACCTCAGTTGGCGTCTGATTCGTCAGGAACCGCCGGGCGCTGTGGTGCGTACCACGGTGCATGCCCCGTTGCAACGCGCTTTGGAGGCTTTGGTGCGTCGTCAGGTTGACCGCTTCGACGATGGCGCTACCGCGGCGTTCCTGGTTGTGGAGAACAGTGGACGGGCGGTGCGGGCGTATCTCTCCGGTCACTCTTTTCAGGCCCGGGCAGGTCAGGTCGATCTGGTGCGGGCGCTGCGTTCTCCGGGTTCGGCGCTGAAACCGTTTTTGTACGGTCTGGCCATGGACGATTTGGCCATTCATCCGGAGACCATCCTGGAAGACCGTCCATTGCGTTATGGTGGTTATGTCCCGCGCAATTTCGATACCGGGCATGCGGGCGCAGTCACTGCCCGTCAGGCGTTGCGGGATTCCCTCAATCTGCCGGCCATTGCCTTGGCGGATCGGGTGGGGCCGCTGCGTTTTGCCGGATTGCTGACCCGGGGAGGTGCCCGTCTGGTCTTTCCGAAGTCGGATCTCTCTCCCGGGTTGGCCGTGGCCCTGGGAGGGGTGGGCATCACACTGGAAGATCTGGCCACCCTGTATGTGGCACTGGCCAATGGCGGTGAGGCGGGTAGGCTCCGCATGCGGTTGGATGAACCGGTGGCATCTGCACCGCAGCCTTTTTTGTCTGCCGGGAGCAGCTGGCATCTGACGCGCATTCTGGCCGGGGCAGCCCGTCCTGATCTGTTCAGTCAGCAATCCGGAGGAACGGGACGAGGTGTGATCGCCTATAAGACCGGCACTTCGTATGGTTATCGGGATGCCTGGGCATTTGGTTATTCCGATCAGTATACGGTCGGGGTGTGGGTGGGGCGTGCGGATGGTTCAGCCCGGCCCGGTCATTATGGTCGCAATACGGCTGCCCCTCTGTTGTTCCAGATCTTCGATCTGTTGCCGGAATCCGCCGATCCACGTCTGCGTCCACCGCCGGACGGGATTCTGTTGGCAGACACCAACGATCAACTCCCCGAGGGGTTGCGTCGGTTCCGACCGGCAGACTCCACCCTGGCAGCGGTCATGCCAGTCCGTGGCGATCCGCCGCGCATTCTGTTCCCGCCGGATGGTTCCGGGTTGGAACTGTCACCCGGTGAGGCCGTGACCTTGCTGGCCGAAGGGGGATCCCCGCCGCTCTCCTGGTTGGTGAATGGCATGCCCCTGGCGCAACCGCGCTGGTTTCCGGACGGGATGGGTTTCAATCGTCTGGTGGTGGTGGACCGTTTGGGCCGTCAGGATGTGGCTGTGGTGCGGGTGCGACAGGATCTGGTGGTTGGAAGTCCTGAATAGTTTTGATGGTCATGGGTTTGTGCGTGAGGGGAGGTTGGCATCGTTCGGATCGGCCTGGATGGCGCGATGGTACAGCTCTTCTGCCTGGTCATAATCCTGGCGGATGTTCTGCATGAAAAGAGCAAAATTGCCGAGGTTGTTGGCATGGTTGGGATCGGCCTGGATGGCGCGGCGGTACAGTTTTTCTGCCTGGTCATAATCCTGGCGGACGTTTTGCATGAAAAGAGCAAAGTTGCCGAGGTGGTTGGCATGGTTGGGATCGGCCTGGATGGCGCGGCGGTACAGCTCTTCCGCCAGATCATAATCCTGGCGGACGTTCTGCATGAAAAGAGCAAAATTGCCGAGGTGGTTGGCATGGTTGGGATCGGCCTGGAGTGCGCGGCGGTACAGCTCTTCCGCCTGATCATGATCCTGGCGGACGTTCTCCATGAAAACAGCAAAATTGCCGAGGTGGTTGGCATGGTTGGGATCGGCCTGGAGTGCGCGGCGGTACAGCTCTTCCGCCAGATCATAATCCTGGCGGACGTTCTGCATGAAAAGAGCAAAATTGCCGAGAACATGAGCATTTTTGTCATCAAGCGCCATAGCCTTGCGATAGGCGGCTTCGGCCTCTTCATACCGTTTCAGATGGTGACAAAGCAGGTTGCCCCAAGAATTCATCACATAGGAATCGTCAGGCAATTGTTCCACAGCACGACGCAGGAAGGGTTCGGTGCTTGCACCCAACCGGGGTTGGTGATCTAATATCCAAGCTGCCAGGATGAAACAACGCCTGCCATCCAACTGTGACAGCTGTTGCATCAGAAGATGCATGATCGCCTCAATTTGGCCTGCTTCTGGTGCCGACTCTTTGCGCACGATCTGGAACTGCATCCATGGATCCTCTCCAGCCAAAACCTTTGCCTGCTCCACGATCTGCCTGTTCCATGCCGGGTCGCGGGGATCCATCCGATTCAACAGCTCATCCAGAGCGTTCTGCGGGATACTCTCCAGTTTTTGTGCGCGCGCCATGGCCTCCCAGGCACGGGTCTTCTGGCCCAACTCCCCTTTGAGATCCTGTGCCAGACGCCACCAATAGTCTGGATGCGACTCCCAGGCCGAAAACAGGGAGATCCCCTCCAGAGGCCACAAAAGAAAACGGCGCATTCCCTCACCAGCAGGGGTGACCAGCAGATCTGCCCACTCCATCTGATGTTTGTAAAGCTGTTGATGAAGGTCATTCTGTTGATGGTCTGGCAGACTGGAAAGCTTTTGTCGCTCTTCATTGAAGACATCCGTCAACTGCTGAATCTGGGTTGTACTGCGCTGTGACAAAGAGGAGAGCATTGCCTGCTTTTCCTGCCTGGAGAGCGCGATGGAGCCGGAGAGTCCATCGAGAAAAGATTCCAACACTTCTGACCTCAGATCGGAACGCCCGTTCTTCAGCTGATGGAGGCGTTGAGAAACTTCCGGGGTGCATTTTCCACTCTGCGTCAGAGGCCAATACCATTTGGGAAGTTGCATGATGGCATGGCAATCGCTCCTTTCAACAGGGGTCGCGTAACCCTTCCATATGCTCTCCTGATCTGTTCCGGCCCCCTGTTTCCCGATGCTCAGGGTGGCAGCGCCAGCGCGCACCAGTTTGTCCTTTACCTGTTCGATCTGGCTGTCAACCGGCGTCTCTTGCAGAAAATCGGCAATCTCCACCACACTCCGACTGTACGGATGGTCAAGACTGACCGTCGTCAAAGGCAGATCCGAAACCGCCAGACGCGGGGTGTAGGGCAGGGTGAAGATTTTCGGTCCATCTTCCTGCTGCATGTTGTTTCTGGGGGGCTTCCGGTGGGCATGGACGATATTCCGACCCTGCTCCAGCACAGCCAACGACTCAGGATCATCGTGAATATGCACCGGAACCGGTGAGAAGACCACCACCACATCACGGGCAAAATACCCTTCCGGAACCCGCTCTGCACGCAATTTGCCAAGCGTGAGGTCCAAACCGACCAGATTCTGTCCATTCAACCCGGAGACCAGGACCATGCGATCTGCCAGATAGCCCAACACCAGATCCAGCAACTCCGGAAAGCCGGTCCGACAGTCGATGAGCAGGTAATCCAACCCCCGACCTGCCTGGGGATGACCTGATGGCAGACGGAAAGCCCGCATGTCCCGTTTCAGCAGAGAGGCAAAGGCCCGCAAGGCACGATCATCAGGGCTTTCGACAGGAGTGCGACCCTTTTTCCCAGGAAAGGCAACTTCAATCGTGGTTGCGGGAGGATAGCGGAAATGGACGTTTCCGGCAGGCATGACCAGAATCACCCCACCATTGCCCCACTGAGCCTGCGGTGCGCGCATTTCGTAAAAAAGCCCGGCAGGCGGAAAATAACCCAGACGGTCATCCTCATCCCGACCGAAATAATAAGCTGCCAGCAAATCGCTGAATCCCCGACCCTGCATTTCTGGATCCAGGGGGGTTGGTGACAGTAAAGGTGAAAAACTCAACCCAGGGGCAGCCAGGTCCATATCCACCAACCCGACCACCTGCCCCACAGATGCCCAATAGGCCGCCAGATTGGTCAACAGCGCCGTACGTCCAACACCACCTTTGAATGAAAAGAAAGCCAGTATCTGCATGGAAGCGTTGCCTGGTTGTTAATGAGAAAACGATTCGTGGCTTGCCCTTTTCACATCAAAACCATGAGGAAGAGAGAAACCTTGTATTAATAATCTATTGTTCTGTATTATTGGAGAAACAGTAATAACCGTATCTCTATGCATTCTGTGATGAGTGCTGCTCCTTTTGAATAAAGAAGCTTGAGTTTGCCAGTTTTCTGCACGGATGCGCGCATCCCGGGCATACTGTTCAAAGGTGATGTCTGGATAATCCGACTGCACCTGAAGATCATACGTCAAACGCAATCGGTAGAACTCGTTCGGCATCAATACCAGGACTGCTGCGATGATTTGATGAAACTCCAAATAATAATCGCGCCCTTCTGTAAAATCAGGATCAACACACATGGCGCCGCAGCGTGCCCATCTTTCCACTGCTGGCAAAAACCCATTGACCAGTTCCGCAGGATCTGACGGAAGCTCTGATGGTATTTTCACTGCCAGTTCTTCCAGAAGTTTAGCCGCCGCATGACGTTGCAAGGTTTGCAAGCGGGAAAAAGGACCAAAGACCGTCCAATGTTGTCCACCTTGCATGCCATGTGGTGTCAAATCTTCCCAGGGAAACCCTTCTCGACAAACTTCCTGATAGGATTCCAGAAACTCCTTGCTGACACAAAATGCCATATCCGAACCCATGACAGTCGCTTGTGCATGACTGTCCAACAGATGAATCAATTGCTCACTGGCATACTGCTGCAAGGTTGGCAAGGTGATCGGATTTTTCAATCCTCTTTTCG
Source organism: Magnetococcales bacterium (assembly GCA_011089965.1). Taxonomy (GTDB): domain Bacteria; phylum Pseudomonadota; class Magnetococcia; order Magnetococcales; family Magnetaquicoccaceae; genus Magnetaquiglobus. The sequence continues at coordinate 45,197 of JAANAU010000025.1, forward strand.
GGTCCAGCAGCCAAACCGGTTCTGCACTCAAACGCTTGCGAACAACAATCCAGGTGATGGTGCATAGATCCGTCGGGCTGCCATTGATGGCAACCGCATCCAGTTGCTCTGCACTCGGGATCATGGTTGACGTGTCAGCCATTGCCTGGTCCAATCTTTCAATTCCACGACGGCATCATCCTGTTCATGAGTGATGATATTGAATATTTTTTTCAATCTTTCAAAATTTCTTGATGCATTGAAGCCCAGTTTCCCGTGTGCGATTTGATTGTTGATACGTTTGAAAACCTGTCGTGACGTAGACCAGACCAACAAATCCTCTTTCAGTTCCACAGGCTGTTCAATACGCACCTCCCATATCCATGACAACAAATCCGATTGCTGATGATTCCATGCAAAACGGGCTGGCAGATTCGGATCCCCCCAGGCTGGTGGAACCAAAAAATTTGGCGGCTGCTGCGCACAATAAGCATTCATGTTGTTGCCAAAATAATCCTTCAAATAGTCGGCAAACGGTTCCCGCCATTGATCCAAAGGGTATCGATTCTGCTGCAAAAAAAACACGGCTGGATTTTTGGGGTCACTCCCGGCAAGTGCCAGAAACGGATCACATTTGCCAGCATACACCCCACCCGAATCGCAGGGTGCCACATGGCCTGCTTTTCCTTGTTCAAAATCCGGCGCGTAAGCAAAGGCGATCTCCCCATACTGCGGTATCGCGTGTCCCGCATAAAAATAGACACAACGCGACCATCCACACGCCATCTGTACGTCGCGTGGTGTGCGGGAGGCATCGCGGGTCACCTGCCATGCACCCGAGCCTTTCAGAATGCTCTCGATTTCCGCGACCCCGGCCACCCGCATCAAGGGAATCGATCTGGCCAGACGTTGATGCTCCGGTTCATTCTGCTGCATAGGGAATCACCCGAATCGTACCCGCAATCGATATTTCCAAAATACCTTGCTCACCCAATTGATGGCAGGATAGAACTGCACTGCATGATTTGTAAAGTTTTTTTTTAAGTCCCTGTCAACCTGTACGACATGCAGTCAACTCCCGGACCGGCATCCTCATGACCCGTCATCTGGATTAATGGAACTTTAGACCCTTGCCAACAGGGTCGTTATAAGGCAATCTTTTGCTCCTTCCGTTTGGCACCCCAGCATTGCAGGACATATGAAGATGGCCGACACCGACGATCTGAAAGAGACCCACGATTATCACCTCACTGTACCCCAACAGGCCGAACCGTTTCCACTCAAAGGGTGTCATGCCCTGGATTGGGGCATGCAGAACCGTCTGTCCAAAATCTTCTCTCCGGCGACCGGTCGCACGGTGATGCTGGCAGTGGATCATGGATATTTCATGGGACCAACCACCGGGTTGGAACGGATCGATGTCACGATCAACCCCTTGTTGAAATTTGCCGACACCTTGATGTGTACCCGGGGCGTGTTGCGAGCTTTGACTCCCGCCACTTTTACCAAAGGGATCTCCCTGCGCGTCAGCGGCGGACCGAGCATCCTCAAAGAGCTGTCCGACGAACGGATTGCAGTGGACATTGAGGATGCCTTGCGCCTGAATGTCTCGGCCATGGCAGTCCAGGTCTTTATCGGTGGCGAACATGAAACCCAGTCCGTTCATAACATGACCCGCCTGGTGGATCAGGGGTTGCGCTATGGTCTGCCGGTCCTGGGAGTCACTGCCGTGGGCAAGGAGTTGACCCGCGACGCCAAATACATGCGACTGGCCACGCGCATCTGTGCCGAACTGGGCGCAACCTTTGTCAAAACCTATTACGTGGCCAAAGGATTCGAGACCGTCACAGCCTCCTGCCCAGTGCCGATTGTGATTGCCGGCGGCAAAAAACAGCCCGAAGCCGATGCCTTGACCATGGCCTATCAGGCCATCCAACAAGGTGCTGCCGGAGTGGACATGGGCCGAAACATCTTTCAGTCCAATGCCCCGGCTGCCATGATCCAGGCCGTGGGCAAGGTGGTGCATGAAGGGTTCACCCCGCGTGAGGCGTATGAATTCTATCAAGATCTCAGTTCCGGATCATGAAAAGTCGCTGGTCAGATGCCGAAGCTGAAGAGTTCGTCCAACGCTATGGAAGCCGTTGGGGCGAACGGTTGGCCTTGCGCACCTATACCAGCCGTTTGCTGGGCGCTGAAAAAGGGTTGGTCCTCCATGGCGGTGGCAACACCTCGGTCAAAGATCAGGGACGCGATCTGCTGGGGCGGGAGTTGCCGGTCATTTTCATCAAGGCCACGGGCTGGGATTTGGCCACCATCGAACCCGAAGGACACTGCGGCCTGGAACTGGAGCCATTGCGTCCCCTGAGCACCCTGGATGCATTGGATGAGGCCACCATGGTCAATGCCGTATGCATCCGTCGTCTGCATGCCGACAGCCCGGCTCCCTCGATTGAAGCACTGTTGCATGTATTCTTGCCCCACACCTTTATCGATCATACCCATGCCGATGCCATTCTGGCGCTGACCAATCAGCCGGATGGTGCGACTCTCGTGCGTGCGGCCCTGGGAGAGCGGGTCATCATTCTGCCCTATGTCCATCCCGGCTTTGCCCTGGCCAGGGCCGTGGCTGTGGCCCATGCCGCCCACCCCGAAGCCAACGGCATGGTGCTGATGCATCACGGCCTGATCACCTGGGGTGAAAGCGCCCGTCAGGCCTATGAAACCACCATCGACCTGGTCAACCGGGCCGAAAGCTACATCGCAACCCACTCCCGGGCACCCAAGGCCTTGCGGCGCGTCACCACCATTGCCTCGGCCCGTGAACGCTATCTGGACGCAGCCCCTGTGATCCGTGGTCGCCTGGCCATCCCGACCGGAGATGCCGATCACCCGTACCAACGTTTCATCCTGTTGCCTGCGATCACCCGCGAAACCCTCAATCTGGTCGATTCCGAACAGGGACGCACGCTGGCCATCACCCCCCCTCTGACCACGGATCATCTGATCCGGACCAAACATCTGCCGCTCTGGATCGATGACCATGACGCGATCCCCACTGCCATAGCCGGATATCAGTCTGCCTATCGGGAGCGGTTCGACCGGTTGGCCGATCTGGAAGGGCGTCCCACGCCGTTCGATCCCTCCCCCAGAGTGATCTTCATGCCGGGAATCGGTGCCATCTGCGCCGGTCGAACCGCTGCCGAGGCGGAAATCACCCGCGATATCCTGCTGCAAAGTCTGACGGTCAAAAATCAGATCGCAGCCATGAACAGCAGTTATCTGGGACTCGACGACCCGGAACTGTTTGCCATGGAGTATTTTCCCAGCCAGGTGCGCAAATTGCGCCCGATCTCCGCCCATGCCCTGGCCCGTCAGGTGGCACTGGTCACCGGAGCGGCAGGGGCCATCGGTGCCGGGATCTGCCGGGAGCTTTTGGCCCAGGGGTGTCATGTGGCCGCTGCCGATCTGCCCGGTGCCGGACTCGACAGTCTGGCTGAGGAGTTCAACCGTCACCATCCGGGTCAACTGCTGCCTGTGGCCATGGACGTGACCCAACCCGAGTCGGTCACTGCCGGTTTTGCTCTGGTCGTGGAACGTTGGGGCGGCGTGGATATCCTGATTCCGAATGCGGGTCTGGCCCATGTGGCGGGCCTGGATACCCTCAAACTGGCAGCATTCCAAAAAATCCACAAGGTCAACGTGGAAGGGACGCTGCTGGTGTTGGCCGAGTCGGCGCGCCTGTTCAAACGTCAGGGGACTGGCGGGGATGTGGTGTTGATTTCGACCAAAAATGTCTTTGCTCCCGGTGCCCGGTTTGGTGCCTACAGCGCCACCAAAGCCGCAGCTCACCAGTTGGCGCGCATTGCTTCCCTGGAGTTGGCCGAGTTCGGGGTGCGGGTCAACATGGTGGCCCCGGACGGGGTGTTTGCCGATGGTGCCCGTCCCTCTGGATTGTGGGCTGAAGTCGGACCGGATCGTATGCAGGCACGCGGCCTGGATGCCGATGGTTTGCAAGAGTATTACCGCAACCGCAACCTGTTGAAAGCACGCATCACCGCCCAACATGTGGCCAATGCGGTGCTGTTTTTTGTCACGCGCCAAACCCCGACCACCGGTGCCACCCTGCCGGTGGACGGCGGTCTGCCCGACGCCACCCCGCGCTGATCCGATTCCGAGTCTGCCATGCTGCCGCGTCATCCCAAGGCAAAATCCTTGATCGAAAACGGCCTGTTTCAGGATGTCTCCCGTTTTGCCGAGTTGGAATTGCGTATCGCATCCTGTGAGGATCCACAGGATCGTCAGGCAGCCTTTGCCTTGTTTGTCGAAGGTCTGCTCACCACCCGCGCCATCCACCGTGCCGTGGAGTGTTGGCCCACGGGTCAGATGCCCCTCGATGCCCGTCGTCGCCTGGGCATGCCTGCTCACCTGCCCGGTGCAGACGGAGTGTTCCGTTCCCTGGAAGGGGAGATCCATGCCTATCAACTGCTTTTCCGTCCGGAACGGGACAAACCTTTGCCCGGCGAATCCGACCGTTTTGCCCCACTGCTGGCTGCCACTTTGCAGCCATTGCTGATCACCAATGCCGACCACCTGACCAATGGATGGAAAAAGCTGAAAGGGGGTCATGCGCTGCGCGGGATCGATCTGGATCGTTTGGAGCCGCGCGTTTTTCAGACCATCCGACGCTGGCTGCAAGGGGCTGGAACCATGCTGGAACGGCCAGCCATGCCCCCATTTCATGTGCGCACCCTGGAACAACTCCTGACACGCCTGGGGCAGAACGAACCGTTGACATGGCAGCTCTCCCCTGGTGCCGAAACAGAACTGCTCACGTTGCGGCTGATTCAGCGTTTGGGCGGACGCCGGGTGGTCGTGGTGGTGTTGGCCAATCTGGAACATCTGGTCTATACACTACGACAATGGCGGCTGCATGTCGGCTGGGGCGATCTGGCCTTGGTGCAGATGGTGGAAGAGCCGGTCCCATCCATGGAACTGGATTTTCCCGTCACCACCCATCCGGAAGGGGTGCGACGTTTTCTTGCCTGGCATCACACCGGGGCACGGGTGATCCTGGTCACGGCACACCAGATTCCGTTGCTGGCGCGCGCCTTGATGGGATTTCCCATGGTCGACCTGGTGGTCAGCTTTGCACCTCCGGCTGGCACCACCCTGCCTGCTGCCAAACAGCTTGTGTGGCAAAGCGGGAGTGTCAAGCGTGTCCGTGGCGAGGAGGTCGAATCCGTGGCAGTCTTGCCTCTGCCCCGCTCCTGGAAGCTTTTGTTGATGCCCGTGTCCGGCAACCGCACCGACAATCCGTTGTCGATCTTGCTGGCTGGAATCGCCAGGCTTGCAGAGATCCGTCATGTGCATGCCTATCTGCCAGCCGTTGAACCGAATCCAGGGGATCCACCCGAATTCGAGTGGTTTCAGATCGACAAGGAGGCCAAAAGCCTGGAACTGGAACGGGTTCGGTTGGCTTTTCAACGGGCACGACGGGCGGTGTGGGTGCATACTCTGCCGGTTGTCGCAGGACGTTGGTTGGCACCGGCGGATGTGGCGCTGTTTCTGACGCTCCCGGATGGAGCCGGATTGAGTCAGGCACTGGAGGCGATATTGGCAGCCAGTCATTCCACCGGCGCAGGCTGTCTGATGGTGCCGGTCTGGGTCAAGGATGGCCTGGTGGTGGATGCCAGCCTGATGTGGGATCTTTTGCGCAGAATGCGCGGGTTGGATCCCGCTTTTCATGCGCATGTGCGTGCTGCCATGGAGCAGTTGGGACGGGATGGACAATGCAATCCGGAACCGCTGTTGGCCCGGATTCAATGGGTGACTGATGCGGATCAACCGCCGAGCTGGTCCCGGGATGCGCTGTTTCCCGAACTCTTGCAACAGCTCGGAGACGTTTGGGATCAACGCTTTGGTGCCTTGTTGGCCTACCAGGCAACCCATGGGGATACGGCTGTACCGCTCCAGTGGCCGGACAACCCGGAACTGGCCGAATGGGCGGCGCGGCAACGTTTGGCCAAAATGCGCGGCACTTTGGATGCGGAACAACAGGCCCGCCTGGAGAAGATCGACTTTGTCTGGAATTTGGAGCAACACGCCTGGGAAATGGCCTTTTACCGTTTGCAGCGATTTGTGGAACATCATGGCCATGCTCGGGTTCAAGACCCCTGCCAGGAAGATGTCGCCCTGGGGGAGTGGTGTGTGCGACAACGCCAGCTCAAGAAAAAAGCGAAACTCTCCTCAGAGCTGGAACAACGCCTGGAGGGAGTCGGATTCATTTGGGATCTGGAAGAGTATGCCTGGGAAGAGTCGTATCAGCTTTTCTTGCGGTTCAAGGGGTTGCGTGGTCACGGCAAAATTCCCAGTTATTGTCCCGAAGATCCTCTGCTGGCCAAATGGGCAGACAAACAGCGCAAAGAAAAAGAGTTGAAAAAATTGCCTTCTGAACGGATCAAGCGTCTGGATGCCGAGGGGTTTGTCTGGGATCTGGCGGCTGCGGCCTGGGACGAGATGTGCGAGGTGTTGCGTCAACACTGGCTGAAATATGGACATGGCAAGGTGCCCAAAGAGTGGCCGGAAAATCCCACCTTGGCCATCTGGTCTGAAGAGCAGCGCCGGCTGCGTGCCAAGGGTGGACTGACGGATGAGCGCATCGCCCGCCTGGAGGCATTGGATTTTGTCTGGGATTTGAAAAAGGCACGCTGGGAAGAGGGATGGCAACTGTTTCAGGAGTTTCGTATCCAGAATGGCCATGGGCGCATTCCCGATCCCTGTCCAGACTCCTGGCAGCTCGATCAGTGGGCGCGGGAGATGCGACGTGCCTGGCGTTTGGGGCAGCTGGATCCCAAAATCCAGGCCCGTATGACCGAAGCCGGTTTTGTCTGGGATCTGGAACAGGCGGTTTGGGAGGATCATTTTCAGGCGCTTGTCGATTTTCATCAAGAATACGGTCATTTCAATGTGCCCAAAGAGTGGCCGGAGCTGCCGGAGTTGCCGACCTGGGTCAAGACCCAACGTTTGATGCGGGACAAGGAAAAACTGGATGAGGAGCGATTGACCCGGTTGGTCTCTCTGGGATTTGTGTGGGATGCGCGTGATGCGGCCTGGGAGGAGATGTTTCTGGCTCTGACCCGGTTTCAGCAGACGCGCAACCACTGCCTGGTGCCAACCAACTGGGAGAGTGATCCGGCCTTGGCCCGCTGGGTGGAACAACAACGACGCGATTATCGCCTGAAACTGTCCAGACCTGAACATGTGCAACGGTTGGAATCTCTGGGATTTGTCTGGGACTCGAAGGCGATTTTCTGGGAAGAGATGTTTGCTGCCCTCACCGAATATCGGGAGCGACACGGCGATTGTCTGGTGTCGGAAAATGCCACGGAGCAGTCGCAATTGGGTTGGTGGGTGGCTGCACAACGCAAGGCGCGGCTGGCCGGGCAACTGGAGCCGGAGCGGGTACAGCGGCTGGATGCCATCGGTTTTGTGTGGGATGCCCAGGAGGTGATCTGGATGGAGTCGTTCCGGGCATTGGAAGCGTTTCATGGTCATCATGGTCATGTTGTCGTGCCCACCGATTGGCCGGAAAACCCCCGTCTGGCCTCCTGGGTCGCCACTCAGCGCACTGCCCGTCAGAAGGGTCATTTGGGAGAGAAACGCACCGCTTTGTTGGACCATCTGGGCATGGTGTGGGATGGCAAAGAGGCTATTGCAGAAGAGATGATGCAGCAGTTGCGCGCCTTTCACGCCCGTTACGGCCACTGCGAGGTTCCGTTGGAAAGTCCAGAGTTTCCGCGTTTGGGATTGTGGTTGCAATTTCAGCGACAAGCCAAAAGGGATGGCCAACTGGATCCAGTCCGTCTGGCCCGGTTGGAAGAGATCGGAGTGACCTGGAAATGATGGGATGGCCCATCCGGAAGGTGACGGATTGGGCTTGCTTTTGTTGACGACATCCGGTAAATTAAGAGGATTGAATTTTTTCGTTGGGGGTGTAGCTCAGTCGGGAGAGCGCCTGCTTTGCAAGCAGGAGGTCATCGGTTCGATCCCGTTCACCTCCACCAATTAAAGTTATTAGGAAAGTCTCAAAATCAAAGCCGCCTTCAAGGGCGGCTTTTTTTGTGCCTGAAAAGTCCAATGTTTCCAATGGTTACCAGAACCGGTCTGAAATTCCTTTCGGTCTGAACTTGGACCAGCGAACACCGAAAACCGCGTTCCTCATTCTCTCTCGGCCCGAATTCTCCTGAAGCTGTGGACCAGGGCCTTCCTGGTCCTGAACCTGTGGACCAGACATTTCCCTTTAAATATCAAAGTTCGCCCTGGTCCACAGCTTCAGGACCAGTTTGATGGGGTACTTGCTACCAGAAAAAGTACAACCAGGATCTAACTTTGATCCTGGTCAGCATTTTGAAACGGATTTTCCCACCCTGAAGACACCTGCACGCCTTGTCAAAACACCGCCCTTGGCCACCAGTCGCGTCACGTTTGGATGCTATTCAAAATAACTTGAACAAGTGGCAGTCAGAGAGTACCATGTTGGCATGGCTACCAACGAACTCCTTGATGCGAAATACCGGAAATTGACCGGACTGCTCGACGAACGCGCCA
>JAANAU010000063.1 GCA_011089965.1 Magnetococcales bacterium
GTCTGGGGGATTCATCCCCCAGGGTTTTCATGTTTTCATGTTTTCATGTTTAAAAATAATTTATAAATATTTTTGTTTAAAAGATTTAAAAGATTTAAAAGATTTAAAGTCCCAGGGGTTTCACCCCTGGACCCCACCAGGGGGGTAACCCCCCTGGACCCATGATGATGGCGTATTCACTCTCGACTGAACAATACAAAATCACCAAACAGGCTCTTAGGGATACGTCGTTTATATCAAAGGGATCCAAGGGCAACGCCCTTGGTGGGGTTTTGGGCAAGACCCCAACAAAACAAATGACACATTCCAAAATGGTTTTGGTTTATGGTTGGCCTTCTTTCGCAATTGTACATTGAAATGAAATAAAAAAATTATTCCACTCCCTTGGCGCGCAGATAAGGTGCGAACCGCATGTCAGTACCCAGAATGTGTTCGATCAACCACGCCTTGGCAAAGGTCAACAGATCCATGGGCGCAGCAAAGTCTCCGGCAGCGAATTTCTCCATCAAACCCGTGACATCCTGTAACAAGCGCATATGTTTGGCCTTGTGGTCGGCAGTCTCGGGATAACCATACTGATCAAACATCTTCTCTTCGCGACCAAAATGGAATTGCGTATACGTAGCCAATTCGTTGATCACTTTGCCAACCTCTTCACTCCCCGCCCCTTCGGTCAACAAACGGTGAATCAGATTGACCATGCCCACCAGCTTTTTGTGATCCTCATCCACAGCATGAATGCCTGTCAAGAGTTGATCGGTCCAGGGGAAGAACTCACGCTCTTCCATAATTGATTGGCCGTTTTCCAGGTAGATGCGATCCAGAAGGGAGAAAAATTTCTTCATGAGGGACAGATATTCCAACAATTTCCCATCTGCCTTCTGGCGCGCTGGACGCCCCTCCTGATGAATGATGGTCAAGGTCTCCACCGCCTTGGAAACCATCTGTCCATGCAGCCGGATCGTCTGCTGAATATGCTCACTCTGACCATAAGGTTTGGAAACAACATTCTGGGTCCAGGAATAAAGAGGCGACTGTTCCTCCTTGACCCACTGCTCCGGACCGATGGTAAACCGCAAGGCAATGGCCTGCTCCATGCGGCTGTGCCATTGGAGGAAGAATCCCTTGACCGCACGTATATCAAAACAGGGCTTGCCCAGATCGGATTCGGCCTGGGCCGCGTACAAGGCCGCCACCATATCCTGCAAGGTTGCCCCCATGCGCTTGAACTGAATGGTCGATCCGCGCGTCATGCCGACAATGGTGGAAGCCTCCTTCATGTTGGCCTGAACCGCATTGTTGGCCTCGGTTGTGACCTGGGTGGCAGTCATGATCTCTTGCGAAAGAGTTTGGGCATCCCGGGTTTTGTCAGCCATGGCCTCGGCGGAAGAGGCCACCATGGAGGCGGAACGGGCCACTTCACCGGTTCCAGCCGCTGCCTCCTGGGCTGCGCGTGCCACCTCCTGGGCAGCACTCCCCAACTCCCAGGCATTGCGCGTCACCTCGCCTGCGGCATGGGTCACTTCGTCCATGGCATGTGAAATCTGAGCCATGGCCCCGGATTGCAACTCCACCGAATCGGTGATCTCACGGTTGGCTTCGTTGATGCGGTCAATGCTCTGAGCCACACTGCTGTTGGCCTCCGCCGCCTCGCGCGTGTTGCCCTGAATGCGATGTATCTTCTCCAGAATCAAACGAGTGGCATCCGAAGTCTGACGTGCCAGATCCTTCACCTCATTGGCAACCACCGCAAACCCCTTGCCCGCATCCCCAGCCCCGGCAGCCTCAATGGAGGCGTTCAAGGCCAGCATGTTGGTCTGCTCGGCAATGTTGTTGATGATATCCACCACATCCCCGATCTCCTGAGCCGATTCGGAGAGCCGTTGCATCACTTCACGCACACCGATGGCATGACTGTGCGCGGTTTCCGATTCCGCACTGGCATTCTGACACCGCCGGTTGATCTCTTCCAAAGCGGTCGTGATGTTGTCTATCGAGTCGGCAACCGCCTTGACCGACTCATCCACACGGGACAAACTGTTGTTGACGCCTGCAATGTTGGCCGTGATCTCCTCAGCCGCTGCTGCCATGGTGGCAATGTTGGCACTGGCCTCCTCTGCCCCGGCAGCAATGGTGATGATGTTGGACGAAACCTCTGCGGCAGCCTGAGCCACGGCATCGATGCTTTCGGTCTCTTTGGTCAGAGACTGGGTGATCGAATGCACCTCCTCGGCCAGGGCCGTGTTCTTTTCCGATACGCTGCGGACGATCTGGAGCGACTTGTCCGCATCGGTCCCCACCATGTCCCGGATCTTGATCAACTCACTCACACACGCCGTAATGCCACCGGAGTGCAGATTGATCAAGCGCATGATCCGCTCCAGCCGATCCGCCAGGCGGTTGACCGCACTGGCCATGCCCGTGACCGGTCTGTTGGCACGACCTGTGATCCGTATGGTCATATCTCCATGGGCCAACGCATGCACGGCCTGCTCCACCTGATGCAAGTCACCACCCACCTGCTGCAAAATGGTGCGGGCAATCCAGATTGCAAACCCAACCAGCACCAGAGCGATCAGGGCCAACTCCATCAACAGCCACAGCACATCCTGTTGCACGGTCTTGCCAATGTCGTCAATATAGATTCCAGACCCGATGATCCATCCCCAAGGCTTGAACAACATGACATAGGAGATCTTTGGCACCCGTTCGGTCACCTGCCCGTTGGGCCGGTCCCATAAATAATCGACAAATCCGGCTCCCTCCCGGTTGGCAACATCGATAAAAGCCAGAAACAACTTTTTACCGAGGGGATCCTTGAAGTCGGAAAGATCCTTGCCTTCCAGTTCCGGTTTGATCGGATGCATCACCATGCGGGCTTCCAGATCATTGATCCAGAAATAGTCATTCTCGCCATAGCGCAGCCCGCGCACCATGGTCTTGGCTCCCTCTTTGGCCTGGTCAACACTCAATTCGCCAGATGTCTGTTTTTTGTGATAGGTTTCCAGAATTTTGTAGGCGGTTTCGACCAGATGTTTGGTCTTGAGTTGCCGATCCTCCAGCATGCCATCCTGCTTGGAGTGGACGGTCAACAGTCCGGCAATCAGAATACCTAAAGTGGAAAGAATCAGAATCAAACCCATGCGACGTTGCAGGCTCTGTCGGGACATCATGCCATGCAAGGTGCGGATCGTTTTTTTTTGGTTTTTATATTGTGGCATGTCATGCAGTCCTGAAAACCGCAAAGATGAATGGATGTTCCTGTGAGGAATTGTTAATCTTCTAAGAGCCATCCGTATCCGGCAAGCATGACTTCTTAATAAACCGTTGCTGAGAAAAGGGCAAGTCTATCCCATGCAGTGTTTGTACGACTGTGGACGAACCGGCAAATGTTGCAATAAAATTGATCTTGATGATACCCGGTGTTACGATTTGCTCACGGTGGAGAGCGATCAATTGATGAGGCTGTTTGGTGATTCTTAAATGATCAATCGCAAGTCAATACACCATCATCAGGGGTCCAGGGGGGTTACCCCCCTGGTGGGGTCCAGGGGTGAAACCCCTGGGATTTTAATCTTTTAAATTTTTCAAACATTAAAACATGAAAACATTAAAACCCTGGGGGATGAATCCCCCAGACCCCCTCTTTTTTCTCAATCATTGGATAATTATGCTCGGCTCAGGAATCACCAGACAGCCTCTAAGGATGAACCGCAATCATGAACCTGAATGGAGAGATCCTGGTCATAGAGGATGAAGCCGGAGTGCGTCAAGTCCTGGCACGGCATCTGGGTGCTGCGGGCCATCGGGTAAGTCTGGCTGCGGACCTGGCGGATGGTCTGGCGCGGCTGCGGGCGCATCCCTTTGATCTGGTCTATTGCGACCTCCGTCTGCCCGGACGCTCCGGGCTGGATCTGATGTCCGAGAGTGCCGATTTTCTGAATCAGCCATTGATCATCCTGATGACCGGCTATCCCTCTCTGGAGAGTGCCCAGCAGGCCCTGCGTCAGGGCGCACACGACTATCTGGTCAAACCGATCCTGGCCGAAACCTTGTTGCGTACCACCGAGATGGCCCTGCGGGTGAAACGGGAACAGGAGGATAAACAGCGACTGCTGCGTCATCTGGAAGCGGTTTTTGACAGTGTGGACAATGGCCTGGTAAGCGTGGATGCGGATCTGAAGCTGGTGACGGTCAACCAGATGGCCGACAAGCTGTGCGGGATTCACTCGGAGATGATCGGGCGCTTGTGGGTGAGCCTGGAGCTTGGCTGTGACGGTGCCTGTGTGGAGCTGATGCGACAGGCCATGGCCAGCGGGAGCAAGAAGAGTTTGCATCGGCACGGTTGTGCCTTAAAAAAACGACCCGACCAGGTGGTGAGCCTGACGGCAACTCCCATGCGCAGTTCAAGCGGAACACCGCTGGGCGGGGTGTTGGCAGTCCGGGATGAAACCCCTCTGGTTGATCTGGAGCAACAGCTGTTGGTGCAGCAACGTTTTTCAGGCCTGATCGGTCAGACGCCGGCCATGCGCTCGGTTTATCGGTTGATCGAGAGCCTGGCGGACCTGGAGACCACAGTGTTGATCGGCGGTGAATCCGGGACCGGCAAAGAGCTGGTGGCCGAGGCGCTCCATCAGCAAGGGCGACGTCATAACCGTCCTTTGGTCAAGGTCAACTGTGTGGCTTTGTCCGAAACCTTGCTGGAGAGCGAGTTGTTCGGACATGTGCGCGGGGCCTTTACCGGTGCCATCCGGGATCGCAACGGACGGTTCCAGGAGGCGGATGGCGGCACGATCTTTCTGGACGAAATCGGTGACATCTCCCAGACCATGCAGTTGCGTCTGTTGCGGGTGTTGCAACACAAGCAGATCGAAAGGGTGGGAGACAATCGGTCCATCCTTGTGGATGTGCGCATCGTCGCGGCAACCAATCAGGATCTGAAGGCCAAGGTTCAGGCTGGGACTTTTCGTGAAGATCTCTATTACCGTTTGAAGGTGGTGGTCATCGATCTGCCGCCCTTGCGGGCACGCATCGCAGATATTCCATTGCTTGCCAACCATTTTTTGGGGCAGTTCAACCGTCGTTTTCAGCGTCGTATCCAGGGGATCTCTCCGGATGCCATGCAACGGTTGATGCAGTACGGGTGGCCGGGAAATGTGCGCGAGTTGGAACACGCCCTGGAACACGCCTTTGTGGTTTGTCGCGGAGAGCGGATCGAACGGGATCACTGGCCCAAAGAGCTGCGTGCGGATTTGGAGTCGGATCGTCTGATGCCAGATGGGCAGGTTGATCCGGAAGAGGCCGAGATCCTCTCCGCTCTGGAGGCCAGCAACTGGCGACGGGCATTGGCTGCCAAACGGTTGAACATGAGTCGCAGTACGTTGTTTCGCAAGATGCGTCGGTTGGGTATTGCCGATCAGGAGGATCGTTGACCGATTCTCTTCCATTGAAGGAGGGTAGCATCATGTTTGTCACCCCACGCGCCCGTTTTGTCTTGCTGTTGGTCATCCTGGTCATCCTGGCGGTGACCGTGGGCGGTGTAAGTCTGTTGACCCTGTATCAATCTCATCTGACCAGCGAGGGTGAACGACTGGCTGCCATGGCCAAGAGCCAGGCGCGTCTGGTTCTGACCTTCCATCAGTGGGAACACAAGGTTACAGACAATCCAAAAGAACTTCAGCAGCGTCTGGTGGAGTTTCTGACCACGACCCATCAGGGGTGGTATGAGGGGTTGGGCAAAACCGGGGAGATCGCCTTTGCCCGCCGTGAGGGGGAGCAGATCGTCTATCTGTTCCGGCAGCGTCACGGGAGTCTGGTCGTACCCCGACCAGTTCCCTGGTCAGAAGTCGGAATTGCCACCCCGATGCGTTTGGCATTGAGCGGTCAATCCGGTGTGATCATCGGACCAGACTACCGGGGTGAGGAGGTCCATGCAGCGTATGAGGCCATACCAGAGTTGAATCTGGGATTGGTGGTCAAACTGGACATGGCCGAGATGCGCGAACCGGTCTATCACGCCATCAGCCATGCGGTACAGATCTCTGTTTTATTGATTCTGGTGGGCGCGGTCTTCTTCACGCGCATTGCCGAAGGGGTGATCCGGCGCATCCAGGAGACCGAGGAGAAACTTTCCATTACGCTCGATTCCATTGGGGACGGGGTGATCGTGACCGACGGGCATGGAGGAGTCGTGCGCATGAATCCGGTGGCGGAAAGCCTGACCGGCTGGCGCATGGATGAGGCGCGCGGTCAGCCTCTGGAGCAGGTGTTTCACATCGTCAATTTTCAGACCCGTCAGATCGTGGTCAATCCGGCACAAATGGTGATTCAGACCGGGCGGGTGGTGGGATTGGCCAACCACACGGTGCTGATTGCCCGCGATGGCACGGAACGGCACATTGCCGATAGCGGCTCGCCGGTGCGGGATGGGTTGGGACGGTTGTTCGGAGTGGTGCTCGTGTTCCGCGATGTCACCCAGGAATACCGCATGCTGCTGGCTTTGCGCAAAGGGGAGGAGCGCATTCGTCTGCTGTTGGAGCTGCAACAGGAGTCTCATCTCTACAATGAGCGTGAAGTGTGTGATCGCGCGGTCGAGATCGCCGTACAGTTGACCGAAAGCCAGGTGGGTTATCTGCATATCGTCCATGAGGATCAACGCAGCGTGGCCCTTACCTCCTGGAATCGGGAGGCATTGAAACAATGTACCGCCGTGTGCGACCACAACTATGCGCTGGAAGGGGCCGGATTGTGGGCAGAGAGCATCCGACGCAAAGAGCCGGTGGTGCATAATGATTTTGTGGAACTTGCGGCCCGGCCCGGCTATCCGGAGGGACATGTCACCGTGCTGCGTCACATGAGTGTGCCGGTGGTGGAAGGGGAGCGGGTGGTGTTGGTCATGGGGGTGGGCAACAAGAACAATCCGTATGATCATCATGATGTCCAACAGTTGCGTCTGGTGGCAGAGGGGGTGCAAAAGATTCTGGCCCGGCATCGCGCGGTCGAGCATTTGCGTCAGAGCCGTCTGGCACTGGATGAAGCCCAGACCATTGCTCATCTCGGCAGCTGGAGCTGGAATCTGCTTGACACCTCCTGGGAGATCTCTGCCGGGTTGTGCCGCATCCTGGGACTGGCTGAGGTCAGGCCGCGTCTGGAGTGGGAGGAACTCCTGGAACGCATCCATCCCGAGGATCGGGAGCGGTTTGAGCGTTTGATTGCCCTGGTGCGTGATGCCCGGCACTCCAGCTCCGATGAAGTGCGCATCATGCGTGCTTCCGGCCAGGAGATGATCCTGCTGGTCCGGGCCGTGTTCTGGGAACAGAGTCAGGTCACCGGCAGCCGTGCCATCCGGGCAGCTCAGATTGCCGGCACCATGCAGGACATCACGGTCAGCAAACATCGGGAAAAGGAGTTTCTGCGCATGAATCGTGCCTTGACTGCCCTGGGTATGGCCAGTCAGGCATTGCTCAAGGCCGTGGATGAGGAGATGTTCATCAGTCAGGTGTGTCAGTTGATCGTGGAACAGGCTGGCTATCGTCTGGCCTGGGTGGGCATGGCCATGGAGGATGCCGACAAAACCGTCAAACCCGTGGCCTGGTATGGCGCAGGCGGCCATGAGTATCCGGACAGTCTCGGGATCACCTGGAGCGATACCGTTTCAGGACAAGGACCGACCGGTACGGCCATTCGTACCGGCAAGCCGACTCTGGCCCGTCATATTCCGGATGACCCGACATTTGAACAATGGCGTTCCCGGGCCATGAGCCTTGGGTTTTCTTCTTCCTTGGCCCTGCCTCTGTTCTTGAATCAGCAGACCATCGGCGCATTGAACATCTATGCCTCGGAGCCGGATGCCTTTGATGCTGCCGAGATCGGATTCCTGTCCGATCTGGCCAACACCCTTTCCATGGGGATCGGATCGTTGCGACGCCTGATGCGGGAGACACGCATGGAATCCCAGTTGCGTCAGGCCCAGAAAATGGAAGCCATCGGCACTTTGGCCGGAGGGATTGCACATGATTTCAATAATATATTGGGGGTGATCATCGGCTATACCGAGCTTGTCATGAAACAATTCATACCGGAAGAGCAGTCGCATCAAGATTTGCGTGAGGTGTTGACGGCCAGTTTGCGGGCGCGGGATCTGATCGCGCAATTGTTGACCTTCAGCCGCCAGACCGATCTGGAAGATGGGGTGATTGCCCTGGTTCCCTTGGTCAAGGAGGCGTTGCGTTTCATGCGCGCCGTGATCCCGGCCACTGTGCGACTCACGACTCAACTGCCTGAGCGCGAACTCACCGTGATCGGCAATCCCACCCGGATCCATCAGATTCTCATGAATCTGTGTACCAACGGTGTGCAGGCCATGCACCATCGGACCGGAGGCGAGTTGACCATCCGTCTTGAAGAGATCCAGGTGTCTGAAGATCTGGATACGGCGCTGTCGCTGTCGGCAGGCCGTTATGTGCGCATTCAGGTGGAAGACAATGGCATCGGCATCCCTTCCGAGGTTCTGCCGCGTATTTTCGATCCCTTTTTCACAACCAAAGGGGTTGGCGAGGGGACGGGTTTGGGATTGTCTGTGGTGCATGGCCATGTCACGGCCATGCAGGGGCGAATTCTGGTGGAGAGTCGGGTCGATGCTGGGAGTTGTTTTCACATCTATCTGCCATTGGAAACAAAGATGTTGGAGCGACGGCGGCGGCAAAGGGATGGCGGTACTTCTGGACAGTTTGGTCTGGAGGTGTTGGTGGTGGATGATGAACCTCAGTTGGTGGCAGTGCTGGCCGAACATCTGAAGCGGTTGGGCTGTCAACCGGTCTGTGCCCTGAAAGCCGAGGAGGCTGTTGATCTGGTGGCAGCCAATCCTGACCGTTTTGATCTGGCGATCACCGATCAGACCATGCCTGATGCCACAGGTGAGGTTTTGTTGCGCGCATTGCATAAACTGGCCCCGCATCTGCCGGTGGTTCTGACCTCCGGGTACCGCAATCCTTTCTCCACGCAGGAGTTGCATGCGGTGGGGTTCTGGGATTTTCTGCCCAAGCCGATTCTGAGCGGTGATCTGGAGAGTCTGCTGACCCGCTTTTCTGCTCAAATATGAATGCTTGTTTGTTGCATGTCGTGACACAAATATGTTTCACGTGAAACATATGGCGTGCATCATTCGGTATCCTCTGCTGGTCCTGCCCTAGATAATATCTTGATATAATCAGATAAAAAAATTCATGGTCCGGTTGCCTCCCTGGCATGATGGTTGAGTGATCTGGTGTCTAGGGTTACTCCCTTTCAAGGAGCGCGGAAGATGACGACGATCTTGTGTGTGGAAGATGATGCCCAGTTGTTGGCGCTGTATCGGCGGGTGTTGGAGGGGCATGGGTTCAAGGTTCTGACTGCCGGATCCGGGCAGGAGGGGTTGAAACAGTTGCACTCCGGGCCGATTGATCTGGTGATCACCGATATGCTGATGCCGGAGATGGATGGGGTGGAGTTGATCCTTCAGGTGTTGATGATGCAACCGCGTCCGTTGATTCTGGCTGTCAGTGGGGGAGGTCAGTACCTCTTGGGCAGCAGTTTGTTGCATACCGCCGATGCCCTGGGGGTGCAAGGCACACTATTAAAACCGTTTACTGGTGAGATGCTGGTTGCTGAAGTCTTCAAGGTGTTGCATGCCCAACACTGATCAGAAGGAAATGGCCTCGTTAAACAGAACTCATTGCAGGATGCATAGTATATGTCAAAGGTGTCCAGGGACCAATGGCCCTTGGTGGGGTTTGGGGCGAGAGCCACCCACGAAAAAAATACATATTCCAAACTGGTTTTGGTTTACACCGCACCCATTTCGGGATGCGTCGTTTATGTCAAGGGGGTCCAGGGGCCAATAACCCCTGGTGGGATCCAAGGGCAACGCCCTTGGTGGGGTTTGGGGCAACGCCCCAACAAAACAAATTCCACATTCCAAACTGGTTTTGGTTTAAATCGTTAACATTGTATTTCCCTTTGGAGGATGGAGCCATGCGTAACCTCAAGTTGTCAGCTCAGCTAGGATTTGGATTTTTGGTGGTAATATTGATGACTGTTTTGGTTGCAGTCATCAGTGTCAATGGATTCTCGTCCGTGGTCAAACGTGTGAACAACAGTGGCATTGTCGCGGATATGGAATCCCAGGGGGTCATTCTGCTGCGGGCAGAGCGGAATTTCATTGGGGATCAAGATGCCAGGCATCTGGAAATGGCCAAAAAGGCCGTAGAGGTTATCAAAAGCAAGGCCGCTCAGGCTGCTGAACACCATTTCAAGGATCCAGCCGACAAGGAGAGCATGTCCAGGATCAGCCAGTTGGCGGACTCTTTTCTCAAGGGATTTACCGGTCTGGTGGCTGAGGTCAAAGAGATGGAGCAGGTCATGAGCGGGATCCGTGAGACCTCCCGTGCCATGGTGACGGCTTTGCAGTTGCTTGAAGACAGTCAGTTTGACAAGCTGCGCGCCTTTGGCAAAGGGCAGGGGGCGGTTTTGAGTGAAGAAGAGCGTCAGCAGGTGATCGGGGATCGGGTCAAAAAGATCAATGATGCCGCAGATATCGGGCGTTTTTTCATGGATGTGCGTTTGGGGGAAAAAGAGGTCATCATCAGCGCTGGCAATGATACCAAGTCAGTGCAGCGGGTGAAAGACGGGTTGGCGAAAGCCAAGGCATTGGCGGAAGAGATGACGGCTTTGTTCAAGGATCCGAAAGATATCGAGATTGGCAAGGGAGTGATCAAAGGGTTGGTTGATTATGCTGGCAGTTTTCAGACGTTGCTGAGTCAGCTTGAGGATCAGGATAAGGTAGAGAAGGAGATGATTGCGGCGCGTCGTTCTTTCAACGAGTTGGTGGAACAGGTGAACGATGGTCAGGAGAAGAAGCTGCATGCTGAGATCGACAGTTCGGAGCGATGGATTCTTGGTGGGAGCGTGCTGGGGGTATTGCTTGGTATGGTGTTGGCTTATGTGCTCTCCAAGAGTTTGGTGTCGGCGATCACCGGATGTATTGGCAACATGGTGCGCATGTCGGAAGGGGATTTGGCCATTCGGTGTGTTTCCAACCGTCGTGATGAATTGGGCGACATGTCGCGTGCCATTGATACCATGGCCGTGAAGTTGCGTGAGGTGGTGGAAAAGATTTCCGCTGCATCGGCCAGTGTCACCACGGGTGCGGCCCAGTTGGCCTCTTCGGCGCAGACCCTTTCTCAGGGGGCCACAGAGCAGGCGGCCAGTATTGAAGAGACCTCTTCTGCCATGGAGGAGATGAGTGGCAATATTGTGCAGAATACGGACAATGCCCAAACCACTGAAGAGATCTCCCGTGTGGCAGCGCGGGATGCGGAAGAGGGTGGCAAGGCTGTGTCTCAGGCTGTGGGTGCCATGAAGGAGATTGCCAGCAAGATCTCCATTATTGAAGAGATCGCGCGTCAGACCAATCTGTTGGCTTTGAATGCCGCCATTGAGGCAGCGCGAGCTGGCGAGCATGGCAAGGGGTTTGCCGTGGTGGCTGCCGAGGTGCGCAAGTTGGCGGAACGGAGTCAGACTGCTGCTGGTGAGATTGGTCAGCTCTCTTCGACAAGTGTGCAAGTGGCGGAACGGGCTGGGACCATTATTGGCAAACTGGTTCCAGACATTCAGAAGACTGCGCAACTGGTACAAGAGATTGCTGCCTCTTCGCGTGAGCAGAGTCAGGGAGCCGGACAGATCAATACGGCCATTGGTCAGCTTGATCAGGTGATTCAGCAGAATGCCGGTGCTTCGGAGGAGATGGCGGCCACTGCTGAGGAGATGAATAATCAGGCCACACATCTTTCTGAAATAATAGGATTTTTCAGAACTGGACAACAGTCTCCGACTGTAGCTGCCAGACCAACAGCTGCGATCAGAAAGCCGCAACCCGCAGTTCATCAGATCACCCATTCGGGGAAGAAGGTTCCCAAGGCTTTGCCAGCCCCGGCAGCACGCAATAAAAGTGGCGGGGTGGATTTGAAGATGGGTGGTGGTACCACGGACGATGAGTTTGAGAGTTTCTGAGGTGCAGGAGGGATATCAGGGGTCCAGGGGGGTTACCCCCCTGGTGGGGTCCAGGGGCAACGCCCCTGGGACTTTAATCCTTTAACCCATTCTTAACACATTTCCAATGATTTAAATTTTTACGTTTTTCTAATATATTGATTTTATTAGATTTAATCAAGTAAGATTCCTGGATTTTAAATGTAGTGCCATAAAATTTGAAAATA
>JAANAU010000026.1 GCA_011089965.1 Magnetococcales bacterium
TTACAACGGGTCGGATACCCTGACCATCACCACCAGCGACCTGGGCAACAGTGGCAGCGGTGGCGCCTTGACCGATAGCGACAGCGTGGCGATCACCGTCAACCCGGTCAACGATGCGCCGCTCCAGAGGGTGATGGCAACGGTCACGGTGGCCGAGGATGGCAGTACAGGGTTCACGGTGGAGGGTAATTCGGGAATATCGGTGAGTGATGCGACCGATACGCAGCAGACCAATGCCAGCGATGGTTTGGTGACGACCGTCAGCGTGCTCCATGGCGTTTTGACGGCAGGTGCAGGATCCGGGGCCACCGTGACTGCGGATGGTACGGCCACGGTCACCATGGCCGGCACTGCTGCCCAGATCAATGCCGCGCTCTCCGGTTTGACCTATCAACCCACTGCCCACTACAACGGAAGCGACACCCTGACCATCACCACCAGCGATCAGGGCCATACCGGCGGCGGGGTGCTCACAGACAGCGATGCCGTGGCCATCACGGTCACACCCGTCAACGATGCTCCGCTCCATACCCTGCAAGCCTCAACGGTTGCGGTCGATGAAGATCAGAGTTTGACATTCAGCACAGCCAACCAGAACCGGTTGATGGTCAGCGATGGGACGGACACCGGCCAGGATGGGGCGACAGATGGCCTGTCAACCGTGGTCTCGGTGGCGCATGGGGTACTCTCCGTGGCTGCCGGATCCGAGGTGACGATCACGGGCAACGGTACGGCCAGCATCACCCTGGCCGGGAGTGCGGCCCGGATCAATGCCGTGCTTGATGGTTTGATCTATACGCCGTCTGCCCATTACAACGGGTCGGATACCCTGACCATCACCACCAGCGACCTGGGCAACAGTGGCAGCGGTGGCGCCTTGACCGATAGCGACAGCGTGGCGATCACCGTCAACCCGGTCAACGATGCGCCGACCAATTCCTTGACAGTTTCAACCGTCACTACGGATGAAGATACCCCTTTCATCTTCTATGTGGATTACGAGACCGGTATTCTGGTCGCGGATCTCCATGACACCACGCAGAATGGGGCAATCGATACCCTGTCGGTCGTGGTCAGCGTGCAGCATGGCACCCTGATGGCCGCACCAGGTTCAGAGGTCGAGGTCAGCATGCATGGCGATGGCACGGCGGAGATCATCATGGTGGGGATGGCCGATCAGATCAATGCGGCTCTGAATGGATTGACCTATTTGCCAACTGCCCACTTCAACGGCACGGATCTGTTCACGATCACCACCCGTGATCTGGGCAATACCGGTGGGAATGAACTCCAGGATACCGACACCGTTGCCATCACGGTCAATGCCGTCAATGACGCGCCGGTGGTAGGTGGGGAGCAGACCGATCTGACCGGAACAGATCAGCAAGCGGTCAACCCGTTTGCCCATGTGACGATTCTGGATGTTGAAACCGAACAGCCTTTGACCATTATCCTGACCTTTGATGCCATGCATGGGGAGTTTACGTCGGATTCTTTGATCGATGCCGGCTTTACCGTTGAAACCCCGGGAACGGTCACCTTTACCGGTTCTGCCAGTGCGGCGCAGATTGCATTGCGGAGTCTGCTTTTCATGCCGACTGGCAATCTGGTGGAGGTCGGGCAGACCGTCACCACCCAATTTTCACTCGTGGTGAGTGATGGTCAGTCCATGGCCAACTCCTGGCAGATTGGTTGGATTGCCACGGCGGTCAACGACTCTCCAGTCATTGACGATACTGCCTCCGGGCAGAGTGTCACCGACAAACAGACCTGCATCCCGTTTGCCACGATCTCCGTGACCGATGCAGATCCCAATCAGACCCAGCAATTGACCATCCGCCACAATTCGGCCAATGGTCATTTCAGCACGGCATCTTTGAACGCTACTGGTGTCACGGCCTCGGCAACCAGCGGGGAGTACCATTTCTCCGGTACGGCTGCACAACTGCAAACAGCTCTGCGTGCTTTGGTCTTTCAACCCACACCCGATCAGATCGAGGTGGGAAGGAGTGTGACCACGGCATTCACACTGACAGTGACCGATTCTGCCCAGGCTCAGGTGACCGATGCCACTACATCCATTGTGGTGGCATCCATCAATGATGCCCCGACAAACAGTCGAACTGTGGACGATCTGGAGCTGCGCGAAGGGGAGGTGGTCACGCTCACGATTGCTGCGGACACTTTTGCCGATCAGGATCCGAATGATCTTTTGGAGTACCGCTTGACCCTGGCAGATGGTGGGGAACTGCCAGGTTGCATGACCTTCCAGTCCGATACACGCACGCTGATCATACAGAGTGGCAGTGAAGATTCCGGAACCTACGGGTTGCGTCTCTCTGTTGTGGATCAATCCGGGGCCACGGCCAGCACCGGGTTTACGGTACATGTTACGGATGTACCGGCTCCACCACCCCCGCCGCCGCCCCCTGGACCAGACACCTTGCCTCCAGAGGCACCTCCGGTATCGGAAGCAGGTCCAACTGCCACGGTTGTGACGTTTGTCTCCACTGGTCCCAACCTGGATCTGCACACTGGTCCCACGGCACCTGTGATCACCTTCAATCAGCCGGAGCTGCCAACGACCATCAATCCAACCACCCCCGACACGATGGATCATCATGATGCGCTGTTTGTACCGCCGCCTGCACCGCCTCCAGGACCAACCGGCAATGAACCAGCGCCTCCAGCAGGATTCATCCCGCCACCAGCGCCACCCCCTTCCGGCAATGAGGCTGCGTTCACCCCGGCCAACAGCTTCACGGTATTTGCATCGACACCTCCGGCTGGAGGGATCACCGGCATTTTTGTCCACAAGGGCATTCCGGATGTGAACCTGGGAGGTGGAGAGAGCAGTCGGCTTCAATTCGCCATTCCCACAACGGCCTTTGGCCACAGCGATAACAATGTATCCGTGCAGCTTTCCGCCCAGCAGGCCGATGGATCTGCCTTGCCTCCGTGGTTGCGATTCAATCCGGCCACTGGTGAGTTCTCCGGAACGCCTCCCGCTGGAATGACTGGTGAGCTGGCCATCAAGGTGGTGGCACGGGATGGGGATGGGCGCGAGGCATTGGTCGTGTTCAAGGTCAAGGTGGGTGCAGGCAGTGGCACCTCCGAGCAGCCTCCCCAACCGGATGGTCAACCCCCAACCCAAGAGGGGAATCCATCCGATCAGAGAACCGAACAGGAGCAACCTCCGGTCGTTGTGAAACCTTGGATGGCCAGAGTGAACGAGAACTCCTCGCTCAAACGCATGTTGAACGGAAAACCCTCTTTCACCGGACAGTTGGCTGCAACCGGACGGGATGGGTTGTTGCAGAAGGCCGCAGCAATACAGCGTGCCGCTGAACGTTTGACCACTTTGAAAGGGTGATTGGAGGATCGGGGGGTGTGGGACGCCCCCCATGTATTGATCTGACCGGATCCGGATTTGGTTCAGAGGTCCAAGGCGTGCATATGACGGATCAGATCCAGTACCCGGTGGGCATAGCTCCATTCGTTGTTGTACCAGCTTAACACCTTGACCGTGGTATCGATGACCCGGGTGGAGAGACCGTCCACAATGGAAGAGCGTGCATCCTCCCGATAGTCGCAAGAGACCAGGGGTGCCATGGAAAAGCCGAAATAGCGGTTCTGGGCAGCTTGCAACACCTCGTTGACCCGATCTGTGGTGCAGGGGTGTTCCACTTCCATGACCATGTCGGCAATCGAGACATTGGCCACCGGCACCCGCACCGACATGCCGTCGAATCGCCCTTGCAACTCCGGAATCACCAGACCAACCGCAGCCGCAGCGCCCGTGGTGGTGGGAATCAGCGAGGTGGCTGCCGAACGGGCACGACGCAGGTCGTTGTGCGGGGCATCCAGCAGGCGTTGATCCGCCGTATACGAGTGAATCGTGGTCAGCAAACCCCGACGCAGGCCAAAATGGTCCAGTATCGTGCGCGCCACTGGTGCCAGGCAATGGGTGGTGCATGAGGCATTGGAGACCACCCGATCACGATCCGGATCATACTCATCTTCGTTGATGCCAATTACTATAGTTTTTACTTCCCCCTTGGCCGGGGCGGAAACAATCACCCGGCGCGCCCCGTTTTTCAGGTGTGCCGATGCTGTAGCCAGACTGGTGAAGCGGCCCGTCGATTCCACGATATATTCGGCACCATGCCGATGCCAGGGAATGGATCCCGGTTCCGGTTCCGACAGAAAGGTGGTGTTCTGCTCGCCCACGCGCATGCACGCACCCTGGAGAGTCACTGCCCCTTTCCAGGGACCGATGAACGAGTCGTATTGAAACAGATGGGTCAAAATTTCCGGTGTCGAGAGGTCATTGACCGCCACAATCCGCAGATCCTGAAAGAGCGGGTCACTCAGAGCAGCCCGGAACAAAGAGCGGCCAATGCGACCGAAACCGTTGATGCCGATACGAATGGTCATGATGGATCCCCGTTGGGGTGGTGAATGCGGTCCTGATCCTTTGGTGGAGTGCATCGTGCCACTGGGTGATGCGAGAATCTTGCCAGAGCCACTGCCTGGATTTCAAGTCGTCTTCTGGGAGAGAAAACGATTTCCTCTTTTGCATGGCAACAGGATGGGGTATCCTCCCGTCCAAGGAGATTATCGTTTCCTTGACTTCTTTCAACCCCACTTCGGCGATATCCGGTCATGGAAGAATTTCAACGCATCAAGAGGTTACCCCCCTATGTATTTGCTGCGGTCAACGACCTGAAAAATGCCGCGCGTCAAAAAGGGGAGGACATCATCGATTTCGGCATGGGCAATCCCGATCAGCCGACGCCCAAACATATCGTGGACCGGTTGTGCGAAGCGGCCCAGGAGGGACGCAACCATCGCTATTCGGTTTCCCGGGGGATTCATGGTCTGCGAAAGGCGATTTGTGCCTATTACCAACGCCGTTTTCAGGTGGAACTCGATCCCAATACCGAAGCCATAGTCACCATCGGATCCAAAGAAGGGATCTCCCATCTGGCCTTGGCCATGACCAATCCCGGGGATACGGTGTTGGTTCCCAATCCCACCTATCCGATTCATGTGTATGCCTTTGTGTTGGCCGGGGCCGATATTCGTCATGTGCCGCTGATGCCCAACGCCGACTTCTTTGCCGAACTGATTCAGGCCATGCGCACTTCATGGCCAAAACCGAAAATCCTGGTGGTTAATTTCCCATCCAATCCAACAGCTCAGGTTGTTGATTTGGATTTTTACTACAAGGTTAATGAGTTTGCCAAGGAACATGACCTGTATGTAATCTCGGATGTTGCCTATGCCGACATCTGTTATGATGGCTATCAGGCACCAAGCATGTTGCAGGTGCCGGGTGCCAAAGAGCGTTGCATCGAGTTTCACTCGCTGTCCAAGACTTATAACATGCCAGGTTGGCGGGTGGGTTTTGGCGTGGGTTGTCCCCGACTGGTCTATGCCCTGGGGCGCATCAAATCCTATCTGGATTACGGGATGTTCCAGCCGATTCAGATCGCGGCAGCCGTGGCATTGAACGGGCCGCAGGAGTGCATTCAGGAACATTGCGAAACCTATCGGATCCGTCGTGACGTGCTGGTGGATGGGTTGAGTCGTGCCGGATGGCGGGTGGACAAGCCCAAAGCTTCAATGTTTGTGTGGGCAGAAATTCCAGATGAATTCAAACACTTAGGCTCGTTGGAGTTTTCCAAGCTCCTGCTCAGGGAGGCCAAGGTGGCGGTCAGCCCGGGTGTGGGTTTTGGTCAGTATGGAGACGATTATGTGCGTCTGGCCCTGATCGAAAACGAACACCGGACCCGACAGGCCATTCGGGGCATTCGTCGGTTCATGAATCTTGGGGGCGATGTCGCGCCTTAGTATCCGCAGGAGGATCGATTGTTGGAAGCTTTGCGTATTGGCATGTTGGGATTTGGCACCGTGGGACGCGGTGTGGCGGATCTGTTGTTGAACCATCCAGACCTGCTGGCCAATCGGGCCGGCATTCCCTTGCGTCTGGTCCGTATTGCCACCCGCAACCCGGAGCGGGATCGGGGACTCGCCTTGGGTTCTGTTGAGGTGACCGGCAATGTGCATCGTGTGGTCGATGCCACGGATCTGGATGTGGTGGTGGAGTTGATCGGCGGGATCATTCCCACGCGCGATCTGGTCCATCGGGCACTTGAGAGCGGCAAGCATGTCATTACCGCCAACAAGGCCCTGATCGCTGAATATGGCCCGGACCTCTTTGCCCTGGCCCACTCCAAGGGGGTGCAGTTGGGGATCGAGGCCGCTGTGGCAGGTGCGGTTCCCATCATCAAGACCTTGCGCGAGAGTCTGGCCGGGAACCGGATCGATTCGGTTTATGGCATCCTGAATGGAACATGCAACTATATCCTGACCGAAATGCGTGCCAAGGGGTTGCCCTTTGCCCGGGTCTTGGCCGATGCCCAGGCCAAAGGATTTGCCGAAGCCGATCCATCGTTTGATATCGATGGCATCGATGCTGCCCACAAACTGGCCATCCTGAGCGCCATTGCCTTTGGCACCCCGCTGGACTATGGACGCATCCTTAAAGAGGGGATTCGCCATGTCTCCGAGACCGATATTGCCTGGGCCAACGAAATGGGCTATCGGATCAAACTGCTGGCCATGTCCCGACTGCGTGAAGGATTGATGGAAATGACCGTGCGTCCCGTGATGGTGCCGGTCGGTTCCATGGTGGCTGCGGTGGAAGGGGTGTTCAATGCGGTGTTTGTGCATGGCGATTATGCTGGCACCACCATGTATCATGGTCGTGGCGCTGGCGAACGCCCAACCGCCAGTGCCGTGGTGGCCGATCTGATGGATCTGGCGCGCGATCTGCGTGCAGGTGCCAAAGAGCGGGTTCCGTCACTCTCTGTTCCAGTACATCATTTACGCACCCTGCCCATTCAAAGTGCAGCCCAACGTCAAGGATCCTTTTATATCCGCATGGCGGTAGTGGATCGTCCCGGGGTGTTGGCTGAAATCACGGCCATTCTGGCCCGTCACGCCATCTCCATCGATGCCATCCATCAAAAAGGACGTTCGCCGGTCGAAGCCGTGCCCCTGGTCATGGTGACCCATGAATCCACAGAAGAGCGGATTACCCAGGCTCTGATCGAAATTGAACAACTGGATTCGGTGCGTGAACCGCCACGTTCGATACGCATCGAAGCCGGTCTGGCATGATGCGACTCTGGTGACCCACGCATCTTGTTTGATTCTGTTGGCTGGGCTGACAGCTGCCGACGATCCTCCACTGGCCAAGATCTGTCCACATCTGTCACGTCTGGCAACCGTTGGTGCCACGGGATCATGGCAGGCTGCTCCCTCTGTGGTCGCGGCCATCCGGAAAATTCTGTTTCCGGATGGCTCTGAGAAGCCCTTTCCATGGGGCTATCTGACGGCGTTGGGAGCCGGGATCGCACCTGATCCGGAGCAGACCTGGGCCTTGATGGATCTGGCCCACCTGCGGCAGCAGCGTGACCGTTTGCTCTTTTTGACCCACGATCTGTGCCATGTTGCACCCGAGGAACGGGCGCAACTTCTGGAATCCATGCATCTGCCCTTGTACGAGTCGGGATGGCAAAGACATCCTCTGGCCGATCCTGCGTATCCCGTATTGATCTCTGCCCGCCGTTCCTGGCATGTTTCTTCGATGCATTGGGAACAGTTGGACCATCGTTCTTTTTTCGATCTCCAGCCCACCGGACCGGACGCCCTGGAGTTGCTGGCCCTGATCACCCATGGTCAGATGGTCCTGGCGCGTCATCTCCTCAATCGGCAACGGCAACAAACCGGCAAACCGGCTCTGAATACCCCCTGGATCTGGGGGGTGGGTACAGGAAAAGCGTGGAAAACAGACCGGGAGGTGACCTCCGGATGGGGGGTGGCCACACGTACCGATTGGGTGGGAGTGGCCATGGCTGCCGGTTTTACCACCGTGGCCTGGCCTGCCGTGCCAACAGGAGCGGATTTTGCTTCAACGCTTGCCCACTGGAGCACGGCAGATCCGGGACCAGGTCTGGTGATGGTGCATACCCCGCAAGTTTTGTGGCGGCAGGGGAAAAAGGCGGAACGTCTGGCCTGGTTGCAGGCGTGGGATCGGGAATTTCTCTCTCCTCTGACCCGCTTGTTGGCCAGATCTCATGGCACATTGAGCGTGATTGGTGATCACGCGGACCCAGGAGATGAAAAGGGTGTGGTGTGGGTGACGGCCCAGGGGCGCGCCTTGACCGCCCGACGCTGGTTTTGGCAACCAATGCGCCCGGTTGGAGCAGAGACAACAGGGAGCAGCATGGATGAGGAGGCGCTGCGGCGGATCTGGTTGGCATGATGAACTTAGCTGATGCAGCCGGGTCAGCCCTTTCGTTTACGGGCAAGGGGTGGCGTCTGCGGGCGCAGACTTCCAACCTGCACCATCGATTGGCCCAGCAGGCCGGATTGCATGGGATGTTCGCAACGATCCTGGCAGATCGTGGTCTGACGGATCTCCAGGAGGTGGAACGCTTTTTACGCCCTTTGTTGAGTCATCTGGTCGATCCTTTGGGATTGAGCGACATGGACAAGGCTGTGGTACGCCTGGTCCAAATGGTGGAAAATCACCAACCCTGCGCCATTTTCGGGGATTACGATGTGGACGGGGTGACCTCCTGTGCCCTGTTGTATCGATATTTTCAGGCATTGGGACAACCGCCACGCATCTATATTCCAGACCGGCTCACCGAGGGCTATGGACCCAATGTCGCAGCCTTGCGTTCTCTGCGCAGCGCCGGAATCCAGGTTGTGATCACGGTCGATTGCGGCATCACCGCATATGACGCTTTGCAGGTGGCGGCTGAGATCGGTTTGGATGTGATTGTCACCGATCATCATCAGGCGCGTCCTGATCTGCCCATGGCCGTGGCAGTGGTCAATCCCAACCGGTTGGATGATCCGTTTCCTCACAAGGAGCTGGCAGGGGTCGGAGTGGCCTTTTATCTGGTGATGGCCCTGAATCGTGCGTTGCGGGAGCGGGGATGGTTCGGGCCTCGTACCGAACCGGATCTGAAGAGTCTGCTGGATCTGGTTGCGATTGGCACAATTGCCGATGTGGCCAGTCTGACCGGCCTGAATCGTTCGCTTGCGACCGTGGGGTTGCGGACCTTGGCCACAACCACCAAGGTTGGGCTGCATGCCTTGATGGAGATGGCTCGTTTGCGCGGCTCCATGAATGCCGGACAGATCGGTTTTCAGATTGGTCCGCGCATCAATGCCGGGGGCAGGCTGGGACAGGGGATCCTGGGGGCAGAGTTGTTGATGACCGATGATCCGGCTTATGCCATGGAGATCGCCACGACCCTCGAAGAGTATAATCAGGAGCGTCAACAGGTAGAGCGCAAGATTTTGGCCGAGTCGGTCGATCAGGTGGAAAGCCAGAGATTGGACCAGAAACGACGCGGCATGGTGGTGGCAGGGGAGGGGTGGCATCCCGGGGTGGTGGGGATCGTGGCTTCCCGGCTGGTGGAGCGTTATCATCGACCGGCGATTGTGATGGCCATGGATCATGCAGGCGGTGGCAAGGGGTCGGCCCGTTCGATTCCGGGAGTGGATCTGCTGGCTGCGGTCACGGCGTGTGCCGATACCCTGCTCGGTTATGGCGGACATCGCGCAGCAGCGGGGATGACCCTGGTTCCCGGCAAGCTGGATGCGCTCATGGAGGCATTTGATCAGGCTGTGCGTCTCAACAATCCTCCTGAACTGTTTCAACCCGTCTTGCGCGTGGATGGGGAGATCGCCCTGGATTGGATCGATCTGGAGTTGGGGGGACGGTTGGAGCGGTTGCAACCTTTTGGACGTGGCAACCCGGAACCGGTCTGGGTGGCACGCAATGTCCGGATTCTGGATCCACGCATCTTGCAGGAGCGTCATATTCGCTGTCTGTTGTTGGATCAGACCGACTCCACCCTGGATGCCATTGCCTTTGGCGTGCTGCCTGGTTCGTTGGGGCAGGGGTTGATGCAGGGTACAGCACGTCTGGATGTGGCCGGCACGGTGTCGATCAATCGATACAACAACCGCGAACGCATGCAGTTCATCATCAAGGATGCCCGACCCGCCCTTGGAGAGCCGCTCTGGCCCCACCTTGCCTTGTGATCGGATCAATACCCCTCAAGGATGACATACGCCAGGGCCATTTCCGCTTCATCGGCCAGTGAGAGATGGATCCGGGTATGGGTGAGGTGGTGTGCGGCTGCCAGCGTATTCAGACGATCTGCTGCGCCACCGCACAGTGTGACCACCGGAGCGCCAGCCGGATCGTTGAGAATCTCGACATCCGTAAACCAGATCCCGTCGCGCATCCCGGTTCCCAATGCCTTGACCAGGGCCTCTTTGGCAGCAAACCGTTTGGCGAGGCAGCCGGCGATCCCGGCACGGCGTTGTTCACAAAGCTGTTGTTCTGCCGGGGTAAAGATGCGCGACAAAAAACGCTCCCGGTACTGATTCCGCAATCGATCCATGCGTGCGATCCCCACGCAATCGGTGCCAATGCCCAGGATCACATCCGCGCTCCTGTCGCTTCACGCATCAGCCGTTTCATGTCACGCACGGCCAGATCCATACCGTCGAACAGGGCACGGGCAATGATGGCATGACCGATATTGAGTTCCTTGATCCCCTCAATGGCTGCCACCTCCTGAACATTGTGATAATGCAATCCATGCCCGGCATGCACGGTCAAACCCAGACCCCGTGCCATGTTCGCTCCAAGACGCAACCGGTTCAACTCATCTTGCCGTTGGATGGGATTCCGGCTCTCCGCATAGGCACCGGTATGCAATTCGATGACGGGTGCTCCCACCTTGACGGCAGCGCGAATCTGTTCCGGATCCGGGTCAATGAACAAAGAGACTCGAATGCCAGCACTGCCGAGTTGATCAATGGCGGCTTGCAACAGATCCAGATTGGACAGAACGTCCAGTCCCCCTTCAGTCGTCAGTTCCGTACGTTTCTCGGGAACCAGACAGCAATCGGCGGGTTTCCATTGGCAGGCCAGGGTGATCATGGCCTCGGTGGCTGCCATCTCCAGATTGATTTTTGTCTGGATCGTCTCTTGCAACAGCACCACATCCCGTTCCTGTATATGACGCCGGTCTTCACGCAGATGGACGGTGATGCTGTCGGCACCTGCCCGTTCGGCCACCAGTGCAGCGGCCACTGGATCCGGATAACGGCCACCGCGTGCCTGTCGCACCGTGGCCACATGATCCACATTCACGCCCAGTTTGATCATACTGTTCCCCCTGACAAGGTTTCCAATCGGGCCAACTCCTGTGCCGACTTGCGGATGCGTTTGAGCTTGACCTCCCCGGTATCGGTCTGGAACACGATCTGTCTGGCCCAGGGTCCGCCCACATCCGAAGCCGTCAAATGCAGATGGCGGGTACGTATGAACTCCATGGCCGTATCGATATTGCGTTTGCCCATGTTCAATAGGGGTGTGGCTGCCAGAGCGGCTTCCGTGCTGAACATCATGCCACCGCCAAACAGTTTCACCTCCAGCTCGTGACGCACCACCCCTTTCTGGTCAAACCAGGCCAGCATGAACTCCAGAGAACATCGGACATGATCCCCCAGTTCCCGGCAGATCTTCAGTCCGGCTCTGGCCCCAACGCACTCATGGCTGGGTTTGCGGCCATGACAGATCGCACCCTGCCTGAGACGGGGATGAAAAAGGGTCACGGATACGCACGAACCGAGAATGGTATGCACCTCAACGGCACTGGTGCTGACATACAACTCACCCGGGTCAAGCCGAATGATTTCCATGATTCCGGTCCTCAATTCAGCGCTTGTTCCGCAAGAAAACGGTCAATCCCGGATTTCAGAAGAGGCAATCCCTGGCCATCCATCCAGGTCAACAACGAACCCGACACATTCTTTTCCAATAATGTGAAATCAACCCTCAATAACAACAGGTTGCGTTCTTCCGGTCCCGCATCCGCCAAAGTCAGATAGTCGGGCAGATTTTCGGATGCACCCCGAAAAAAGATCGGTTTCTCTCCGGCAATTTCGGTTGCAAACAGCATGCTCAACGAACTGGCACAGGTATAGAGCAACACCTCGCCAGTCAGTTCCATCGATTCTGCGGTCATTTGGGAAGCCATCTCCTCTGGCACCGCATCCCCGCACAGGGCATCGACAAAGTGGCCCAGATCGTCAGCACGGACCAACAGCACAGCCAATCCCGGGATGGCATGGTCTTCAGAAAAAATCATTTGATAACGCATGCCCACCAGACCGATGGCCTGACCATAGAGTTCGTGTATAAAATGTCCAACAGACTGTTCCGGCAGCATGGAGAAGACAGGGACCGACAGGACGATTTCCGCATCGACCATTTCGCTCAAGGTCGCAGCGGTCATGCCAAAGCTGATATTGAAGAACTCTTTGAACGCATCTTCTTCGATATCATTCAACAGAGGCAACATATCCAATTCGCCTGCCAGTCAGGAGGAGTGGGACAAACGTGCCCGCTTTTGGGCAATCTCCAGCATCTTCCAATGGATGATGGGTGCATCCATCAGCCCGGACCAGTGGATGCGCAGCAATTCACCAGCTTCGGCCATGCGGAAACGAAACGGGCCAGAGGGCTGTTGCAGGTATTCCCGTTCTCCGAAGAAGTGGCCCGGTTCAATGGTCTCTTGAATCCTGCCGTCCGGCCACTCCATGGCCACCGCACCTTTGACCACCATCCAGAGGGAGACCGAGGAAGGATGCGGTTCAATCCAATCGTCCTTCTCAACGGAGGTGCGTTCCAGGGATTGGGCCACCCTGGCCAGGAAATTGAAGGAGGTCTGTTCTCCGAACAGCCAGGTGTGGCGGAGAAAACGGACCTTTTCCAGAATGTTCACCAGTTTGCCGTACAGTCCGCAGTTCTCCAGAAACATCCGGAACATGCGGATCGGAATGCGCAAGACCGCGCTGTGCGAGATGGCGCGGTAACTCCCCTGGTCCTTTTCGATCTCTGGAAAGATCAGTTGCAGACCCATGAAAGAGCCAAAACCCAGATGGTACAGAATTCCAAAATCGGCATCCAGATAGACCACGTCACCCGAGACGGTCATTTCCACGCAATCGTTCTGTTCCCCTTCCCAGCGAATGAACGATCCGGCATTGTATTGGGTGATCGGGCCATTGATCAGCATGCGGATGTTGTCATCCGAGGTTTCCGGGAAGAGTTCCCTGAGGTAATGAAAGCTCCGTTGCCGACGATAATCCTGATCGCCGGGAATCAGGATATCCAGAGCGCCAAAGGTGGAGACGGAACCGATCTCCATCTCTTCGGTGGTCAGATTGCGGGCCAGATGGGCCAGCATCAGCCGTTTTGAGGGATCGCCGCGAAAATCCTGGGCCATGCCATGGATCATGCCGCCTCCGATATCCAGTTTTTTGAGATCGGCAGGCAGACGGTAATTCTCCTTGATGCGTTGAATGCCCTCCAGGTCAACCGCAAACGGACCAGGAGAGGCCATGCGATCCAGAACGGCAAACGAGGTCAGATCGGTCCAGTGGCCATAGGAGCGGTAGCCGTCTTCGGCCAGGGCACGGAACAGCAACAAAGCGGTTTCCACCGGATGGGGCGAATAGATCGGCTTGACTTCCAACCCGCCAACCTGGTTCCAGACATCAAATTCCAGATCGTGAATTTCAAAGAACTGTTCAAATTTCTCTTCGCCAAAGGACATGAGGGCGGCAAACTTTTTGGCCACCGAAGAGCGGACCATGGGGGTGGCAAAATATTTCAAGCGCCGGTCGGTCTGAATCAGGGCCGGCAACCCGGCAAAGTGATCGTCATGGGCATGGGTATGGAAGATTCCTTCGACTTCGCTGATATCGATGCCCAGAGCACTCAAGACGTTGAGAACACCCGGAATGGCGTCGATCAGATAGAGTCGTCCCTGAAACATCAGCATGCTGCTCATGCTGGGGCGTTCCGGATCCCATCCATCCCCTTCACCGGTATGCAACACCGCGAAATAGTGACGCTGAATCCGGTGGAAACCAAGAGGATAGGGGGATTTGTAAACCGTATCCTTGGGCAGGTTCAGATCCACATCCGCCGTTTGTTCGCGAAAGGTGAAACGGAACTGATTGAACCCGGTCCTCTGGACAAAAACCCCGTTGCGGATCTCCCTGGGATGATCGGTGACGATCAGGGTATCGAGGAACTCCGATGGTTCGCGGATCTTGCCAAAGGCAAATTGCAGTTTGATCCGCATCATCATGTCGGTAGTGGCTTCATCGAGTCCGGTTTGCAGCAACTCCTCGCGTGACAGCCCATAGTTGCCCCGATGGATATAGGCCAGTTGGGAGGTGACCTGATCCTCGGCCCCGATGAGCATGGGTTTGATGCCGGTATTGTTGGGATGGTTGGGGATGATCATCCCCTGGCGGTAGAGCATCTGGAGGACCGGAAACTCGGCCATGTTGGAAAATCCCCCATTCTGCACCAACAGATCCGAGAGCAGAATGATGTTGGGACCGGTCTCGAAACTGACGCCGTTCTTGATCGCCGGGGCGTTCAGTCCCTTTTGCATCAACAGTTTGACCACCTCTGCCGGACAACCGCACAGGATATGCAGCCCGGCTTCGGGAATTTGCAGCCAATAGACCCCGGGGCCAATCTGAAGGGTCAAGAGATTGCCCATGGTGGAACGCAGAATTTCTTGGGCTTTTTCCAGTTCGCGGGTACGTTCCTGGACCTGTTGTTCCAGCAGACGGCTCTGGTCTGCCAAGGCCAGATGGGTGCGCAACCGGACCCGGAGGATGGCCGGATTGACCGGTTTGAAGATATAATCCACGGCACCCATGGCAAAACCGGCGGCCTCGTCACCGATCTGATCCAGGGCCGTGACGAAAATGACCGGAATATGGCGGGTGACGGGATTCTCTTTGAGCCGTCCACACACCTCGAAGCCGTCCATGCCCGGCATCATCACATCCAACAGGATCAGATCGGGTTGCGGATCTGTGGCAGCGCGTTGCAGGGCCTGTTCTCCGTTTTTGGCCACCACGGTTTTGTAATGATCCCGCAACAAGCCGGTCATCACGTCCAGATTCGATTTTTCGTCATCGACAATCAGGATTCTGCCTTGTCTTTCTTGCATGGTCCCAACTCTTCAGCCTGGTGGCGGTGTCAAACGTTTTGGCCTTGATATTCTTTCCAAATCTCCAACACCTTGCGACGAATTTCAGGAAACGGCGTATCCTTGCGCACGGTGTATCTGGCACCCATGGCCAGACAGATGCTCCACTTTTCCCGATCCATCGATGAGGTCAGCATGATCACGCACGCTTTGGGATCCAAAGTCAGGATGGCTTGCAGCGTATCGATGCCATTCATGATCGGCATTTCGATGTCACAGATGACCACATCCGGGCGTGCGGCTTCATAACGTTCCAGCCCATCGCGGCCATTTGCCGCCTCACCAACCCACTCGAACCCTTCTTCTGCAAAGGCTTTGCCATACATCAGACGCAGGGCGTGATCGTCGTCGATCAACAGCAGCCGCAAAGGCCGACCTCCAGCCAGACGAGCAGGCATCAAAACTTCAAGATCGGTCCCGGACGCTTCGGGATCGCACGGCAGAAAACAGGTGAAGATCGCCCCGCGTTCGGCATGGTTGGCCACAACGATTTCACCATGATGCGCATCCACGATGCTTTTGACAATGGACAGTCCCAATCCCGTGCTTTTTTCTTGTGATGTCGGACGGGTACTCAATTTATGGAAAGCTTCAAAGAGTCGATCCCGCTCGATATCCGGAATCCCTGGACCTTGATCGATCACTTGCAGGTACAAACGGGCGTTGGCACTCCCGGCCCTGACCGTCACGGTGGAGCCAGCCGGGGTGAACTTGATGGCATTGCCGATCAAATTGTCGATCACCTGGGAGAGGCGGTCCGGATCCAGCAAGGTTGGTGGGGTGGGGGTCAGTGTGGTGTTGATTTCAACCCTTTTCTGGCGGGCGGTGAAGTGCAGGATCTCGATCCGTTCGCGTACCAGATCGGCCAGATCGCAGTTGCGCCTTTCCAGGACGAACTGACCGCTCTCAATGGTGGTGACATCCAGAAGATCGTGGATCAACTGGAGCATTTGACCGGCCACATCATGGATGGTTTGCAGGAAATGGCGTTTTTCCTGCTCGCTCAGATGCATGTTGAGCAGAATTTCACTCAGTCCGCTGATGGAGTTGAGCGGGTTGCGCAGGTCATGGGCAGCAATGCCGAGAAAGCGGTTCTTGAGGGCATTCAGCTCCAGAAGATGTTTGTGTTGCCGTTGCAATGCCAGATGGGTTTGAATGCGCGCCAGGGCCACTGCCGGACTGAAGGGTTTGCGAATGAAATCCACGGCCCCGACTGCCAATCCTCGGGTTTCGTCCTCTTCGGACTCGCGGCCTGTAATGAAAATGATGGGGATGGCCGAGGTGGCGGGATCCAGCTTCAGAAGACGGCATACCTCGAAACCGTTGATATCCGGCATCACGATATCCAGCAGGATCAGGTCTGGCAAAGGAGACACTTTGGCCCGTTTCAGAGCCTGTTCACCATTTTTGGCCACCACGGTTTTGCAATCGTTGGCCAGCAGTCCGACCAGGACATCGATGTTGGTGGTTTCGTCGTCCACAATCAGGACTTTGGCTTGTTCTTCACTCATGCGGGTCACGGTTTCAGTTCCAATTCCAATGCCGATGCGATTGTGTTCAGGGTGCTGCGTGCCAATTCAAATTCGTAGTCATCGATCTGGGCGCGCAACTGTTCCACCTGGTCTGTCACCTGCGAGCCATTGAGCAAGGTTTGAGCCTGATTGGCCCAATCCTGGGCATCCGAATCCCCTTCGTTGATCAGCGTGGCCAACCGGGAAAGAATGGGGCGCAGTTTGTTCTTGTCCAGGGTGACCGGGGCAGGGGTGGAAAAGGCTGTGCATGGAGAAGATGATGAGGCTTGATACTCCGCCAACGCGGTCAGCATGCGCTGGGTCTCCTGTCGCCAGGTTGGTATCAACCGTGAGAGTTGCTCCAAAGCACCGTCCACCAACGACATCTCCAAAACTCCGGAGAGCCGTTGCACCTCGCCGGCCCCCAACGTACCGGCCACCCCTTTGAAGGTATGAATCAAGCGTCTGGCTTCACCATAGGACTGCTGGGCGATCTCTTGCTCAAATCTGGGAATCACGTCGTGAAAACGGGCCTGGACATCGGTCAGGATTTTGCGGTAGAGCTTGCGATTGTTGTTGAGATTGCGCACCCCTTGCGCAATATCGATGCCGTCCAGATGGTCTGGCAGTTCGATGGTCTGAGGCGT
Organism: Magnetococcales bacterium; assembly: GCA_011089965.1. Classification (GTDB taxonomy): domain Bacteria; phylum Pseudomonadota; class Magnetococcia; order Magnetococcales; family Magnetaquicoccaceae; genus Magnetaquiglobus. The sequence goes on from JAANAU010000026.1 coordinate 17,347, forward strand.
TGCAGGGTTGGCAGCGGCAGCAGGCAGAATCGGAGTCAGAACCGGCGCGCGTGGGGCCACATGACGGGCCATGGTGCTCAACATGGTGGGTGGGTGAATCGGCTTGCTGATGTGGTCGTTCATGCCAGCGGCCAGACATTTTTCCCGATCTCCGGCCATGGCATTGGCCGTCATGGCAATGATCGGCAGGCTTTTGAAACGTGCGTCCTTGCGCATGACCTGGGAGGCTTCATAGCCATCCATCACCGGCATCTGCACATCCATCAGCACCAGATCGAAGCTCTCTTTCTGGACTGTGACAATCGCCTCCTGGCCATTGGCTGCAATGGTCACCATGATGCCGACCTCTTCGAGCAGTTCTCTGGCCACTTGCTGGTTGATTTCATTGTCTTCGACCAGCAACACCTTCATTCCACGCCAATCGAAACTGATGCTCTCTCTGGCCGGAGTGACCACCGGTTCCCTGATCGGGGCCGACTCTCCCGATAATTCGGGCACCAGAACCGAAAGGGTGGTTTCGAACAACACCGACATGTTGATCGGTTTGGTCAGGAAGGCATTGATGCCAACGCCATGTGCAGCCAGGATCACGTCTTCGCGCGAATAGGCGGTCACCATGACGATTTTGGGAATATCGGCGTTCGGAAAGCGTCGGCTGATCTCCCGGGCAGTGCGGATTCCATCCAACTCGCCCATCTGCCAATCCAGATAGACCAGTTTGAAGGGTTTGCCTCTGGCCAGTCCCCGTTCCATCTCAAAGATCGCCTCTTCCCCCGAGGCGACACACGTGACCCGGAACGAGAAGGATTCAAACGATTTCTGGAGGATCTCCCGTGACACCGGATTGTCGTCTGCCACCAGTACCCGCAAACCCACATAATCACGCGAGGGCAAACGGAAGCGACGCCGATCCCGTCCCTTGACGCCGAATGTCGCCGTGAATTGAAACGTGCTGCCCTGGCCTGGAGTGCTTTCGACCCAGATGCGACCGTTCATCATCTCCACGAGTCGTTTGCAGATGGTCAGCCCCAGGCCGGTCCCGCCAAATTTGCGGGTGGTCGAGGAGTCGGCCTGCGTGAATGCCGTGAACAGACGTGCCATCTGTTCTCCGGTCAACCCGATGCCACTGTCTTGCACCTGGAAGTGCAGAGCCACCCGATGAGCCTCCAGATCCGGGCTGGCCAGACGTACCGAAACCACGATATTCCCTTTTTTGGTGAACTTGACCGCATTGTTGGTGAGGTTGATCAGAATCTGACCCAGACGCAATGGATCCCCGATCAGGTTCAGAGGTACGCCGGGGACAACATGAAAATTGACCTCCAGTCCCTGTTCATCCGCCTTCAACGCCACCAGATTGGCAACGTTGTTCAAGACATCCTCCAGATAGAAGGGGATCGATTCCATGGTCAGCTTGCCGGCCTCGATTTTGGAAAAGTCCAGGATGTCGTTGATGATCCCCAACAAGGATTGAGCGGAGATGTGGACCTTGGAGATGTAATCGCGCTGTTTGGTGGTCAATTCGGTTTTCAAGGCGAGGTGGGACATGCCGATGATGGCGTTCATCGGTGTGCGGATTTCGTGGCTCATGTTGGCCAGAAAATCACTTTTGGCCTTGTTGGCCTCCTGGGCGCTCTCTTTGGCAGTTTTCAGCTCCTGGGCCTGGGTGCGCAGCATCATCTCCCGGGAGACCGTATTGGTGATGTCTTGAATCTGAATCAGGCAGTAACGAGTCTCCTGTTCATCCCGGATGGCCTTGATGAGTACCATCTGGCTCATGCGCGAGTTGCCACGGTCATTTTCCGAGGCTGTGTACAAGGGAAAGGGGGTGGGAGTGAGGCGGTGGGAGAGCATGGTCGGCAGACCGGCGTTCAACGCGCTTTCCACGGCACGTGAAATCCGGGTATTGTTCAACTCGGGGAAAATCTCCAGCAGCGGGCGTTCCACCACCTGATCCGCGCGCAACCGGGAACCTTTTTCCATCCAGTCGTTCCAGAAGACGATGCGCATCTCCGGATCGAGCAGAATGATGCCCACGGTACTCACGTCCAGCGCCCGAGTGAGCAGTTTGATGTCCAATGCGCTCATGCCGGAATGCCGCTCTTATAGGGTCGCCAGAATGACTTTCAACTCCCGTTTGAGGATCTCCATCGAGTACTGGGAAAAAAGCAGTACGACAAAGCCACTCAGGGTGTGTTGGGTCTCCTCTTCGTCATGGGTTTTGAAGTCCATCATCAATACAAAGGCCCGTTCGTTCTCACCGGCCAGATCCGCCATCAAGGATTGGCGCTGCGCTGCCAGATGGGAGGAGATGTCCAACAGGAAATTGCTGCTGCCTTTGAGAAATTCGGCAGCCTCGAACTCGAACTGGATTGACATCATCTGGGTGAAACTCTCCAGGAAGGCGTTCAGCACCACATTGCCCACATCCTGAAGCGTCTCCTGCTCCAGCTCCATCAATACCTCCAAGGGCATCTGTTCGTTGAGCAGGGTGCGCACCAGCTCCAGACTTTCGGCTCCCGGAAAGATCAACAGGGCGGTTCCGGTCAACTCGCCGGTAAAATTCTGGCGAATGGCAACCAGTTTATCCTCGTCGTTGGCCACCAGCATTTTTGTGGCATCTTCGTACGGAACAACTTTAAGTTGAGGTAACGACAATAAAACTTCGTTGTTGACCATTTGACTCAACGAGGCGGCAGCCATGCCGAGTCCCATATTGAAGAACTCTTTCAGGGCATCCTCTTCCATCTCGCTCAGACTGAACATGACTTCACTCCTCGGACCGGGTCAAACGTGACAGGTTTGTTTCCAATGTACGGTACTGTTCTCTTCCCACCCCCCCCCCGAACCGGTCCGTCAAGTAAACTTTTTTAATACTTCGGCAATCTTGTTTTCAGCGATGGGTTTCTTGATGAAGCCGATGCCCATGCTTTCTGCCCGTTGATGCATGCGATCCTGGATGTTGGCAGTGACCAGATAAACGGCGACCCCCGGACATTTGACCATCAATTTCTCAGCAAGTTCAATACCGTTCATGCCGGGCATGTTGAAATCGAGCAGCGCCAGTTGCAGGGGCGATTCGGCGAGGGCCAAAGCCTCGGTGCCGTCTTTGGCTTCGATGAGTTGCCAATCTGTAAAGCTGGTGGCAAAGATCTTGCGGACCATCATGCGTGCCAGACTGCTGTCATCGACGATCAATACTGTTTTATTATCCATCACAAGCGTACTCCAGATTCAAATGAATGACCTATCACAATTTGATCAGTTCCGGTACGTTCAACAAAAACGATACCGAGCCATCCGGCATGACCGCAGTTCCGGCCAGAAGCGAAATATCCGAAAAGATGCGATTGACCGGTTTGATTACCAGACTGGCTGGTTCCTTGATGGCATCCACATCCAGGCCAAAGATGCGCTCTTCGGATTGCAGCACCACGACATGCAAGGAGTGGGTGGATCGGATCTCTTCCACACTCCGGGTCACGGCAGCGGCATGATCGGGATGGGTGACCAACTGACGCAAAGAGATCAATGGAAAAATCCGTTCACGTACCCGCACCATGGGAGATTGGAGTTTGCCTTCGACGTTGTCTGCCACTTCAGCCCCATGAAAGGAGACCAGTTCCACAATATTGACCTGCGGGATGGCATAGGTTTCGCCACAGGCGGTGACCAGTAAAACCGACACAATCGCCATGGTCTGGGGAATGCGCAGACGAAAGCGCGATCCGGCACCGAACTGGCTGGTGATGGTGACGGATCCCCCCAGTTTGTCAATGGCTGCCTGGACCACATCCATGCCGGTTCCGCGTCCGGAGATCCTGCTGACCTGCTCGGCGGTCGAGAAACCCGGTGCCATGATCAGTTTCATGACTTCGCTGTCCGGCATCTCCAGGGCCAGATCCAGGTTGATCAAACCGCGTTCAATGGCCTTGTCGCGCACCCGGGAAACATCGATCCCGCGTCCGTCGTCGGCAATTTCCAGATAGATCTGTCCCTGTTTCTGTTCTGCACTCAGGCGCACCCGACCCACCGGTGATTTGCCACGCGCCATACGCTCTTCCGGGGGTTCAATGCCGTGATCAATGGCGTTGCGAATCAGATGTCCCAACACCTCTTTGATGGCGATCAGGACATTGCGATCCACCTCGGTCTCTTCGCCGGTCAGATCGAGAATCACCTTTTTTTTGGTCTCGACCGCCAGATCGCGCACCAGTCGGTGATAGTTGTCCAGGATCCGTCCAATGGGTTGCAACCGGTATTGCAGCACCTCCTCCTGCAACGCATGAATCTGCTGTCCCAGCCCTTCCAGGGCTTGATCGGTTTGGGCAGGATTGCGTTGTACCGCATATTTGAGCTGATTGAAGACGGCTCCCAGTTCGCCAACCTGGCTCATCAAGGCATCCAGACGTTCGATGGATAAACGTATGGAGTCGATGCGCCCCGGGTTGCCTTCGTGATCCCCACGCGTTGCCGTGGAATCCGGAGTGGTGGGGGAGTCACCGTGGGACAGTTCGGGTAGTGATGGCTCCTCGAGAGCAATGGAAGGGGCGATACGGGTTTCTGCTGCCTGCACCTGCTCCAGTTGTTGGATCAAGGTGGAAAAATCGACCTCACCTTCGGATCCGGATTGCTCGATGGTCACCAGGGTGCGTCGGACCGTATCCACCACCCCCAGCAACTCATTGCCGATCCGGGTATCGATCATCAGTTTGCCGTCGCGCAGGCGATCCAGCAGCGATTCCGCCGTGTGGGTCAGCTCTTCCAGCCGCTCGAATCCCATCATGCGACAGTTGCCCTTGACCGTATGCATGTCGCGGAAAACTGAATTCAACAGCTCCCGATTGGTCGGTGTGCTTTCCAGTTGCAACAGTCCTCGTTCGATCCGGTCCAATGCTTCCCGGTTCTCGGAAAAGAACTCCTGCATCAGAGCGAGCTGGGTGGCTTCGTCAAACATCTTGTCTCAACCTTGCTGTTGGCAGCCTGTGGCAAAATGCTAAATATTCAAGTTTAGCCCATTGTATGCAGGGATTCAATCCATATCGTCTTTTTGACGACGGGCCAGATTCAGCGTGTCAGGTCATCGGAAAATTGTTTCTGGATCATCAATACCTCCGGCAACAACCCCTTGAAGAGGGGCACCAGATGGGGATCAAAATGGCGGCCTGCGTTTTCTTCGATGAAACGCAAGGACTCCTCCAGTGGCCAGGCCTTCTTGTAGGGACGATTGCAGTTCAAGGCGTCAAAGACATCGGCAATGGCGACGATCCGGCCAACCAGCGGAATCTCCTCGCCTTTGAGTCCATTGGGATAACCGCTCCCATCCCATTTCTCGTGATGGGTCAGGGCAATGATCCGGGCGTTCTTCAACAGATCATCCGCATGTTCCCCAAGAATCGCAGCTCCCATTTCCGGATGACGCCGCATGATCTTCCAATCCTCCTGATCCAGCCAGCCCGGCTTCAACAACACGTGATCCGGTATGCCGATCTTGCCAATGTCATGCATCTGGGCAGCACTGAAGATCACTTCGACCATGGCATCTCCCAGACCCGCAGCCCGGGCCAGCAGCCGGGAGTAGTGACTCATGCGGCGGATATGCATCCCGGTTTCGTAATCCTTGAACTCCGCCATCAGACCCAGACGGTGAATGATCTCCTGTCGGGTCCGTTCCAGCTCGGCCGTGCGGCGATTCACCAGACGTTCCAACTCCCGGGTCTGATCCCGCAATGCCAGATGGGTGCGGATGCGTGCCAACATGATGGCCGGACTGACCGGCTTGATCAGATAATCGACGGCCCCCAGCTCCAGCCCATGTTGTTCATCTTCGATATCATCCATCACCGTGACAAACATCACCGGAATGGGACGGGTATCGGGATTCTCTTTGAGTCGACGGCACACCTCGTAACCATTGATGCCAGGCATCATGATGTCCAACAGAATCAGATCCGGGGGAGTTCCGGAAAAGGCAATCTTCAAGGCCGTCTCGCCTTGAGTGGCGATGCGAGTCCGGTAGTGGGGATTCAGCACCTCGGTCAACAGGGTGATGTTGTCCGGGATGTCATCCACGACCAGAATGGTTTGCAAGGGCAAATTCATCGGCATGAAACGGTCTCCCTCCCTGCTCCTGTCAGGCCATCACAGGGTGATCTGACAGGTGGCGGCAATGGAACGCAGTTTGTCGAGCGCCTCTTCAAACTCATACTGCTCGATCATTCGTTTGATCTGTTCGGCTTCAAGCTCCAGTCCCATCTGGTTGAGCTTGTCCGCCACTCCGAATGCCTTGCTGCTGGCTGTGGAATCGTATTCGTTCAGCAGTTGGGCCAACTCCTGCATGTCTGCTGTCAACTGTTTCAGATCAATCGGTTTGACATTGGCAGGACGTCTGGACCTGGACTGTTGGTTGCGTTCGGCCAAGGCTTGATCGATGGCAGCCAGGAAATCCTGATGTTCCTTTTCCAGCCGCTCCAGCAGCGGAGTCAGGGCCGATTCCTCTTTGCCCTGCTTGAGACACGCTTCCACCTCACGGGCACGTTCGGTCAGACTGTCAGCCCCCATGTTCCCTGCCAGACCCTTGAGCGTATGAATCTCACGCAAGGCGGTGGTGAAGTCCTGGGCCTGGAGTGCGGCACGGAACCGTTCCACAAACCGGTCCTGGGTCTCCCGGAACCGTCCGATCATCCGCAGCAGCAGGTTGACACTGCCCCCCATGCGACGCAATGCCTGGGTGGCGTTCATGCCGGGAATTTCCGGAACGCCCGATTGGCGTGACTCGATCAGGTTCTGTTCCGGTTCGGCAATGATCATCTGTTCGGTACGTCGTTCGGCCTTGATCCAGCGGGCCAGGGTGGCGAACATGCGGGCCATGTCGAGGGGTTTGGTGATGTGATCGTTCATGCCGCTGGCCAGACACTGCTCCCGGTCTCCGGCCAAGGCATTGGCGGTCATGGCCAGAATCGGCAGGGATTGATAACGGGAGTCGCGACGAATGCGTCGGGTGGCTTCAAAGCCATCCATGACCGGCATCTGACAATCCATCAGGATGCCATCATAATTCTGATTTTTCAATCGGGTCAGTGCCTCTTCTCCGTTGGTGGCCAGATCCACGTGGATGCCGGCAGTATTGAGAATCTCCAGTGCCAGCTCCTGGTTGATCGGATGGTCCTCCACCAGCAGCAGATGGGCACCACGTAATGCCTGGAGATATTCGGGCAGAATCTCCTCCGACTCTCCGCATGTGCAACTGATGCCGGGTTCTCCCAACCGGATGCCGAAACGTCCCGAAAAATGAAAGGTGCTCCCCTGACCGGGTGTGCTTTCGACACGGATTTCTCCATCCATCATCTCAACCAGACGCTTGCAAATGCTGAGTCCCAATCCGGTCCCGCCATATTTGCGCGAAGTTGAACTGTCGGCCTGAGAAAATGCCTTGAACAGCTTGTTCAGTTGTTCTGCGGACATGCCGATTCCGGTATCCGAGACGGCAAAATGGAGCCGAATCCCATCCGTGGCAGCAGTCTCCCGGGTGATGACAACCCGCACCACACCTTTTTCCGTAAACTTGATGGCATTGTTGACCAGATTGATCAATACCTGACCCAGACGCATGCCATCGCCGATCAGACCATCCGGGACATCGGTATCCACCTGGAACACCAGGCCCAACCCTTTGTCTTTGGCCTTCATGGCGGTCAGATCCGACAGATGTTCCAGCACCAGCTTCAAGGAGAAGTCGGTCTGCTCGACATGCATCTTGCCGGCTTCGATCTTGGAGAAATCCAGAATATCGTTGATGATCCCCAACAGACTGCGGGCTGCGTTGTCCACCTTCTGGATATAATTCCTCTGTTTTTCATTCAAATCCGAACGCAGAGCCAGATGGGTCATGCCGATGATGGCATTCATCGGGGTGCGGATCTCATGGCTCATGTTGGCCAGGAAATCGCTTTTGGCCTTGGCTGCCTCCTGGGCCTTGGCCATGGCCACGGACAGCTCGCGGGTTCGTTCTTCGACCAGCTCTTCCAGATGCTCTTTGTAGGCTTCGACTTCGTCACGTGCCCGTTCGGCATCTTCGGCCAGACTCAGGGCGGCCAGACGTTGCCGGAAAAGATCATCGGCAGCCGGGTCGTCCACAAATTGCTCGGCCAGATCCGGGGCCTGAAAGACCATGCCCCGTCCCCGTTCGATGGCCATGGAATTGACCAAACGCTTCAATTCGATGATGCGCATCTCCCGTCCAACTGCCAGACGGTTGAACCGTTCCACATCCGCCATGCGATCACGCAGGGCCAGGTTTTCACGCAGTTTCTCTTCGACCAGCCGTTGCTCGGTGATGTCCTGGGTCACCCCATACATGTCCGTGGGTTGGCCCAGAGGATCCCGGACAATATGACCGATGGTGTGCAGCCACACCACCTGACCATCCACCGGTCTTTTGTAGGCATAAGTCGCATCAAAGCGATCCACAGTGCCTGCGATGGCTGCCAGGAAATTGGCCCGAGCCGCTTCGGCAGCCTGGGGATTGGCCAACAGCGCATTGGCATACCACTCTTCGTGCCAGTGGTAGCGCCAGCCGTCCCGTGGAGGATCCCCGCAGATGCGCGCCGTGCGCTCTGAAGAGGTATAGTATTCGTTCTGTTCCAGGGGCAGCGCAAGATGCCAATGGCCGGCTCTGGCCAGATCCAAGGCATTGTGGCTTAAGAAATTGGCCAACTGCAAACGCTCTTCGGCGAGTTTGCGTTCGGTGATGTCCTCTTTGACCGCGACAAAATGGGTGATCTGGCCGTGCGGATCGCGGATCGGTGAGATCGAAACCTGTTCGACGATCATGTCACCATTGTTCTTGCGATTGACCAGCTCGCCCCGCCAGATCTGTCCCGAGTGCATGGCAGACCAGAGTTCCCGATAACCGGTGCTGTCCTGAATGTCGGCATTCAGCCGCCGCATGTTGACACCCACCACCTGATCGGACTGGTAACCGCTGACCTGGGCAAAATGCGGGTTGACATACTCGATGGTGCCATCCTGGGCCGTGATGATCACGCTGGCCGGACTGTTTTCCACAGCCTTGGAAAGAGTCAGCATGCGATCCTGGGCTTGCAGTCGGGCCGTGATGTCCCGAAAAACCATGACCGCACCCACCAGTTTCTCCTCATGCCGCATGGGTACAACCGTGTATTCGACCGGGAACTGACTGCCATCGGCACGCTGGAAGGGTTCATCATCGCAATGGGCCGCCTCTCCATACCGATAGCTGCGGGTCAGACGACTCTCCTCCAAGGGGGCAGGGTGACCATCCGGCAGCCGTGGATGCAGTGCCCCTGGCAGACAGATGCCGTGCAGCTCCTCTTCGCGGTAACCGAGCAGAGACAAGGCAGCGGGATTGACAAAGATCGCCTGTCCGTTGGTATCCATGCCGATGATTCCATCACTGACCGAGCTGAGAATCAGGCGGTTGTTGGCTTCCGAGGCACCAAGGGCCTCCTCCGTGGTTTTTTGCAGCGTGATATCCTGGATCGTCCCGACAAAACGGATCGGTTTGTAGTGTTCGTCCCGCTCCATGATGGCACCGCGCGCGCGCATCCAGCGCACGTGGCCATCCCCGGTCAGGGCACGATACTCCACGTCATAGCGGCCAATTTCACCGGTGAGATAATCGTGATGCGTGGCCAGTACCCGCTCCCGGTCGTCCGGATGGATGGTGGCAGCCCAGCGCGTTGCCGACATCTCTCCCACCTCGCGGGGAGAGTAGCCGAGCATTTTGGCCCAACGGTTGTTGACCTTCATGGTTGCCAGGCGCGGATCATAATCCCAAAAGCCCAACTCCCCTCCGGCCAGGGCCACATTGAGGCTCTCTTCCACCTGCAAACGGTGTTTGACCTCTTTCTTCAGACGGCGATTCCACAGATAAAACAGAATCACCATCAGCAGAATGAACAACTCGATGGGGACTGCCCATGTCAGATCGATGACCAGAAAGGTTCCGGAATCTCCGGCAGGTTCAGCGGCCAGGAGCGAGGCTGGTTGCAGGCTGCTGGCCAGGGTCAGAACCAGAGGAAAAATCCATGAGACAAGGGTGCGCATGGGGGTATTCATACCGCCAGACCAGCGGCATGGCCTGATGACCAGGCCCATTGCAGATTGTAACCACCCAGCCAGCCGGTCACGTCGAGCACCTCTCCGATGAAAAACAGTCCCGGATGGGTTCGACAGGCCAACGTAACAGGATCCATGGCTCGGGTATCCACCCCACCCACCGTGACTTCGGCCCGCTCATAACCGCCTGTGCCGCTGGGCGTGATCACCCAGTGGCGCAGGCTGTCCGCCAGCAGCCGCAAATCACGATCTGAGATCTCTCCCATGCGACCATCCCTGCCAAAACGCTCCAGCCAGAGAAGGGCCAACCTTCTGGGCAGGAACCGGGATAAAAGGGTACGCAATGCCACGGTTGGCTCCTGTTCCTTGCTTTGTTTCAGGCGCGCCAACAGATCGATGTCCGGCGTCAGATCCAGGCAAATCTCCTCCCCTGTGCGCCAAAACGAGGAGATTTGCAGAACGACCGGTCCGCTCATGCCACGATGGGTGAAGAGCAGATCATCGGTGAAGCTGACTTCGCCATGCTGTACTGTGACCGGCAGTGAGACGCCAGTCAATGCCTGACAAAGGGTGCGCATCTCTCCGGAACAGCTCAACGGTGTCAAACCTGGCCGGGGTGCGACCACCGGTACGCCGAACTGGCGGGCGATGGCATAACCCAAAGGGGTCGCGCCCAATTTGGGCATGGAACGACCTCCCAGGGCGACCACCAAAGCATGTGTTGACCAGGCACCGTGCCGGGTTGTCACCACATAACGGTCGTTGTCCGTGTTGATCCGGACAATCTCTTCATGCAACCCGACCCGTACACCCGCCCGTTGACACCCCTTGAACAGCATATCGACCACGGCGACAGAAGATTGATCACAAAACATCTGCCCCAGTTTTTTTTCATGATAGCCGATGCCATGCCGTTTCATCCACTGCAAAATATCATGCGGGGTGAAGGCTGACAGGGCTGGGGTGACAAAAGCAGGGAGGGAACTGATATAGTGGCTGGCGTCGGCATGGAGATTGGTGAAGTTGCAGCGTCCTCCACCGGATACATGGATTTTTTCACCAACCCGGCGGGCATGATCCAACACCAATACCCGGCGTCCCCGCCTGCCGGCCACCGTGGCACACATCAGACCCGATGCGCCTGCACCCAGAATGATGACATCCCAATCCACGGTCCTGGTCAAGGGTTGAAAATCCTCAGACGCATGATCATTCACACACATTAGATGGTTGGGAGTTGATTGCCGACCGTCAAAGGTGCAGACCCAAAAATTCCCGGATCTGTTTTTTGAACTTCTGCTCTCCCCCCTGCCAGTACATTTCCCGTGCATTCACAAAGACAACCTCGCCTTTGCGATCCACCAGAGCAGCACCCAGCAGACTTTTCTTGGGTTGATTGTCGTTGTTGACAATGCGGATCCCCGGGGTGTCCATTTCGACCGCTTCATCCTTCTGGACCAGCATGTTGGGGCGATGGCCGTGAACCACAGTATGCAGGCCGAGTTCTTTCAACAGTTTGCTGATTTTGACGCTGCGCTTCTCACCATCGTGGGAACTGCCATGATAGTAGAGCTTGGCCTGTTTGATGTTGCCCATCAATACCTTGCCCTCTTTGTTACGAAACAGGGCGCGATCCCCTTCATAGAAGGCTTTACGTACCCGGTCGTTGAACAGGTTCAGATCCCCTTTTTCTTCACGGAGCTGCATCAGAAAACGCAGCAGATGCAACGTGGGATAGCCATGCAGAAACAATGTCCGGCCAAAAACGTGCAGCAGATCCCGGCTGCGAATGAAGGCGGTCCGGGCCGCACCCAAATGACCATATTCCCCCCGTTCCACCCGATGGAGGATCTCCAGTTCATGGTTGCCGTTCAGGATGCGCAGATCACACCCTTTTGGTGCGGTCCGCCGCAGATGCATAAAATAATCGATCATTTCGATGGCAGGCGCCCATTTGTTGAGCCAGTCACCGGTATGGATCACCCGAATCCCATGCACCTTGTGACGCCAATCACCCTGTTTGTCGCACACCCCTACGATGTTCAGGGCATATTGGACCGCGCGCAAATCGTTGTCCGTATCCGACAACGCCACCGCAAAACGGGGTTCTCTGGAGTCGACATGATCCTTGTCGTGCCTGTTGGTCATGACCGGTTCCCTACTGCATGCCCTTGTGACGATTCCCGGCGATCTCCAGGGCGACCGACAAGGCGGTGGCGTACGAGCCGGTATCGGCCAGACCTTGGCCTGCGATGTCGTGGGCTGTGCCATGATCCACACTGGTGCGCACAATGGGGAGATTCAGCGTGATGTTGACAGCCTGACCAAAAGCCAGCATTTTGAGTGGAATCAATCCCTGATCGTGATACATGCACACCACCGCATCATAGCTGGCCCGTGCCCGGGCATGAAACAGCGTATCTGCCGGCAATGGACCGCGCAACAACGGATATCTTTCCGCCAGCTCCTGACAAACGGGCCGGATCAGGGTCTCTTCTTCATTCCCAAAGGCACCCTGTTCTCCGGCATGGGGATTGAGACCGGCCACCACCACCCGTGGATTGACAATGGCAAAATCACGCCGCAAGGAGTCCAGGGTCACACGGATCACTTGACGCACCCCGTCCATGGTCAAAGAGGCGGGCACCGAGGCCAGGGATTGATGGATGGTGACCAGAACCACCCGCAACCCATCGCCAGCCAGCATCATCACCGGTGCTTCCACTCCCAACAACCGGGCCAACAGTTCGGTGTGACCAGGGAAATCAAAACCGGCGGCATGAATCGAGCCTTTGTGGATCGGTGGGGTCACCATGGCCGCCACCCGGCCTTCCAGGGCCAAGCGGCAGGCGGTTTCAATGCTTTCGACCGTTGCCGCAGCATGACCGGGATGGGGTTTGCCCATGGCAAAGTGAGACATGTCGGCTTTGGATCGGGTGGCCAGAATATCGAAACGGCCCGGTTCCTGACCGATCTGATCGCTCCAGGCGTCAAAGATGCGCAGCGGAATATCCCAACCATAATGACGTGCCGTGGTGGCATAGATCTCTGGATCTCCCACATGCACCAAAGCACAGGTGAATCCGTTCTGAAGGGATGTGTTTCGGAAATGGTTCAGAACGATTTCCGGACCGATGCCCACCGGATCCCCCATGGTGACTGCCAGAAGCTGGGAATTCATCGATACTCCACATACGCGCGCAATCGCAAATCCCGCAACCACTGGTTGTAGCGGGCTTGCAGTTTGGACTCCATGACCCGTTCTTCCAGCTCCTTGCTCATGGCCTCCAGAGAATCCGGGGCCAGACTCTTTTTCTCTTCCACCAGGATCAGATGCCAGCCAAACGGGGTGCGTACCGGCTCAGAGAACTCCTGGGGGCGCAGTCGAAAGGCGGCCTCTTCAAACGGTGCCACCATGACCCCGGGTCCAAACCACTTCAGATCTCCACCCTCCGCAGCACTGTTGTCCTGGGAGTAGCGTTTGGCCAGCTCGGCAAAGTTGCCGCCCTCCAGAAGCTCCATACGGATTTTCTGAATGGCCTGCCACACCCGCTTCTCTTCCTGGGCATCGGCATTGGCAGCCACCTTGAGCAGGATATGCCGCGCCTTGACCTTGGTCAGACCGGTGGCACTGGCTGTTTTGGGTTTGGCTTGTCGTTTCTCCAGCATCATCACGACATGGATACCCTGCCCGGAACGGATGGGACCGACAACCTCTCCGGGTTTCAACGGGAAGACCTTGCTCTCCATTTCGGGCATCAGCTCGCCTTGCTTGAACCAGCCGATCTCCCCGCCCTGAAGGCTGCTCGGGTCATCCGAGTATTGACCTGCCAGAGTGGCCAAAGAGGCACCGGCGCGGAGTTGATCCACCAGTTTGGCAGCGAGTTTGGCCTTCTCCTCGATGCGTGCCGCCTCGGTTGTGCCGTCCACAGCCAACAGAATCTGTCCCAGTCGCACTTCGAGCGGACCTTCCGCTCCCCGTGAGGCTCGATACAAGGCCTGGATCTCATCGGGCGAGACCGAAACCAAAGGCCGGATCACCTTGTTGATCAAACGTCCCCGCATCAACTGATCACGCAGCTCCTGACGATAGCCATCCAGCTCGATCCCTTGTCTGGCCAGGGCCTGGGGGAGCGTACCCGGAGGCAGTTTGTTGTTCCGTTCCACTTGGGACATGACCGCATCGATATCCTTTTCATCCACGGTGATGCCAAGCTGTTCGGCCTGTTGTTCGCGCAACAGACGCTGGATCAACTCTTCCAGCACCCGTTTGCGGATCGCCATTGGATCGATGTTGCCCCCTTCCTTGGCAATGCGCGCCAGCATGGGACGGGCCAACTCATCCACTTCCGAAGCGGTGATCACCCGTGGTTTGACCGGTTTGTCCGAAACGATGTTGGCCTCCACCACGGCCACAATCCGGTCTGCCAGGGCGGCATCCACCATGCGACCCGGAAATACCAAAGCCAGCAGGCAACCCAATACGGCTGCCCGGATGCCAATGCTCCGTGCATGACGCACTCTGGAGGCAAGAGTTGTGCTGGGTGCATCAGGAAGAGAAGCCATATCCGCCTAATCCCTTTAACGTAAAGAAGAAACCAATAAATCCACCACCATGTTCGCTGGTCTGCGACGACAAGTCGCGTCCCGCAGAGAGTTCCAGACTCCAACAGGAGTGGTCATAACCGATGCCGGTGCGCCAGCTCTTCAATCCACCGGTTTCCAACGAGTAGTCGGAGTTTTGTTTCCAGCGCCAATTGTCGTCCAATCGCAAGCTGGCCTGCAAGGAGATCTCTTCCAGCGGAGTGCGGTTCTCTTCGGTCAACCATTGGGCAATGGTCGGATCCGGCTTGTTGCGGTGATATCCCACTGTGACCGTTGTGCGTTTGTCAAAATAGGCCAGTTGCGACTCTGTGGACTCGATCAAATCGCGGTTGGGGTCATACCGTCCCCCCAGGGAGAGACTCCAGTGATCATTGGGAGACCATGTCACCCCTGCCACCACATCGGAAAATGGAAGACCACCCCAATAATCCCGATCCCCTTCCGGTGCCCAACGTTGGCCAATGGTGGTGGTCAGCAGATTGCGTACGGCTCCGTCCGAACCTTGGCCGAACAGACGCGAGGAGAGACCATACGTCACCCACTGCCCGGCACTCATCCGATCCTCCCCGGAAAAGAGATTGGCAGTATAGAGGTTGGTGACGTTGAAATCGCGCAACGTCGAATCCAGATTGGGCAGTGCTGCCTGACTGGTGGCTGAAACCAGGGTGTATTGAATGGTTGGCTCCAGGGTATGTTTCAACGCGCCGTTGCCATAGGTGCGTGCCAGATCAAAATCCAGACGGGCCTGAACCGTGGCCGCTTCCCGACTCACGTTGGCGTCATAGGTCAGCCCGGTTTGATTGGGATCGCCCTGCACCAGATAGGCGGTTTCACGCACCCCGACCAGGCCGCTGAACTGACCAATCGGCAAGGGACGCCAATAGTGGAGTTCTGGTCCCAGATCCAGGCGTTGGGTGCCATCTCCCGAGGATTGATAGAAGCTGTCGATCTTGCCGGTGGATTGCAACGTGAAACGGCCCTGATTGGCTCCGGGTCTTTCCAGAGTCTGATTCAGGGTGAGCAGAGGTCGCACATCATGCACATGGAGAAAGGGCAACTGTTGCATGGTGAAACGATCATCCGGTGCATCCAGATTGGAATACCAGACGGCACCACTGCGAAAACTGGTGAAGCCTGCCTGTCGCAACCACAAACGATCTGCCGTGACATGGGACTCCAGGCGTCTCTCCCGGGAGTCGATCAACTTTTTTTGCTGAAAATCATTCAAAAAATCACGAGTCTGCATCTCGGTGATCCTGGCGTCCAACTCCCAACTCCCCACGGCATGGCGATGGGACAACAGGGTCAATCCCCGATGCCGATCCTGGACGGTATCGAAAATATTCAAGGTGTCCACGCTCCCTTGGTAATTTTCGCCCAGGTATCGGTATTGCAGTTTGGTCAACATGCCGCGCCGGGTGGTGGGGTGCAGGGTCAAGGTGGCATCCCGTTCCGGGGCGATATTCCAGTAATAGGGGAGATCGATCTCAAACCCGTTCGCACCGCCCACCTGCATGGTCGGATACAACAGACCGCTTTGACGTTTGGGGAGAAAGGGGTGTTGCCACCACGGCACCCACAATACCGGCACATCCTGGATTCTCAATTGGACATCACGGGCTGTCAGGGTGTTATCCAGACGATCAATATCAATCGCATCCGCCGTCAACTCCCAGGCCGGTTCGCTGCCGGGCGGACAGTCGCAATAGGTGAAACCGGCTTTTTTCAGACTGTAGGAGTCCTGGGAGTGGAAGTTGACCTGGTCTGCCTGAATGCGACCTCCAGTTTTCTTGAGTTCGGCAACGGCCTGTTCCATGGAGCCTTGTTTGGTCTCCAGATCGAGCAGGATCCGTTCACTGGTGAACAGATCCCCCTGACGCACCAGACGAATGTTGCCGGTTGCCTGGATTTGACGTTTTTGCAAATGGTAGGTCGCCTCATCGGCACGCAACTCCAGCAGGTCCGGTTGGGCAATGGAGACCTGGCCGCGGGCATGGATGGTATGCGTGTTCCGATCAATATCCAGTTGGTCAGCCGTGAGATCGATGGGTTGTTCCCCGGCAACCAGCCGTTCCGGTGACCAGCAGGTGGACAGGAGCAAAGTCAGGCAGGAGAGGAGCCACGGTGTTGGAGTGACGGCTGGATGTGGCGTTCGTTTACGCTTCATGAGTACGTGCATCCATAAAAAAAGGTATGAATACCATTCAACATAACAGAGAACGGGCCTCGCCCACCAGATATAATGATCCGGCAACAACCACGCGACCGGCAGGCCCTGCTGCCGTGCGTGCCTTGGCGAGCGCCTCCGGCACCGAATCGCAGGGGATCACCGGTGGACCGGAGTCAGGCCACAAGGCGCACAAGGCGTGCAATGTGTGTCCTCTGGAGCCGCCACAGCGCACCGTGAAGACGATGTGTGCCGCATTGGTCAACAAGGCTGCCATGGTGGCTCCGTCTTTGTTGTTGAGGACGGAGAAGACCAGAGCGGTGTGACAGTTGCTGCCTCCGGAAGCCGGGTCGCGCAGAAATTGCACCAGAGTGCCAATGGCTGCGGGATTGTGGGCGCCATCGAGCCAGATCGGAGGTGGCCCCGGGAATCGTTCCAAACGTCCTGGCCATACGGCCCGGGTCAAACCAGACCGCAACGACCGACGGGTGATCGGACAGCCCTGGCGCGCCAGCTCCCGGGCGACACCCACAGCCAGGGCGGCATTGGCGTATTGATGCTGTCCAGGCAAGGCCGGGGCAGGCAAACAGACCGTTCCCTGCCGGTCCCGGAAAAGCCACGCCTGCTGCGGGTCGTTGACGATCCGGCGATACCGGAACTCTCGTCCGGCCAGGGCCAGGGGTGTGTTCTGGCGTTGCGCCATGGCAATCAGGGTCCGGGCTGCCCCGGGATGGGCTGGTGCTGCCAGGGCGGGCACGCCGGGTTTGAAGATTCCCCCTTTCTCGCGGGCAATGCTGGCAATCGTGTCACCCAGAAAGTCCATGTGATCCAAACCAATGGAAGTGATGACGCCGACCAGAGGAGTCACCACGTTGGTGGCATCCAGACGCCCTCCCAGTCCGGTCTCCAGCAAAACCACCCCGTTACCTCTGGAGAAAAGGGGCAAAGAGGTGAAATAGAAAAAGGCTGCCGCAGTCGTCAATTCAAAGAAGGTGGTTTCGATGTATGGATCGTGCTGCATCACTTCGGTCAGCACGGCATCCAGGGTGTGGTCATCGATGGGTGTACCCTGGACGCGCAGACGTTCATTGAACCGTTCCAGGTGCGGTGATGTGAAGGCCGCAACCGGAATGCCTGCTGCCATGAGGATCGCTTCCAGAAACGCGATGACCGATCCTTTGCCATTGGTTCCAGCCACATGCACGCAACGCAATCGGTTGTGGGGATTGCCCAGTCGGGCCAGCAGACGGCGCAGTGGGGTCAGCCCCAGGCGAATGGTCTCGCTTGGGCTTCGTTGCAACAGCGCCTGCAAGGCCGGTATGTCATCCTTCATTCGGCAACCGGCGGGGATGGCAACTCTTCGTTCCGATAGATTTTGCGCTCCCGGGTTTTGTGGGTTCGGGTCAGCCGGGACAGCAGATCGGCCAGTTGGCTGCGCATCTCTGCCCTTGGGCAGATGCGGTCCACAAATCCATGTTCCAGCAGATATTCGCTGCGCTGGAATCCTTCCGGCAAGGTTTCACGCATGGTCTGTTCGATGACGCGCGGACCGGCAAAACAGATCAGGGCATGGGGTTCGGCCAGGATGATATCGCCAAGCATGGCAAAGGAGGCGGTCACCCCTCCGGTGGTCGGGTCGGTCAGAACCGAGATGAACGGCAATCCGGCCTCATCCAGACGGGTCAAGGCCGCAGAAGTCCGGGCCATCTGCATCAGCGAGAGGATCCCTTCCTGCATGCGTGCGCCACCCGAGGCGGAAAAGACCACGTAACCACACCCCTCGTCCACAGCCGCCAACGCCCCCTGGGCGACCTTGGCACCCACCACGGATCCCATCGAGCCTCCCAGAAAATTGAAATCAAAAGCGGCCACGACTGCGGGCACCTCCTGAATCGTCCCTTTGAACACCTGGACCGCATCCTGGTTGCCGCTCTCTTTCTGGGCATCGCGCACCCGGTCCCGATAGCGCTTCAGATCCTTGAATTTCAACGGATCCGATGGTTGCAGATTGGCAAACAGCTCTTTGCGGCCTTCGGGATCGAGGGTGATATCGATCCGGGCGTGCCCGGAGACCCGAAAGTGGTGTTGACAATGGGGACAGACGTGAAGATTGCGTTCCAGTTCTTTATGAAACAGAGTCTGTCCACACGGTTCACACTTGATCCACAACCCTTCGGGCGGGTGTTGGGCACGACTGCTCCCCACTTTGATTTTGGGCTTGATCAGACGATTGAACCAGCTGATGGCCGTATTGGCGGTCATTTCATCCATGCTTCCCACTGGTTTCTCCTCGTATGGATAAACAAAACACTTGGTTCATGCGCAGGCCAGATGCACGCGGCGTACGAATTGATACATTTTGTTCGGATCCTTGACTCCCGGGGTTCGTTCCACCCCGCTGGAGACATCCACGGCATACGGACGGATCTGACGCACGGCCTCGCTGACATTGTCCGGTGTCAGGCCACCGGCCAGAATCAGGGGGACACGCGGATTGAAGTCGGTCAGAACAGACCAGTCGAAGAGATGTCCAGAGCCGCCGTAGTGTCCTGTGACCTTGGCATCCACCAGCAATCCGGCGACCGGGAACCGTTCCACCCCCTTCAGATCCTCACGGCAGCCCACCCGGATCGCCTTGATCACCCGTCCGGGCAAACCGCGACACTCGCCGGGTGCCTCGTCGCCATGGAGCTGGATCACATCCAGACGGCACACAGCCGCCGCTGCTCGGATCTCGTCGCGCGGGGCATTGACGAACAGTCCGGTGACCGTGATGAATGGCGGCAATCCATCCAGGATTTTTGCGGCCTCCTGTGGGGCGATATACCGTTTGGAACGGTCGTAAAAGACAAACCCCAAGGCATCGGCCCCGGCTGCAACGGCGGCCAGGGCATCTTCCAAAGAGGTGATGCCGCAAATCTTGACACGTGGAATCATCGCATCTCCTTCCTTGGCACAGCGATCACACCCGGGAACTGAAGAGGGGGTCAGACCCCCTCGTCCTCCTCTTCTGTGTCTTCCTCGTCTTCTTCCTCTTCCAGATCTTCGGATTCGATACTGCCCACCGGGCGTGCCAGAAAATCAAAAATCTTGCGTTCGGCACCGAACCTTTTCTGATCGGCGTCGAACTCGTCCAGGGTCAGGTTCGGGTCAAAGGTGTAGCGCAAAGGTTCGTCTTCGGCAATCTCCGGGTCGAGCAGGTAGATCTCGCACTCTTCCGGATACCAATCTTCCAGCTTGAAATGACGAGGCTCTTCCAGGCGGGTGAGAATCGGTGACTTGTTGCCAAATTCCAGGGTAACACTCTGGCCAGGCTTGATTTTTCCAACTTCGATACTTTCCACGGGGCGCACTCCTCGCAACTTTGGACCAACCCGACAGACCAAAACATCACAATAACCAAATCCCTGCCATGAAGCAATGCCCAGACGATTATGTTGAAAAAGTGACGCAAGCGGGTGTGGGAATGGGAGGCTTGCGCAACGATTTTTATTGCTGAAACGGATATATATGTGCTATCTTAATATCGGGTATCACGCAATTCTCTACTGGTTGATTTGCAGGAGGTCCAGATGGCGACATTTAATGGCACGGAAGGGAGTGACACACTGACCGGTGGTGTGGATAACGACACCTTCACAGGTGGGGAAGGGACCGACAACCTGTTTGGCGGGGAGGGGGATGATACCTTTGCGTATTATTATAATACGGAGATCAACGGACTCTCCGAAGCACTGCATGGCGGGGCAGGCACGGATACGATCCAGCTCTGGAACTGGGGATACTCCTATGATTTCTCCTCTGCGACTTTGAACAGTATCGAGGTTGTGGATCTGCAATACGGACATGTCACCTTGTCTCCCACACAAATCAACGCCATTGGGACGTTTCAAGGCTCTTTGCAAACCAGTGACAACTTCATCTACCTCTCCACTTCTGGTGTGGTCGATTTCAGCCAGAAGGTCATGAACAGTGTGGAACGGATCTATGGTTCTTCTGGCGATGATACGATCACGGGCACGGCCTATGCGGATGAGTTGCGCGGGGGATCTGGTCGCGATCAGTTGATCGGCGGTGATGAGAGCGATGTGCTGTTGGGCGAGGATGGCAATGATACGCTGACTGGTGGTGAAGGGAATGACACCCTGGAAGGAGGGGGTGGAACGGACATCATGTATGGCAGTACCGGGGATGATCTGTTCGTTTATCATGAATCCAACGAGATCAATGGACTGGCGGAAACCGTCGATGGGGGAGATGGCACCGACACCATCCGTCTGGTGCAGTGGTCGGTCAACATGAACCTGACCGCAGCCACTCTGGTCGGCATTGAAATCGTGGATCTGACCTATGCCCATGTGGTTCTGTCTCCAACCCAGCTTGCCATGATCACCACCTTTGAAGGGTCGGCTACTCAGTCGGATAACTACATCTATCTGGGATCTGCCGGTACGGTCGATTTTTCCACCAAAACCCTGAACAGCATTGAAAAAATCTATGGATCGTCCGGAAACGATACGATCACGGGTACGGCCAATGCGGATGTGATTCATGGACAAGCAGGCAGTGACACGATTTCCGGTGGAGAGGATGCCGACTCGTTGTTTGGTGTGGAGGGTGCAGACACCCTGAATGGCGGGGGTGGCAACGACATTCTGACCGGTGGAACCGGAACCGATACTTTGCGGGGTGGTGGAGATGATGATCTGTTTGCCTATTCCGATACAGGCGAAATCAATGGTCTGGCCGAAGTGATCGATGGCGGGGATGGATTGGACCAGATCCAGCTCAGTCAATGGGGAGTGTCGTTCAATCTGGCCTCGGCGGTCATGACCAGCATCGAATCAGTCGATCTGGTCAACTCCCATGTCACCCTGACCGCTGCCCAGATCGGCATGATCACGACCTTCCAGGGTTCGGCGGGCCAGGCGGATAATTATATTTACCTCAGTGGTGCCGGCACTGTGGATTTTTCCAGCAAAAGTCTGATCTCCATCGAGCGGATTTATGGCTCATCCGGCAGTGACACGATCACGGGTACGGACAATGCGGATGCGATTGTCGGACAGGCAGGCAGCGATGCCATTACCGGGGGCGCGGATAATGATCAGCTCTGGGGCAATGAGGGGAACGATACATTAAACGGTGGCAGTGGCAATGATATCCTGCAAGGTGGGGTGGGGACCGATATCTTGCGCGGGGGTCTGGATGACGACATTCTCCAGTATGCCGATACTGTCGAGATCAATGGCCTGGCTGAGGGGATCGATGGCGGGGATGGAACGGATACCATTGCTTTTGTCAATCAGTGGGGCACGAACTTCAACTTTGCGGCGGCAACATTCACCAGCATTGAAACCCTTTCGTTGAATTATGCCCATGTCACCCTGAATGCCACGCAGTTTGCCATGATCACCACCTTTGAGGGTTCTCCAACTCCAGGTGACAATTATCTCTATCTCAGCAGTGCCGGAACCATCAATCTCTCCACCAAGACCCTGACCAGCATCGAACGGATTTACGGTTCGACAGGAGACGATACCATCACCGGCACGGCCAATGCGGACGAACTCCATGGTCAGGCTGGACGGGATATCCTGAATGGAGGGGATGAGGGGGACTCTCTGTTTGGTGACGAAGGGAACGATACCCTGTCTGGCGAAAACGGCAGCGACACGTTGAATGGCGGTATCGGGACCGATACGTTGCGGGGTGGTGCCGGAAATGATCAGTTCCATTTTGGTGAGAGCGCCGAAATCAATGGTCTGGCCGAGGTGATCGACGGCGGTGATGGTGCGGATACGATCCAACTCAGTCAATGGGGCGTGCAATTCAACTTATCCTCTGCCACCTTGACCAGTATCGAAACCCTGGCATTGAACTATTCTCATGCCACATTGAGTGCAGCTCAATTTGGTGCTGTGGGTACTTTTCTGGGTTCTGCCACCAGTGACAATTATCTGTATCTGGGGGGATCCGGCAGCATTGATCTTTCCACGCGCACCTTGACCAGCATCGAGCGGGTGTATGGGTCGAGCGGAGACGATACGATCACGGGCACGGCCAACGCGGACAATCTGTCCGGTCAGGCCGGGAATGACATCCTGACCGGTGGGGCGGGCAACGACACCTTGACCGGTGGGGCGGGAACCGACGCCTATCTGTTCCATCCCGGGGCGGGATCCGATACCATCGACAACAGCACCGAGGCCACGAGCGGGGAGACCAATGCGATCCGGTTCGGCAACACCATTGCCTGGACCAATCTCACGTTTTCGGACAGTGGCAATGATCTGCTGATCCATTATGGCACCAACGACCAGATCCGTCTGTTGGGCTGGAACAACGCTTGGGATGTCAATGCCCGCAATATCCATCTGGAGATCAGCGGTGTCAGCAAGACCATTGAGGAGTTGCGCAATCCCAACGGTCCTGCCGTGACCCTGGAAGGTCCGTCCACGATTCAGGAAGGCAACAGCGGATCGAGTGAAGCCACCTACACTGTGCGGCTCTCTTCGGCCTTGAGCAGTGCGGCAACCGTGCAGTATGCCACCTCCAACGGCACCGGAGTGGCGGGCAACGACTATACGGCCACGAACGGCACCTTGAACATTCCGGCAGGCCAAACGAGTGTCACCTTTACCGTACCGGTCACGGGTGACACCACCATTGAGCCGAACGAAACCTTTACCGTCACGCTTTCCAATCCCAGCGGTGTGAGTCTTGGGACAACGGTGGCAATCACGACCACGATCACCAATGACGACTCGGCCAACAGCGGGAATACGATATTCAAAGATACCAGTTACACATTGGCGGGCAATGAGATCAACTTGACTTTGACCGGCAGCGCCCCCATCCATGGGACCGGCAATTCCCTCAACAACGTCATCACGGGCAACAGTGCGGCCAATACCCTGACGGGTGAAGGCGGGGCGGATCGGCTGCTGGGTGGATCTGGCAATGATCATCTCTATGGTGGCGATGGCGATGACTATCTGAACGGAGGGTCCGGATCAGACCGGATGTTTGGCGGAGCTGGCAATGATACCTATGTGGTGACCTATTCCGGGGATGTGGTCACCGAGGAGAGTGGTTCCGGAACGGATCTGGTGGAGAGTTCGATCTCCCTGACCCTTGGCACCAGTGTAGAGAATCTGACCCTGACCGGGACGGCTGCGATCAATGGCATGGGCAACGGTTCTGACAACATCATGATCGGCAATGCCAGCGACAACACCCTGAACGGCATGGGTGGCAATGACATCCTGCGAGGTGAAGCCGGTAATGACATTCTGATCGGGAGTACCGGCGATGACACCCTGGAGGGTGGTTCCGGGGCGGATCGGATGATCGGGGGAAGTGGCAACGATACGTATGCAGTCTCCAACTCCGGGGATAGGGTGGTGGAAGATGCGAGTGCCGGAAACGATCTGGTGCGCAGTTCGGTCAGCCATACCCTGGCGGCCAATGTCGAAAACCTGACTTTGACCGGAACCAGTGCGATCAATGCCACCGGGAACAGCCTGGGCAACACCTTGATTGGCAATAGTGCGGCCAACAAACTTTATGGTTATTCCGGTAATGACACGTTGAAGGGTGGTTCCGGTCATGACACCCTGTCAGGTGGTACGGGAGCGGATGTATTGGTTGGCGGCAAGGGTGAGGATGTCGTGACGGGTGGCGATGGTGCGGATCAATTCAAGTTTTTCTATTCATCCGAAGGGGGAGATACCATCACCGATTTCCAGATCACCCAGGGGGATCAACTGCTTTTTGTC
This sequence comes from Magnetococcales bacterium, assembly GCA_011089965.1. GTDB lineage: Bacteria > Pseudomonadota > Magnetococcia > Magnetococcales > Magnetaquicoccaceae > Magnetaquiglobus. Next base: position 41,998 of record JAANAU010000026.1, read on the forward strand.
AGTCGGAATTTCGGCAATCTGGCGCCTGGCAAGCTGGATGAGAGTCGTTTGGCCTTCAACAGCACCGGTCGGGCGAGCAACACCACGCAACGGTTTGTTTTCAATACGGCAACTGGCATGCTGAAATATGATGCGGACGGGAGTGGTTCCGAGGCCTCCTCTGTGGTCATCGCCACCCTGAACAACACGACCGGATTGACCTCGACACAGCTGCTCAACCAGTTTGCGATAGTTGCCAGCTAACAGTTTTCATTGGCCAGGAGTGGGGTATAAAAAAACGGGAGCAAGGATTGCCTGCCCCCGTTTTCTGGCCGTATGCACCAGAGATGCTGCTGTTTTCTTGCAGATCAGGCCAGCCCGGTTTGAGCGGCAAAGTTCTTGGCACCGGTGGTGAGGGCTTTGGCCAGGGATGCCTGATGGGAGCCTTTGCGCAACAGGTTCTCTTCCTGGCGGTTGCTCAAAAAGGCCATCTCCACCAGGACCGAAGGGATCTCCTGGGTCTTGAGAACAGCAAAGCGGGCCTGCTTGATCGATTTGAAATGGAGCGAAAGGCTGGGCGTGCTGGCAATGGCTGAGAGCAGGGTGTTGCCGAGCATCAGAGAACGACGATTGGCCGGTACTGCATTGGGACGACCCCGTTCGGACAGACAATAGACCGAGGCCCCACGGGCTGAAGGGATGTGGAAGGCATCGGCATGCAGGCTCATGAACAGATCGGCCTGGTGGTTGCGGGCAACGGCGCACCGTTTGCTCAGGCCAAGAAAACGATCATCGTTGCGGGTGAGGATTGCCTTGTATCCCGGGGTGGCATTGATCTCCCGCGCCACCCGTTTGGCAACGGCCAGTGCAACATCTTTCTCCTTGACGCCACCAGCACCGATGGCACCCGGATCGATCCCGCCATGACCAGGATCAATGACGATGACGATCTCCCGTTTGTTTCCCTTGCGGGCTGAAATGGGTTTGGCCTTGTTGATCGGTTCGATCTCTTCGGTTTTGTTGCTGGCATCATCATTTTCTTCGTCGGACATGAATTCGACGACCAGACGTGGACGCCCTCCTTCTTTATCCTTGAGAATAAAGGCACGGGAGCGGGCGTCATCATTCAGTTCAAAGATGGCGCGGGTGGTGCCGTTTTTGAGTTCATCGGTCCGCACCTTGCGCACAATCGGATCGGAAAATCCCAACAGATTCAAATCTGCGGAAAACTCGGTGTCCAGCAGATCCAGAACCACCCGTTCCGGATTTTTCAAAGCGGTCAGGGTATGACGGATCTCCTGATTGAGGGCAAAGATGATCCGGGTGCGGTTGGGCGTTGTGGAGAAGCGCACGTCGGTGATCCGTGGTTTCATGGCCGCATGCACCAGAGATGCTGGCAACAGCAGTCCACCCACAGTCAAAGCCATCGCTTTCAAAACAGAACGCCGTTCCAACATGATTCGATGCCTCCTCAAGCAGGTTGCGGGAATCGGGTTGTGTATGGGTCAACCGTCATCCCGCATTTGTTCTAGTTGTGACCTTTTGTTGAGATCCACTCTTTAAAGCGCATTCTTTCAAAGTATTCACCCAAATATGAACGGCTGTTTGCCATTTGTGTCTTCGGGTTGCGGGAACATTTAGCAAGCCGTGTGCCGTATTGCGATCTCTTCGGATCTGCAAAAAAAGCCATGGAATAACAATGTCGAGAAAGTCAGTTGCACCGCTCTGGTCACTTCGGTTGGCTCTTGAGTTGAGGATGGCAGGAGCTGGTCATGGTGGATTCCTGACGCGCTTGACCGGTGATTGGCGCTTTGGAGATCAACAGCTTGATTTCATTATTTTTGAAAGGGTTGTCTGGCATGGTCCTGGTCAGGAAACTCTGGTCATGGGTTGTTGAATGTGATAGAATTATCCTGTCCATAGGTAGAGAATCGTTCGTGGTCGCTCTCACCCCGTACCGCTTGTCAAGGATTCCGGCATGTCTGACAGCCAATCCCCCACCCGTGCGTTGTCTGTGACACCTGATTTTCTGATTGCTCCAGAGGAGCTGGCAGAGCTTTTATCCGCCATGGGTACGGGTCAGGGATTGGAGGAGACCTTTGCCCGTCTGTTGACCCTGCACCATGCCAAGGCTATGGAGTTTGGAGCCTTGACCGTACATCTGCAACATGCCGACAGTCGTTTTCGTACGGTGCTGTTGCAGGAGTTGAGCAGCGGTGACCCGCCCTGGGAAGGGTATGAAAATGCCGTGCGGGCCTTCTGGCACGAAATCCGTTTGGCCCTGGCCCCGCGCCAACCCCCGACTGAGGTGAATCGTTTGTTGGCTGCTTTGGCCGGAGATCAAGAGGCGGTCGATCTGGATCAACTGTTGACCAAAATCAGCCGGGTGGAGCAGGAAAAAAGCGGTCTGGCCAAACAGATGGTGGGCAACTCCTTGTTGCATGCCTTGGCTGGCGGCAGTGATGGAGATGCGGCCCTGAAGGATGCGCGGGCAGCTGCCCTGGCTGTGGATGACATGTGGCAAACCCTGCATGCTGCCGATACTGGGCAGAGCCGTTTTCTGGAACTCTTTTCCCAGGGCGTGGCAGCAGGAGAATCCCTGGAGACGTTGTTCAGCGGTCTGATCGCATCCGATCACCCTGATCCCAACGGTGTTGACTCGTTTCAACGTTCCTTGCTGGAAAATCTGGAGCAGGGGAGCAGGCCGGATGGAGCGATTCAACAGGCAACAGAGGTGGCTCGCACCTCTATTGCCCGATCAGCGGAGTTGCAAGGACCGTTGTCACCCACCATGGCGCTGTTGGCAGCCTTGTCCAGCGGCGAGAAACTCCAGAACGCCTTGTCTCTGGCTGCCGGAGGTCTGGAAGGAGGAGAGGGGAGTTTCGCGGAAACACTGGTTCAATCTCTGGCAGAGGGGCATGATCTGACCACGGCCCAGGCCAATGCCACCCAGGCCGTGGCAGCAGCGCGCGAGGCGGCCCATGCGACCAATACGGGAATGGCTTCGCCTGTTGGGGCGTTGTTGACGGCCATGGCCAGTGGCGGACCGTTGGATCAGGCAGGAGGAGCAGCCTTGCTCTCAGGAAATGGGGCGGCATTGTTTCAACAGGTGTTGTTGGAGATGATCCAGGCCGGCAACACGCCATTGCAGGCATTGCAGGGGGCAGTCGAGGCTCCCCGGGCCGTGGCTGCTTTGGGAGGTACTCTGCAGCAGCCGATCACCTCCGAAGAGGCCCGCTTGATGGTGGCCATGGCCAGCGGTCAGAATCTGGAACAGGCCATGGCCAACCTGCCCGCAGTGCGCGCCTTCTCCGAAACCTTGACCGAAACGTTACAGAACGGCGGTTCATTCAGTCAGGCCATGAACGAGGCCAAAGCCGTGGCTGAAGCCATTGCACACAATCTGGCCACACTTCAGAGCAACCAGGTGGATCAAACCCTGGTGGCCCTGGCAACCGGTCATGGGGTGGATCGGATCAGCGACATTGCCACGGTCATCGCCCTGGCCAATCAGGAGGCCAGACAGACCACAGAGACCATCCGTGCCACGGAGACCAATTCGGATCGAACCAATCCCGTTCCGCCGGTGCAGAATCCGGTGGCCGATGCCAGGCCCGCAGAGACCACCCCGACCACCCCGATCACACCGCTGCCTCCTGTGGTGACGCCGCCGGCGTCAGAATCTCCAACCCCTCAGCCGATCCCGGTGCCTGTGCCGGTCTCTCAGGTGGAGAGTGCCCCGCGTCCCGATAATGTGGTGATTGTGGTCAATGCTCCCCCGACCGATCTGCTGCTGTCCAACCGGGTGGTTGCGGAAAATCAGGCAGGTGCGTTGATTGGCCGGTTTACCGTGATTGATCCGGATACGGCTGCCGGTGCCACGCTTGCTTTGCTGGACGACCCTTCGGGTCTGTTTGAAATCGATGAAATGACTTTGCGTTTGAAATCTGGTCAGTCATTGGATTATGAGGCCAACAGTTTTTATCCCTTGCGGGTGCAGGTGACCGATGGTGCGGGTGCCTCCCTTCAGAAGCAGTTCACTGTGGGGGTGGTGGATATCAATGAATCCCCTGCTGCTGTAGCTCTGTCCAGCCGTACGATTCCGGAAAACAGTACCGGAGTTACGGTTGGGCAGCTTTCGGCCCAGGATCCGGATCAGGGGGATACGCTCACCTGGTCACTGGTGGCGGATGGTGCCGGACGGTTTGAGATCGTTGCGGGCAATTTACGGTTAAAGAATGATGTGGTCTGTGATTTTGAGCAGAATCCGGTACAGCGCGTGACCGTACGGGCAACGGATCGGGCAGGTGCATATGTGGAGGAGTTGCTGACCATCACCGTGTTGGATCTGAACGAACCACCCGATAATCTGACCCTGTCGTCAGCGGAAGTGCGGGAGAATCGGGTGGCTGCCACCATCGGCACGCTGCGGGTTGTGGATCCGGATCTGGGGGACAGGATCACATTGACTCTGGTCGCAGACCCCAGTGGGTTGTTCGTCCTGGAAGGGAACACTTTGCAACTCGGTGCAGGCAAGGCTGCGGATTTCGAGTCCGGAACCAGCCATGAAGTGCGGATCCGGGCCACGGATTCCGGGCAGTCCAGTATGGAAAGGAGCTTTACCATTGCGGTGCTGGATGTGAATGAAGCCCCGCAAGAGATCTCCCTGTCGGGTCGGTGGATTGCGGAGCGAACCTTGGGGGCTGTGGTCGGGTCATTGTCGGCATTGGATCCGGATCGTGGGGATGCGGTCTCATGGCGTTTGGTGAATGATGATTCAGGTTTGTTTGAAATTAATGGTTCAACACTGAAACTGTTGGCAACCGCTTCGGTTGATGCAGCCTTGGCCGAATCCTTAACGGTGCGGGTACAGGCCACGGATCGGGCGGGTTTGAGTCTGGAGCAGACGTTTACCCTGATGGTGGCCGGGGTGAATGATCCCCCGAGCGGGATTGTGCTTTCTGCCACTCAAGTGGCAGAAAACGATGCAGGGGCCTTGATCGGCAGGGTTCAAGCCATGGATCCGGATCCGGGCGATGTGGTACGGGTGGAACTGGTGCAGGATGGCAGAGGGTTGTTTGAGTTGCGTGATGGAGCGCTCTATTTACGGCCAGGCGTCACTTTGAATTATGAGGAGGATGCCGCTCATGCTGTGGTATTGCGTGCTGCGGATGCAGGCGGTCTGACGTATGAGCAAGGATTCACCATTGTCGTCACCGACCGCAACGAACCGCCAACCGGAATGCAGATCTCCAGCACTCTGGTCTCAGCCTCCCGTTTGGGGGCAGTGGTGGGCACGTTGAGTGTCGAGGATCCAGACCTTCATGATCAGGCCAGTTATGTGTTGATCCGCGATCCTTCGGGTCTGTTTGAGATCTCCGGAACCACGCTTAAGGTACGCGACGGTCAAAATGCACAGTCGGGCGGGGCCAGCGAACATCGTGTGACCATACGTGTGACCGATGGGGGGCAGCATGCCCTGGAGCGGGAGTTTCGCATTCAGGTCACGGATCAGCAACATCCTCCCACGGATATCTTGTTGAACTCCGACTGGATTGTGGAAAATCAACCAGGAACGGTCGTGGGTTCGCTGATGGTGGTGGATCCGGATCCGGGGAGCGGCGCTACATTGACTCTGGTCCGCGATCCATCCGGACTGTTCGAGATTGTCGGGACGAGTTTACGTGTGCAGTCAGGTGTGAGCCTGGATTATGAGGCCGCGGATCATTACGTGTTGCGGGTGCGCGCCACGGACAATACCCAGGCCACATTCGAGAAGAATCTGACCGTCACGGTACGCAATGTCAATGAGCCTCCGGTGGATGTGACCCTTTCCACGTTGAGCGTGAATGAGAACCAGCCTGGTGCCATGGTGGGAACATTGACCGTCGTGGATCCGGATGCCAACGATACGGCAATGGTGACGTTGGTGGAGGATGGTTCGGGTCTTTTTGAGGTGCGTGGCAGTGGCCTGGCCCTGAAGGCAGGAATGGCGGTGAATTATGAACAGGCTGCCGGGTATACCGTACGTGTGCGTGCAACTGATGCGGACGGGGAGCGTTTGGAGAAGGAATTCACGATTGCGGTCAATGACGTGAATGAGGCACCGACTGCCCTGATTTTGAGCGGTGGAGAGGTCCGGGAGAATCTTTCCGGAGCTGTTGCCGGACAGGTTGTGGTAACCGATCCGGATGCCGGGGATGTTGTGACCGTGAGCCTGGTCTCCGATCCATCCGGATTGTTCCAGATGGTTGGCACAGAGTTGCGGCTGTTGGCCAATCGCTCTTTGGACTATGAAGCGGCTGCGTCCCATCAGGTACGTCTGGCAGCCACGGATCGGGTGGGTGCCACTCTGGAACAGAGCGTCACAATCATGGTGCGCAATGTCAACGAGGCCCCGACGCAGGTAGTGCTTGACAATACCAGTTTGGCGGAGAACAACCCGGGCGGCGTGGTCGGGACACTGTCGGTGGTGGATCCGGATCGGGATGATGGGGTCACATATTCATTGGTCCATGATGGGACTCTGTTCGTCCTGGATGGGGAGCAGGTGCGTCTGCAATCAGATGTGGCAGCAGATTATGAACAGACATCGACCCACACCGTGCGTGTGCGTGCCACGGATCGGGCCGGGGCCAGTGTGGAGGAGTCGTTTGTCATTCAGATTGTGGATCTCAATGAACCGCCGGTTGATTTGCAGATCTCCGGGCACAGCGTGGCCGAAAATCTTGCGGGTGGTGTCATTGGATCTTTGTCGGCGCGCGATCCGGATGCGGAGGATGTGATCCGCTACTCTCTGGTGGCCAATCCGGGTGGTCTGTTTGCCATTTCCGGGAACACTCTGCGTCTGGCGGATGGGGTCTCTTTGAATTATGAAGCAGATGCCATGCATACGATCCGGGTTCGTGCCACGGATCGTGACGGGGCAGCCGCTGAGTTGGATGTTGGCATTACGGTGACGGATCTCAACGAAGTTCCAACCGATGTGGTCTTGTCCACCTCCACCGTGCCCGAGGATACGGCAGGGGCTGTGGTGGGGAGATTGTTGGCAACCGATCCGGATCGTGGGGACAGTGCCCGGTTTGCCCTGGTGTCCGATCCCAGCGGTTTGTTTGAGATTGTCAACGACCAACTGCGTCTGAAAGCCACAGCCAAGGCCAACTATGAGGATCCGGGTTCGTATCTGGTGGGGGTGCAGGTGACAGATGGGGCGGGGTTGAGCCTGGAGAAGAGTTTGACGGTTACGGTCACCAATCTGAATGATCCCCCGGGCGCAACCGGGCTGTACGCCCCGGAGAGTCTGGTGGAAGATGGTGCGCCCCTACGTTTGAGTCCCATCCAGGTGAGTGATCCGGACAGCACCAATATTGTCGTGACCTTGACTTTGAGTTCTCCGGGAGCCGGTCGGTTTGAGGTTGGGAGTTCCGGTGCCGTGAACTCAACCTTTGATGGCACCACCTGGAGTGCCAACGGTTTGCTGAAGGATGTGAATCTTCTGTTGTCCCGTTTGACCTTCACCCCGGCTCTTGATTGGGATCAATCCTTTACCATCGCGACTTTGGTGAGTGATGGGGGTATGGCTTTGCAGGGAGTCAAGGCGGTCACGGTGCGTGCGGTCAACGATGCACCAGTCCATACCATTCCTGCGGCTCAGAGTGTGTACGAGGATGCCGAGTTGCGCATCAACGGTCTGACGGTTGCCGATCCGGATGCTGCTGATCGGTTCATGCAGATGGCACTCCGGGTGGATCACGGCGTGCTGACTCTGAACCGGACCACGGGCTTGACCTTTTTGAGTGGCGATGGTGTTGCAGATGCGGAAATGATCTTTTCAGCCACCCAGGCCAATCTTCGGGCAGCCATAACCGCGCTGCTTTATCATGGTGAACGGGATTTCCATGGACAAGAGAGATTGACGGTCACCACCAGTGATCTGGGGCATTCCGGTTCCGGGGGAGTGCTGACAGACACGGGCCAGGTGATCATCACCGTACAACCGGTCAACGACGTGCCAATAATCACCAGTCATGGCGGGCGTGACCGTGTCGCGCTTGAGATGGTTGAGAACATGACCCTGGTGACCACATTAACCAGCGTGGATCCAGACCTGGAGAGAGTGGAGTACTCTTTGGCCGGCGGATCGGATCAGGCGCGTTTTGTCCTGGATCAGGGGGTGTTGTCGTTCACAGCCCCACCTGATTTTGAGATGCCGCAGGATACGGATCGCAACCACACTTATGAGGTGGTGGTCAAGGCCACAGATCGTGCCGGTGCTTTTGCATCTCAGACCATCACCGTGACCGTCACCAATGTCAATGAGGCTCCCTCCATCACGAGCAATGGGGCCATTTCGGTTCAAGAGAACACCACAGCCGTTACCACCTTGATTGGCACGGATCCGGAAAACGGGAATCTGACCTGGTCATTGAGTGGTGGTGCGGATCGCAATAAATTTGCTCTGAATGGTGGGGTGTTGACTCTGCTGGCAGCCCCGAATTACGAATCCCCGACCGATACCGATGAGAATAACAGCTATCTGGTGGAGGTGACGGCCACCGATGCAGGGGGATTGACCGCAACCCAAACCATCACCGTGACCGTGGCCAATGTCAACGAGGCTCCCACCATCACGAGCAATGGGGCCATCTCCATCAATGAAAATACCACCGCCGTTACCACCTTGATTGGTACGGATCCGGAAAACGGGAATTTGACCTGGTCATTGAGCGGTGGTGCGGATCGCAATAAATTTGCTCTGAATGGTGGGGTGTTGACTCTGCTGGCAGCCCCGAATTACGAATCCCCGACCGATACGGATGAGAATAACAGCTATCTGGTGGAGGTGACGGCCACCGATGCAGGGGGATTGACCGTAACCCAAACCATTACCGTGACCGTGGCCAATGTCAACGAGGCTCCCTCGATCACGAGCAGTGGGGTCATTTCGGTTCAGGAGAACAGCACAACCATTACCACCTTGATTGGCACGGATCCGGAAAACGGGAATTTGACCTGGTCATTGAGCGGTGGTGCGGATCGCAATAAATTTGCTCTGAATGGTGGGGTGTTGACTCTGCTGGCAGCCCCGAATTACGAATCCCCGACCGATACCGATGAGAATAACAGCTATCTGGTGGAGATGACGGCCACCGATGCAGGGGGATTGACCGCAACCCAAACCATTACCGTGACCGTGGCCAATGTCAACGAGGCTCCATCCATCACGAGCAGTGGGGCCATTTCGGTTCAGGAGAACACCACCGCCGTTACCACCTTGATTGGCACGGATCCGGAAAACGGGAATCTGACCTGGTCATTGAGTGGTGGTGCGGATCGCAATAAATTTGCTCTGAATGGCGGGGTGTTGACCTTCCTTGCT
>JAANAU010000027.1 GCA_011089965.1 Magnetococcales bacterium
AAAAGATGCTCGTCTGAGGCATCAAATCAAAGAATCGTGAATTTGTAGTGCCACTCGCCAAAAAATAGCCTCGCAAGCTATTGATATATAAATTGATTTTTTATAGCATGTTAAACCTGGGGTAGCATATTAAAAAAGTGACAGTATTTTATTGCCCTATGACTGGTGTTCTTTCACGGTAAAGTCCAGTCTTTTCAAGACGACGGCTTCAAAGTATCGCTCCCCGCAAAATGCGCACTCCAGGCAGGGAACATCCGTCACCACCAGAAGCCGCTCACCGCTTTGGTAAAGGTATTCAACCTGTTTGTCCGCCATGTTCCGATGGCCGCAGAAAGGACATTGTTCAACCAGGTCAGTCCCCCCCTTTCTGATTGCGTGGACACCTTGCAAAATTCCATCCGTGGCACAATCCCATATCAATCATTTTTTTCTGGGTCCGTTGACTACTTGCGCATCAGAAGCGTGTCAATAGAAACATCCTCGTCTACGGATGCCCAATGAATCCCCACGCCCCCGCCGATGAATCGCCAATTCTTCCGTTGTTCATCCGTTGCCTCTTGCAATCTCGGAAACCATGCCAAAGGCGCGGCAACCTCGCGTCCATCGGCCAGCATCACCCGGAGCATGTCCGCCGACACGACAACGTTGACCGCCAGAGGATCATATTCAACTGCCAAAGTGTTCATGCCATCTCTCCTCGAAAAATGTTTGCTGGTCTTTGACTATACGGGTCATTTCTGCCAGATCCTTTCCCTGAAATCCACGTGATCTGACTAGCATAACCGGATTCAACCAATATTTGGCATACCCATCCCCCTTTTCAACATGAATGTGGGATGGTTCGTTTCCTTCCAGACTAAAGAAAAAAAATCGGTAGCCATTCTTTCTCGAAATAGTCGGCATACATTTCGCCTTTCCTACTGCCCCAGCGCCAGCAAGGCAACAGCCTTGGCCTTGTGACCAGGAGCCAAGTGCGCATAACGTTCTGAATTCGGAGCAAGCTATTGCAACAACCTGGTTCGGTCTTTCATGATCACCTCCTTTCCAGGCACACCTTTCGTGTGTGATCTGCCCGGCCAGAGGGTGAATGGTTTCCCATTTTCCGTTGGCCGACGTAGGCCGGGCATTCGGTGGGCAAGCTTATTCCAGACGCAGGGCGCTTTCTGCTGCGTGAGCAAGGAAACCGGAACGGCTCATGTGGCGTGTTCTGGCATAGTCGTCAATGCGCCTCACCAGAGGCTCGGGCAGACTGATATTCAACCGCAACGCCTTGGGGCGCACACGGCTCAGGTCGATATCGATCATCATCCAGCCCCCCCCCTGGAACTCCTCCAGACAGGTCAACTCCTCCAGCGGGCGCGGCGGCGGGATCTCCATGGACTCACCATGGAAATGAACCTCCACCGCCTCTTGAACCATGGCAGGAATCTCCTTCCAGTCATCCGCCGCCGAAAAGCAGCCGGGGAAATCGGGGATCGTCACGCCATGGGCATGGTCCTTGTCACCTGGATGGACATAAACGGGATAAAACATGCATCACCTCCATTCCCAGCCAGCTTGCCGGAAGATATTACGCGGTTCCAACGGGAATATCTTTGCGCGGGTGTGGAACCACTACATGGCCCGGCTTGCCAGGATGTTTGAATTTCTGGTGGCTCCCCTGACCGCTCACCAGCTCCCACCCTTCGGCTTGAAGCCGCTTGACGATATCCGCGCCATTCATTCTGTGTAATCCTACACACTCTTTTCGATGCCGTCACGCCTTTTGATCTCTATCACGTCCGCCTTGGGTGTGCCATTCAGCGCGGCGGCGATCTTGGCCACTGATGCGGTCGGCGGCCACCTTGAGGGGATCGGCGAACAGGTGGGCATATCGGGCGGTCACGGTTGGGGTCTTGTGACCCAGCAACGCGCCCACGATTGGCAACCCCATGCCGGAGATCACCCCCACCGATGAGCCACCGTTGACATAAAGCACGATTTCACATGTTCCATCGAATGGGTTTCAGCAAGGGGGCTGTAGAGGTCATCTCGACCATCCCATCACTTTTGCAGCGTGCGCGCCAGTTTGCTTTCCACACTGGAGATCTTGCCATGCAGCCGATCTGTTGCACCTTGCCGATAGTCAGCCTTGATGGAGATGGAGATCCGGTTGCAATCCGCCTGCATCCGGATCAGACACTCCTTGACCACGGCCATCACCTCATCCCACTCCCCTTCCAGACAGGTTCCCATGGGTCCAAGCTTATAAGCCACCCCACTCTGATCGATGATATCCAGGGAGCGGGCCACATAGGCACTGACGCTCTCCCCCTTGTCCAACGGGGTCATGGACAACTCCAGCAACACACTCATGGCAACACCTCCTCATTCAGGTCCGACTATCCAACATGGATCCATAACCCACACCGGCCACAACCCGATCATGACATGTGATCCGCCAAGGCTTCGGCTTCGGTCAGCATGGCACCCAGGCTGACCGCAATCCCTTCGCTCCAGAACGATTCACTACCCGGATCCAGTCCGAACGGTGCCAACAACTCCTGAAGATCCCTGGAACCCCCAGCGCGCAGCAGATCCAGATAACGTGCCTCGAAATCACTGCCCATTTTCCCTTGGACCGCATAGAGACTCTGGGTGAGCAGCTCGCCGCAGGCATAGGCATAGACATAGAACGGGTTGTGAAAATGGCTGATATAACACCATAAATTCTCTGTGGCTTCGTAGGTGAAAACCTCTCCTTCCGGGCCATAATAGCGATGCAGGCTGCGCTGCCAGATCCGGCTCACCTCCGGAGCACTCAACCGCCCCTGGTGGCCATGCACCTCTTGCTCAAAGGCGGAAAAACCGATCTGACGCACCACACTGTTGATAAAGTCCTCAATCCGCTCCATCAGCAGCGCCAGCAGGGCCGACCGGTTGCCCCCCTCACCGGACAGCCGCGCCCGCAGAAACCGGAAGGTGGTCATTTCCGCAAAGATGGATGCGGTCTCTGCATAGGCCATGGGTGCCGAAGCCAACAATGCTCCCTGGGTTGCACCGGCCAGAAGACCATGCACCGCGTGACCGAGTTCATGGGCCAAGGTCATGACATCGTTGTTGCTTTCCTGATAATTCATCAATACGTACGAGTGGCATTGCCCCTCCGGCACCACCACCGAATAGTTGAAGGCTCCGCTCTGTTTGGCCGGTCGCAACTGAGCATCGATGGCCCGGACAGTGACCACCCGGGTTGCCAACTGCGCCAAAGTCGGACTGAAGCTGGCAAACGCCGCACAGACCAATGGCACCGCCTCATCATAGGGGATGCGGGTGCGGTCTGCAAATGGCAGTTTGGCATTCCGATCACTCCACCGCAAACACGAAAGACCGAGCAGACGGGCCTTGAGCCGGTAATACCTTTGACACAAGGGGGCAGCCACCCGTTCCACAGCCTGATGCAAGGCCGTCACCACGGATGCGGGCAGACGGTTGCTGCGGTTGCGATACTCCATCGGATGCTGGTACCCCCGTTCCTGATCTTCCACCCGTTTGCCACCCACCACCATGGTCAAAACCTGAGCGGAAAAACGGGCAAAGGCACCACCCAACCCCTGGTTCAAGGCCACCAGAATGGCAAATCGTTGATCAGGATCGGGTTCCACACGCAACCGGTGCAGGGTCTCTTCCAACGTGGCCGACCCTTCAGGCAAGGCAAAACGCAAATCCGCCTCCACCTCGTCATAATAAGCCGACCAGGAGCCGGGTCCAAACGTCGCCCGCCTGGTCAAAGCGGCCTCAACCTCGGTGGAGAGCAAAAACGGACGTTGCCGGCGCACCTCTTCGATCCAGGGGCGCAAACGGTGACACCGGGCATCGATAGCGATCTGCCTGACACACACCTCCTCAGGCAAAGCCGCCAGCTCAATGGCAAAAAACGTGGCATGTTCACCATGCAGACGATCCAGCAGTTGATTGACGGCATGCAGTCGATTCTTGACCTCCTCATCTTCCAGATTGGCCGCATGACGTAAATGCAAATAGAGATAGATCCGATTCAGATGCTCTGTGATCCGTTCCCAGGCATCCAGGGCATCTCCAAGCCGTTCGCCCAACCGGCCGCGAAAAGAGGCCGCAAAAGCCGGAAAATGGCTCTCCACCCACGCCAGATCCGCCTGAAATGCCGGATCATCCAACTCTCGATAGATCGGGGTCAGATCCCAAACCAAAGAATGGGCACTCAACGTGTCATCGTTCATCGTTTCTCCCTCTTGCAAAAACACCCATCGCCACCCGTCCATTCTACGGACCATTCCTGACGCTTGTCACCCGAATTTTCCGCTGACCTGGGGATCATTTATGAAAAAATTGCAATTTCTGACTTTTTTTGATGGATTTTCACAATAAATACCGCTATCATCAATGAATGAACAATCAGAAATTTCATCCAGGGAAGCAGCCATGCAGAGTCTGAACCGGGCAGAACGCTTCGAGGTGAAGGCACGGGTCTTGCTGGAACTGAGCGATAAACGTGCATTCATTGGCAATACGGTCAATGTCAGTGCCAGCGGGGTCTTCTTTGATATCGGCTACCCCCCTTTCCAGGTAGAGCTTCATGAGAATGGATTATTGCATCTCATGCCATTGGTTATGAAAAATGTCATACCCTGCCAGATCGCCCGTTTGACCCCCACCGGCATTGCCATTCAATTCCTGGAGAACCAACCTGCCGGTCTCACCTCGCAACTGCTGATCGTTCCCTGGTGAGCCTTGGAACGTTGCGATTCACCCTTCATGATCCTGGAAAATCAAAGTCGATTGGCCACCCAGTTTCCACTGGGTCACGGAGCGGGTCGCCTCGGCATGGGTCGGGAATGGTCCCACCCGGACGCGAAACAACGTCCCCTCCTTGTTTTTGACCACACGCGCTGGCACACCCCGCTTGTGCAACTCCCCCACCATGGTGGCAGCCCGTTGTGCGTCATTGAAAACCCCCAACTGCACAACGTAATTTCCGGTCTTGGCAGCACTCTTCTCTGGGGTGGCTGCCTGGCGTGCAGCGCCATCCGCCAAGGTGGCAGGTTTGACCGGAGTCCCGTCCAAAGGCTCTTCCAAAGGAACCACCACCTTCTTTTTGGCCAGTTCACGATAAAAGGTGATATCCAGATCCGGCGGCTTGGCCTTGGGAGCCAGCTCCTTGGGAGCAGACGGCATGGGAGGATCTTCGCTCTCTTTGGTCTCTTTGGTCTCTTTGGTCTCTTTGAGATCTTTGTTGGTTTTGCTTTCCGTCTCTGCGACCACACTCTCCGGAGTGGTTTTGGTTTGCTCGTGCGACCTGCTTTTGGAATCAACCGGCTTGCCTGCACCCTCTGCCCCTTTTTTGACGGGTACAGCCCCCGGAGTGCCCTTGTGCCGTGTTGGAGCCGGTGTCACGGCTTCATCCAATGCCAAAGGGTTCTCTTGTGCTTCGAAACGGGCGGTGGGATCGGTCAAAGAGGGGGAGTCGATCAAGGCCAACTTGCGCGTTTCCGGTTTGCTTTCCGGGGCAGAGCCTGCCGCAGCCGACTCCTTGCGGGATTCGGCTGCTGGTGCTGCCAGGGCTGGTTGGGTGGTTTTCAGATGGGCGGCAATCTCTTCTTCCAAAGCCTTGCTTTCAGAGGGCGAGGCCATCTCCGACTGCCGGGGAGGCGGAGAAGAGGAGAAAATCCAATACAACACCACCCCTGCCAGGAGTCCGAGCACCAACAGGGGACGACCCAATTTCCGGTTCCGATGACGCCGGAACTGCTTGGAGGTGGGATAACGAGGGTTCACATCGATTCCGGAGCACTGACACCCAACAAATCCAACCCGTTGGCAATCACCCGTCCGGTCGCGCGGACGAGCGCCATGCGGGCACCACGCACCTGGGGATCCTCATCCAGAATGCGGAATTGATTATAATAGCCATGAAACGCTGCCGCCAGATCCGACAAATAGTAGGTCACCCGATGCGGCTCTCGACTCCAGGCCGCGCTTTCAACCGTTTCCGGAAACAGTCCCAGCAGTCGGATCAGATCCAGCTCTTCCGGCGCTGTCAGCCGGGCCAGATCACCGGCCACATCTTCCAGTTCCCGTTCACGCAGCTTCACCTCCAGCGAACAGACCCGCGCATGGGCATACTGCACATAAAACACCGGATTGTCGTTGGATTTGGACTTGGCCAGATCCAGATCGAAATCCAGACCAGCGCCTGAAGAGCGGGTCAGAAACCAGAAACGCACCGCATCCGCACCGGTCTCGTCCACCACGTCGCGCAAGGTGACAAAGGTGCCGGCCCGTTTGGACATGCGCACCTGTTTGCCGCCCTGGGTCAGATTGACCATCTGGGTCAGGACCACATCCAACAGCCCCTTGCGACCGGTCATGGCTTCCAGAGCTGCCTCCACCCGCTTGACATAACCCCCATGGTCTGCCCCCCACACATCAACCAGACGGGTATACCCGCGCTGGGCCTTGTCAAAATGGTAGGCGATATCGGCGGCAAAATAGGTGGGCGTGCCATCGGCCTTCAACAAGGGACGATCCGCATCATCCCCGAAGCGGGAAGCGCGAAACAAAAGCTGTTTCCGTCCATCCACCTCGTCGCTGTTCACCTCGCGTCCCTTGGGCGGTTCCAGAACCCCTTCATACAACCAACCCTGTTGGGACAGGTGCGACAATGCGCGCTCGATCCCTCCTTCCCGATGCAGACTCCGCTCCGAAAACCAGCGGTCAAAACGGATCTGCATCAACTCCAGATCTGCCCGGATCTCCTGCATCACCCAATCGATGGCAAAATCGATCACCGCCTCCGGGGGCCGTTCCAGAGTGGCACGGGTGCCATCACGCTCCGAAGCCGACAACCAGCGTTCGCCATCGCGTTCAATCAGGGCGCGGGCGATTTCGGTCACATATTCGCCCGGATAATAGTCGGCTGGAGCCGAGGCTGGATATCCCAGACACTCCCGATATCGAAACAACACGGAACGCCCCAACACATCAATCTGGGTGCCCGCGTCATTGATGTAATACTCCCGCTCCACCTGACAGCCGATGGCCGCAAACAGCCGGGCAATGGCATCACCGGTGACCGCTCCGCGACCATGACCCACATGCATCGGACCTGTCGGGTTGGCCGACACGAACTCCACCAGAATCCGCTCCCCTGTGCCGACCTGCGTTTGCCCATACTTTGATCCAAGCTGCAAAATCTGCGGAATCAACTGGCGCAGCCTCTCCTCGGAGAGGTAAAAATTGAGAAATCCCGGTCCCGCAATGGTGCAGCGCACCCCGGAGGCTGGATCTGCGGCCATGGCATCCAGCAGACGTTGCGCCAGATCCCGTGGTTTCATGCCAGCCTGGCGCGCCAGGACCAACGCCGCATTGGTGGAAAAATCCCCATGCGTTTTTTCCCGTGGACGCTCCACCTTGAACTCGGCGCTCCGTTCGGCAAACGCCCGGGCCAACTCTGGTGGCAACACCCCTTCTTGTGCCAGCCGTTCCAGGCCACGGATCACAAGGGCAATGACAATCTCCCGCATGACGACTCCCTCGCGCGGATTACGATACTTGAACAGTCTCTCAGTCTAACCGGATGGAGCTGGAAATGGCAACCGCTCAAAAGAGCCAAGATCAACCTGGGGGCAATCAAAACACCAGATCGCTTTCCGGCAAGGTCTTGCGGATGGCGGCACGCACCATTTCGTTGCCAAAGGAGAGGAAACGTCTGGCGCCACGCTCGGTCACCTTGAGCACTCCCGCTTGATACAGATGGGTGATGGCCGCCTCGGACGCCTGCATGTCCCCATGCAGATCCCAGTCAAGATAGTGCTCCATGGGGATCTCGGCATCACCGGCAGCCAGGGCACGCAGCACCTTCCAGTCCACACCGGCCAGGGCATGCAGCCGTTCCATCACCATGGCCAGCAGCGCGTTCGGAAACAGATCATGAGCAGCCATGGTGTCGTGCAGCAGTGAACGTTTCATATTGGCCAGATGGTTGGCGATCTCCACGGCAAACAGCGGCACGCCCCGACTCCACTCCAGCAACAGATCGATCTGCGCCGCATCCAGTCGTTTGGCCACCGGCATCTGTTTGAGCAGACGCAGGATCTCCCGGTTGGGCAGGCGCAACAACGAGATCACCCCCAGATCCGCATGATGGGTCAAGGTGCGCAGTTCCGCCTTGCGACCAGCGCCGATCAGCCACACATGGCTTTTGGACAACCGGGTGGCCAGCGCAGGAAACAGCAGACGCGATACCGGATCCAGCCATTGGAGGTTGTCCAGAAACACCACCACGGCCCCGGTCTGGAAGGAGGCCACCATACCCACCAGAAACCCCAACAGATCCTCATACAGAGGATCTCCCGCCTGGATACGCGGGGGAGGTTCCCGTTCCAAAGTCAGCGCCAGAAAGCGCTCTCCGCCCCGCTGGATCGGGGGCGGCAATTGACGGCACCACTGTTGGATCCGTTCCAGGCGTTCGGCACGGGTCAGGGTCGGCTCACATCCGGCCAGACTCTCCACAACCGGTACAAAAGGATGCAAAGGAATCATGCGCAGTACGGTATGACAGCTCCCCTGCAACCAGCGGGTATCTTTGCGGCTGCGGGTTTCGATCTGCAACTGTCTGACCAGACGGGTCTCTCCAAAACCGGCTTCGCCGACCACCAGTGTGGATTCGGAACGACCCTGCAACACCAGGCCCAGACGACGGTGCAGCTCATCCAGTTCCGTATCCCGCCCGACAAACGGCGCATCGCGACCGGCCTGATCCCCGCGATACCAGGCGTGGCTGGAAAGGGTGGCACATCCCGGAAACAACGCAGACGGCACACAGCGCCGCGCAAAAAACCGTTCCAGTTCATTCACCGCCTCCCCAGACAGATACAACCCAGGATGGATTTCGACCCGGTCCCCTTCCGGGGCATCCGAGGTGGTGAACTCACCTTGAATGGTGGTGGTCTGTCCATCGGTACAAGAGACCACCTGGACCGCATAGATGGTGATCTCCAGGGGTATCGGCTCTTCCGGAATGTCCCCAGGAGTAGCGGTCAGTTGTTCCAGAATCAGGCCAGCACAACAAACGGCCCGCAACGCATCATCCTCGCGCGCCCAACGCACGCCAAACAGCACCAGCGGACCTTCAATGCTCCCCTGCACCACCCCATCAAAACGCCGGGCCGCCTGGTCGCACAGTTCGCGCACCCGGCGATTCAAACGGTTGAAGCGGTCTCCGCCCAATCGATGCAACAACTCCCGCGCCGAACGCCAACGCAGCCGCACGCAATGCATCGACTGCAAGGAGGCTGTCGAGATCGATTCTTTCTTTTCACTCCTGGGATGCACCAACTCTTCTTTGTGCAACGGGGAGAGAAAAAACGACTCCCCCTCGACCTGGGTGACCAGTTGAGCTGCCTTGGTACGATTATTGACTTTCAGGCGTCGAAAGATCTCCACCAGATGCTGCTTGACCGTACCATCGGAGATGTCCAGACGCCGCGCCACCTCCTTGTTGCTGCATCCGGTCTGGATGAGCTTGAGGATTTCGATCTGACGCCGGGTCAGGGGCAAAGGATCCATGATGCACTCCGCCAGTTGCTGCGCATTCAGGAATGGACCGAGAAATGGCTCTTCAACGTCTGCCAGATCGTTTTCAAACCCTCCCAGAAAGAGATGGTGCGTTCCGGACGGGTCAACGGATTCAGTATGTAAGACAAAATGGAACGGCTGCCCGAGATGATGTCGGCATCGGCCTTCATACCGGGCAGAATGGCCAATCCCGCCTTCGGGTCACCGATAAAGGGTTGATCGGGTTTGACGATCCCCTTGTAGGAGAAGGTACCCTCCTGGTTGCTCTGGGTAAAGGGGGAAACCGCAACCAGCCTGCCGCTCACGCCGCCAAAACGGCTGAAATCATAACTGCTCACCCGAATGGCCACGCTCTGTCCCGGGTGGACAAATCCGACATCCTTGGGAGTGATTTGCAACGCCAGTTGCAGATCATCGGCCAGGGGCACGATCTCCATCAGGACATCGCGCGAATTGAAGACCCCACCCACGGTCCGCACGCGGGTATCCTGCACCCGACCATGGATCGGGGCCAGGACATCCAGATTGTGCCTCCGGTCCCGCAGCCGTTCCAGCAGGGTTTCCACCTGCATGATCTCGTTGCGGATCGTCCCAAGCTCCTGATTGGCCTGATTGGCCAACTCCTTTTCATAATGGGATCTCTTGGCCAACACCTCTTCCAGGGCCGACTGATTCTGTTGGATCTGCACACGCAAGGTTCTGCTTTTGCCGGTGCTGTCCAGATAGACCCGTTTGGACTCCAGTTGGGAAAGACGCGAAACCAGGTTCTTCTTGCCCAGATTCTCCTGCAACTCCATCAAATCGGCATTGACTGCGACACTTTTTTCCATGTTGCGCAGATTCTGGGTTGCCAACTCGATTTCGGTACGTTTCTGCTGAATCTGGGTATCGAAGACCCAGAGGCTCTTCTGTCGCACCTGGTTCTGGGTCTCCAGAAAGGCGCGCTGCTCCCGCACCACATCGGAATATTTCTCTGAAATGGCAGAAAAATCAGGCTCAATCCCCTTCAGAAACGCATCCTGCCGGATGGCGCGCGCCTTCAGCCCCATCAACCGGGCTTCAGCCTGTTTCGCTTCGGCATCGGTCATGGCATTTTTCAGACGTACCAACACGACCCCTTTGTCCACGATCTGACCATTGACCGCCAGAATCTCGGTCACGATCCCCCCTTCCGGGGGATAGACGCGCTGCACACCCTGGATGGGCAGAAACTCGCCCGAGGCCTTGACGGCTTCGTTGACATGGATCGTGGCCGTCAACCACAACAGAAACAGCGTGCCCAACAAGGTGACGGTCAAGATGGCCTTGACCTGCCAGGAGACCCCGGTCTCCTCCAGGATATGGGCCTCGCTGAGATGTCTGGAAAACCGGTTCAACATAAGCGGCCTCGCATCCACGGAATCCGGGGCTAGACAAAGGATTTGGGCAACAGTTTTTCCACTTCGGCTGGCGGGGCTGCTGCACGCAGATAGCCACGATCCAGATAAAGCACAAAATCCGCCATTTTAAGGTGACTGGGACGGTGGGTCACGATAAAGACCGTGGTCCGACCACGCATCTCCTCCACGGACTGCCGAAACAATGCCTCGCTTTTGGCATCCATATTGTTGGCCGGTTCATCGAACAGCATGATCGAGCAGGGTTTCAGCAACGCACGGGCCAAAGAGAGACGTTGCCGGAATCCGGCGGACAGTTGATCGCTGCGGCTGTCTTGCAGGCGGGTATCGAAACCTCTTGGCATCTGCATCACCTCTTCGAGCAATCCAGCCCGTTCGGCAGCCCGCTGCAACTCTTCGTCGCTGGCCTCCGGACGGACCAGACGCAGATTCTGGGCCACGGTTCCAAAGAAGATCTCGCACTGCTGTGGAAGGTAGCCGATGGCATGCCGCAATTGCAAGGCATTGATCTGACGGATATCATTATTATCAATCAAGACACTGCCTGCCTGGGGATCGTACAGACCAAGGATCAATTTGATCAAGGTGGACTTGCCCGAACCATTGGCACCGATCACCGCCACCACCGATCCCGGGGGCACCCGGAAAGAGACACCCACCAAAGCGGGTTCGGCATCATTGGTGTAACGGAACGACACCCGGGCAAAAGCGATTTCGCCTTTGAAATCCTTGCGGGCCGCATGAACCTGACCATATCCCCGTTCCACCTTGAGATCCATCAACCGGTCAAGCTGGGTGATGCTGTTGGCGATTCCGGCAAATTTGTTGGCACCGAGAAAAAAGGTTTGCAAGGGGCCGAGGATGCGCCAGGTCAAGAGCATGGAGGCAATGACCGCACCGGTATTCTGGACATCTGCCGAGGCCACGGTGCGCGCCGTATCGCTCATCACCCCAACTCCGGCCATCATGGTCAGCAGACGGGCCAGGGTGGTCATATGGTTGGAGATCATGTTCAAACGGAAGGTGGCCAGGGTGGCCTTGCCGGACAGATCGCGGAAACGGTCGAACCAGATCTCTTCGGAGTGGGTGCCCTGAATGGTCTGGATCCGACTCAAGGCTTCGGTCAGAAAGGATTGCAACTGTGAGTTGTACTGTCCGGCCAACTGGGTACGCCGCTCGATCACCGGCATGAGCGCCAGGGCCACCACCACCATGGCGACAATCAAAAGCACCATCACCCCGATGACATGGGGACTGATGAAACTTAACACCACCAGAAACAGCAAGGTGGTGGGAATATCATACAACAGCATGGCCAACGGACCGGTCAAGATCTCGCGCACCACCTCCAGGGAGCGAATCCGCGACACCTGATTGCCGGCAGAAACCTGTTCGGTCAGACTCGAAGGCAGACCCAGAATCCGTTGCAGGATGACACTGCTCAAGGCACGTTCCAGTTTGGTGCCGATATAGGCCAACAGATGCAACCGGTGGATCCGCAACACCCCATCCATCACCAATGCCAGGATCGTACCCACCAGCATCACCATGCCGGTGGCAATCGAACCGGTCGGGATCACGCGGTCATACACCACCATGACATAGATCGGCATGGTCGAGGCCATGAGGTTGCCGATGATGGTGATCCCCATGAGATTCCACACCAGGGCGCGAAAACGGGCCAGTTGGCTGCGTACCCAGCTCTGTTGCAGGGTCACGGTCTCCTGTTGCGAAGAGAAGAAAAAGGCGGTTCCCCGACCATGCAAAACCCCCTCACTCTCCTGGCCGGTCGCCCCATCCATGAAACGCAAACCATCCGGTTTTTTCTCCAGCACCACCACCACGCGACCCGAATGGAACACAAACAGGAACGGAGCCAGGCGGCCATCCACATGCACGATCTCACCGCGCTCCATCTTGTGTTTGAAACTCAGATTGGCCATGATGTTGCACAATCCGGTCAAGTCGAGCTGCTCCATCAGATGGGGGATCGACTCGGCCAGTTGACGGCCAGTCCCGCGCCACTCCAACCCCTCCAACAGGCTGCGCAAACACCAGATGAACGTATTGGGATTCGGCATGCGTTCCAGGTAGACGTGCCAGTCCGCAAACTGCAAACCATGCGCTGCATAGCTGTCACCAGGCAGGAGATGATCCTCCTCCTCGTCTCCTCCCCGCGCCGAATCTGCACGGCCAGAATCCCCATTTTTGACAGAATCCGTCACCTCGGTCGTGGCCGGAGGCGGTGGCGCGGCATTCAAGGCATCCATGAAATGATTCAACAACTCCAAACCACCATCCCGGAAGCGGTAACACCGATCCGTAATGCGCAACAAAGAGGGGCGTTCCGAAACCAGGATCAGGGTGCATTTGCCCTTGAGTTGCTCCAGATAATTGCGCAACAGAATATCGCCCGCCGAGTCGATGGCGGTATTGGCCTCATCGAACAGCAGAATCTTCGGCTGTTTGACCAGGATGCGAATGATGGCAATCCGTTGAATCACACCGGCCGGCAGGATGTCCGACACCCCTTCTCCGATCTGGGTCTGATACCCTTTGGGCATGCGTGCCACAAGCGCATCCAGACCCAATTCAGCGGCAATGGTCAGAGCCAGTTCACTGCGGGAGTCATCGAACAGGGTCAGATTTTCCAACAATGTGGCATTGAACAACACACCGGTTTGCGGTACATAACCGATGGCACTATGCAACTGATCGGACAAGGTGATACGATTCATGCCATCGATCAGCACCTCGCCCTCAGTCGGCAAGACCGCTCCGGAGATCAATTTCAACAGGGTGGTCTTGCCCTCACCGCTTTTCCCGATCAATCCGATGCATTCGCCCGGACGCACGTCGAGAGAAAGATTCTTCAACACCACCTGCTCGCCCCCCACCTTGCAGGTGATGTTCTTGAGTGCCAAGGCTCCATCGATTTCGGTCACATCACCCGTTTCGCTGGCCATCACGCGCTGCGGCAATTGAAACAGTTCGAGAATCTGCTGTTTGGCCAACCGGGTCGATTGCAAACGGGTCCAACCGCGCACCAGAGTCTGCAACGGTTGCAGGATGCGTCCCGCCAGCATGGTGCAGGCCGCCAGACCGCCGGTGGTCATCTCCCCCTGGATGACCGCTATCGCCCCCAATCCAACGATGATGGCGGTCGTGACCTGACCGGAAAACGAGGAGAAGACCGGAATGATGCCACCCCGGAAAATGATGTCGTAGGTGTAACGCAGACTGGAGAGTTGCAACAATTCATAGCGTCGCAGCATCAAAGGTTCCATGGCCAGGGATTTGACGGCATGGATGCGACTTAATATTTCTGTGATGAAACTGAAGCGTCGTTGCGTCACCCGCATGTCGGTATCGAGGATGGTGCGCAGCTTTTCACCCTGAACCGTGGAAAAGATCGTGATCAAGGTCACGGTCACAATCGGCACCACCACCAGAATGCCGCCGATCTTGTAAATCATGAACAAAAACAGCACCAGAAACGGCAAATCGAACAGAGCGATCATCGCCTGCCCAGAGTAGAGTTCGCCAATCGTGTGGATGGCGTTCATCTGTTCGATGTATTTGGCCCCATCGACCCGTTCAAACTCTCTGGGTTCGGCGAACAGCAGGCGTCTGAGCAGACGGCAACTCCCTCGATGGATGAAACGGGCACCAATCCAACCCACCACATGAGAACGCAAGGTTTGAATGGCACTCTCCACCATCAAGGCGATCAGCACGGTGATCACCAGCATGGAGAGGGTATTCAACGCCTGATTGGGAATGATACGGTTGAACACCTGCATCAACAGCAACGGCACCAACAATCCCAACAGGTTGATCAGCAGGGAGGTGACACCCAGAACCACTATCGTTCCGAATTTCCCAGCCCCTTCAGGCAATCCGCGAATATCTTTCGGCATGGGATCCCTAAACGACCACGGCCATCCGCCATTGGCAGAGGGCTTCTGATTAATGTTCCTTGAACGCATCATGGATCGTATTGAACACCGGTTTCCAGAGAATTTCGATGACCCGACGCTTGTCAAGGGTGATATCGACCTGAGCAAGCATGCCAGGCAAAATGGGATTCTTGCCAGGTGTCTCTCCAAGATATCCTTTTTCCAGGGTAATAATCCCTTTATAATAGGCTTGTTTTCTCTCATCAAGCAGCGTACTGGGGGAAACCGACGTCAAGGTGCCGATGACCCGCCCGAAATAGACAAAAGAGTAACTGCTCAACTTGATGGCCACCTGCGAGCCGATCCGCACCCGGCCCACATCCTGGGGCCAGATATGGACTTCGATCTGCATGCGGTCTTCCACGGGTACGATCTTGGCCAACACCCCTCCTGGCGGCACCACTTTGGAGGTGATGTTCACCTCCTGGGCAATTCCGGTCACCGGTGTACGGATCTCCAGGCGAGCCACCCGATCCTCCAGCTCGACCCGTTGGGCACGCACCTGGACCAACTCATTGGTGATGCTGCTCAACTCGTCACTGGCCGCACGGCGGGCATCGGCATCCAGCTGCTTGAGACGACTCGATGTTTCCGCCAGGGCACCCTGAATGTTTTCCATCTGCTTGACGACCCGCTTGACCTCTCCTTTGGCGGTTTCATTGGACTTCAGGGTCTCCAGATAGACAATCCGCGACACCGCTTTCTTTTCCAGCAAGGTCTTGCGAATCTCCAGCATATGGTTCGTCAGGGTGACCTGCCCCCGCGCCGTCTCCAGGGCAGCCTGAAGGGATTGCAACTCGGAGCGGCGCTGTTCGATCTGCGCACGAATGATGTTTTTATTGTTTTCAAGTGTGATCACCTGCTGATGGAATACCTGGCGCTGCCCCTCGGCCAACCCCTGAAACCGGGCCGGAATGGTACAAAAATCCGGCTCTTCCTCCTGGGCAAAGGCTTTGGCGCGTATGGCACGAGCCTCCAGACCCGCGATGCGCACCTCAAGCTGTTCCAGTTCTGCCTTGACCTGAGTCCCATCCATGCGCAACAGCACATCTCCGGCAGTGACAAGGGTATTGTCACGGATCAACACTTCATCGATAATACCCCCCTCCAGATGTTGAATCGTATGGACCGATCCGGTGGGCATCACCTGACCCGGGGCATGGGCCACCTCTTGCAAAGGGGCCAGAAAGGCCCAGACCAGCAAGGGCAGAAAGGCCAACAGGACGATCTTCCAGGTATCGACAATCAAAGCTGGAGTGGCCACATCCCGATCATTGCCCATGATCTCCAATGGCCGGATCTGGGTAGGAATCGGTTTTTTTGGGAAAATCTTCATACCCGGATGCTTCTACCTGGCGGCAAACGAAAATAACGAAACCTACTGAATATTCACACACATACCATTTTCAACCTATATTGATATCGGCTCAAGCAGGATGCAAGGTTAAGACCATTTTTTGACTATATTTTGTTCATAAAAGCCATTCCAATATGTGATCATAAACAGATCCGACACACAAAACGCTCAGACCATCGGAAACCTCATGCCACGCAAGATTGATCTCACGGAAGAACAGGCCGGGCTGATGATTCAGCATTTTCAACCGCAGATGCGCATGGTGCGCCTGTTGGGGGCCGGAAGTTTCGGTCAGGTCTTTCTGATCGAAGATGATGTGTGCCGTGTGGCCGTCAAAATCATCCCCTTGCAACTGCGCAACGAGGAGAATCCGGAACAAAACCACGAATGGCAACAGCTCACCACCCAATGGGATCGTCTCAACCATGCCAGTCTGGTACGGATTCGCAGTTTCACAGAACATGTTGCCGACGACCCCAACGATCCCATCGAGCGGTATGGTTTGATCTTCATGGACTACTGGCCGATTGATCTCCACGATTACATCAAGCGGCTGCTGCGCGAGGGATTGCTGACACCAGTGCGCAAACGAACCTTGCTGAACAACCTGGCCAATCTGCTCTGCCGGTTGCTGGCAGATACAGGTCTGATCGTGACCGATCTGAAACTGGAAAACGTCCTGGTGGCAGCACGCGATCCAGGCCCGATGCAACTGGCGCTGATCGATCTGGGCGGCGTGTGGGAGGCCAGGCTGGCCGACTACTATCGGGTGATCACCACCGATTATTACATGGCCCCGGAGCTGCATACCCACTCGATCACCCGCATTGACGACAAAATCCTGCAATTCAGTTTTGGCCTGATCGGTTACTACATTCTGGAAGGGCGCTGGCCAGTGGCGGATTACGACTACCTGCAACCGTTGCTCATCAAGCTGCGCGCCCAGGGGAATCTGAACTGGTCAGAAGAGGTGCAGACCACCATGCCAGGGAGCGTCGCCATCATCGAACGCTGCCTCCAGGAAGAGCGTGCCCACCGTTTTCCCGATCTTTTCGCTCTGGTGGCGGCCTTGCAGGCCGATGAAGCGCGCTGGGAAAAAGAACGCAATCTCCAGACTCAAACCCTCATCCAGGCGCACCCCCCGCCCAGACCACCGACACGCAAAAAAGGCCAACCCACCCTTTGGCACGAACCATTGACCGGCATGGAACTGTTCTGGATTCCATCCGGAGGATTTGAAATGGGACAATCTCCGGAAGAGACCAAACAGTTGCAATGGGTCAACGACGAGGCCGCCTTTGAAAAGTGGTATGCACGGGAACTCCCCCGCCGCCGGGTGATGCTGGATGGCTTCTGGATGGGACGTTTTCCGGTGACCAAAGCACAATTTGCCCGGTTTGTCGCCGAAACGCTCCATCTGACCGACACGGAGCGGATCCAGTTTGCCGCCCGCTACAACAAACGGCAGCACAAACAGCTCCACTGGTACACCTGGAAGAAACCCAAATACCACCAGGAAGATAACCATCCCGTGATTCACGTCAGTTGGTTTGACGCCAAACGGTTTGCCGCCTGGCTGTCGGACCGGACCGGACTGACCTTTGATCTGCCCTCCGAGGCGCAGTGGGAGTATGCCTGTCATGGGGGTGGCAGCAGCCCGTACCACTTCGGGGCCACCATCTCCACAACCCAGGCCAATTATGACGGCAGCACGACTTATGGCAGTGGACACACCGGCACCGTGCGCAAGGGGACCATGCCCTGCGGACAGTTCCCGGCCAACCACTATGGTCTCCACGACATGCACGGCAATGTGTGGGAGTGGTGCGAAGATCTGTATGACACCCAGTTCTACACCACACCGACTGCCCGGCTGCGCAATCCGGTCAATGGCGGCCTGATCGGCTATCGCATCAAACGGGGCGGTTCCTGGCGCTCACCAGCCGCCATGCTGCGCGCAGCCTATCGGGGCGGCACCTATCCGGATATCGGCAAGGATGATATCGGATTTCGCCTGATCATGAAACCTGCCCTTCAGATGGCAGGCCCGGATACCCAACAGAAAAAGTGACAGATGAAACGAATCAGGCTACTATCGTACGGACTGTTTTCGTGTCACTCTCCTCTCCATCTTGAGGATCCAACCGTCCATGGAACACACGTTTCAATCACCCAGGCCCATCCCGGATTTCTTGCGCAAAGATGTGGTTTCCAAGTTGGCCTATGTGGATGAATCCATTGCACAGGTCACCCTCGATGACCATGACACCCTGCATTGCCATCTGCGCACGGAACTGACCCCGGATCAACGACAGATCCTGGATGGAAAAATGCAACAGGTGATTGATCTGCTGGTCACCTCCACCCGTCAACCCATGATCAAAATTATCGAAAACCATCTGGATCGACCGGTTCCCGGCAGAACCGATCCCATGCCGCAACTTCTGGAAACCGGTCAGCTTGTCCACACCGGCGACGGCATGTTTTCCTTGGGACCGCTGGTTGCCGGGCTGTGCCGTTATTTTGAAAACAGATTTTTCCAGCTCGCACTCTCTCAGGGGGCTGGGATCCACCGTTTCCCCTCCATGATTCCCGCCTCATTCCTGGAGAAAATCCAATATTTCAAAAATTTTCCTCATTCCCTGAGTTTTGCCGCCCATCTGCGCACAGATCTGAACACCATCGAACGCTTTGCCACGGAAACCCGCTGTCAGGATGGCGTCCTGCATCTTCCCAAGGACAGTTTTTCCGGAATCCGTCACCTGCTCGCCCCCACGGTATGCCATAATTATTATCTTTTTCTGGCCAATCGAACCCTGCCTCATCCTCTTGCCATGGCCACAGCGCTTGGAACCTGCTACCGATACGAGTCCATCAATATGCACTCTTTGGAGAGGCTGTGGAACTTCACCATGTGGGAAGTGATCTTTGTCGGGACCGCCAACCTGGTCAAGGAGGCTCTGCTGCGTGTTGGTCAGGAGGCCAGTTTGCTCCTTCAGGAATGGGGGCTGGCCTACCGACTGGAGAATGCCAACGATCCCTTCTTCATCCGTGAGTTTGGCATGCAGACCGGCTTCCAGAACATCTATGACCTCAAATATGAATATCGGGCACGACTGCCGTTCAAGGAGGGAACGCTTGCCGTTGGTTCACGCAATTACCACATGGACTTCTTTGGCCGCCAGATGCAGATCCAGCTGCCCGATCACACCACAGCCCACTCCGGCTGCATTGGTTTCGGATTGGAACGGCTGGCCTTTGCCTTTCTTGCCCAATATGGTATCGATCCGAATCAGTGGCCGGAATCGATTCGTACCGCTCTGTTCCCCACCCCCTGACCCCTACCTGTCCGGAGTATCGCCTCATGTCCCCGGAAACGATTTTGGAACGGATCGGCCCGATCCTGCGTGCCACCTTTCAGGATCCCAATCTGAAAATCGATCTCCATTTGACCATGGATGATGTCCCGGCATGGGACAGTATTGGTCACATGACCCTGATAGCTGCCGTGGAGCAGGAGTTCCGGTTTCAATGCTCCCTGGAAGAGTTGGTGCATGTGCGCAGCATTGGTGATCTGGTCAACCTGGTGGCGGACAAAAGCCCCGACGGGTCATAATCCGGCATCCCCCATGATTCCGCTGACATAGACGGTATCCAACTCTGGAGGCGCACATCCGGTGGCAGGTACGTAATATCCGGTCATCCGCTCTGCCAAAGGACGGATCCAACCCACCCCCTGCAATGCCCTGGCCAGATCCCTGTGATAATGGGGAATCCGCACCACATGCACCCCCATCTGACTGGCGCAATCCACGGCATAGCCCATCAATGGCAGCAACTCACCCCCATCCATCCTGGCTCCCCACACATCCACAGCCACCAAAGCATCGGTATCCGGCCAATGTCCCGTCCGTTCCCGCCGAAACAAGGCAAATGCGCACAGACGATCCTGATACGTATGTGTCAACAATAAATACTCTTTCTTGTTGGGATTGCGCTGCAAGAACCACTCAAGCACACGCATGGCGCGCACCTCGGTCAACGCATATCGATTCGCACTCTGTTCCCACAACACATCAAACTCCGGCCCAATGGCAGGATTGCATGACAGGGAACCAGCCTGCCTGCGCGCACGACGCAAGAGCCGCATCTGTTGTCCATAATCTTTGAGCGCCGTGACCACCCCAACAAACGGCCCCCCCTTCCTGTCAGACGGCTCGGACCAGTGACCGCTCATATGATATATATCTTTGATTCCCCTCCAGAAGGGGGTGCCGACAGGAAGCGTCAACAGAACGGTCTCCATGCGCACACCAGCGGTGAAATGGATAAAAGGAACACGCTGCAAAATCACCTCCACATCCGGAGTCGGCGTGGTGTTCATGATCGGATAGTGCTTGACATGGCCCATCAAATGAAAAAACAGGCCAAGACTTCTGGAACGCCACTCCGGCAACACGCGCCAACAGGACATGTTCGCAGCCACCATGGCGTTCCCTTGCCATGCAACCATTTTGGGAATCAGGGCAAACACCCCGCCAATCGTGTCACCTGTCATCAACAGACAACCCCGTGGAAACCCTTCGGCAAAGGCCGGATTCTGTTCCCACCAGAATTGAAAACGTTGCAACCAAAAGGAAACCGGACGTTGTTCACCGGGGAAAGAGGCGCAAAACAGGGCCAGAGCCGGATAGTCCGCCACCGTCAGATCACGCAAAACCGTTTGTTGCGACACCCTTCACCTCACAACCAACCCGATTGACACCATTTCCAGGTTTCTATAACATTGTCATCTTTTCTGGTCAATCCACTCCTGGCCCGACACCCTCCAGCAGCACACTCTGATCACCATGCCCACTCCCCTGAAACGCCTCCTGCTGGTTGCCGGACGCCATCAACCCTACTACCCCTATAAAGAACTCCTGATCAAACACCGGCTGGAAGAGTCGGGAGTGGAGGTCCGGTTTGCCATTCCGGGTCGGTCGTTGAACAAGGGGGCAGAGATCCAGCCTCACGAGCGGGCCACGCTGTTTCAACAAGAGCAGGCCATTCTTCTGCATGGAGAAGGGGAGTTCCGTCAGGCCATGCGCGGCTGTCAGATGGTTGCCTTCAGCACCTGGCGCAGTTATCTGCCCCTGACGCGCCTGGCTCAGGCCGAAGGACGCCTGACATTGAACTTCAGTGCAGCAACCGGTATTGACCACTGGACCCATGGTGTGGAACGCTGCCTGATCCGCAGTCCATTTACCCGGCGTCTCTTGCAGCATGAACACAAGACTCTCGGTTTGCCCCTGCCACCCGAAGAGCAGATTCGCGAGGTTGGATCGCTCCAATACGAGGCCATCGAACAGCATGGCTGGAACCGCTTCCCCAATCGTGAATCCTTTTGTCTCCATTACGGCCTGAATCCGCAACAGCCGATTGCCGTGTTGTTCCCAAAGGGCATTCAATCTTTCCGCCACAAGGTGACGAGCTGGTTCCCGGAGTGGACCACGGAACAGATGGATCAGTACCATCAGCAGTTCCTGGACAAATATGGTGCCATCTGTCGGCAGGCCCGAAAAGCGGGTTGCAACCTGTTGGTGAATCTGCACCCTTCTTCTCAGGCATCCTACAACTGCAATGCCGATGAGGAGCTGGCCTACTGGACACAACATCCCTGGGCCAAACCTCTGGCACCCGAACATTCGTTGGCCATGTACCGCTTTGCCGATGTCGGAATCGGCATCAACACCCACTCGTCTCTTGATATGGGATATTTCAAAAAACCATTCATCTATGTGGATTCGGACCAACTGCTCCGGCCCGATCTGCCCAGCTTCGACATCCTGAAATTGAGTCGCCTGCCACCAGGACCATCCAGTCACTGGCATACCCAACCGCTCACCACGGTCAATCCCTGGTTCCCCTCTTGGCTGGGAGCCTTCAGCCGCATGGAGGAGCTTGCCGATCTGCTCACCGCACCAGAAGAAAAGATGACAGTGACCACAACAGACTGGGAGGCATTCATGGCCGAACACTGGGGCGGGACAAAACCGGAGGCATCGCAACGCATTGTGACGGAGATTTTGCACTTTGCCCAAGAGAGGCTCTCATCCTGGCGTGGCCGCTTGTCACCACGACGCCGGATATATGATCTCATATAATCGGAGGATCACCGATTCATATTGGATTCATCATCCAACTCCCCATCCGGATCGATCAACCCGGTACGACGGATGCGCAAGCCCGTTTCCTTCCAGGGAACCACCCGCACCACCCGTGGGGCCAACTCCGGGAATGCCACCTCCGGCTTGACCGCCACGGTCTGGCCATTCACGCGCGGTGCCTCCAGCCACCAGTCGAAAAAGGGAACACGCCAGGCGCTGGCCCTGGAGACCGAACGCAGGGAGTAACTTTCAACCGTGATCTTGACCCTTTTGGTCAACCGCGCCACCTCCCCCGGAAACCGCAAGCTGCCGATGGCCTCCTCCCGTTTGACCCCATCGGTACGATGCACCAAGGAAAAGTCCAGCCATACATGCTTGGGATCCGTGCGTTCGCTCCGCCGGGTCAAACGCAAGGCCATGGGGGCAGATTCCAGAACAACCGGTTTGCGCACACTGACGAATTTCCCCTCGTAATCGCCGATCTCGGAGAAACCGCCGGACACGATTTTCAGATCTTCGCCACTCTGGGTGTCCCAACGGGAAAAAATCGCCCCCACGCCATGATCCGTACCGCGCAGTTTCAGATTGGTCTGCACTCCGAAATAAAAATCAATGCCGTTGAGTTCCGATGAGAACATGTAATAAAGATGATGACGCTCCGGCTTGACGTAAGCATCAAAACGCATCGGAATCTCCAGCTCATCCACCTCGGCAGCCGCCTTGTGCCAGGGATATTTGACATACAGGTGATGCCAACAACAGGTGCCTTTTTTGGCCGGTTGCTCCGGATCCGCAAACTGCATGTAGCGCGTGACCTGATGCAGTCCCAACAGAGGCGTGACGGTTTTCTCCAGGCTCTGCCCGGCAGTTGTGACCGTATACACCACCGGCGGCGTCGAATCCCCCCGCACGGTCAGAAACCGGCTCTCCACCCGTTCATTCAAACCGCGCGCCGCACAATAGGCATACACCAGACGCCCATCCCGCTCCACACCCGTCACCGCCACCCGGCGCACCTCACCAGCCCCTTGCGCCCGCACCATCAACAGATCCGCCACATCCACACCAGTCACCCGGAACAGCTCTTCCACCAGCAGCCGGTCTGCCCCACAGGGCGCATGCTCCACCAATCGGATCCGCTCCAAGGCTGCTGTGGACGACAGAGCAGGACGCGCATCCAAAGCCAACAGAGGGGATGCGGCCCACAACAGCCACACCATCATCCAACACGTCATACCGGCTCTGACAGATTTCCGTGACATTGGCCAACTCTCCTCAGGTTCCAGGCATTCCATGCGAAATGGATGGCTCACCATATCACCGGCAGAGGTTTCCTTCAAGACGCATACCTGTTATTTTATCCACAACAAAGCCCCCCCCTTCCATCCGCTCTAATAGAACGAACCCCATGTACATCGGTCGCGCAGTCGATTGGGAACAGGTGGTACTGGCCTCGTGGATCCGCTCTGCGGGTGGCAAGCTGCTCCCCAAAACCGAGATGTGGCGACCCCTGCCCACCGGGGTCTGCTGGTTTGAATGCCGCATGGAACCTGCCGACATCCCAAAATGTTTTGTCATCGGCTCCCGCGACTGGCGTGAGCTGTTTGGCTGCACCCATCTGTCCACAATTGCAGCCAACTCGTTCCAAGGTGAAGACAACTATTCACACCATTCCCGCATCCATGCCATGAAAAGAATTCTGGCTTCAGGCGACTTTTTTGAACCCCTCATTCTGACCGCCTTTTCCGGTGAAGGACCGTTTGTCATCATCGATGGCAATCATCGCGCCATCGCCTTGTTGCAGCTCAATCTGCTGGCCGGACAGAGGCTCTTTGTCGGCTTCCACCCACGCATGGGGCAAGATTTCTTCTGGTTTCAACGTTCGATCCTCCTGCCAGGCATGTGAGAACAGAAACGATGTCGGCACACCCGGACTCCTTGGCAACCATTTTCGTCTCCATCGCCAGTTACCGCGACAGCGACGGTCCCAACACCCTGCGCGATCTCTTTGACAAGGCGCGCCATCCGGAACGGGTATGCGCCGGAGTGCTGTGGCAGATCCTTCCGACTGAAGATGATCCAGCGATCTATACGCGCCTGCCTGATCTCCGGGCTGCCCAGGTGCGTGATCGCACCATCCACGTCAGCGACAGTCTCGGTGCCTGCTGGGCACGCCACAGGATTCAGGAGGAATTTTATCAAAACGAGGATTATTACCTGCAAATCGACAGCCACACCCGCTTTGATCCCGAGTGGGACGTGCAACTGATCGCCATGCTGCACGCCTGCCCCTCGCCCAAACCCATACTCTCCACCCACCCCAACCGCTTTGAACCCCCTGACACCCGTCTGGCCAAAGGCTACCCCCATTTACGCGCCAAGAAGTTCAACCGGGATCAGATCCTGATTCCGCAAGGGGAGTATATTGCGCTGGATGCGCGCCCTCCTGCACCCCGTCCATCGGCTTTTGTCGGAGGAGGACTGCTGTTTGGCCCCGGTTCCATGGTGCATGAGGTGCCATATGATCCCCGTCTCTACTTTCATGGGGAGGAGATCACCCTGTCGGTTCGGCTGTGGACGCACGGTTATGACCTCTACAGCCCGAACGACATCATATTGTATCATGACTATACCAACAAAACCCGCCCCCGCCACTGGGATGACCACAAGGTCGATTGGACGAAACTGCAAAAGATCTCGGTGGCACGATTGGAACATCTGCTGGAGATTCGCCCCAGCACCGATCCAGAGGTGTTGCAGGAGATCGAACGGTTCGGACTGGGCCAGGTACGCACTTTGGCCGAATATGAAGCCTATGCCGATGTGGATCTGCGCCGCCGCGTGATCGGCACCCGGGCCTCGGATGGCCGTTTTCCCGCCCATCCGCCCACCAACGGCCCTTCGGTGGAGAGGCAACGACTCTTTACCAAAATCTACCTGGAGAACCAATGGGGATCCGGGGAGACCCGCAGCGGTTCCGGTTCCATGGTGCAGGGCACGGAAGAGATGCGCACGGCCTTGCGGGATGCCATGCGTCTGTTGGGAATCCGCAGCGTGGTCGATGCCGGTTGCGGAGATCTGAACTGGATTTCATTAATTTCCGAAGAGTGGGATCTGTATCTGGGATTTGATGTGGTGCGGGAGCTGATCGCCCACAACCGCACCCTCTACGGCCAACGCCCGAACCATTTTTTCAACGTGGCCGACATCTGCCAGGTGCGTCTGCCACGCGCGGATGCGCTGTTGTGTCGCAACACCCTGACCCATCTGCCCAACGAGGAGATCCTTCAGGCACTGCGGCTGTTCAAACGCAGCGAATGCCGCCACCTGATCGCCACGACCTTTCCCGGCGTGGAGAATGAAAAAAACAAGATCGGCCAGTGGCACCGCACCAATCTGACAGCCCCGCCCTTTTCACTCCCGGAACCCATCATGCTGCTCCCGGATGGCAAAAGCCGCCACGAACGGTATCTGGGGATATGGCGTCTGGCAGAGTGGTGATCCATTACCCGGAACTGCCCAACACCCGTTCCGGACCACCCAGCATATTCTTGCCGTACTGAAGATCGGCAGGCGTCACCTGTTCCTTGTGGCCGCACTGTCTCTGAAAGGCATCATGGGACATCTGCCAGGCACCCATGATCACATATTTGACATCATAGGCCACAAACACCAGATAATCCCACCCTCCTGACTGGATCCTCGGCACATGCGCCGAATCGGTCGTGGGGCTGTAACGCACGCAACGGACGATGTAACGATTTTTGTTATAAATGAAATTCACATCATTGGGTGCCGGGAAGACCCGATCCTGCATATGCAGTGAATAACGCTCATCCGACATGCCCACCAGCAGAGCCGCATCCCGCGCGGCAATGACCGGAAGATCCAAAGGAGAGAGGCCATAACGCTCCTCCCATCCCAAGGCAATGGTGATCAAGGCATCGCGCGAACGCCGCAAATGACCATCCGACAAGACGGGTTTGATCACGGCAGCCTCTGCGTCCTCTTCGATCTCGACCTCCACCTCTGGTTTGGCCGCAGGAGCAGAGGCGATCCAGGGCTTGCGGGGCCGGAACCGCCAGATCAGATATCCGACCAGCAACAACACCAACCAGATGGCAATAAAGTTCCTGAAGTCCTTGAGGCGTTGTCGATTGAGCAGTGCCGCCTCCTGCTCCTGGACCAACCGGCCCTGTTCCCCCATTTCCGCATTCACAGTGCCCATCGGTACAGCACCCACAGGCAACTCAACGGGATTGGCTGCATGCACCTCCAGGATCCAACCAGCACCAGACATGCAGATCCCCAACAGCACAACGGCAATCAGGATCCATCCCCCCCCAAGCTTCGGACCCTCATGTTTTCTCATCCACATCCTCCAGAATGCTGCGCCCTTCCTGCTCGAACCGTTTTTTGTTCCCCGGCCAGTAGGCCCAGGCAACAATGGCCACAAACAAGACAAAGAACCAAACCAAACCAAACTGTTTGGAAAACCGGATCAGCGTATCAAAATCCATGTCATCCTCCCAACCCGGCAGAACGGGTTTGCATACGCCGGACCAATCGGTATTCCGCCGCTCCCTGGCGCACCAGCAGTTTCAGATCCCACACACCGGGCAGAGGGAGATGCAACCGCACCTCATACCGACCTGGCTCCAATTCGGTCATGACGAACTCCAGATCACTGCCCGACTGCACCGGACGCAACAGCCGCCCTTCCACCTGTGCCCCGCGTACCGGAGTGCCGCCGCGATCCAGGAGCGTCAGCCGCAAGCGGGCTTCGCGGTCGGCCCACAGTTCACCATCGTCCAGGGCGACCTGCCAACCCATGGCATCCTGAACCTTGTTGGCCTCCAGAACCCGATTGTACGCCAGCCCCTTGTCATACGCCCCTTCGGTCACCAGACCGGTCCAGGAGCGCATGCTCATACGGATGAACAGGATGTTGACCACCACCACCACCACGAAAAAGAGTACAATGGCGGTTGGCCATGGCTCAAGCCGAAAAATGGATCGTTTGGGACGATCTGCGTGCAAGGGTTCCATCATGGCCTCATGAAAACGCTTTGGTAGCTGGCCTCACCCCCTTGGGGTGTGACCGCCCGCAAGTGAAAAACGATATCCCGACGCCCGGACTCGACATGCGCACTCTCCTGCCGCACATAGGCGGTGAACGGGGTCACCGAGCCTGGAGCCACCTCCAGCACAGGCGCTCCCTCCGGGCTGTAGGTCTCAACCGCTCCGATGGTCAGGCGTGTTCCCGCCAGACCGCTCATGGTCAGGACATAGCTTTGGGGTGTGGCGGTCATGTTGAGCACCCGCACGGTATAGTTGTTTTGAATACTGCCATCCGATTGCAGGATGTACAGCGGTTGACGATGACCGATCACCGTGAACTCCACCGGGACATGACTGGCCAGATAATAGACGATTCCACCCAGAAAAATCGACAACAATGCGGTATAGACCAGAATCCGCCCCCGCAGCCACTGGGTCTTGCCAGAGCGCATTTCGCGCAAGGAGGTATAGCGGATCAAACGGGATGCCATGCCGACTTTGGCCCGGACGCTGTCACAGGCATCGATGCAGGCCCCGCAGGTGATGCACTCATATTGCTGACCATTGCGGATATCAATCCCGGTGGGACAGACGGTCACGCACGAATCGCAATCAATACAAGCCCCCACCTGCGCTCCCAAAAGGTTCCGTTTGCGACGATTCGCCTCCCGTGGCTCCCCCAGTTCCGGATGGTAGGCCACGATGATGGTGTCCTCATCGAACATCACCCCCTGAAAACGGGCATAGGGACACATGTAGATGCACACCTGCTCCCGGGCAAAGCCTGCCATTATATAGGTCGTCACTGTCAAAAACAGGAAAGTAAACCAGGCAGCAAAGGGGACGGACCCATCCAGGAACTGACCCAGCAACTGTGGGGCATCGCCAAAGTACAGAACAAATGTCATTCCTGTCCAGGCGCTCACCAGCAGCCAGACCCCATGCTTGCCGATCTTGACTACAGCCTTGCGTCCACTCCACGGCGCGTGATCGAATTTCATGCGCGCATTGCGATTGCCCTCGAAGATCTTTTCCACAAGCAAAAACCAATCGGTCCAGACGGTCTGGAAACACATGTAGCCGCAAAAAACCCGTCCCGCCAAGGCAGTCATGAAGAAAAGTCCTATGGCAGCGGCGATCAACAAAAAGGCGAGAAGAAAAATATCTTGTGGCCAGATTTCCAGACTGAAAATATAAAATTTCCTTCCGGGCAGATCAAATAAAACTGCCTGATCTGGCAAACCTGCCGGACGATCCCAACGCATCCAGGGCAGCAGAAAAAAAATCGCCAACTCCAGACCATACACCCACAATCGTAAACTCCTGAAGAATCCGGATTGATAACGTGGGTAAATTTTTTTCCAATCCGCATAGAGAGAGGTCGTTTCCATGGCCAGACACCCATCCGTTTTAAGAAAAATACGTGAGCAGCAATTTTTTTAATTGCACACTGATTCAAATGTATATATAACGATTCCCAATCGCTGTCACGGGATGACGCGCGCGCACGCTGCTTGGGATTTCATTTTTTCTTACAATGCCATGGATCAGGAGGAGCACAGTGGACCAAAACCTTGCACGAACATATGACTATGAGGTCATCAAAAAGTTCACCATCGCCGCTGTCATTTATGCGGTGGTCGGCTTCCTGGTGGGGGTGATCCTCGCTTTGGAGCTGACCTTTCCGGAACTCAACGGCAACATCCCCTACATCACCTTTGGCCGCCTGCGCCCGCTGCACACCTCGGCAGTGATTTTCGCGTTCGGAGGTTCGGTGCTGTTTGCCACCAGCTACTATGTGGTGCAACGCACCTGCAAGGCACGACTCTTTTCCGACTTCCTCTCCAATCTGACCTTCTGGGGTTGGAATCTGGTGGTGGTGCTGGTGGTGATCACCTATCCGTTGGGATTGAGCCAGGGCAAAGAGTACGCGGAACCGATCTGGCCGATTGACCTGCTGATCACCGTGGTGTGGGTGGCCTATTTCATCAACTATGTCGGCACGTTGGCCAAACGCAAAGAGCCGCACATCTACGTGGCCAACTGGTTCTATCTGGCCTTCATCATCACCGTGGCCATGCTGCATATCGTCAACAACCTGGCCATTCCGGTCAATCTGACCGACTCCTATCCGGTCTTTTCCGGGGTGCAGGATGCCATGATCCAGTGGTGGTATGGTCATAATGCCGTGGGCTTCTTCCTGACCGCCGCCTTTCTCGGACTGATGTACTACTTTGTCCCGAAACAGGCCGAACGCCCGGTTTACTCCTACCGGCTCTCCATTGTCCATTTCTGGGCCTTGAGCTTCATGTACATCTGGGCCGGTCCACACCACCTTCACTACACCGCCCTGCCCGACTGGGCCAGCACCCTGGGGGCCACCTTCTCGATCATGCTGCTGCTTCCCTCCTGGGGTGGCATGATCAACGGCATCATGACCCTCTCCGGAGCCTGGCACAAACTGCGTACCGATCCGATCCTGCGCTTTTTCATCGTCTCCCTCTCCTTCTATGGCATGTCCACCTTTGAAGGACCGATGATGTCCATCAAGTCGGTCAACGCCCTCTCCCACTATACCGACTGGACCATCGGCCATGTCCATTCCGGTGCCCTGGGCTGGGTGGCGATGGTCTCTTTTGGCGCGATCTATCACATGGTGCCCCGACTGTGGAACGTCCCGCTCTTTTCAACCCGCCTGGTCAACGTCCACTTCTGGCTCTCCACCATCGGCGTGGTGATCTATATCGTGGCCATGTGGATCTCCGGCATCATGCAAGGGTTGATGTGGCGCGCCTACGACACCTTCGGCAACTTAAGCTATTCGTTTGCCGAAACCGTGGCTGCCATGCACCCCTACTATCTGATCCGCTCGATTGGTGGCGTCGTCTTTCTGGCCGGTGCGCTGGTGATGGTCTACAATGTGGCCATGACCCTGCGTAGCGCCACCCCGGCAACTTCAACCCAGGCCGCCTGATCGG
Source organism: Magnetococcales bacterium (assembly GCA_011089965.1). Classification (GTDB taxonomy): domain Bacteria; phylum Pseudomonadota; class Magnetococcia; order Magnetococcales; family Magnetaquicoccaceae; genus Magnetaquiglobus. The sequence goes on from JAANAU010000027.1 coordinate 30,496, forward strand.
AGGAGTCCCATGCAACACACGACCATCGAAAAAAGCATTCCCCTGATGGCCATCCTGACCCTGATACTGGTCTCCATCGGCGGCATTGTAGAGATCGTCCCGCTCTTTTTCATCAAAGGCACCATTGAGAAGGTCGAAGGGATGCGTCCCTATACCCCACTGGAACTCAAGGGCCGCGACATCTACATTCGCGAAGGGTGTTACAACTGCCATTCGCAAATGATCCGCCCCTTCCGCGACGAAAGCGAACGCTATGGCCACTACTCTCTGGCCGCAGAGAGCATGTATGACCACCCCTTCCAATGGGGATCGAAACGGACCGGACCAGACCTGGCCCGCATCGGCGGCAAATACTCCAACGAGTGGCACAAGGCCCACATGCTCAAACCCAAAAACGTGGTCCCGGAGTCGGTCATGCCCGCCTATCCGTGGCTGCTGGAAAACACTCTGAAGGCCGATGACATCGAAAAACGGATGCAGGTGCTGGCCAAAGTCGGCGTACCCTACACCGAAGAGCAGATCAAAAATGCCAAAACCGATCTGACTGCCCAGGCTTCGGCCAATGCCGATGGCTCCGGCTTGACGCAACGCTACGGTGCCAAAGTCCCCAAGGCCGACTTCGACGGTCAGCCGGACAGAATCACGGAACTGGATGCCCTGGTCGCCTATCTGCAAATGCTGGGCACCTTGGTGGACTTTTCCAGTCAACAGGCCACGACCCGCTGAAACAAGGAAGGAGAGTTCAAAATGGCAGACAACAACACTGTGGGTACGACTGGCCACCAATGGGATGACGATGAAGGATTCCCCTTGCAGGAGTACAACAACCCGTTGCCGAAGTGGTGGCTTTACAGCTTCTGGGCCACGATCCTCTGGGCAGTGGTCTATTGGGTGCTCTATCCAACCTGGCCCCTGGCCGACGGATTCACCAAAGGGATTCTCGGCTGGTCCATGCATGGGGAGTATCAGCAGGAGATGGATGCGGCCAAAGCCAAACAAAAGGTGTTCAACGACCAGTTGGCCAAGCTCTCCCTCCAGGAGATCCGCAAGGACAACCAGTTGTGGCAATATGCCATTTCCGGGGGCAAGGCGCTCTTTGGGGACAACTGTGCGCCGTGTCATGGCAGCGGTGGCGTTGGGGTCAAGGCCGGCGGCTTTCCCACTCTGGCCGATGACGACTGGCTGTTCGGGGGCGATCTGGATACCATTCACGAAACCGTTGCCAATGGCCGCACCGGACAGATGCCCGCCCATCTGCAAGCGGCTGGGGGCAGCTTCTCCGATGCCCAGGTCAATGACCTGACCGCTTATGTGCTGTCACTGTCCGGAATCAATGCCGACAAAACCGCTGCCGCACGCGGTGATGCCCTGTTCCATGGAGATGCGGCGTGCAACGCCTGCCACGGCGACAAGGGCAAAGGATCCCTCAAGGATACCGTGAACGGCCAACCCCCGCCGCCCGTCGGTGCCCCCAACCTCACCGACAAGATCTGGCTCTATGGCGGCGATCCCGGCATTGTCCGCGACTCCATTGCCAAGGGACGCACAGGCTTCATGCCTGCCTGGGCCAAAGGCTCCAAAGAGAGTGGACGCAACCTTGACCCATTGGCCATCAAACAGTTGACCCTCTACGTACACAGCCTGGGTGGCGGACAATAAAACACCACCGACAGCCACCCCGTCAGCCGCCCGGCAACGGGGTGGCACAATACTGGGTAATGGAACGCAGGCAAGTGGGATTGAGAATCCTCACCCACTTGCCTTGCAAACTGACCAACTCCTGCTCCCGAAAACTGCGCAATGTGCGACTGACCGTCTCCATGGACAGCCCCAGATAGTTGGCAATATCGTTCTGCAACATCGGCAGACGAAACCCCTCTCCGGTTCCAAACCCATGCCGTTCCAAACGCTCGGACAGATTGAGCAGAAAAGCCCCCAATCGCTCCTCGGCACTCCGCCTGCCCACCAGCAGCGTCTGACGCTGATCGTGCCGCACCTGATCCACCAGCACCTGAATCACCTGCTCCTGAAACGCAGCCATATGCTCCCCCAGCTCCTCCACCTGCATGAAAGGCAACTGACAGACACTGCTGGCCTCCAAGGCCACGGCATGATAGCCATACACCCCCACGCGTATGGCATCCAACCCCAACAACTCGCCAGGCAGATAAAATCCGGTGATCTGCTGCTCCCCGGAAGCATCCAACAGCGCGCAACTCTTGAAACTGCCCTTTTTGACCGCATAAATGCCGTGAAACGGCTGCTCGGCCTCAAACAGCCGCGCACCCTTGGCCATGGGAATCTGACGGGTCAGAAATTGACTCAATGAGGCGATCCCCATCTGCTCGAACAAACGCAGAAAACCAAACAATCCGCACTGTTCGCACGCCACTTCCATGCGATCCGGACACTCGGCCACATCCCCATCTGACTGATTTTTCTTGAGAGATTCCAACGGGTTCATTACAAAACTTCCAGGGGTCTGTTGAGATCGTGAATCCATAACGTGTATTGAGTTCAGGGTGACAAGACAATTATGAAAATTTCCAATGGAACCGCACCCATCACGGGATATGTGGTTTCTGCCAACGGGGTCTGGAGCCATTCAGATGCAAAATACCTTTGAACTTTTCCACACCCAAACCGTCCACGAGACATTCCAATCTTGGCCAAAGTATAACATGCTTTCCATGCAGATACCACCGCCGATTTCGGACCGTGTTATCACAACCCACTGGCATTCTCCAGCACAGGTGCATACAATGAAACACCAGGGAGTCTTGAGTCCCAAAGTCGCATGCGTGCAAGGTTGGACCCAAACCCGGAGGAGATCCATGACCTTCCACACCCACACATCGGATTCTCTTTACCATCGCTTCTTCGCCCACCCGGAGATGGTGATCGATTTGCTGCGCGGTTTTCTGGATCCTGTCATCCTGGCCGAACTCGATTTGAACCATCTCCGACGGCACAATACCAAATTCACGGCCAAAAGAGGACAACGACGACGCAGCGATGTGGTGTGGGAGATCCCCACCCGGCATGGCAGCAGCATCTTCATCCTGCTCATTCTGGAATTCCAGTCCGAAATCGATGCATGGATGGCCTTGCGTGTCGTTGTCTACTATCGGGCTGCTTTATCAGCAACTCGTGAACGAGCGCAAACTCAAAGCCTCCGATGGATTGCCGCCCCAACCAGAAATGCGCTATTACCTGATTGATGAAGGACGTTTTACAAAAGAAGCCCTCGAAGAGATGCCCTTTTTGACCGCCATACTCTTTCGCATGGAACATCCGGTCAGTCCGGAAGAGATCGTACGGGCAGGCGAGGATGTGGCGGCGTGGTTCAAAAACCATCCAGATGGGCCGCCAGTCAAACAGTTGTTCGTTGAACTCATCATGGCCGGATTGGAGCGTATGAAGGTGACGCCTCTGTCCACCATTCCAGACGATCTTCAGGAGGTGGTGATCATGTTGGCAGCACGTGTTGAGCAATGGGCGCAGGAGTATGAATGGAAAGGTCAACAAAAAGGCGAACAAATCGGCGAGGCCAAAATTCTGACCCGCCTACTCCAACGCCGTTTCGGTCCACTGCCCGACTGGGCGCAAGAACAGATCTCCAAGGCCGATTCCGGATTGCTGGAAACGTGGAGCATCCAGATTTTTGATGCCCAATCCCTGGAAGAGGTGTTCACAACGCGGGCATAAGAACAAAAAATATCTCTTTTCTTCGCATGGTGACAAGCAACAAGACAAACAATAACAAAATATTTTATTATATTTTTTTATAATAAAAGTAATAAATATATTATAAAAACAACGCATATCCAGCCATTTTTGATCAGCACTCAATCATATCTGAATATAAAAATATAGCAACCATTCATTCACGCAGATTTTACACAACCATGACATTTTTTGACAATTGTCAAAATTTGAATTGACAGATTCATACGTGAATGCTATCTTCACCAACTAAAAAATTGCCCGAAAAAGTTCCATCGGCTCTTCCACTGCCTGGAAACCGTATCCTGTTCGATTCATTAAAGAAACCAAGGAGATCATAGATGGCGAATACCGCGTCCGCGCACGGTCACGCGCATGCCCATCACTGGGAAACCAGTGTGGCCCCCCTGCTGATTGTTATTGGGGTTCTGTTTCTGGTGGTATTTGGTTTTCTGAGCTGGTTCAGCTACAACAACATTCTGTGGACGCAGATCTGCGCGGGTATCGGCACCCCACTTCTTCTGGCCGGAATCGCCAAATGGACGGCTGAAGCCCTGACCCAAAAACCGGTGGTCGAAGGTCTGACCCCCATTGCTCTGCCCCTCTTCATCGTGTCGGAAGTCTTCATCTTCCTGGGACTGTTCACCTCCTACTGGACCATGCGCCTCTCCGCAGGCGACAACTGGCCGCCAGCCGGAACCCCGACCGACATGAATCTGATTCTTCCGATCATCATGACCGTCATTCTGGTGACCTCCAGCTTCACCTATCATGTAGCCGAAGAGAAACTGGCCAAAAACGATATTGGCGGGGTGAGACTCTGGGTCTTCATCTCCATTGTCCTGGGTGCCATCTTTTTGGGCTGTACGGTCTATGAATATCAACACCTCTTCCATATGAACTTCAAACCCTCCACCAATGCCTACAGCACAGCGTTCTACTCGATCACCGGCTTTCATGCCTCCCATGTGCTGGTGGGTCTGGGTGCTTTCCTGACCGTGCTGATCGCTGCTTTGGCTGGCAAGACCAACAAATATCTCACCTTCTGCGTCGGACTCTACTGGCACTTCGTGGATGTGGTGTGGTTCTTTGTGGTCTCCCAGGTCTATTACTGGTAACACACGGACCGGGTGTTGCAGCGGATTGCGATGGCCACATGCAGGCAATCCGCTCCACCCCGCATGCCGTTCCAAACGCACGACGATACGGGAGATCATGGGGATGCGGCGATTGACGGGAGTGACGTTCCTTCTGCTCATATGGATGATTGCCACCCATGCATGGGCCATTTCCAAGCCCACGGAGAATTCCGATATTGATCCGTCCCTTTTTCGTATCGACGAACAGAAGTATCTTGGCGTTAAATTTGGCAACGAGGTAACGCTTCTGGACGAAAAAGGGGCACCTTTGGCGTTTGCCGATCTGCCGGGATTACCGTTTGTACTGGTGCCTGCCTACTATACCTGTGACGGAGCCTGCTTCAACGTCGGGGTTGCGTTGAAAGAGCTTCTGAAAGATGTCAAGGCTGTACAGGCAGGCAAGGGATTCAACGTGGTGTTTGTCTCTTTTGACAAAAACGATACCACAGAAAGTCTGAACAAGTTTGTCCAGCAATTGGATCGTCCGGATGATCCGGTGCCTGGCTGGCGCTTTACCCGCTACCAGAACCCGGAAGCAATCCAAACGGAGATGGGAAAGATCGGATACAAATTTTTCTGGTCTCCGCGTGACAAAACATTTTTCCACCCCACCCTGATCGTGATTTTGACCGCTGAAGGACGGGTGGCGCGCTATCTGAATGTGTTGAATGTTACGCCCAAAGATGTCGAACTGGCGCTGCTGGAGGCCAAATCCAATCAGTTCCGCCCGTCGGAAACCTTGGATTACCTGGTAAGCCTCTGCTACAGCTATAATTTCAAGGAAGGACGCTACACCTTGAGCATCCCGGTATTCGTGGGGCTGGGGTCGTTCTTTTTGGGGATCGGTCTGCTGTTTGGATCATTGTGGATTTATCGGATTTATCATCGCAAGAACATTATGCAACGAGGAGAACATTCATGAAACGGGCAGTTTCCGCGCTGGTCCTGACGGGCCTCGGAGTTGTGGCCGGTTTGGCCGAAGCCAAGGAAAAGGTGGCAATACCGGATCCGGCAGCAAGCTGGAATCAACTCTGGCACCATGTGTTGCTGGATCTGTTCATCATCGGCATCATCTTTCTGGCCGCAGGCCTGTACTGGGTGTGGAAATACCGCGCCACCCGTCCCAACCAGATCGGTGAAGGCCCACAACTCACCAAGCTTGGAGCCATCGGCTTTGCCGTGGTACCGGCTTTCCTCTTCATGGCCGACGACTTCTTTCTGGCGGCCAAAGGGTGGACGGTCTGGAACGAATATCGCAACGTCCCCCGCAATGCCATGGAAGTCAAAGTGACCGGCAGTATGTGGAGCTGGAACTTCGAGTATGACAATGGCGTCTCCACCACCTTCATGGTCGATTCCAAAGAGGGCGAAGGTCTCGTGGTGCCTGTTGGCAAACCCGTGGTGCTGCGCATGACCTCCACCGATGTGGTCCACTCCTTCTTCCTGCCCGATTACCGCGTCAAAGAGGATCTGATGCCGGGCCGGGTCACCTATCTCTGGTTCAACCCGATCAAAGAGGGAGAAACCCTCGCCACCTGCGCCGAATATTGCGGCAACCGCCACGCCTTCATGTGGACCAAGGTCAAGGTGGTTTCCCAGGCCGATTTCGACACCTGGCTGGCCAAACAAAAACAGGGTGCCTGAGGCTAATTGACCAATACGGTTGACCGTTAACAGAATATTCGGAAGAAAAAAGGGGACAGGATCGCATGAGCACCGCATCGTCTGGCTTTAAATTGGGTGAATGGATATTCACAACCGACCACAAACGCATTGGCATCCTCTATCTGATCGGATCCATTGCCGCCTTTGCCGTGGCTGGCATCATGGCCTTGTTGATTCGCATCGAACAGGCTGCACCCGGCCCCACCATCGTCTCCGACGCCTTTACCGGTGGCGATCAATACAATGTCTGGCTCTACTTCCATGGCGCAGCCATGATTCTGGGCTTTCTGATCCCGGGTCTGACCGGTTTTGCCGCCAACTATCTGCTGCCTCTGATGATCGGTGCCAAGGATGTCGCCTTCCCGCGCATCAATGCATTGTCGGTCTGGCTGTTCTGGGCTGGCATTGTGGTGGCGCTGTTGACCTTCATCGTTCCGGACAAACCGGATGTGATGTGGACCGGCTATCCGCCCTACTCCGTCACCACGGCAGGCAATACCGCGCTGTATGTCTTCACCGTCCATCTGATGGGCTTCTCCTCGATCCTGGCCGCCGTGAACTTTCTGGTCACCATCATTTACATGCGCGCCCCGGGCATGGGTTGGAACCAACTCAACATGTTCGTCTGGTCCTGCTTCACTGCCCTGATCATCCAGTTGATCTTTGTGCCGGTGTTGGCGGCTGCCGTGACTTTGCTGCTCTTTGACCGCTATCTGGGCACCCACTTCTTTGATCCGGCCAATGGCGGTGACGTGCTGCTCTATCAGAACCTCTTCTGGTTCTACTCCCACCCGGCGGTCTATGTGATCTTTTTGCCAGCCATGGGCATCTTTTACGAAATCTTTGCCACCATGGCCAAAAACCCGATCTTCAACTACAAGGCAGCCGTGTATGGCGGCATGTGCTGCATCGTGCTGATCTCCGGCGAAGTGTGGGTCCATCACCTCTACTACTCCGGCATGCCGGACTGGCTGCGGATCGGACAGATGGTCACCACGCTCCTGATCTCAGTCCCGGTGGGATTGATGACCATCTCGCTCTTTGGCACCCTGTACAAAGGGGCCATCACCTTCAACATCCCCATGTATTATGGCACGGCATCCCTCTATCTGCTGCTGATCGGTGGCTTGACCGGAATTCCTTTGGCCATGACCGTCATGTCGGTCCATCTGGGTGAGACCTCCTTCACCCATGCCCACTTCCATTTCATCATGGGCATCTTTGCCACCTTCTCGGTCTTTGCTGCCGTAGACTTCTGGTTCCCGAAGATCACGGGCAAAATGTTGAACCCGGCGCAAGGCAAACTCGGATTCTGGCTGAATTTCATCGGCGTCAACATCACCTTCTGGCCCTTGTTCATCATCGGTGTGGAAGGGATGCCACGGCGCTATTGGGACTACTCCCAATTCCCGTCCCATTTTGCCGGCTATCACAAGGTGGCCACTCTCGGTGCCATCATCGTGGCCATCGGCATGATCCTGACCATCAGCAACTGGATCATCAGCGCCATCAAGGGTGAAAAGGCTCCCGACAACCCCTGGGGATCCAACTCCCTGGAATGGACCCATACCGCCACTCCTCCGGGTCCGGGCAACTTCCCGGCTCCGGTCACCGTGGATGCCACCTGGACACCCTACAGCTACAAACGCTAATCTGTCTGCCGGGGAGGGAACAATCCGCACCCTCCCCGGTTCATTCACCACCAGCCACGATACCTCCATCCATGAATCCATCCAACCTGGAACCCAGAACCATCACACCCGAACTGCGCAAACGGATGAATCGCGCTGGTATTTTCTTTTTTATTTTGGCTATTGTCTTGATCGGCTTTTTGACCCACAATTTCACGGAACAGTATGATCCAGCGCATCGGGCCATGAAAGATAAAGAGGCCGCCGAGGCCAAAGCCAAAGCAGCCGCAGACAAGGCGGCCAAGGCAACCAAACCAATCCCCTGATTCTTGACGCACCGTTCTCTCTTCAACCCGCGCTTTAGCAAGGCAGATCCGGCCATGATGCTGACCTGGAATCAATATGTTGAACTGTGCAAACCCAAGATCGGCCTGATGATCGCTTTGACTGCCGTGGTTTCGCACATGGCCGTGGCTGAACAGTATCGTGCCTCAGCCATCCTGGCGCTGGCTTTTGCCATGATGTGCGGATCCGCCGGATCTGCCGTAGTCAATCACTTCTGGGATCGCGATATTGACCGCCGCATGGCACGCACGGCCAAGCGTCCGTTGGCCGCACTCCACGAGGCCCAACACCCCGAACGCATCTTGTGGTTGGCTTTGTTGTTGACCGCCATTGGCATTGGTGTATTGATCTGGCTCTTCAATCCAGTGGCTGCCCTGCATCTGGCCCTGGGAACCTTTCTGTATGGGGTGGTCTACACCATCTGGTTGAAAAGACGCACCTGGCTGAACATCGTCATCGGAGGTTCTGCGGGGAGTTTTGCCGTATTGGCCGGGGCCACCTCCGTGCATCCGGAACTCTATACCTTGCCGATCCTCATGGCCCTGGTGCTGTTCCTCTGGACCCCGTCCCACTTCTGGAGTCTGGCCATTTATCTCAAGGAGGAGTATCGACAGGTCGGCGTCCCCATGTTGCCGGTCGTGGTCGGTGAGCCTCTGACTGCACGGGTGATTCTGGGCAACACCGTATTGATGGTCGCCATTTCGCTTCTGCCCTGGCTGATGCAAGAACTGGGCACCATCTATGCGGTCGGCGCACTGCTCTTTGGCATCGACTTCGTGCGTCTCAACCACGCTTTGGTCAAAGATCCCCACAACCGTCCACTGGCATGGAAGAACTTCATGGCCTCGATGCGTTATCTGGGCGGTTTGTTCCTGGCCATCCTGCTGGACAAAAACTGGTCGTCACTCGGATTCTGAGATCAGATCCCCGTATCTCGATGCCGGGTCATCATTGCTCCTCGGCCCTTCAATCCATATCAGCGTAGAAAAATCGACACGATTGCAACTCAAAACCACGACCTGCTTTCCTGAGCGTCCCGGAACAACTGATCGTCTGCCCCTTGCCATGAGCATCGATAGCGATCTGATAATCCTGTTCATCCAACAACATGGATATCTTACGTGGTTTTTCGTCAACAAACCCAAGAATCGTCACCCGACCTTTTCCCTGCCCCTCATGGCGTTCCAGTTTAACGACTGGACCTTGCAGATCACAATCCTCAAGCAGAGAATTTTCCCGTAACAAACGCCCTGCCTCGGCAATGACCGGCATTCTGTCTTCCTGAAACACCACCCTTGTCGGCATTTCCTGGACAACAGGACGATAGCGGGACCATGAGAATGAGATATCTACCCGTCTTGCATACTCACCAAGCCAACCTGCCAAACCCGTGATGGCCTCGCAAAGATTGGCGCTAACCCCTTCCGTAATGGCATCGTTGAAGGATTGAAGATCCTCGCTCACAGCTGCTTGTTCTGCAGCACGTTGCGTGGCATTCAAGGCACAGGCAAGCCTTCCAACCACCTGTCTGGGAAATGGTTCTTCCACTTCCAAAACGCCCTGCTGGCCAGATTTCAGTAGTGGGGCGACACGAGAATGAATGGTCAGAATGTGGCTGCCGCGTTCACTTTGACCAATACGCACCCCTTTCAGATAATCCATGGCCTGGATTGGCCTGCGGGTAGGAAGAACAGCCTTTGGTTGAATGGTCGAACAGGCTGCCGAAAGCATCATCTCTCTGGCTTGCTGAGCAATCTTCACGTGTTCGTCAATGGGTATATTGCCATCTGCCAGATCGGGAGCCACCAGCCGAACCCGGATCACGTCAACACCGGTAGCCAGCAGATCGTTAAAAATGATCAGTTGCGATCTTTGCTCCACCTCTTCCAACAATTGAAGCATTTCGCTCATTCGCAAGACATAATCCCGGTATTCCCGTTGCAGAGGCAGAAGAATCTCGTATGCATCGTCTTTGATCCAGACAGCCCATTTTCCTTCGGTGCTGCTTTGTTGGGTCCAGCCTGTGGAACGCAAATAGGCGGCAATTTCAAGCGGCTTGAGTTCCTTCATGAGGGCAGAATCGCGGAGCATGGCCTTCATGGCATACCTCCTGTCCCGATACGGTTCATGATTGACTTCAAATGATCCACTGTAAAAATCTGACTTCTTGGAATATCAACTGTTTTATTTGTGGTATTGTTCACGGCTGATGCACCACGCAGGCTGACCCAGTATCCACAGTGACGCAACAGCAATTGATCTTCAGCAACCTCAGACCACTCCGCCACATCATCAGGTACCCGTACCACGACCAGAACTCGTGGGACCATCACTTGCTCATCTCTGAGGTCATCATAATTTTTAATCTTGAGAGGAAAAGAAAACGTCTTGCCTTCATCGATGGCTGCGTTGGCGGTACACTTCAATTGAATGTCCAAACGCGGTGAACGCACCGTACCTTTGCCACCTCTGGCAGCGATGGTCAAGTCAACACTGTCATCGTCCACTTCCGGGCGGCTTACACCAAAACCAGCGACTGCGGCCACAGCCCGGACATAAGCTTCACTGAATTTCTCCTTTTGAAGATTCAGATCCATCATGCACCTCAACTGGATTTGATGTGAAATCTATAAAAATTTTCTTGATATTAACAAATGTTACATTTCAGACAACAAAAAACCACGACAACAATCAATATGTTTCGTTCTTGCTGTGTTTTTTATCAACTTGAACAAAAAGATATTAACGCAAAGCGTGTTTTTTCATGCGATAAAGCAGGGTATCGCGGCTGATATCCAGCAGTCTGGCGGCATGAGTCCGATTGCCCTGGGTGCGATCCAATGCAGCCAGAATCATATCACGTTCCAGGGTATCGAGGCTGATACCGCCTGTGGGCAAGGCCAGAGCCGGCGTGTCGGCTGATCCAAGCGCGGACTGTTCCGGAAGTTTGTTGGGAACGGATGTGGGCTGACGGATCAAATGGCCCTGCACAAAAGAGGCCTCCAGAACCTGACCCGCATGAAAAATAACGGCACGCTCGCAGAGATTGCGCAACTCCCGGATATTGCCCGGCCAGGTATAGTGACGCATCAACTCCTGTGCTTCCCTGGAAAATTGCGGCGCGCGCACCCCATGACGTTGGGCAAAAGCATCTACAAAAGCGTGGGCCAACAACTCGACATCCTGGCCGCGCTCCCGCAAGGGGGGCAATACCAGAGGCACGACCTGCAAACGATAAAACAGATCCTGTCGAAAACGGTTGGCTGCCACCAAAGAGGCCAGATCACGATTGGTCGCAGCCACAACCCGGGCATCCACCCTGCGTGGCATTTCGCACCCGACTGGCTGACACTCCCCGTTCTCCAGAAAGCGTAAGATCTTGGCCTGAATGGCCATGGGCATATCGCCGATCTCATCCAGAAACAAAGTACCACCCTGAGCCGCCGCAATACGACCCATGCGGTCTGTGGCCGCTCCGGTAAACGCCCCTTTCAGATGACCGAACAGTTCGCTCTCCACCAAGGATTCGGTCAAAGCCGCACAATTGACCGGCACAAACGGCCCTTTGGCACGCGGACTGGTATCGTGGATCACACGGGCCAGCAACTCCTTGCCTACACCCGATTCACCCTGAATCAGCACCGTGGCACCTGTGACCGCCACAAGGCGGGCAGCGCGCAGTACGGCCTGAAAGGGGGGCGATCTCCCCATCATCTCGTATTGCAGATCTGGTTTCATGGTGGAATCAGGCAGTTGACAAGGTGATTGACTTCGTGCAAGTGTGGATTATGCACGTCCCAACCCAGCAAAATCAAGTTGAAAATACCGATTCCCAACAGAATGATGGCAATGATGCGCCCCAGGCCCAAGAGTCCGCCCTTCCGCACCAGGGCATTGGTCAACCAACCTGCCGACAGCATGACCGGTAGCGTTCCCAACCCAAACAACAGCATGACCGCCGCACCGGACCATGCCGAACAAGAAGCACCACTCCAAAGCAAGGCACCATAGACCAATGAACAGGGAAACCAACCCCACACCACCCCGAACGCAAAAGCCTGCCCCACGGTACGCGGAGTCATGAAACGTCTGGCCAGAGGTTCCAAGGCATGCCAGAGATGATAACCCCACCGCTCCATGTGGCGCATTTCCGGAAACCGGCCAAGCAGAAACAGACCGTTACCCACCAGGATCAACCCGGCAAACCCTTGCAGCAGAAGATGGCCGTAATCAGGTGAAATCGTGACAAACAGAGTGCGTCCAAAGCTGGCCACCAGCCCACCGGCCACGGAATAACTCACCAGACGCCCCAGATTGGCGGCCAGCAAAAAAGGCCAGATCTGACGCCCAGTGATACCCATACCCGAGGAAAGATGCAACGAGATGGCCCCGACAATGCCACCACACATCCCCAGACAGTGCAGGAGACTGGACAGAGCCAACAACAAAGGAATCAGCAGAGAAAACTGGTCCACTTAAGCGTGAGGATCCGAGCGGGAATTTTTCTTGGGATCCTCCTTGGCCCGATTGCTCCACAGCCAATAGATCGCCAAGGCCGTCAAGGTGACATTGACCACAATACCCACCAGCCAAAACGTACTCATACCCATCTCCGATGACCGATCTTTGCACCCAAACAGATCGATATTTTTTCATGAAGAGATCCGGCAGGGCAAGACAAAAAAACATCAACCTAAACGCATATCGACTCATGAAAAAAAGAGATCAATAAAATAAATTACCGTTAATAAACCGCTTTGCAACCATTATATTTTTAAATTGCTCTTGCATGTCAATCTTCTGAACCGATATAAAAGCATCTGATGCAATGCAAATTTCATCCAATATACCCTCGAATCCTTGCCCATCAAGAGCGTCATCAAAACCTAATGTCCAATCCGGTTGCCATTCAACAACTGCAACAGGCCGTCAGCCGCAAGATTCTCGGTCAGGAGATGCTGATCAACCGGTTGTTGATCGCGCTGTTGGCCGACGGCCACCTGCTGGTCGAAGGAGCGCCGGGACTGGCCAAAACCCGGGCGATCAAGACCTTGGCCAGACATATGGCAGGGTCGTTTCAACGGATCCAGTTCACGCCGGATCTTTTGCCTGCTGATCTCACCGGTACGGAGATCTTTCGTCCCCAGGATGGCACGTTCCGGTTTCAACCCGGCCCGCTCTTTCACAACCTGATTCTGGCTGACGAGATCAATCGCGCCCCGGCCAAGGTGCAATCAGCCCTGCTGGAGGCCATGGGAGAACGTCAGATCACGGTCGGGCCAACAACCTATCCTCTGCCTCCTCTGTTTCTGGTGATGGCCACTCAAAACCCCATCGAACAAGAAGGCACCCACCCTCTGCCAGAAGCCCAACTGGACCGCTTTCTGATGTTGACCCGCATCGGCTACCCGACTGCCGAGGTGGAACGGGCTATTCTCCATCTGGTGCGCACAGAGGCCCGCGCCATAAGTCGGGATGAGTCGGACGATCCGGTCATTCCCATCACCACGGAAGCCATTCTGGCTGCCCGGCGCACCGTGCTTGAGTTGCACATGGCAACCGCCGTGGAAGAGTATCTGCTGCATCTGGTGCTGGCCACCCGCACACCCGAACGCTACGATGGCCGACTGACCGGCATGATACAGTATGGCGCCAGTCCCAGAGCGACCATTGCCCTGGACCGCTGCGCACGCGCCCATGCCTGGCTGGCAGGACGCGACTATGTCACACCGGATGATGTCCGCGCTTTGGCTCCCGATGTCCTGCGTCATCGTCTGTTGCTCACCTTTGAGGCCGAAGCGCGTGGCGAAACCCCGGACCGTTTCATCGCCCGACTGCTCCAAACCGTTCCTGTGCCATGACCCGCCCTGTAGACCTGCTCACCCTTGATGAACTGATCGCGTTGCGCCATACGGCCAAGGGGATGGATGTTCTGCCCCAGAGGGTCTACTCGTCATGGAGCGGTGATCAGCGTTCGCCATTCAAAGGACGAGGCATGGAATTCAGCGAAACCCGTGCCTATCAGGCCGGAGACGAAATTCGCCACATGGAGTGGCGTGTGATGGCCCGAACTGGCAAACCCCATGTCAAACTGTTCCGCGAAGAACGAGAACGGGCCGTATTGCTGTGGAGCGACTGCCGACGTCCGATGTTTCATGCCACGCGCGGTCGCCTCAAGGTGGCCCAGGCAGCCCGTGCAGCCACATTGGCAGCATGGAGCGCGGTTCAAAAGGGGAATCGACTGGGCGGATTGCTGTTTGCCGAACAAAACCATCGAGAATTGCGCCCAACCCTTGGTGATCGCGCCGTACTGGAATGGATCCGCAGCCTGCTCCAATTTACGACGGATCACGCTGCCAAACCCATACCACAATCCACTCTGCAACAACCTCTGATGCGGCTGCGACGAGTGGCCCTGCCAGGCAGTGCAATATTTTTATTCAGTGATTTCCGTGGACTTGAGCCGGAGGATCATGCCCATTTGGCCCAATTGGCGCGGCATAACGATGTGACCCTGTTTTTTATTCACGATCCATTGGAACAGGAACTGCCCCCCTCTGGAGGACGCTATCCGGTCGCACTCCCCAACACCATGCGTCCGGCGCTGCTGCATGTAGACGATCCCAAGGTCAGACAGAGCCACGCTGCCCGCTTTGTCGCCCGTCAGGAAGGATTGCGCACCCTGTGTCGCACCATCGGTGCCCGCTTTCTCTCCTGTTCCACGGCAGAGGATGCACCGACTTTGTTGCTCCGGCATCTCAATGGCCATGTGTCATGAGTACCCAAGCCACCCCTCTGGCACTGCGCGACATCCATCTTCCGGATCCCATCTCCTGGTGGCCCCCGGCTTTGGGGTGGTGGCTTCTGCTCCTGTTGACCATACTCCTGACGCTCGGCTGGCTGTTCTGGCACCGTCAGGCCAAACGCTACCAACTGCGCCGGACCGCCCTGGCCGAACTCACCCGCATCGCCCAACAGCATGCCCAAAATCCCGATGACCGCCTGTTGGCTGCGCAACTTTCAATGCTGTTGCGCCGCATCTGTCTGCAACACTACCCCAGAGATCAAGTGGCGGGCGTGAGCGGTACAGCCTGGCTCCAGTTTCTCGACCAGCCATTGCCAGACCGTCCCTTTTCCCAAGGGGAAGGCCAGGTTTTGATCCGCGCCCCTTTTGAACCCATGCCCAGGCTGCACCCAGAGGCTCTGTTGACCTTATGCCGACGCTGGATCCTGGCACTTCCCCCCCACATGCCAACAAAATCATGCAAACCCTTCTAAACTTCTGGAGATGTATTGGAAAAATGGAAAAAGTAAGCCTTAAAATCAAATTATTGGGTTCATTTTTACTGGTTGTCTGCCTGTTCGGAGCCGTGGTGGGCTATCAGATCCACACCATGTCCAGCCTGGCGCACAGCCAGGATCAGGGAGCAAAACGCTTCAAGGATGCCATCACCTTGCTGGAGATAGGGCAACGCGCTGCCGGGGTTTATGCCGTGGCAGCGGACTCGGCGATCAATCGCAATCTGGATGAGTCGCGGGAACTTCTGAAAAAAGCCACTGCCCAGGCCGAAAAAGATTTATCGGTGGTAAACGCCCTCATGGATACAGAGACGGAACGCAGCCATGCGCAAAATCTGACCAATACATACCGAAAATATCTGACTACGATTGGCGGGGAGTATTTTTCCACCGTGACCGCTTTGATTCAAGGAGATGCGGGTGCCGCAGAGAAACTCAGCCGGGTGGACGGCGAGGTGGATGGACTGCGCAACCAAGCGCTGGAAATGCTGTCGCTCATCTCCAAATCTCTGATTGAAGAGGCTGAAGAGACGGATGCGGCATTTGATGCGACCCGCACCGAGGCGATCCAGCTATCCATCGGATCATTGCTGGCAGCGCTGCTGCTTGCCGTGATATTGGCCCTGACCATTACCCGCATGATCATGAAACAGGTCGGGGGCGAACCTGACGACATCGTCGCCCTGGCCTTTCGGGTAGCCAATGGGGATTTGACCATGACGTTCGACAACGACCGCAAGACCACGGGAATTGCTTTGGCCTTGCGAGAAATGGTCGGAAAACTCAAGGAGATCATTGCCGACGTGTCGATTGCAGTCCAGCAGATCAATATCAGCAGCAGCACTGTTTCGGATGCTGCACAGGAGCTTTCCCAGGGTACGACCGAACAGGCCGCCTCAGTGGAAACAACATCCACAACTCTGAATGCCATTTTCGGGAATTGTCAATTCAGCACAGACAGCACCAACACCACCCAGACCGTTGCCTTGAAAGCTTCCAGCGATGCGGCACGGGGTGGTGAAGCGGTCACCAAGGCCGTGACCGCCATGAAGGAAATCGCCTCCAAGATCGGCATCATTGAAGAAATCGCAAGACAGACCAATCTGTTGGCGCTGAATGCAGCCATTGAGGCGGCACGAGCCGGTGACCACGGCAAGGGATTCGCAGTGGTTGCTGCCGAGGTCAGAAAATTGGCAGAACGAAGTCAAACCTCTGCGGCTGAGATCAGTCAACTGTCTGCATCCAGTGTGCAGATCTCCGAAGAGGCCGGGTCGATTATTGACAGACTGGTCCCGGACATTCAGCTAACAACCAATCACATCCAAAAAATTGCCGAGTGTACCAGGCAGCAGAGGGACGGTATTTCTGATATCAGCCAGTCGATCCAACAACTGGAACAGGTGGTGCAGCAGACCGCAGGGGCTTCTGAAGAACTGGCCGCCACTGCCGAAGAGTTGAGCGCCCAGACCGACCTGGTGGCCCACTCCATCTCGTTCTTCAAAATCGCTTCGTCAAACAATCCTGCTTCATCAAAGAAAACTGTTCAACATCATGCGCTTGCAAAACAACCTCAGCATCAAATCCCCATGCTATTACCAGCTCCAGCGTAGCATCCTCACGCCAACCGGATCCATCTGCCCATACCAGGGCCAAAGAGCGGAGTGGACGTCCACGCTGAGTCATCGTAGACTTGGGATGTCGGGCGAAACAATAACTGGCTCTGCCGATGCAGAGCCAGCAATCCCTTGTGGCTCGACACCTACACATCCAAACCGGAGAACGCATTATGACCGAATGGCTGCATGCCACGGATCGACAGGGCCGTTTCGTCAAAACCGAGGAACGGGTGGCCCTGCTGGCCGAAATCCGCGACCACTCCAGACGCCATGGGGATGCCCATCTGGCGGTTCCGGTGGTCCATATCATTCTCTTGACCACATCAGGCATGATCCGTCTGGTGCAACGCGGCGACAAGCCGGAAAATCCCTTCATGTGGGACAAGGCCGTGGGTGGACATGTGGTATGCCCCCAGACCGAACTGACCCGCCAGGTGTTTGATGACAATGCCCGCAAGGAGATGCATGAAGAAATCGGCATCGAACAGATCATCATTGCCAACGATGGTTTGGACTACCAGCGTCAATTGCACTCTGGACAATACGATCCCAATCAATGGGCCGTGATCCGTCCCATCGACTATGACCCCTGGCAAGGATCATTGAGCCGGGTACGTCAGGGCGAACCCTGGCTGAAACGGCATAATGTCATGGTCTATGTTGGAGTATTTGATGGACCATTCCGTTTCCTGGATGGCGAGGCGTTGAACCACCGTCTCATTACCCGTGCGGAACTCATGGATGAGTTGCTTGCCAACCCGTGGAACTATGCCGACGGGGCGCGCATCTTCATGCAAAAATATTATCACCTGCTTCGTTAACCCCTTTCTTTGGATACCCCCCTTATGGAGACCAACGCTCTCGCGCGCGCCATTGGCCAATGGTTTCAAAAACACAAGGATGAAAACCCCTTTGCCTTTGGTGAAATCCATCTGATCACCGAGGAAGAGGAGGCAGAGATCCTGCTGATCATCGGCAAACCCGAAGAGGAGTGCCGGGATCACACCACCTTTGCCCGGCAATGGGAAGGGACGCTCTACGATGCCCCGGTCACCTGGATCTGGCAACAATTGGCGGATGAGAACGCTGATGAATGGTTGCGTATCATTTATGATCGCGAGGCGCGCGCCATGAAAGGCCAGATGCTCTCTGCCCTGCTGGAGTTGTTCCGCCTGATCGAAGGCAACGGATTTACCATGGATTGGGAAACAGACGAAACCGATGATGAACCTTGGCGGGTGCGACTCCACATCGATCCAACAGATGAAAAAATCACCTTTGAAACAGACCGCTGGCAGGCTCTGCTGAACAAACACCGAACAGAATAAATAAAGTTTTACATCACAAACAATTGTAAAATATTTGCAATAATAATTACTTATATTATATTTTTCTTCATATATTTTACTTTTTCTCGTTGGTCATCTTGGTTATCAACAAAATCCTTCCCAATCAATAACCCAAAAAACACTCTCTCATACAAAAGTGGCCCAGATAAATTTTCATTTATCTGGGCCACTTTTGTTACTCAAGATACTGCCAGCTCACTACCACTCGATTTTATCAATGTTCTGGAACTGAATCGTATCACCTGTTGAGGTGAATGTGATCGTTCCAGATGCATTGTGCAGGTTATCCAACACACCATGTTGATTTGGATCAGTCACAGTGACGATCTCACTTTCAACCTGAGCAGTCCAACCGCCATCATAATGCCCAGTCAAGTTCATGGACTGATCCGTCATATTGATAATGTCGGTCCATTTACCCTGACCACCATCGACAAAGGCACTCTGGGAAGTACCGAAGATGAAGAGGTCATTCCCAGCCTCACCATACATCTCATCCTCACCACCCATACCACGGAACGTATCATTTCCATTTCCGCCCCACAGGTGATCATCACCATCCGTGCCAACAATCTGATCATGACGTGCGGTGCCATACACCGTAATACCTTCATGATGCTCTGATGGTGGTTTGCATGTAACCGACGGAGCCGTTGTCCCAGACGGAGGCTTAACCGTTGAAGACGGAGGCTTAACCGTTGAAGACGGCGGCTTAACCGTTGAAGACGGCGGCTTCGCAGTCGAGGACGGGGCCTGGGTCGTCGAGGACGGTGCTTCAGTCGTCGAGGACGGGGCCTGGGTCGTCGAAGACGGGGCCTGGGTCGTCGAAGACGGGGCCTGGGTCGTCGAAGACGGGGCCTGGGTCGTCGAAGACGGGGCCTGGG
>JAANAU010000028.1 GCA_011089965.1 Magnetococcales bacterium
CGTCGTCGGCGAAGTCACGGTCGTCGGTGTGGTCGGCGAAGTCACGGTCGTCGGTGTGGTCGGCGAAGTCACGGTCGTCGGCGTGGTTGGCGAGGTCACCGTCGTCGGTGTCGTCGGCGAAGTCACGGTCGTTGGTGTCGTCGGCGAGGTCACCGTCGTTGGTGTCGTCGGCGAGGTCACCGTCGTTGGTGTCGTCGGCGAGGTCACGGTCGTTGGTGTCGTCGGCGAGGTCACGGTCGTTGGTGTCGTCGGCGAAGTTACAACAGGTCGTTGGGGATCACCATCTCCCTTGGGGATCCCCACGGTCGACCCAGGCTCGGCAAGACTCTCCTCCACAACCGCATCCGGCTCTGCCGGTGCCATGGTTGCTTCCGGCTCCTCTTCAACGTGTGCGCCTCGATTGGATTGCGGATCGGCTCCCGGATTTGGTCGCACATGAAATTCCCCTGCTCTGGTCACGTGACCAGCATCAGAATCCTCTGCCGGCTGATCCGGTTTCTTCTCCGGATCCTCTTGGTGCCTCTCCTCAGACTGACCGTCGGAATCCAAAGAGCCAGAGGTGACAATCGCGTGCTCCACCTCCCGGCGACTGCCCATCTGTACGCTGCCCATCACCACCAACTGATCGGTGATCTGATTGGATTCGGCATTACGATTCTCTTCGGCATACAGATCAACCGATTTGACATTCTGCAATACCGTCATACTGTCCAGATTCTGGCGCGCATCCTCCTGGCCGCCAGCATCTACCAAGTTTTCACTTTCAGAAGTTCCGGACATGGTCTCACCTGTCAGATCTTGCAAGCATGGAAATGGAGTCGATCCTCCGATATAAACATACATTCATTTTTCTTGATTTTTCCAGGAAAAAATGGTAACCTTAGCCGAAGTGATACAAAATTGACCGCTTTGCGTTTTTTGCAACTCATCGCCCATCACGCAACGGACCTGTCATGGATTGTCTTCTAAATATATGATAAAATACAACTTATTCTCCGGCACAGGCTGGCCGAAAATCTTGCAGCCTGCCCAACTCATCAGCTCCAGCATGGTTGATCTCATTTTGACCTCAACCGTACTCAATATCCTGGCACTGGCGCTGCCACTGACCATGCTGCAAATCTATGATCGCATTTTATTGTTTCAGGCAGAAACAACATTAGAAATATTGACTGCCGGAGTCATGGTGGCCATTTTATTTGAAGCCATACTGAAAATGGTCCGCTCCTACATCGGGAGCTGGCTGGGTGCCCGATTTGAACATCTGGCCGGCTGCACGGCCATCTATCGGCTGCTCTCCTCCACACTGGCCAACACCGAACGCCAGGGGGCCGGCATGCACCTGGAACGGATCAACGGCATCCACAGCCTGAAGGATTTCTATGCCGGTCAGGCGGTTCTGACCGTGCTGGACCTGCCTTTTGCCATCTTGTTTCTGGTTCTCATTTACCATCTGGCGGGCTGGATTGTCATCATCCCCATCCTGATCTTCACCCTGTTCATCGGGGTTTCGTTTCTGATCAGCCGCTGGCTCTATGAGGCGGTGCAGAAACGAACCCTGTGGGAAGATCGACGCATCGACTTTCTCATCGAAGTGCTCAACGGCGTGCATTCGGTCAAGGCCATGGCCATGGAAGCCATGATGCTGCGACGCTACGAACGTCTGCAAGAGAGCTGCTCTTCGGCATCTCAACAGGTTGGATTGTTGGGGGTCACCTCCGGCAACCTGGGAATGCTCTTTTCCCAACTCAACATGGTGGCCATGGTCGGTTTGGGTTGTCTGCTGGTGATCGATCACCAGTTGACCATTGGCGGATTGGCGGCATGCAGCATGCTTTCTGGTCAGGCCATTCAACCCTTGCAGCGCGCTTTTGGCATCTGGGCACGTTTTCAATCGATCCGGGTGACCCGCGACCGGCTGGCCATCCTGTTCGACCTGCCGCCTGAGGTGGAAACCGACATTCCGGAATTGACCTCTCTGGAAGGCGCTCTGGAGTTGCGCGATGTCACCTACCGCTTTGGCCCGGACAAGCCCCCTTTGCTGCACAACATTCAGCTCAACGTGGCCCCCGGAGAGACCATTGCCATCTCTGGCGGCAACGGCAGCGGCAAAACCACCCTGTTGTGGTTGATGCAGGGAGCATTGCGTCCCTCTTCCGGCACGGTCATGCTGGACGGACAGGATCTGTCCGCGTTCAACCCCAGCAGCGTGCGGTCGCAGATCGCCTACCTGCCCCAGGCCGGGATTCTCTTCAAGGGCACCATCATGGACAATCTGACCATGTTCCGTCCCTGGCGCGCATCCGATGCCGAAGCCCTCTCCGCACGGCTCGGTCTGACCGATTTCATCACCAAAATGCCCAACGGCTTTGAAACCCTGGTCGATGACGGTGCTGCCGAAATCCTGCCCCAGGGGATCAAACAACGCATTGCCATTGCCCGCGCCCTGCTCGACCAACCCAAACTGGTACTCTTCGACGAGGCCAACACCTCCATCGACAGCCGTGGGGACGAAGAGCTGAAACAGGAGTTGATGCGCTTTCATGGCCAGGTCACCCTGATCCTGGTCAGCCATCGCCCCTCCCTGGTCGCCCTGGCAGACCGGGTGTATCAACTCCAGAACGGCACTCTGATCCAACAGGAGAAAAAAAAACAACCTGCGCCCACACCCGCACCCACACCACACACGCCTGAAACCGCTCCACCAGCCCCACCCATTCCGGCACCACCACCCCAAAAGACCCAAACACCCAAACCCATTGCCCTCAAACTGGTCCAACCGCCACCAGCCACCCTCACCCACCGGACAAAAAAAACATGCTGAAACGTCCGCAAGAGTCGTTGTTGGACCATCCCAAGGCCACCGGGATTCTGGAGGAGTTTGCCCGTTTGTCGGATTTCGGGGCCTGCCTGGTGCCGTTGCTGCATGCGGTGGGATATCGGGGCGATCTGCGCCATGTGGCCGAAGCCTTGCCCCACTTTGCCGAATCTTTGGATTTGACCGGCCTGCGCAATGTCATGGCCAACCTCACCTTTCAGAGCCATGAACTGCGGCTGGGACTGGGCGAGATCGATCCCCGACTGCTGCCGTGTCTGTTCGTGCCCGACCAGCGTGGGGCCATGGTGGTCTATGAACACATGGACGACATGTTGCTGATCTTTGACGGTGCCACGGGTCAGATCGGACGGATCCCCAGAATAGATCTGGTGGGATCCGCCTTTTTTTTCAAAACCTTTGACCATGAACTGATGGCACTGGAACAGAACCGGTTGGGTTGGCTGCGCATGGTCTCCAATCGTTTCCGGCGATATTTTTATTTCATTGTGGCTCTGACCTGCGCCATCACCATTCTGCAAATCGCCCCGCCACTCTACTCCATGGCCGTCTATGACCGGGTGATCGGCTCCCACTCCATGGAGACATTGGTTCATCTGGTGATCGGGGTATTGCTCGCCCTGGGGTTTGACTGGCTGTTGCGCGCCATGCGCGCCCGCATCCTGATGCATGTGGGTGCCCATCTGGACAGCATTGTCAGCAATGCCATTTTTCTGCGCATTCTCTCTTTGGTCCCTTCCTATACCGAACGGGCACCCATCGGTTCCCAGGTGGCCCGCATCAAGGATTTCGACACGGTACGCGAGTTTTTCACCGGGCCGTTGGCGCTGGTGTTCCTGGAGATGCCATTTACCATCATCTTTGTCGTGGTCATGGCCATGCTGGCCGGCTCTTTGGCCTTCATCCCCGGCATCACGGCCGTATTGTTTGTCGTATTGTGGTTTGCCATGAGTCCGCTGGTGGAAAACGAAGGGGCGAGAGCCAGACGTCTACGGGCCAAACAACAGGAGTTCACGGTCGAACTGCTCAACAAGATTCGCGCCATCAAATATCTGGGGGCAGAAGAGATGTGGTTTGACCGCTACCGGGAGCTGTCGGCAGAGTCGGCCATGCAGAACTTCCGTTCGGCGCTGATCACGGCTGGGGTCAACACCGTGGCCCAGTTGCTGGTGATCGGATCAGGTCTGATCACGGTCAGTATCGGAGTATTGCGGGTCTTGGCTGCCGAGATGACGGTGGGTGGACTGGTGGCCTCGATGATTCTGGTCTGGCGCATCCTGGCACCTTTGCAAAGCATCTTTTTTGCCATGACCCGCATGGAACAGTTGCGCTCCAGCGTCAAGCAGATCGACGGTTTGATGAACGTCAAACCCGAATTCGAGGCCTATGCGCCCATCGAACCGATCAAACGTTTTGCCGGGGCCATCAGTTTTGTGCGGGTCAGTCTGCGCTATACCAACGAAGCGGAACCCGCATTGATGGGGGTCAGTTTCGAGGTCAAACCCGGCGAGGTGGTGGTGATCGTGGGCAGCAACGGTTCGGGCAAATCCACGGTGATCAAACTGCTGGCCGGCCTCTATCTGCCGCAAGCCGGCAGCATTCGCATCGACGGTCAGGACATTCGCCAGATGAATCCGATTGAGTTGCGCCATGCCGTGGCCTATGTCCCCCAGAAATGCGATCTCTACCATGGCACCATTGCCCAGAATCTGCGCCTGGCCCATGCCACGGCCACCATGGAAGAGCTGGAAACGGCCTGCCAGATGGCAGGGGTACTGGAGGAGGTGCGTGCCTTGCCACGGGGTTTTGACACCCGCATCGGGGACGGAGATGCGGGACAACTGGCCTCCAGCATGGTCCAGAAGCTTTCATTGGCCCGGGCCTATCTCAAGCCTTCCCAGATTCTGCTGTTCGACGAACCGGCCAGCGCCCTGGACTGGGAAGGGGATCAGGCGTTTCAAAAGGTGGTCAATCAGTTGCGCGGCCAGGCCACACTGTTCATCGTCACCCACCGCCCCAGTCATATGCGCCTGGCCGATCAGCTTTTCTTCTTTGATCAAGGCTATCTGAAGCTGGCCGGACCGCCCAACGACGTGTTGCCCAAGATCCCCCAGAACCTGATTTAGGATCCACCATGACCGAGACCACCCCAGCCGTTCAAACCATTCAACTGGGCAATCGTCAACAACGGTTTCTGGCCCAATCCATGATTCTGGAAGAGGGGGGATTGCCGGTGCTGATTCGGGCCACGGGCATGGCCGTCTCTCTGGCGGTCGTCACGTTTCTGGTGTGGGCTTCGTTTTCCGTGCTGGAGGAGGTGGCACCTGCCACCGGGGAGGTGGTGACCCAACATGCGATCCAGAATATCCAACATCTGGAAGGAGGGATTGTCCGACAGATTCTGGTCAAGGAGGGACAGATCGTGGCGGCCAACGAACCCTTGATCCGGCTCGATGCTGCCCCGATCCTGCCGGAACTCAAACAGTTGCAGGCCAGACGTCACTCCCTGGCCCTGTTGATCGAGCGTCAGCGCGCTTTTCTGGAAGAGCGGGCACCCAACTTTGACTCCCCAGTCCCGGAATATCGCATGCTGGCCCAGGACCAATCCACCCTGTTAGATACGCAACGCGCCCATCAGCACAGCAGCGAAGAGGTGATCCGGCGGCAGATTGCCCAAAAGCAGGTGCAGATCAAAGAGATGAACACCCAGCTGACCCCGTTGTCACATCGTCTGGGCCTGCTCAACGAGGAGTTGACCATTCAGGAGCAGGGGTTGGCCAAGGGATTGGTGTCCCAACTGGCGGTTCTGGCCACCAAGCGGGAAAAGAGCCGGGCGGTCGAAGAGATCACCCGCTTGCGCGGGAGCATTGCCCAGACGCGCGCAGAGGTCGAAGAGCTTCAGGAACGTCTGAAAGAGGGGGAGGAACAACGACGCCACGAAGCCCGCAAGGAGCTGAACAACGCCCTGGCCGAACAGCTCCAGATCGACGAACAGATCGTCCGTTTGGACAACCGCATCCAGCGTTTGGAGATCACGACCCCGGTGCGGGGCATCATTCAGGAGTTGGGGGTCAATACCGTACAAGGGGTGATTCCTCCGGGTGGAGTGGTAGCCAGGATCGTGCCTGTCGGGGAGACGCTCGATGCCGAAATCCGCATCACCACCCGGGATATCGGTCATATCAAGGTTGGCCAACCGGTGACCATCAAGGTACTCACTTATGATTATGCCCGTTACGGCACAATCCAGGGAGAGTTGCGTTCGATCTCACCGGATGCCTTTTTGGATGAAAAACAGCAACCTTATTTCAAGGGGCTGGTGCGTCTGGCCACCCATTATCTGGGGACACGCCCCGGAATGAATGAAATCCTCCCGGGCATGACCGTACAGGCCGACATCCACACCGGCAGCAAAACCCTCATGACCTACCTCCTCAAGCCGATTTATGCCTCCATCAACGAATCTTTCCGGGAACGCTGAGACGTAACAATCCGGGTTTAATTTTGTCCGCGAATGTGACACACTACAAGCTTGTCCTGATCGTCCCAGATCTTCAGGCCGCCCTTTGGGAGCAGCAACCATCCTGCATAAGGATTCGTGCCTATGTATATCAAGCACAAGCTGGCTCTTGGCTTTGGCATTATGGTGGGGTTGATTCTTTTGTTCGCCACGCTGGAGTGGCAAAACCTTCAGACCCTGACGCGCCACGAGATCCGCACCCACCGGCTGTTGCAAATGCAACAGGCGTTGCTTGAAGCCAGACGTCATGAAAAAAACTATATCTTGCGTCAAGATACCAATTGGACCGACCAGAACCGCTACTGGACCGGAGAGCTGATCCGGCTGACCCAGGAGGTGCGTGCCATGGGACCGTTCCACCTGGATGGAATCTGGCAGCAGGTTATCGACCTGACTTTGCGCTATCAACAGATCATCGCCAACGTGGTCGAAGGACCAAAAGGCAGCCCGGAGCTGATCATGGCCCGGGTGGAAAGCGAACTGGTGCCCGTTGCCAGACAGTTGCAATCCATGCTGAAAAATCAAATGGCCTCCATCAGCCTGGATCGCGACAAGCATTTCTCATACACAGAGAACATGCACCTCTTCTTCATCATCTTTTCCATGGTGGTATCGGTCCTATTGATCGTGGTCATCCTACGTCCCTTGAACCGTTCGCTGGCAGCAGGCATTGACTTTGCCGAAAGCATCTCCACGGGCGAACTTTCGGCCCGGATGCCGGACGTGCCACAGGACGAGATCGGCAACCTGCTGTTGGCCATGCAGAAGATGGGGCAGGATCTGCAAATGTTGGAAAACCACAACCTGCGCGCCCAATCGGCCCGGCTGGCCTTGAGCGCCTTGCTGGAATCTTCGCTGGAGCCGCTCACCTTGCAGCGGCAACTGGAAGTGGCCTTGCAGATCATTCTGACTGTGCCGTATTTGCGCCTGGAGCAGCGGGGCGCCATTTTTCTGGTGGATGAACGGCGCGGCACTCTGCACATGGCGGTCTCGCTCGGTTTGGATGATACGGTTGCGCACAACTGTCAGACGGTTCCCATTGGCAAATGTCTGTGTGGGCGGGCTGTGGCCGAAGGCAAACTGATTTATTGTCACAGCAGCGATGCACGTCATGAGATCCGGCATGAAGGCATGCGTCCCCATGGGCACTACTGCATTCCCATTCTGTCACGAGGCAAGGTGCTGGGGTTGATCTCCCTCTATCTGGGTGACAACCATCCACAAATCCTGGAAGAAGAGACCCTGCTGACCAGCATGGCCTGCACGCTGGCCGGCATTCTGGAACGCAAGCGCATGGAAGAGAGGTTGCAGCATCTGGCCCATCACGATCTGCTGACTGCGCTGCCCAATCGGGTGCTGTTTGCCGAACATCTGGCCCAGGCTTTGACCATCGCCATTCGGGGCAAGGATCTGTTGGCGGTCATGCTGGTGGATCTGGACCGCTTCAAGCATGTCAACGACACGCTGGGTCATGCTGCCGGAGACCGGGTACTGGTCACGGCCACGCAGAGAATTCGTGACTGTCTGCGCGCCTCGGATCTGGTGGCACGCATGGGCGGGGATGAGTTTGCCATCATTCTTTCGGACTTGCCCCAGCCGGAGGTGGCAGGTCCGGTGGCCGACAAGATCGTGCAGGCAGTATCGCACCCCATTGATCTGGGAGGAGGCGTCACGGCAGAGATCGGCGCATCCATTGGCATTGCCATCTTTCCCAAGCATGGTCAGGATGCCGACTCCCTGCTGGCCAGTGCGGATCAGGCCATGTATCGTGTCAAAGAGCGCGGACGCAATGGCTACTGTTTCTGTCCGGACTCTTGAAAAGGTGTTGACATGAAAATCGTGCCCGTCATTCTGTGCGGTGGTTCCGGAACCCGACTCTGGCCGTTGTCCCGGTCGGGATTTCCCAAACAGTTTCTGGTTCTGTCCGGCAACCAGAGCCTGTTCCAACAGACCGTGGCCCGGCTGATGCCGTTGCACAGCCCAACCATGCCCATGGATGAATGGCTGGTCATCACCCATGAGGAGTACCGCTTCCTGGTTCTGGAACAACTGCGGGAAGGTCACCCGGTTCCTGCCACTCTGCTGCTGGAACCATCGGCCCGCAACACAGCCCCGGCCCTGACTCTGGCTGCACTCCAGGCGACGGCAAACGGCGAAGATCCGATCCTCGTGGTCACTCCGGCAGATCAAACCGTCACCCGCATCGATGCCTTTGTGACGGCGCTGCGCCAGGCCGTGGCCGTGGCGGCTGCCGATGCCATCGCCATTCTGGGCATCCCCCCGGACCGCCCGGAAACCGGCTATGGCTATATCCGCCAATCCACCACCCCGGGCCACCAGAACCTCCCCATGGTGGCCAGTTTTGTGGAAAAACCGGATGTGGCGACTGCCCAATCCTTTCTGGAGAGTGGTGATTATTTCTGGAATGCCGGCCTGTTCGTACTCAAGGCCAGCCTCTGGTTGCGCGCTTTGCAAGAATTTTGTCCGGATATCCTGACCGCAGTGACCGCAGCCTGGTCCAACCGCTCCTCGGATGCCGCCTTTGTCCGCCCGGATCCCAAACTCTTTGCCACGATCCAGGCCGAATCCATCGACTATGCGGTCATGGAGCGGTGCCCGGGGTCAAACTTTCCCATCCAGATGGTGCCTCTGGATGCTGGCTGGAACGATCTGGGCGGCTGGGACGCGGTCTGGCAGGTGGGAAACCGGGATGAGCAAGGCAATGCGGTCATGGGCGATGCCCTGCTCAATGCCACACAGGATTCATTGATCGTGGCCCAAAGTCGGCTGGTCGGTACGGTCGGAGTCAAAAACCTGATCATTGTGGAAACCCCGGATGCCGTGCTGGTCGCCGCACGCGATCAATGCCAGAATGTCAAGAAACTGGTCGAACACCTGGTGCGCCAACAACGGGAAGAGTACACCTGTCACCGCAAGGTGCATCGCCCCTGGGGCTGGTACGACACCATCGATGCCGAAGGACGATTCAAGGTCAAGCGGATCCAGGTCAAACCCGGTGCCCGGTTGAGCCTGCAAAAACACCATCACCGCGCCGAACACTGGATTGTGGTCAAAGGCACTGCCGAGGTGACCTGCGGGAAAAAAACATTTCTTCTTACAGAAAACCAATCCGCCTACATCCCACTGGGCACCGTGCATCGTCTGGCCAACCCGGGCACCATCCCGCTGGAGATCATTGAAGTGCAATCCGGCAGTTATCTCGGGGAAGATGACATCGTACGCTATGCCGACAATTATGGCCGCACGGCAGAAACCACCTGACCACGCCCCAATCCCGTTGCACAGGCCCTGGCAATCTGCTGCTCCAGCCAACCGGCGTGGCCGGTCAATTCCATTTCGACACGCAAGGCCAGGAGCGGCAAGGGACACGGACCAGCGCGCCATTTGACCGCATCCTTTTCCGTGCAGAGCAGAAACCCGGCACCCAGAGCCTGGGCACGCGCCACCATCTGATGCAGCTCGGCCTCCTGAAAAAAATGGTGATCGGCAAACGCCTGCCAACCAACCAGCCGCACCGGCAGCCTGGCCAATGTTTGACGAAAACGGTCCGGGGCTGCAATGCCGCAAAAGCCGAATCCCGCCCCGGACAGACCGTCCAAAGGGAGAGGGGCACCTGGCGGATGGACCGGGATCCAGGCCGTTGGTTTGTGGATTGCCGTCAGAACGGGTTTGTCCGGACAGAGCGTTGTCAACAGCCTGCAAGCCCCCTGCACGGCCTGGGGATCATCTGCCCGGGTCAAAATCATGGCATCGCACCGCTGCAAGGCTGCCGGTCTTTCCCGCAGGATGCCCCCGGGCAGCAGACGGCCATTGCCAAACGGATGGCGGGCATCCAGCAAGACCAGATTCAGATCGCGTTGCACATCCAGACGTTGGAAACCATCATCCATCAAGATGATGTCACACCTCAACACCTCGACCGCATGCCGGATCAAGGCAGGCCGGTTGGCCCCCGTCACCACCGCAACCCCTGGCACACTGCGCGCGATCAGCACCGCTTCATCGGCAGCCACAGGTGGTGCCAGATGCACGCCCGTCCAATCCGCCACCACAGTCACCTCTGCCCGTGAGGTCTGACGATACCCCCGACTGACCACAGCCACCCGCGCGCCCGAAGCCTGACAGCGTTGCGCCAGCCACATCACCATCGGGGTCTTGCCAGTCCCGCCCACGGTCAGATTGCCCACACTGATGACCGGACAAGACGCAGACACTGCCCGCAACAGACCGTGGGCATAGCCGGCAGCCTTGAGTGCCTGGAAACTTCCCAACAACGCCCCGCAACCGCCCAGAAGCGCCAACCCCCCCCGCACAACCCACGGTTCCGGCTGTCGCTCCCCATTCAGCCAGGGGATGAGACGGTGTTGCATGGCCCGATCACTCTTCCAGAGTGGTGCAAATGGCCTGGATCGTCCGGTCCAAGGCTCCGGCATTGGCCGGAATGATGGCCTGGGCCGCAGCACCCATGGCGCGACAACGTTCCTGATTCTCCAACAAATCCGTCAATTGCCCCCACAACTCCTCCCCGGAGCCGATGCGCACCGCACCGCCGCAGCTCTCCAACTGGGCGGCAATCTCTTTGAAATTGAATACATGCGGACCAAACAGGATCGGAAGACCACAAGCCGCAGGCTCCAGCATGTTCTGTCCGCCATGGGGAACCAGCGACCCGCCCATGAACACCAGATCAGCCCAACGGTACAACCCGGCCAGCCAACCGATCTGATCCACCAGCAACACCGGGGCATCCCAGCTCCCCCGGGTCGCAGACCAGCACTGCACTGCCACGCCCAAACGCCGCGCCAACTCCTGCACAGCCTGGCTGCGCTCCGGATGACGCGGGACCAGAATCAAACGCGGGGCCAACGGATGGGCCAAGAGCCGCGCCTGCAAGGCCAACACGATCTCTTCTTCTCCGGGGTGGGTACTGGCAGCCATCCAGACCGGCTGCCCCCCACGGGGCAGACGGGCGGCAAGCTGGTGCAGAAGTGCGGGATCCGGGGGGGTCAACGCCTGGTCATACTTGAGATTTCCGGTCACCTGTACCCGTTCGGGCGGTGCGCCCATGGCGATCAACCGCTCGGCATCGGCAGCGGTCTGCATCAGGTAAAGCTGCCCGTCGGCCAACAGTCGGCGCGTCAGGAAACGGATGGCATGATAGCGTCGGAACGAACGCGAAGAGATCCGGCCATTGACCACGATGATCGGCACCTGGCGGCGCGCCAGTTCCCGGAACAGTCCGGGCCACAGTTCGGTCTCCATGATCACCAGTGCCTTGGGTCGGATGGCGGCAATCAGGGGGCGCAGAAACAACGGCAGATCAATGGGCAGATAGTGAAAGGCGCTGGCAGAGGGTATCCGCTCCCGGGCCATCTGGTGACCGGTACGGGTCACGCTGGTCACCACCAGGGGATGACCGGGGAAACGCTCCACCAGCCGGTCTGCCAGACCACGGGCTGCCAAGGTCTCCCCGACCGAAACCGCATGCAACCAGATGCAGGGCGTGACCGGCTGAGACGCAGCAGGCGGCAGACGCCCCAAACGTGACCAAACCGTGCCCCGATATTTGGGAGTGGTGAAATAACGCCAGATCCAGACCGGCAGGGTGGCCAGGATCAGGAGTGTCAGCACCGCATAGTACAGGGCATGCATCCGGTCATTCAACCAGCCATCAATGGGTATGCCGATGGGGACAGACCGGATTCAGACAGTCCACATACAAAGACATCGCATGATCCTGCACGGCAAAACCGCGTTCCCGGGCAATTTCGGCCTGCCGCTTTTCGATGACCTGATCCACAAACTCCTCGACCCGTCCGCACTGCAAGCAGACCAGATGATCGTGGTGATCCCCCTGATTGAGTTCGTAGATCGCTTTGCCGGCATCAAAATGGCTGCGTGTCAACAGACCGGCCTGCTCGAACTGGGTCAGGATCCGATAGATCGTGGCCAATCCGATCTCATCCCCTTCGCCCATCAACCGCTTGAAAACATCCTCGGCACTCAGATGCTGCCCGCTGTCCGATACGAACAGACGCAACACCTTCATGCGCGGCCCTGTCACCTTGAGTCCAACGTTCTTGAGATCCTGATTCATGTCCATGATCTTCCTCGCCACACTGCATTGAACGGACTGCAAGATTTTCCCACCCGACCGCCCAAAACGCAACCGCTTTTTTTGCCTCTGCGAACCAATACTTGAACTTGCGCGCGAACCGCACCATAATTGCCGTAGAATCGGATACGGCTTGCACTCCCTGCCCCTTTTTTCTGGTTGCACCGAGGAGAAAAACGATGATTCCTCCTGTGTTCACCCTGTTGATGGCATTGATATCCCTGTTGGCACCGGTCAAGGCCCACGCCGATGTGCTGATTCTCGCCCATGGTTATCTGGGGAGTGAAGCCTCCTGGGAGCAAAGCGGTGTGGTGTCGGTTCTGACCAGCCAGGGCTGGAGCCGGGCAGGCATTCTGACTGCCGGTCCGGGTGGCGTGCGGGAATTGCCCGCCCCGGGTCAAACCGCTGCCAACAAACTCTACCTGGTCTCTCTCCCCTCCATCGCCCCATTGGCCGTTCAGGCCGACCATTTGACCCCGATCTGGCGGCTGCTGGCCGCACGCCATCCCAGGGAGCGGTTTTTCCTGGTGGGGCATTCGGTAGGCGGTGTGGTGTTGCGCCTTGCGCTGATTCGCCGGGAAGTCCCGAATCCAACGGCATTGATCACCATCGCCTCCCCCCACCTCGGCACCCCGCGCGCCGAACAGGCTCTGGATGCCACGGACGGATGGGGGCCAATGGAAGTGATCAAGGATTTCTTTGGCGGTGGAGGCTATCAAACCTTGAAGGTGTCGCGCGGACTCTATTGGGACATCGTGCGCCCGCATCCGGGTTCGCTTTTATACTGGATGAACCAGCAACCTCATCCGGAGATCACCTATGTTTCCATCCTGCGCGCCACACCTTTCGCAATGGGGGATATCCTGGTTCCCGGCATCAGCCAGGATCTGAACAGTGTCCTGGCCTTGCGCGGACGGGCGCGCTCTTATGTGGCGGGTGGCGGTCATGAACTGCTGTGGCCCGATGGCATGGTACTCTCCTCTTTGCTCAAGGATCTGACGAAATGACGACTGCTCACGCCTTCTGGCACCACGAACACAGCTTTGGTCTCGACGAGAAACAGGCTGCCGAACAGCGCACCCACTGGGTGATTGCCCTGACCCTGGTCACCATGATCGTGGAGCTGGTGGCCGGTTATGCCACCGGATCCATGGCCCTGACCGCCGATGGCTGGCATATGGGCACCCATGCCGCTGCCCTGGGCCTGGCTGCCTTTGCCTATGCCTTTGCCCGCCGCCATGCCAACAATCCCCGGTTCACTTTTGGCTCAGGCAAGGCAGGCCCTCTGGGCGGCTTTGCCAGTGCCATTGCCCTGGCTCTCATTGCATTGCTCATGGCTGTGGAGTCGATTCAGCGTTTGATCACACCGATTGAGGTGGAGTTCTCAACCGCTTTGCTGGTGGCGGTTTCAGGTCTGGTGGTCAATCTGGCCAGCGCCTGGTTGCTGGGTGGTGCCCATCACCACCACCATGGCCATCACGATCACCACGATCATGACGATCACCATGACCATCACGCCCATGACGATCACCACGATCACCACGATCACCACCAGGATCACAATTTGCGCGGGGCCTATCTGCATGTCCTGGCCGACGCCCTGACCTCCCTGACCGCCATTGTGGCTTTGATCTGCGGCATGACCTTGGGCTGGATCTGGATGGATCCATTGATGGGCATCATTGGTTCGATTGTCATCGGGGTCTGGTCGTACGGCCTGATCCGTGACAGTGCCAAGACCTTGATGGATGCCGAAGACAATTTCCCGTTACGCAACCAGGTACGGCAGAAATTTCAGGAATATGGCGGGTGTGAAATCGTGGATCTGCATCTCTGGCGGGTAAGCCCCAGCAGTCATGCCTGCATCATTTCGTTGATCACCCATCACCCCCAGGGGGCTGACCACTACAAATCCCTGTTGCACGGCATTGGCGGTCTCGATCACATCACCGTGGAGGTGAATCACTGTCGCACCTGCCCGTAAAGCCCACTTCCAGAACCTGTGGATCACCACATCTCATGAAACTCATGGCCATTATCCCGGCCCGGTGCGGCTCCAGAAACGCACCGGGAAAACACCTTCAGGATCTTGCCGGTCGCCCGTTGCTGGCCTGGACCATCGAACAATCCCTGAGTTGTCCGGCCATTGCCCGTACCGTGGTGGCGACCGACAATGAAGAGGTGGCCCATGCCGCACGTCTGGCCGGAGCCGAAGTCCCACTGCTGCTGCCTCTCTCCAAGGAGGGGATGCCGCTGGAGTTCTTCATCACCCCGATCTGGGAAGAGTTGGCCAAAAAGGGGAGTTGGCGACCGGATGCGGTGATGATGCTCAATCCTCTGACTCCCTGGCGCCAGCCTGGACGGGTGACCGCAGCCATCTGGCAATTCGAGGCCGAAGGTGCGGATGCATTGGTCAGCGTCTGCGCCACACCGGCTCTGTTCTGGAGCAATGCCCGCAATCCAAAAGCCGGATATGATCTGCGTCATCGCTCCCGTCCCCAGGAGATGCACGAGTCAGAACGGAGCTATCGCGAGAACGGTTCCCTCACCATCACCCGCACCGAACTGTTGCGCGATGGCAAATGTCTGGTATGCGGCAAGGTGACTCTTTTCATGATGGATGAAAAGGAGAGCCAGGAGTTTGACTCTCCGGCCATGAGTCGTCTGGCATTGGAAATGGCGGTTGAAAAAGCGCCTCACGAGCCGGTGCGCGGTCATCCCTTGGAGTGGATGGATGCTTTGGTATTCGACTTTGACGGGGTGTTGACCGACAATCGGGTTCTGGTCAGTCAGGATGGCACGGAAGCGGTTATGTGCAGTCGCGGAGACGGGATGGGGTTTGATATTCTGCGTGCAGCGGGCATTCCGGCATTCATCATGTCCTCGGAGACCAATCCAGTGGTGAGCGCCCGCGCGCGCAAGTTGAAACTCCCTGTTTTCCAATCGGTTCAGGACAAGGGGGTCTCTTTGGATGCCTTGTGTCGGGAGCATGGATTTCAGCCGGAGCGGATCATCTTTGTGGGCAATGATGTCAATGATCTGCCGGCCATGCGATTGGCCGGTTTTCCGGTGGCGGTAGCAGATGCCGTACCCGTTGTACGCAAGGCTGCGTGGCGTGTCTTGAAGAGTCCGGGTGGAGCAGGCATTGTACGCGAGTTGATTGACACCATTCTCGGTCTGCCCGACGCCACCCCATGAGCATTGCTCCAATTATTAAAAAAAAGAGGGGGCCTGGGGGATTCATCCCCCAGGGTTTTCATGTTTTAGGATTCTATATTTAAAAATAAATTATAAATTTTTATGTTTAAAGGATTAAAGGATTAAAGTCCCAGGGGCCTTGCCCCTGGACCCCACCAGGGGAGTAACCCCCCTGGACCCCTGATCATACGCACCATGACTCTCCATCTCCATTGCCATCACCATCCACTCTGAGGTCCACCCCCATGTTCCCGGATCAACCCAACATCACCGTACGCGACCCCCTGGCCGAACTCCTGGGCGCAGGCACAACCCCATTCACCTATACCTTCAACGATGCCGTCAAACTGGCAGGACACGCATGTCCCACAGTCGCGGGTGCCTTTTTGTTGATCAAACGCGCCATGGAACTGCTCTTTCCCGAAGAGATCCCGCAACGGGGGGATGTCATGATCCATGTTCCAGGTCGCGTGGAAGAAGGAGTGACCGGTCCAATCACCCAAATCTTCACCCTGATCAGCGGAGCCGCTGCCCAGAACGGCTTCAAAGGTCTGGCCGGACAATACAACCGCATGGATCTGCTGCGCTTTCAGGAACCTTCCCTGCCGCCAAACGCCTTCCGGTTCACCCGGATCTCAACCGGTCACCAGATCACCCTGAGCTACTCCCCGGCAGCCATTCCACCATCCCCAACCATGGGTGCTCTGATGCCCCTGGTCCTGGGCAATCAAGCCACCCCGGAACAACGCATCACCTTCGGACAGTTGTGGAGACAACGGGTGGAAGCGATCCTGGCCGATGCCGGCCAACACACCATCGTTCAACACCCGGCCTGATGCCAAAACCTGGCACACCACCGCTCCATACGCAACAAACCCAAAACCGATGCCGTCACCAACGGACCAAACAACAGATGCAAATTGATGGGCGCCAACAACCAGTCCAAGGGAAACGGCAACAGTTGAATCATGGCATCGGCCAAAACATTGAAGGCATCAAACAGTCGCACCAGATTGCAGGGTTGCTGGATCTGCATCCAACCGGTCACCATGGTCCAAACGCCATGAACCACCGGCATGGGGGCCACCAACACCATGAGCCATGCATACCCCACCCCAAACCCCAAAGATCCCCAATAAAAAAAACGCCTCTGGGCCATGACGGTCTGCAACCGCTGCCGCAACCCCAAACTCAACCCCACCACCAACACCACCTGAAAAAAGGCATGGGGAAAACGACACGCCAACACATAACCATAACCGGCAATCAATACCATCTGATAGCCAACCCAGACCCGATCCCGCATACGCCAGGCATCCCCATACCCCAGATGGCTCTGATGATGAAAACGCCAATCACGCAACAACGCATGGATTCCCGCCGGAATCAATACCATCAGCCAGACAAAATAAGCCGCCGGATGGCGCGTACACCACACCATCCACAAACCGATCCCTATCAGGACCATATTGTGTCTCATGTTCGAAAAATGAAATAAACCGCACCCACCAGACAACAACCTGCCCACAGATAATCCAGTTTCCAAGGCTGTCCCATATAAAACACGGCAAACGGCATGAACACGACCAGCGTGATCACCTCCTGCATGATCTTCAACTGCGATACCGACAAAACCGTATACCCGATCCGATTGGCCGGAACCTGCAACAAGTATTCAAACAACGCAATCCCCCAACTGACCAGAGCCGCCACATACCAGGTCCGATCCTGAAGATGCTTCAAATGACCATACCAGGCAAAAGTCATAAAAATATTAGAGCAGATCAACAAAACAATCGTCCATAATGTCGGTTGCATCTTCTCCTCCTCTCCGCATACGCAATTGTTTTTATCAGTAAACCGATCCACGCAATTGATCAATCCCCACCATGACCTCATCCAAAGCCAACTCAAATCGCACCAGAATTTCAGGCCACACCTCCTGATCACGGGCTTTGCAAGCTTTTTCCAACTGCACCGCCACTTCGTACAAGGTCGTGGCCGACAGATTGCCCGACATCCCCTTGACCGTATGCACCAAACGAGCCGCCGCCTCCCAATCCACCCCGTGACTGCCGCTCAAGATCGTGCGCAACTGCTCGGAAACCTGTGCAAAATCACACTGAAAAATGTCAAACAACTCCAGCACCAACCCGTAATTCTGCTCCACCCGATTCAACAGCCCTGCCAAATCGATACCCGGTACGGATGCAGGCCAGTGCGGATCCCTGGTCGATACCATCTGTTCTGCCGATCCACTCTGCCGACGACCACAAGCCGGAACCCAACGCAACAAGGTGGCATACAACAGTTTTTTGTCTATCGGTTTGGAGACGAAATCGTTCATGCCCGCTGCCAGACACTTCTCCTTGTCACTGCTCATGGCATGCGCCGTCATGGCAATGATCGGTACGGAACGCTGGGGAGCAGAGCTGCGAATCTGACGGGTGGCCTGAAAACCATCCATCTCCGGCATCTGAATATCCATCAACACGGCATCATAGGCATGACTCTGCAAACACTCCACAGCCTCCCGGCCATGATTGGCAATCGTCACCTGCAACCCCACCCCGGATAGAATCTCCTTGGCCACCAACTGATTGATGGCATTGTCCTCCACCAGCAACACCCGGGCACCTTGAATCTGGGTACGCACCAACTCTTCATGACTCCCATCGGCACGCGCCAGCCAGCCAGCTGGTGGCCCATCCATGGCCGCATCCTCCCCGTGCTGCTCACACAACACATGAAAAAAAAACAAACTCCCAACACCCGGAGTGCTCTCAACCCGTATCACGCCCCCCATCAACCCGACAAGCCGTTTGACTATCGCCAATCCCAACCCGGTCCCACCATAACGCCGCGTGTGCGAACCATCCGCCTGCACAAACGAAGAAAACAGATGCCCCAACTGCTCTGCATGGATGCCAATCCCGCTGTCGCGCACCGTAAAATCCAAACGCACCCGCACCCCATCCAATACAGTCCAATACGCCCGCACCTCGATCTCACCACCAGGATCGGTAAACTTGATCGCATTGCCGATCAGATTGATCAGAATCTGCTCCAAACGCATGGCATCGCCCATCAATGGCAATCCGGGAGACGACGGCACCCGTACATGCCAGGTCAACCGTTTCTCCTGAAGCTGATTTCTGAACAGATCCGACATGTGGGTCAGGATGTCGTGTACCGTGAACGGCTCCGGACACAACTCCAACCTGCCTGCCTCGATCTTGGAGAAATCCAGAATGTCATTCAAAATCCGCAACAAAGAGCGGGCAGAATAGAGGGTTTTTTGCAGATAATCGCGAACCTTGTCCGGCACCTCCTCACGCAATGTCAAATCGATCAGGCCCAGAATGGCATTCATTGGAGTCCGGATCTCATGGCTCATATTGGCCAGAAATTCACTTTTGGCATGGTTGGCCACCTCGGCAGCCACCAGGGCAGTGTGCAGCTCCTGGGTACGTTGCGCCACCCGCTCCTCCAGGTGGTCCCGTTCCCGATGCAAGGCGGCCAACAGATCATGCATGGCATCATAGACCAGACGAATCTCGTCTCCGGACAATGGCGACAAAAGCGGCAAGGTTTGATGATGCATGCCTGGACGCCACTGCCGCAACGCCTCTGCCAATCGCCTCAATGGCCGCAACAAACGCACCAGCAAATACCAAAACAACACAAAAATCGTTGCAACCAACAACAAAAGCCGAACAAGATAGAGCAACGTACCATCCTGCAACTGCTCAAAAAACGACCCGCTGTAATAAAGACGCAACAGACCAATCGGCGTCAACCGGCTTTCGGAGACCAACATCGCCTCGGCGCTGAACCCGGAAAATCCGGCAGGAGGTGGATGGTCGATCCACTTCTGGCCATCCACCCCTTCGACCACCACCCCCTCAAACAACCGTACATTGGACACCGGTTCGGTCGCCACCAGAATGCGCACGGCCACGATCTCCAGTTGAAACTGCCGACGGCGCGGATCCTCGATCTCCAGGGCAGCCACGGTCTGAGCGGCAAACAACGGAGCCAACAGCTCCACCTTGGCCTTTTCCTGGGCACGAATCGGCTCCAACACACCCGATTGCCAATACCAGTACAACAGCAGAAACAGACTCAAAAGCACACCCAGGAATATCAACAGGATCCGTGTCACCAATCCCCCAGGGAACCAACCTCTCAGCCTATTCATAGGTCTTGGCCACCTTGAAAAAGAGTGGGTTCATGCGTATCCCGGCAGCACGCAACGTGACCAGATTCAATGCCGGTTTCACCTGGGTACTGATCGACAATCCTGAGAGAATCCCCTGTTGCACATCTCCATCAAAAGGTGAGAAAATTATAGTTTTTTTATGATTGCCGAATTGTTGAATGGTTGCAAGAAACGTCCGAACCATGGATTCGGCCAGAAAAACCCCGGCCACGGGTGGCGTCTGCCACGCCGAAAGCCCGGCCACATCGACCATCCGGATATCGACCGGATATTTGTGAATGATACGCACCGAGGCCTGCAACCGGTTGACCACACCCTGGGCAGCCAGCCGGTTCTCCTGATACAGCACCAACAAAGTCAATGCGCCATCGGCATTTATCAGGTTGTCCAGATCCAGATTACCCCCCACAAGTGTCGGGAACATCTTCACACCGAGTTGCAGCAAATGTTCACTATCACTTTCGACCGTAAGTGCCCGTGCAGAGGCACTGACCATGATCCAGATCAGCAACACGACCAGACTGGGTTGAATTGCGCTGCCTCGTCTTGTCATCGACTGCCTCTACCCGGTCTTGCCAGGAGTTCAAACACCCAGGTCAACCCGAATCACCCTTTGCGGATCCATTTGCCCTCCGGGGAGCAGAACCAATACTCCATGGCAAAATCACGCCCCTGATAGTACCGATAGCGCTCCCGGGCTGCTGCCGGAGCCTGGGCATCGACAAAATCCACCACCACATCAAATTCAATCGATCCATCCACCAACCCACCCACAACCGCCATGGCCACGGTCGCCCCATTGCGATCATCCGGACGCTCGGCAATCAGGACCGGCTGACGTTCGACATCCGCGCCATTCCACACCCCATGGGGCAGAAAACGGTCCGGCGGTTGACGCCACAACAGATCATCCAGATGGCGCACCTGCCGGGCATCTCCGGCCACCAGGCAAACCCGCCTGCCCTGCTCCACCAGTTTGTGCAACAAAACAATCATGACCCCCTCTATCGAGGAGGCCGCCACCTGGTAAAAGCGCGCAATCGGCCTCCCCTCCTGAGTTCTGGCCATGTCACATCCGCTCGGTCAGGGCATAGCGGCACAACAAGCGCACCCCAACCCCTGTGGCCCCTTTGGGCATATGCGCCCGACTGCCGGAGTGGTCATACGCGGTCCCGGCAATATCCACATGCGCCCAGGCACGGGACTCTTCGACAAAACGCGACAGGAAACAGGCTGCCGTGATGGTGCCCGCCTCCCGTCCCCCCACATTCTTGATATCCGCCACCTGGGACTTGATCTGTTCCTGATATTCGGCAAACAGCGGCAAGGGCCACACCCGCTCCCCGCACCGCTCGCCGGTCTGACGCAACTTCTTGAGCAATGATCGCTTGTTCCCCAGCAGACCCGAAGCATGGTTCCCCAAGGCAATGACACACGCACCGGTCAGGGTGGCCAGGTCGATGATCACATCCGGATCATACGAAGCGGCATGGTGCAAGGCATCGGCCAGAATCAGACGCCCTTCGGCATCGGTATTGATCACCTCGACAAACACCCCCTTGGCGGTCTTGATGACATCGCCCGGACGTTGCGCGGTTCCCGACGGGAGATTCTCCGCTGCGGGGACAACGCCCACCACGTTGATCGGCAGTTTCATCTCGGCAATGGCATGCATGAAGCCGAATACTGCCGCACCACCGCTCATGTCAAATTTCATCTCTTCCATTTTGGCACCCGGCTTCAAGGAGATGCCACCCGAGTCAAAGGTGACGGCCTTGCCCACCACGGCCAGAGTCGGCTTGTCTCCACCCCGGCGATACTCCATGACGATCAGACAGGGCGGATTGGCACTCCCCTGCCCAACGGCCAGGATCCCGTTCATCCCCTTTTGCGCCAGCACCGGAGCCGACAAAATGGTGGTCTTGATCGGCAAACGTTCGGCCAACTCCCGTCCCTTTTTGGCCAGGATTTCGGGTGTCAGCAGATTGCCGGGCATGTTGGCCAGATCCCGGGCCAAATGGACCCCACGCGCGATCCATTCGGCACGCTGCAACCGTTTGCCCGCCCTCTTGTGCACATCATCGGCAAGGGCAAACGCCAACTTCTGCAAACGATGCCGGGGAGTCTCTTTCTTGTCCTGATTCTGAAACCGCTCAAAT
Organism: Magnetococcales bacterium; assembly: GCA_011089965.1. Lineage (GTDB taxonomy): Bacteria > Pseudomonadota > Magnetococcia > Magnetococcales > Magnetaquicoccaceae > Magnetaquiglobus. The sequence continues at coordinate 22,072 of JAANAU010000028.1, forward strand.
CGATAGCTGCCCAGCCAGGCCCCTTCGGCCATGGCCTCCATGACCTTGATGCCTGCCAGCTTGCGATGGGTATCCAACGCCACCAGGGTGAGCGCGCGATCCACCCCGCTTTTGTTGCACGCCTTGACCACGGCAGCCCCCAGCGCCCGGAAACCCTCCAGGGTCACGGACTCCCGTTTCCCCAACCCCACCAGCAACAACCGCTCCACCGGCACCCCGCTTCCAGCCGGAATCGGCAGAAAGAAGCTCTCTCCCGACTCCCCGCGCAACCACCCGGCCTTGAGAATGCGCCGCACCTCGCGCTCCACCTCCTCCCCGCACGCAGCCAGGGCAGGCTGCGGTTCCCCACCCTGATAAACCCCCACCACCCACACATCACTCCGCTGGCTGGCCAACTCTCCGGTCACCACCCCGATTTTCAACACCACATCCGACATCGTGCCTGTTCCTCGCTTTGGCATGAAAAATGAAAAACTTGAACTGTCGCACTGTTACCACAAGAACCGTCAAATGAAAAGATGCAACCGGCGCGCACGTCATGAACCGTATCTCCCGCTATCTGTTTTTCGATTGTGCCCAAACCGCGCTGTTGGCTCTGACAGTTTTGACCCTGCTGCTCATGCTTCCTCAAGTGTTGCTGCTGGTGGATGTATGGATCAATAAAGGGGCTTCATTTGCCATATTGCGCCAACTGGTTTTGTATGCCATTCCCCAATTCATGGTTGGCACCCTGCCGATGGCGCTGTTGCTGGGCACCCTGTTGACCCTGGGTCGCCTGGCCCGAGACAGCGAACTCATCGTCATGCGTTCATGCGGCCTGAGCCTCTGGCAACTGGCACGTCCTGTCGGGGTGCTGGTCGTTTTGTTCACGCTGCTCTCTCTGCTGCTCAACTGGATCTGGGTACCCGGTGCCTATTATCAATTCAAGGTTCTGAAAAGGGCACTGCTCTCTTCCAACACCATGTTGACCCTGCAATCCCGCACTTTCAACCGCTCCATACCCGGATTGACTTTGTACGTGGAACACCAGGATCCGTTGTCCGGACGCCTGGACGGGGTGTTGGTCCACGACCAGCGCATCCCCAACGAAAGTGTCACCATCACGGCCCGACACGCCTATCCCCATACCGATCCGGAACGCAACGCCGCACTCCTGCTCGAAGAGGGAACCCGGCACTGGATCACCCGCTCGGGTCAATATCGCCACATGCAGTTTGCCCGTTTCAATCTGGAACTCCATCTGATCCTGGATCTGGTACCACAATATCATAAAGAAGAGATCGATGAACTCGATCCGTATGAACTCTATGCCGCACTCCACTCGGACACCGCAGAACAGCAACTGGCTGCCCGTCTGGAGTGGCATCGTCGCCTCGCCTTTCCGATGGCCACCTGCATCATGGGGCTGATCGCGCTCCCTTTGGGGGTACAACAGTCCCACCGCTCCGGCAGGGAATTTGGTGTCATCGCTGCCATGTTGATCCTGATCGGCCATTTTCTCCTGCTCTCTGGCGGTGAAGCCCTGGCAGGCAGACAGCTCGTCTCCCCCATGGTCGGACTCTGGCTCCCCAACCTGATCATGGCCGGATTGACCCTCTGGACCTATCGACTGGCCACCTTTGGCCGCACCTTTCTGGAACTCGGCTGGCCACGTCTGATACGACGCACACGCCACAAAACCGTCACAACCGACAAAAGAACCCATTGATGCCCATCCTCTTTGGCTACCTGTTGCGCGATTTTCTCGGTGCCTTCGGCAAAACGATGGGGGTGTTCATCGGACTGTTCCTGCTGATCGACGGCATTGAAGGGATTCGACGCTTTGCCCCCAAACCCAGTTTCCAGGCCATGGATCTGATCTGGCTGCTGTTGAGCCGCCTGCCCAATTTTCTGGGCATGCTCACACCCGCCATGCTCCTTTTGACCACCCTGCTGGCGGTCAACCGCCTGATGCGTCACAACGAAATCACCGTGATGCGGGCCAGCGGCGTCTCGCTGACCCGCATTCTGTGGCCCCTGCTATGCGGGGGCATCCTCATTGCACTGCTGCATGGCCTGTTGATCACCCAGATCGCCCCGCACACCAATCGCATTGCCCAGGGATTCAAGGATCGGCTGCTGGATCATCAAGTGGCCCCGCACGCCCGATCCGACGATCTGTGGCTGCGCGACGGATCCCAGATCATTCACGCCAAAAAAGCCGACCCGGATGCCGGACTCCTGCATGAGGTCACAATCTTCGTCTTCGACGCCCAGCACCATCTGGCCTCCCGGATCACGGCCCGTACTGCCCGTTTCGCCCAGGATCAATGGCGTCTGCTCAATGGCATCGACTACCGGTTCCAGCCAGAACCCACAGTCACCCCGTTTGATCAAAGGCTCTGGCATGTCTCTTTTGATCCGCAACGCCTGGCCATCGACACCCCGCCCCCCCAACTGCTGACCGCCCTGGAGCTGTACGCCCTCATTCGACACCTGAAACAGGATGGCCATGATGCCACCCGCTACCAGGTGATTCTCCAGCGTCGTCTGGCTGCTCCGTTCGCCACCCTTACGGCCATTGTCCTGGCTTTTCCCTTTGCCCTCCGACTGCCACGCGCTGGCGGCACCCTGCTCTCCACCTTGATCGGACTGCTCCTCGGCTTTGCCATGTTCGTGCTTGGTGATCTGGCCGGTGCCTTGGGATTGGGAGGCCGTCTTCCGCCTCTCCTGGCTGCCTGGTCCCCCATCCTCTTTTTCTGCGGCATTGCCGGCTTTTTGCTCTTCCACCTCGACAGCCCCAAACCGACCGCGACACGCTGAAATCCCGCCGCTTTGGAGAATCCACTAATCCTTGGGATACCCTGCGCCGATACGCATCCCATCCAGAGGAAAAAACGACTCTTAGGTTTCGATATCATTCATAAATTTCGCCCCATGGGGTGAAGGAGATCCAGTCATGAAGGGATTGTTCTCAACAATCGGCAAGCCGCGCAGCCATTGGCTGCTCTTCGTCGGCATCGCCCCCCTGGCCGCAGGATGCGCCCATACCATCGATCCCACTCAGGCACCTCTGACCACCTATGAGATGCCGGCAGCCGTGGTGGTCCAAACCCCTCCCGTGCAGCTCACCCCTGGCAGCTCCGGATCAGCCCCGGCTCCAGTGGCTGCGGTTGGCTCTGGCATGAGCACAACTCTTGCTCCCGTGGGACTCGCCGTCGTTGGACAGAATCCGGCCCTGGACACCCGGGGGATCCCGGCGGGTTCCACTGTGGTCAGACAATCCCCGATCACCATCGAACGGCCTCCCATCGTGGTCAATCAACCGCCGGTCTGGGTGGGCAATCCCCCGGTGGCCATTCCGCAACCGCCGGTCGTGATGTATCAAACCCCGATCACCGTGGAGCAACCCTCCTTCGTGATCCAACCCCCCAAGGTCGGGTTCCAGCTCCCTCCCACCGTGACGCCACCTGTGGAAGAGGCCAAACCCGCACAAACACCACCGCCGGAACCCAAAGTGGCTCCGCCCAGCCCGGCTGCCGAGGAGAAGGCCCCGGCCAAAACTGCCGAGAAAAAACCGGCCAAAGCCACCAAAAAAACGGCGGCCTCCAAAAAAGCGGTCAAACCGGTCAAAAAAGCGCCACCTCCCTGCCCACCGTGTCGCGATCTCCCCTCCAAGTGATCGTCACGACCGTCTGACCTGGAAAGGAGAGAAGGCATGCACTTGCGCATAGTATTATGGATCCTGGCACTGCTGGTACTGGCTGCGCCAGACCAGATCCAGGCAGGAGAGTTCATTGTCCCCCATCAACCCGGGGATACGATCACCATCCATGTCCGACCGGAGCTGTATGCCCATCCGGTCGATTACTGGTGGCAAAAGGATCCCTCCAGTCAGGGGAGTTGGGACTATTTCACGCCGGTTGCCCATCTGCATCAACCGGTCAAGCTGGAAACACCCCATACCGACAAATGGCAGGGCACCATTCCGGTCACCAACCAGCCGTTACGGTAAAATACGCACTTAACTTTTGTAATACAAAAAAGGATCTGCCATGCACTCCGAACCACACCTCCATTCCGGCCCGGCCTTGCGCCGCATTTGGATCTCTGCTGCCCTGCTGGCTGCCACCTGCACCACAGCCCCGGCTCCGGCCCAGGCCGAACCGACCATCACGGCAGTGGCTGCCGTCAGCACCGCAGTCGTGGCAGGAGCCATTCTGTTGGGCAGTGCAGTCAGCGGTTCACAGAGCTACGCCCCCACGGGTGCGGTCATCTACTCTTCGGTGACCCCGGTGGTTCAGGTCTCACCCACTGCACCCCAACCCGTGGTCATGGCCACCATCCCAGCGGCCTATTATGCCATTCCCACGCCCGGGATTCAGGTGACCCCACTCAGCAAATAATTTCCATGATGCCCGGAGCCAAGATTCGTCACTCCGGGCATCATGCCAGCTCATTCGTGAGGATGCATACCCGATGGACGCCTGCCCAAACCTGACTTTCCGGATGACCGCCCTGTGCAGCGCTCTGGTGATGGCTCTTGTGAGCGCCCCGGCAGGTCATGCTGCCTCGGGTCAGATCGCCACCCACACCCCGGCCAGGCAAACCGGTTCCGGATCCCAGCACATCTATTATCCGGATACTGCCCGTTCTTTTTACGATTATCAGGAGACCGGTGCCTTTGCCTTTCGTCCCATGGTGATTCCACCCACGGTTCCGATTCTCACCCAGCCGGCCTATCTGATCGTCAACGCCCCGGCAGAAGAGACGATCCAGGCTCCCATGCCCATGATCATGCCCCCGGAACGCACCAAAGAGGAGGAGCCGCCCTCCACCCCCATGGCCAGGGAGTGAACAGATCCTGGGGGATTACTCCTCCAGGGTTTGTGCACATATATCGGTGACCTTCCTCAGCAGCGTGGCGACTTGCTCAACAACATGTTGCCGGTCCAAGACAGCGTCCATAGCCGTGCAGGCTTCATAACGAAACTGCACGGCAAAAGCAGTCAGATCGACAAAATTCCACTCCTCGGTCATCTCCTCACCAGCCTGAATGAGCAGGACCAACAGCAAACGCAGATTGTGTGTTCTGGGGACTTCCAGATCACGACAAGCCAACCATGCCTTGAGAGCCTTCTCCACGGACTGTTGAGCATGCAGACCAAAAATTTCAGCCGGAAAAAGTTCAGCATCGCACATATTGGCAATGGCCTGCAAGTCACGCCCGGCGGCTGCCAACATGCACCGCACGGTCTCATGATCGGGCATGGAGAACCTTGCCCTCCCGCAGGGCACGGGCAACAACGTGATTGCGTGAGGATTTAAGCTGCTCCACCTCATCCAGGGAGTAGACCAGGATATCGGTTGCTACCGGAATGGTGCCCATGGCCCGCTCCAGGCGGGCAATCTCCTGGAAACGGCTGCGAGCAGTCGTAAAAGGTTCGGCCTCGACCACCAGCAGATCCACATCCGATTCCAATGTCGCATCACCCCGGGCGTGGGAGCCGAACAGGATGATCTGCTCCGGTTGAACCGTGGCAACAATGGCACGCACCATGGCGGCCAGATCGGTGGCAGTGGCAGTCGCGCTCTTCACAACTCCCTCAAGAGACGGATGGATAAAGTTTGAATGATCTTTAAGGAATTTAGAAAAACTACTGTTCTTCATCGATGAACTGCTGCAAGGCATCGCTGTCCAGGATGTGAATGGCCCGGCCCTTGACCTCGATCAGGTTCAACCCCACCAGACGACCCAGAATGCGCGAAAAGGTCTCCGGCTGAATGGAGAGACGCGAGGCAATCACCCGCTTGGAGGCGTCCAGACGCACCAGATTCACCCCTGCCCCCAAGCCGGTGCTCTTGTTCGCCAACAGATAACGCGCCAAACGGACCGGTGCGCTCTGCATGCTCAAATTGCGGATCTCCGCCAACTGTCCATGCAGACGCTTGCTCATTTCGGCCATGATCCGGAAACAGGTTTCCGGAGACTCCCGCAAAATGTTCAAAAACGTCTTGTTGTCAAAAGCCAGCACATCACAACTGGTCAAGGCCGCAGCAAAGACCGGATAACACTGCTGCTCCATGAACATCACGGCCAAGGCAATGGGATCCCCCGGTCCCATGATGCGCAACACCTTTTCCTGACCGTTCATCGACAAATGAAACAGCTTCACCCGCCCCTTGAGCAGGATGAAAAAACGATCCGCCACCTCCTGGGCACCAAACAGGTGTTCGTTCTCCTCCAGATGAATCTGACGCATGGTCCGCTGCACCCGCACCAGCTGCGCCTCGGTCATGGCACCAAACAATGCGGTGTCGCGAAAGATCCTGCCGATCAAATCCCTGTTGGCTGCTGACATCCCGACTCTCCTCTACCCCCCCTGCCCTGCCACCCGGCTTCAACCCCCATCCGTCACCAGCCGCCGCCGCGCATCCGCACGCCGGGCAATCTGACGCGCCGTATCCGCCCGACACAACACCTCACACAGACTCCCCAGATTCAAACCAAACCCCCAATCCTCACTCCCCACCCCGCGAAACGCGGACAGCAGCTTCTTCTCCTTGCGCCACAGCTTGTCCACCTCCTTGCCCAAAGGCAACAACAGACAAAACCGCTCTTTCTTGTCATCGCTTGGCATCAGGGCAGCCCCTTTTTCTTGTTCAGCACGGAAGAAAGCATGGGGAAACAACGGGCATTTTTTGCCCGGTTATGGCAACTCAGGCAAATAATTCCCATCTCTTGGAGTGGAATGTACTAAGAGTCACGCGGAATCTCAACCCCTCATGGATGGCATATTTTTCGCTTTTAATTTTGGATGAAAGTCTGGATAATAGGTTATTAAAAGTCAGGAGGGAAAAAATGGCGCTCATGGATGTACGTTGCCCGGATTGTCACGGCTTGAATGTGGTCAAATACGGTATGCAACCCAATGGCAAGCAACGTTACCTGTGCCAGGATCCGCACTGCACGCGCAAAATCTTCATCGTGCGTCCGGCAGCAGCACCCGCACCCACCGGCGTGCGTCTGCCCGCCGAGATGCAACAGATCATCGAACGTGCTCTGGCTGGCGGCAACATCGAAGAGACGGCCCGCGCCCTGCATCTGCCAGCCAGCACCGTGGCCGAGGTCTTTCAGGTATTGGCGCGCTTCACCCCGCCACCTGGCGGCATCGCCAGCCGGGGCAGTCGCGCCCTGCGCCGACGCTCTGCGGGTTGACCGCATCAAACGATTGCGCTACATAATGGCCTGATCCTGCCTGATCCCATGCAGGCATGACTGCACCAAGGGAGAACCCATCATGTCCTTTCTGGCCGAGCTGTGGGCTTTTTTGCGCAGCAGAAAAAAAATCTGGTTGCTGCCAATCGTGATCATCATGACCGCTTTGGGCGGCTTGTTGATTCTGGCCCAAGGCTCGGTGGTCGCTCCTTTCATCTATACCCTTTTCTAGGTCCACCATGCGGATCCTCGGTCTGTCAGCCTATTACCATGACAGTGCTGCGGCTCTTGTGGTGGATGGCCGCATCGTGGCCGCTGCCCAGGAGGAGCGGTTCACCCGCATCAAACACGATGCCGCCTTTCCCACCCACGCCGTGCGCTACTGCCTGGAAACAGCGGGCATCCGGTTGTCGCAAGTCGATCATATCGTCTTTTATGACAAACCGTTTCTCAAATTTGAACGCCTGCTGGAGACCTATCTGGCCTTTGCGCCGCGCGGCTTTCGCTCTTTTGCCACCTCCATGCCGCTCTGGCTGAAAGAGAAACTGTTTCAAAAACGCCTGCTGATACGCACGTTGCAAGAGATGGATCCCGATTGGCACGATCCAACCCGACTGTTGTTCTCCGAACACCATGTCAGCCATGCGGCCAGCGCCTTTTATCCCTCCCCATTCCAGGAGGCTGCCATTCTGACCATGGATGGGGTGGGCGAATGGACCACCACGTCGCTGGGCATCGGCACAGGCCCACACCTGGAACTGACCCATGAACTCCATTTCCCCCACTCTTTGGGGCTGCTCTATTCGGCATTCACCTATTACACAGGCTTTCGTGTCAACAGCGGTGAATACAAGGTGATGGGACTGGCCCCCTATGGGGAACCCCGGTATGCGGATCTGATCCGCACCCATCTGATCGATATCCGCGCGGATGGCTCATTCCGGCTGAACATGGACTGTTTTGACTTCTGCACCGGTCTGACCATGACCAATGACCGCTTTGCACAATTGTTCGGCGGTCCGCCCCGTCTCCCGGAAGAGCCGATGACCCCGCGCATCATGGATCTGGCCGCCTCGGTGCAGGCGGTCACCGAAGAGGTGGTGTTGCGTCTGACCCGGGATCTGGCCAAACGTACGGGACAAAAAAATCTCTGCCTGGCTGGCGGTGTGGCCCTGAACTGCGTTGCCAATGGACAGGTGTTGCGGGATGGCCGGTTTGAACGGATCTGGATCCAGCCTGCTGCTGGCGATGCGGGTGGCGCACTCGGAGCGGCACTGGCTGTCTGGCACGGCCATCTGGCCCGGGAGCGCCTGGTGGATCCCCAACTGCTGGATGCCATGTCCGGCTCCCATCTCGGTCCGGAATATGGCCAAGAGGAGATCGAAACCCGCTTGCAACGTGCCGGCGCCCGGTTCACCGTGCTCAGCGAGGCCGCTCTTCTGGAAGCCACCACGGATGCGCTCATGGCAGGTCAGGCCATTGGCTGGCACCAGGGACGAATGGAGTTCGGACCCCGCGCCCTGGGTGGACGCTCCATTCTGGGGGATCCCCGTTCCCCCACCATGCAGAAACTCCTCAACCTCAAGATCAAATACCGCGAATCGTTCCGCCCTTTTGCCCCATCGATCCTGCGCGAACATCTGACCGACTGGTTTGATCTGACAACCGACAGCCCCTACATGCTGCTGGTGGATCGGGTCCGGGCAGAGCGCTGCCGCCCCCTCACCGCCACCGAACAAGAGCTGTTCGGAATCGACAAACTGAATGTTCCCCGTTCCGACATTCCGGCAGTGACCCACATCGACTACTCGGCCCGCATCCAGACGGTCCATGCGCAGACCAATCCCCGATATCATGCATTGCTCACGCTGTTTCACCGCAAAACCGGTTGTCCGGTTCTGGTCAATACCAGCTTCAACGTGCGGGGCGAACCGATGGTCTGCACCCCGGAAGATGCGTTCCACTGTTTCATGGGCACGGAAATGGAGGCCCTGGCAGTGGGCAGATGTTTTCTGCGCAAGGAAGAACAGAATCCCGATCTGTTCCAGGATTACAAAAACCGCTTTGCCCTGGATTGACGCTCAGGGGGAACGGGTGGTAAACGCGATCTTGTGAATCCGTTGCTCCTGGACCAGGGCCAACAGTTGCGCCATCCGTTGGTAGGGAACAGCCCCGTCGCCATCGATGCGCACCACGCTCTCCGGATCCTGCTGCACGATCCTGCGCAACCGTTCGGCCAGAGCCGCCTCATCCACAACCTCGGCGCCGATCTGCATGGAGCCATCGGCCTGCACGGTGATGGTCACCGGAGGTGCAGCCACCACACGCTCCCCTTTGGCCTTGGGCAGGGTGACCCGCAAGGAGTTGGCCATGGCCGGAGCCAGGATGATGAAAATCACCAGCAGCACCAACATCACATCCACCAATGGGGTGACATTGATTTCAGCCAGAGGCCGATCCTCACCATCCGCATCAAACAGACCGCCTGCCATGCTCCCCTCCCGATTCACCACCCGGCCAGCGCAGCAGATTGCCTTCGGCCAAAGTCAATAAACGACGCAAACGACGCACCAGAAGATTATATCCGACCGCAGCGGGAATGGCGGCAAACAGTCCGGCAGCTGTGGCAACCAGAGCCTCCGCCACGGGACCAGCCACCAGTTCCATGGAGACGGCGGCATTCTGTCCCAACCCGGCCAAGGCGTGCATGATCCCCCAGACCGTACCCAACAACCCGATAAACGGAGTGGAGACCCCAATGGAAGCCAGAAAGGTCAGGCCACTCTCCAGGTCCACCCGCTTCTCCCGCACGGCCTGGGCCAAAGCAGCCTCCCAGTGGGGATGGAGATGGGGATCGGTCAGCACGCCTCCCAGCAGAATGGCCCGGCTCTCCAGCTTCTCTCCCTGATTGAGGGCCAGACGCGCCTGCCGCTCCTGTTGCAGCAGACGATTCAAATGGCGCCACTTGTGCAGGATGATGGTCCAACCCACCACGGACAACACGATCAGCAGCACAAAGATCCCCCGGACCACACCATCGGCGTGAACCCACCAAGCCATCCACGAAAGCGCACCATCCACCGCCAGATCACTCCGCTTGCAGTTGAAAACGAATCGGCACGGTCACCGTGGCAGCCACCGCCTGACCGCCGCGCCGCGCCGGGACAAAACGCCAGCCTGCCACTGCTTCCAGCGCCGCCCGATCCAAAGAGTCAAACCCCGATCCCTGACGCAACTCCACCCGCTCGACCGCTCCCGAGGCCAGCACGGCCACAACCAGCAACACCGTGCCCTGATACCCCATGCGACGGGCTGCCGGGGGATAAACCGGTTTGGGATTGCTGGCATAGGCTGCACGCACATCAGGCGGGATGAAGGGTTCCTCCACGACTGCCGGAGCCGACGGAGCAGCCGGAGCTGCCGCAACAGGCGCTGGCAACTGCGTCACAGCGCGTACCGGTTGCTCCTGCCCAGGTCGTTCCCGGGTTTCTCTGCGCACTTTGGGTGGTCTGGGTGGTTTGGGGGGCAAAGGTTTGATCGGTGCCACTGCCGGTTCCGGCTCCGGTGGGGGCGCGGCCACAGGCTCGGGAGGTGGCGGAAGAGGGGGTGCCGGGGCGTCTGGCACAACCGGAACCGGGTCTGCGAGCGTCACCATGTCAAAGCGCATCTCCGGTGCCTTGGGAGACCGGTCCATGGTGCCGTGCCAATACCACCACCCGGCCACCAGAATACCATGCCCCACCACGGCCAGGACCAGCGCGCGCCACACCCCGCGCCATGGCGCGTCACACGACATGGCGCCAGGCCAACCCGATCAGAGCCAGGCCAGCCACCCGCTGCATCCAAAGGCCCCAGCCAGGCATCAGACCCCGCAACACCTGCCCGGTACGTCCCAGAACGGCAGAGGCCAATACCACCGGTCCCAAGGAGGCACCCAAACCGAACACCGCCCCATGCAAACCACCCACAAGCGCGCTTTCGGTCCAGGAGCAGGCTGCCAGCAACGCGGTCAGGGCCGGACAGGGCACCCAGGAAACCGCCATGCCGAGCAGAAACGGCGGCCAGGAGCGCACAGAGGCCACGCCACACCCGTGATGACTGGGATCAGACCCACCCCCCGCACGCAGCACAAGCCATCCTCCACAGCCACAACTGACCACAGCCAGCACCAGATCTCCGCTCCAACCCGCATCCGTGGCAGTCACGATCCGCCCGGCACCTCCGGCCAGCGCGCCCAGAACCCCGTAGACCAGCATGCGACCCGCCACAAAGCCTGCCGCGTCCCATCCCGTGCGTCCACCCTCCTGACCCAGCACCCAGGCCCCGAAATAGGGCAGACAATAGGCTGCACAGGCAGTCACTCCCATGGTCAGGCCCACAAGAAGGGTGGTTGGAAAGGTGAGAGCAAGCGGTTCCATGAAACAACCAGACCGGATGGTCACAATGAGGAATGGAGGCGGCGCTGCGACCCGTCTGCCAGCTCCAGCCGACTGCGCACCCGAAACCGTGCGGCGCTGGAGCGGTACAAGGTAACAGGCCCCCAACGCAGATGCAACACGCGATCTGCCGGACAAAATTCGACGCAGCGTCCGCACAGGGTGCAGTCGTCATGGAACACCTGTTGCGGGTCTGGCAGGGCCACTTCGGGAATCTCCATGGGACAGGCGGCATGACAGTTGCGACACTTTCCGCAGCGGGGCGAAGGGTGCTTGACCAGACGCAATGGTGCCAGACGACGGAAAATGGCATGCAAGGCCAGCATCGGGCAGATGCGGCAAAAGGGCTGACGCACCACGAATGCGGCGGTCAGCATGAAGCCGAACAGACCGTTGCCGATCACGCCCAGAAGGATATCGCCGTGATCTCCCATGGCCAAGGCCATCTGTTCGGCATCGGCGGTCAACAGTGTTGTCAGGATCCGCGACGGACAGATCCGACACCAGGCTTCAGAAGCCGCTCCCGGCAACCATCCCAGACCGGCCAGCAGAGGGAGACCAAAGACCACCCCAAGCAACATCACCCACTTGACCGCCCGCAACCGTCCCAGCCACGACTCCGGCACCCGGCGGCTGATCAGATGGAAACGACGACCCACACCATACAGAAACTCCTGAAAGGCCCCCAACGGACAGACCCAGCCGCAGAAACCCTTGTTCAATACCAGAAAAAAACCCATAAAGATCACCAGTGACCAGCCAAGAGGCCTGACCAGCTCCCAGCTCAGAGTACCGGTTTTGGCCAAACCGTCCCCGATCTGATGGCTGGTTTGATGTTGAAAGGGTCGCAGCACACACCAGGCGCTGTTCTGGCGATCATAGGTGCATGAGAGTGCGGGCAGGGCCGTGGTGATCTTGTCCGCGGCATACGGACCGACCACGATTCCGCCATACACGGTCACGACGAAAAACAACAACTGGACCCAAAACCGCACCCGGCTCAATGTCCATATCCGGATCGGGTTCATGATTGTTGCTCCTTGCGTCCACGCCACAATTGCAAACCCGCCACCATCCCCAGACCGGTCACGCCCCACCCCAGCAACGGGTGACGATTGGTCATGGGGGGTGGAGCATACTCATGTTGAAACACGGTGATCAGATGGTGCGGACCGACATGCGCCTCGACTGCCAATTGGAACGGCTGCACCGGGCGACGGGGTCTGGCACCTGGTGCAGGTTGCTGGAGAGCCGCTTGTGGAAACTCTGGCAAGGTCACCTGCACCCTCCCGTCCGGATCGGTGGAGAGGTTCTGTTTCGGGTGATGCGGTGCCAGAAGGGTCACCGGGTGATGGGGCAGATCCCGCTGGTCCAGCCGCACCCGGAACACCCAACGCTCTTGCGCCCGATAGGTGGAGAACTCGCGGGGCAAGGGTTCAGGGATGATCTCCAGTCGGCTTTTGGGTTGGGCCAGCATGACCGAAGGTGCGGGTCCAGGCATACCGAAATGGTGGACCGTGGCGAGGGTGAGGGCACGTTCCTCCTGCTCTTCGGTCACGGCGATCCAATGATAGTTGCCGATGCCATTATGGACCATCACGGCTGCTCCTTCTGCCGTGACCGGCAGCGTGACGGGTGTCACCGTCGGATCGCGACCAAAGCTGGAAGGATAGAGCAGCACTGTGCTGGCCGTTGTGCCAACGGGTATGATCCGCACCAGCGAACGCCCCTTGACCTCCTTGCGCAACCGGGGATAGGGGGTCCAATCCTCTCCGGACGCTTTGGCTTCTGCGGTCAGCACGCTGCTCATCAGCATCAGCAGGCCAACCACGCCCCATCCGATGACAGCCATCGCGCCCATCACCATGCAACCTGCATCCCGACAAAGGCCATGCGCGGCAGACCAGGGGCATACATTTCGTTGCCACCCCAACTGAGCGCGCCGGTTTCGGCATACCGCTTGTCGAACAGGTTGGTGACACTGCCGAAAATCTCCAGATCCGAACGCACCGGATAACTGCCGCGCAGGTTGAACAGATCATGGCCGCCATATTTTCTGGTATTGGCCGGATCCAGCCAATAACTCCCCAACGATACCCATTCCAGAGAGACCTGACCGGATTTGCCCCCTTCCGGGGCATAACGCACAGCGGTATTGCCGATGACGCGAGGGGCCTTGTCCATCTCTTTGCCGTCATAGACCTTGGTGGCCGATTCAGTCCACCGTTCATAGGTGTGTTTGGCATACGACACAGCCGCATCCAGACGCCAATCCACACCCATGGCCGCACCCACCCCCAACTCCACACCCCGATGGAGGGTTTCTCCGGCATTGGTCACCTTGGAGACCATATCCACCGGATCAAGATAACTTAAAATGTCATCCTGCTTGGTCATGTGATACAGGGACAGCTCATAATCCAGCCCCTTGCCATCCTTGTCACGAAGTCCCACCTCATGACTGTTGACCTTGACCGGTTTGAGATTCAAGGCAGCCAGGGCCGCGATATTGGCATTGGCCTCGGTTCCGGCAGAGGAGGGTCGAAAGAGCTGGCCTTCGGATGGGGTGCGGAAAGCATGATTATAGGAAACAAAACCGCTGAGAGAGTCGGTGAAGGCATAGGCAACCCCGAGTTTGGGGCTGACATGGCCATACTCCACCTCTGCATCCGCAGCATGGCCATACACCTTGGTGCCGATGGTGGTGACCACGGTGGTCGGAGTATTGGCCAATTGGTTGTCATAATCGTAGCGGATGGTGTCATGACGCAATCCTCCCGTGATGCGCAACCGCTCAAAAGGGGAAAATTCGCCATGCAGATACGGGGAGATCCCTCGATAGGTGACATCGTATTCATAAATGCGCGGTCCAAGGGTATAACCGGAAAACACCCGCGAATCCCCCGCCGTACCCGGTTCGATGGTGGTGAGCACGCTGTTCTCTTCGCGCCCCCCCGGGCTGTAGTCGAGATCCATGCCCACGATCACCCGGGTGCGCCAGGGAGCGAAATCCCGACGATACTTGAGCATCAGACCAAAGGAGTCGTTGAAGGTGTCGTATTGGGTCTGGTCATAGGTCATGGACCAACTGGGCATGATCGCCATGCTGTTGTGCCGGAAATAGGGCGCAATACTCACCAGTTGACGCTCATCCTCCCATTCATAGGCTGTGGAGAGACGCACAGCTTCGACCTTACGAAAGGTGATGGGAGAGTAGTTGCGACGCGGGTTGTTCTGAAAATCGTCCAGGGTGACATTGGAAGAGCCGGAACTCTCCTGATCGATATTGGAGTAGCTCAAGACACTCTTCAAAGAGGCATGATCACCCATGACCCGATCCCAACGCAGCGTCGCATTCTGCCGATCAAATGCGGACTGATCGATCCAGCCGTCGGTATGGGTGAGATTGATATCCGCGCGTATGCCATCCTCCCCGAACCGGTTGCCTGCTGTCAACAACACCCTATGCCAGCCATACAGGCCGATCTCGCCACTCCCTTCGGCCTCGGCCTTGGCCGGAGGGGGACGGGTCAGGCTGTTCACCACCCCGCCAATGGCATCCGATCCATACAATGCCGTTCCCGGTCCCTTGTTGACCTCGATCCCGCCCGACATCGGCAGGTTGACCTCATACAGGGCGTTGTGATTGAAAAAACCGGTGGAACGGGTGGGAATGCCATCTTCCAGATAGAGATAGACCGGGCTGGTGGTGAGTGGTTGCCGGATCATGGTCATATGGCCTTCACCCCCGGCCTTGTTGATCCAAACGCCCGGCACCTTGCCCAGGATCTCGGTGGGATGGGTGGGATGCTGGTTGCGGATCGCCTCACGGGCAATGACACCCACTGTGGCCGGGGTTTCGGATATCTTT
This sequence comes from Magnetococcales bacterium, assembly GCA_011089965.1. Taxonomy (GTDB): domain Bacteria; phylum Pseudomonadota; class Magnetococcia; order Magnetococcales; family Magnetaquicoccaceae; genus Magnetaquiglobus. The sequence goes on from JAANAU010000028.1 coordinate 37,577, forward strand.
TGCCCCTCACGTGTACCTGTGACCGTCACCTCAGGCAGAGGAATCTCCTCGGCGTGCAGCGGTGCCATGGGGATCAAACAGGCCAGACTCCACAGAACCGAGCCACCCATACCAAAACGAAAAGAATGCGTCATATCCGGATCCGAATGTGCAAGAGTGAAAACAACGGCAACACTCCGGACACTCAACAATCGAACCAAATGTTAATTATTTGATATTTATCTATTTATATGCACATCTCGCAAGCAGGACGCGGCAAATGACCGTGTTTTTGTGGCAATTCACACACCACATCGGCCAATCAGGCATGGACAGCAGACAAACAATCTGGAATATTGTTCAATCATCCACTTCACATCTATTGACCGATGCTCTCTTCCAGACATCCCATACCCTGCATGCTGCCCGCTGATTCCATACCCACGCCCCGTGCGATCCTCACAACCGTGAGTTGGTTTCTCATTGTTTTCCTGACCCTGCTGGCCCTGATCCAAATCGCGGTCAGCCAGCACATGAATGCCACCAATTATGGCGCCCGCCCCAAGGATGAAAAAAAAGCCCATTATCTGCAACATGCGCACACATTCAATCTGCTATTGGTCGGTGACAGCCGCACCTATTGCGGACTCCATCCGGAGATCCTGGATCCATTACTGGGGACGCACTCCTACAATCTGGCCTTCATGGGACACTGGTTTCCAACGCAATATCCTCAATTTCTGGATTTGCTGGACCGCATTCCGCCATCGACCACCGTTCTCTGGTCCATTGGACACCAGAATTTTCTCTATGATCATGTCAATCGCAACTACCCGATCCCCTGGGGGGAGATACCCAACTATCTGCTGTGGGGTTTTGGCTGGAAGGATGTGTTGAGCAACCGGCTCTTCTTCACCCCTTTTTGGCACTTCTATGAACGTCTGGAATGGAACCGGGGACGGCTGCAACATTTTCTGGAGCGACCGGCCTGGGTCGGTTCATCCACAAACCCATCATCCGCCACCCCCTCTGCACCCAAAACGCCCGATCCATCCACCCACATACTCGAACAACTGCGTCAGGAGTATCGCATCCCGCCGCACGATCCGCTGATACCCTATCAGAAGGATGGACACCTCAACTCCATTGCCTGGGAGCGCCCGGGAGGCGGTCACTACCGGATCGAGCTGCGCCCTCGGTTTTACAGAGAACAACAAGAAAAAAACAGGCAGCAGATATTGACAGAACCACAGCCACATCTGTCAAATATTGAGCCGTTGCCGCCTTATCTGGCACTCTTTGAAACCATGCTTGCCCACTTCAAGAGCAGACAGATACGCCTTATCGTCAATGAACTGGAAGAGGCTCCACACATGTACGCCACTCCTGAAACACGAGACAAAATGCGTCAGTTCATGCAAACTCATGCAAAACCAAAGGTTCTGGCTCATGGGTTTTCCTACATCCGTGCCGATCTGGATCAACTCCAGGATGCAGACTATTTCGACTACAACCATCTGAACAGCCAGGGGGTCACCCGGTACAGCCCGCTTCTGGCAGAAGTGCTGCGCCCTTTATTGAACGCGCCGTAAGAGGCTTTTGGTGATTTTTATATGATCCGCAGAGAGTCAATACACCATCATCAGGGGTCCAGGGGTGACCCCCCCCGGGAATTTAAACCAAAACCATTTTGAAATGTGGAATTTGTTTTGTTGGGGCGTTGCCCCAAACCCCACCAAGGGCCATTGGCCCCTGGACCCCCTTGACATAAACGACGCATCCCGAAATGGGTGCGGTTTAAGATATTAAAACCCTGGGGGATGAATCCCCCAGACCCCCTCTTTTCTTTCAATAATTGGATATTCATACTCGGCTCAGGAATCACCAAACAGCCTCCAAGCGGGGAGAGAACATGCTCTTCAATTCCGTCGAATATCTGCTTTTCTTTTGCATTGTTCTCCTGCTCTCCTGGCTCCTGGTCGGATTGCCCCGCCTGCGCATCTGGGTGATGCTGCTCGCCAGTTATTATTTTTATTACAGCAACAATAGCTGGCAGATCATCCTGATCCTCTTTTCCACCCAACTGGATTTCATGCTTGGCCTGCTCATCAGCCACAGCAACAACCCAAGAAAACGCAAACTCTGGTTGGGCTTTTCCGTCCTCTCCAATCTGGGCCTGCTCTTTTATTTTAAATATTATAATTTCTTTGCCGAATCGACGGCCATGCTCGCCAGCCTGATCGGCATACGCCTGAACTGGGTGGATCTGAATATCATCCTGCCAGTTGGCATCTCATTTTACACCTTCCAGTCCCTGGCCTACACCATCGATGTATACCGTGGCATTCTGCCGGTGGAACGTTCCTGGTATCGGTTTGCCTTTTTCATTGCCTATTTTCCGCAACTCATTGCCGGACCGATTGTGCGTGCCGAAGAGTTTCTGCCGCAAATCGACCGCACGCCTCGTCTGGACTCCATGGCTTTTTCAGAAAGCATACGTCGGATCTTCCTTGGGTTGTTCAAAAAAATCATCCTGGCTGACCTGCTGGCCACCCATGCAGATCTGGCCTTCAACTCCCCGCACGAAATCGACTCAATACGGAGCTGGATCGGAGTTCTGGCCTTTGCCTGGCAGATCTACTTCGACTTCAGTGGTTACACGGATATTGCCATTGGCAGCGCCAGACTGATGGGCTATACGTTGCCCGAAAACTTCAATGCACCGTATGCCGTACGTTCCATCACCGCCTTCTGGCAGAGCTGGCACATGACCCTCTCCCGCTGCCTGCGGGATTATCTGTATATTTTTGCCCTGGGGGGCAACCGCATGCCCACCCGGACCGGGGTCTATCGCAATCTGCTGCTGACCATGCTGCTGGCTGGACTCTGGCACGGTGCAGCCTGGCACTTCGTCTTGTGGGGTGGATTGCACGGTCTGCTGTTGGTGCTGGAACGCGCCACAGGAAAGAACACCCCGAACATTCATCCGCATGCAAGCTGGCAAGACGGATGGCATCGACTCGGCATGTTCATATTAATCATGTTGTTGTGGATCCCGTTTCGCAGCGACAACCTGGAGTTGATGATCGTATTATTGAAAAAAATGTTCCTGTGGGACGCCCCACCCAACATCACACTCAACATGGTGTTCGTGGTCATATTGGCCATGGTCGCATGGCTGACACAGTGGTTGACCCGCTCTGCCGATTGGCAGCGTTGGTGGTCTCGTCTCCCTCTGACGCTTCAGGCTGCCCTGTGCGCCCTGACATTTACCGGCATCATGGTCTTCAACAGCACAGAACCGGAACCGTTCATCTATTTTCGCTTCTGAAGACAGCCCCCCACTCCCGGTCGAGCATCCGGGCAAACTGTGCATGCCCAGCCGGAGTCCAATGGCCGATCCCGCGAAAATACCAACCATGGATCGTCTGTTTGTCCACACCCTCTTCCTGAATCCGCTGCCCGCCCGGCAACAACGGAATCTTGTGGCGCTGTGCAAACGTCACCAGATGCTTCTCCGGCAAAAACAGATCCAGATCATCGAACTCCGCACTCCAGGAACGGTCCGGTGCCTCCTGATAAAAAAACAATGGAAAATGGGGAATCGTGACCAGACGCAACCGCACCCCGTGGCTTTGCGTCAACGCAAGCATCTCTTCCAACAATTTCAGATTGATCGCCAATGCGTGACGCGCATCGGGATGGAGCGTTTTTTCGTAGATGAAACCATTGCCTCCCGCCTCAAAACGTTGTGCGCTGGGTTGTGTCTTCTGTTCTTCAACGAAAGAAGCCGTTGCCCCCCCCTTCTGTTCCACCAGGAAACGCACTTTACGCACCATCCAAGGCAACAACAGATGACCGCGCACCGCCTCCATCCACAAATATGCCGCAAAAGAACGATTGCGTTCCAGATGGGCATGGAGTTGATCGATGGCCGCCTTGCTCTCCGGCAAAAGATAAAGCTCCCCTGAGGAACGCACATCGTAATAAATATATGAATAATCCAACGACTGCCTGACCTTCAATGCATTGAGAAAATCATTCCAGACCGTAATGAATACGATAATTTCATGCGGTTGATAATAGCGCAACGCATGTCGGATATACTCCAGATAACTGCCCGGATAGGCTCCCGAGTGACCGAGTGAAAACACCTGGACCGGCTGCGTCTCGGATGAGGTCGGCGTGTTCAACACCTCCTGGAGCCGGGTATCCAGTTTTTCGGACTTCTCCACCTGCACCCCTTCCACCATGCTGTCACCGATCAGCACGATCCGTTTTTTTCCCTCCTCAGGGAGGCTTTCCATGGCATACCAGCCAAACCGGTTCATCCTGGAGTTGACCCCATCTCCCTCCTTGGTCCAGTAGACCCGCCCAAAAGGAACATCATGTTTGATATTCAATCCGGGCAGGAGATGAAATACGGCCAACAGTTGAAGAAAAATTTCAATACCGATGACCGTTATATATAAAAGCTTTAATTGAAAAAATAAATTATTGAATTGCCATTGGATCGCCCCGATCCACACACCAAGATTCACCAGAACGAACAATACGAAGACACCATTGCTGAGAAACAAATAAACCGTCCCACTCAAGATCAGGCATGGCAGCCAGAACAGCAGCAGATCGGTCCAAGGGAACAGACGGTGCAAAGCGCGTGACCAGGACATCTGTGCCCTCTAAAACGGATATTTCATGGTGGCGGGATCCGGACCTGGCGGGTTGCGTGGGATCCAGTAGCTCGACTGGCTGCCTGGACGAAACCGTCGATGCAGAAGATCGCGACCCGTCAGACGAAAAAACAGGGCAAAGGGGGTGATCACCACAAAAAAGATCACCCCCATGACCAGAGGATTCACCACCCGATGCAATACCAGACCAAAGCGGGTCCACAGACGATTGCAGGGAGCCAGCCAGTGGGGGACATGCCAGGCAATGGTCAGCAGCACGACAGACAACAGCAACGCCCATCCAAACCCGCCCGTCCCGGTCAGCCCGAGCCAGGCGCTGATTCCGGCAAACAACGCGGCAAATACCAGACCAAAGGCCCGATCCGACGACCCCAAAGAGTCCGACATGTTCCCTCCACTCAACCATTGCAGTCTGCGCGCGAAGCAGATACGATAACACATCCTTTCATGATATCTCAATCCGGCATTGCCGCGCATGGACACATCGTGCCATGAGTACACCGATGAATCCTCCTGCATCAACACTCCTGGCCCTCCAGGAATTTTCATTCTTTAAAGAACTGAAACCTGACGAACGCCAAGAGATGCTCCTGCTGTTTGACCAGGTCACGGTGGCAGCCAATCAGATCCTGCTTATCCCCGGACAACCGCCAGATCATCTCTATCTGCTGGCCCGGGGACGGGCCGTGGTCGAGGCCATGGGAAGTTCCATCGGCAACCCGATTCTGGCCGAATTGACCGCCGGCCACTGCTTCCCACTGGAGGCGCTGTTTCAAAACCGTCCGGTCTTTTCCACCTTTCGGGTGGTTGAAGAGTCGGTCCTCTACCGGTTGAACGCGGAACGGTTCCAGTCGGCATTGAAACAGTTTCCCGGATTTCAACGCTACTGCCATGCCCGATCCAACACCCTGGTCGATCAGACCCGGAAACTGTATACCAATCAACTGAACCCGCGCCCCGACTACCAGTCCCTGGACACCCCCCTGGCTGCCATTGTGCGCGCCACACCGGTCACCTGCTCCCCGGACACCCCCGTGCGTCAAGTTTTGACCCGCATGGCCGCCCAACGGGCAGAAGTGGCCGTGGTGGTCAACGCGGAATCCGGACCGTTGGGCATCTTCACCTTGTCGGATCTGTTGCAGCGCGTGGCCCTGGCCGATTATGCCATCGACGGCCCGGTCGCAGTCGTGATGAGCCGGGAACTCCACCCGTTATCCGGCAAGCTCCCCGGCTCCCATGCTGCCCTGGAGATGGCCAGACATGGCCATCGACAGGTGGTGGTGGTCGAAGAGGGCAAGGTGATCGGATTGGTGACCGAACGGGATCTGTTCGGATTGCAACGGGTCGGACTGGCCCAGATTGCCGTGGCCATCCACCAGGCCGACAGCTTTGAGGCTTTGGTGCAATGCAGCCACGACATCCGCCGTCTCAGCCACAACCTGCTGGACCAGGGGGTGCGCTCCGAACAACTCACCGGCATCATCTCCACCTTGAACGATCAACTCACCAGCGCCATCCTGCGCCTGACCGCACGCCAGGAACCGCCCGGAAGCGCACTTTTCTGCTGGATGGCTCTGGGCAGCGAAGGCCGACACGAACAAACCCTGGCCAGCGATCAGGACAACGCCATCATCTTTCAACCCGTTGCCGATCTCCCCATGGAAAAGCAACGCCAATCTTTGCTCCGTTTTGCCCAGCAGGCGAATTCGGTTCTCGACCAGTGCGGATTTCCCTTGTGCAAAGGGGGCATCATGGCCGGAAACCCCAAATGGTGCCTCACTCTGGAGGAGTGGGAGAACCGGTTTGTCGAATGGATCGACAACCCGCAACCAGAAGCCCTGCTCAACGCCACCATCTTTTTCGACTTCCGTCCCCTGCACGGCCACCACGCCCTGGCAGATGCACTGCGCAGGCGGATCAGCCGGATTGCCGGACAGAACCGCCGTTTCCTGCATCTGTTGGTCGAAAATGCCCTGGAACGCTCCCCTCCCCTCGGTCTTTTGCGGGATTTTGTCACCGCATCTGATGGCACCATTGATCTCAAACTGGCGGGCGTCACTCTCTTTGTGGATGCTGCACGCATCCTGTCTCTGGCCCATGAGGTGACCTCTCCTGCCACCCGTCAGAGGCTGCGCCAGGCGGCCAAACCGCGCAAAATCCCGTCCAAAGAGGTGGAAGCATGGAACGAAGCTTTTGATTTTCTTCAACATTTGCGCTTACGCCTGCAACACGATCAACACATCCAAGGCCAACCGGTCACCAACAAAGTCGATCCCGACACCCTGAACGAACTGGACCGCCGCTTTCTGATCGAATCCCTGCGCCAGGCCGCACGGCTGCAAAAACGACTCAGCCACTACAAAATCGGATCATGATTCAATAATCCAACAATCTGGCACTATTATTGCGTTTTTCATCAGCAAAAACCCATCTGCATCCTGCCTGCCACCCCAGCGGGCGCCAGAGGAGTGACACCTGATGAGCAAAATAATCGGCATTGACCTGGGCACCACCCACTCCTGCGTGGCGATACTGGACAATGGCATCATCTCCGTCTTGCCCAACCAGGAGGGTGGACGCACCACCCCGTCCATGGTGGCCTTTGCCCCGGATGGAGAGCGACGGGTGGGATTGACCGCCAAACGACAGATGGTGGTCAACCCGGAACAGAGCCTGTTTGCCATCAAACGCCTGATGGGACGGCGTTTCAACGATCCGGTCGTGCAACGGGAAAAAAAACACCTGGCCTATCGTGTCGTGGAACTGGCCAACGGCGATGCCGGCGTCCAGATCGGAGAGAAGGCCATGGCCCCGGCGGAGATCGCAGCCATCATTTTGCAACACATGAAAAAAGTGGCCGAGGAGAACCTGGGGGAAACCGTCCGGGAGGCCGTGATCACGGTTCCCGCCTATTTCAACGAAGCACAGCGCCAGGCCACCCGCGATGCCGGACGGATCGCCGGTCTGAATGTGCGCCGCCTCCTCAACGAACCCACAGCCGCTGCCTTGACCTGCGGTCTGGAGCAGATCGAAGGACAAACCATGGCCGTGTTCGATCTGGGTGGCGGCACCTTCGACATCTCCATCCTGGAGATCCACGACGGCGTGTTTCAGGTCAAAGCCACCAATGGCGACACCTTTTTGGGCGGTGAGGATTTTGACCGCTGCGTGATCGATCATCTGGCCGAAACGTTCATGGCCCAGCACGACATCGATCCCCGCGCCACCAGGGAGTCCTTGCAACGGCTCAAAGAGGCGGCAGAGATTGCACGCATCGAACTCTCCTCCAGTCTGCGTACCGAGATCCAGCTGCCGTTTCTCTGTTTCGATGCCACGGGTCCAAAAAATCTGCACGCCACCCTGACCCGCGCCAAGCTGGAAGAGCTGGTCGAACCCTTGATCCAACGCACCATTGTCCCATGCGTCATCGCCCTCAAGGATGCCGGTCTTGGCGTGGATCAGATCGATGCCGTGATTCTGGCCGGCGGCATGACCCGCATGCCCAAAATCCGCCAGACCGTGGCCAAATTCTTCAACAAGGAGCCAAAATCCGGAGTCAATCCGGATGAGATCGTGGCCATGGGTGCCGCCATTCAGGCAGGCGTGCTGGAAGGAGAGGTGCGCGATCTGGTGCTGTTGGATGTCACGCCGCTCTCTTTGGGTATCGAAACCAAAGGGGGATTGTTCACGGTCTTGATTCCCAAAAACACCACCATTCCGTGTCAATTCGTCAAGACCTTTTCCACGGTTCAAGACAATCAGAGCTTTGTAACCGTGCGTGTAGCCCAAGGCGAGCGCGGCATCTTTGCCGCCAACCACATTCTGGGTGAATTCACCCTGGACGGCATTCCACCCGCTGCACGTGGCATACCGCGCATCGCCATCTCGTTTGCCGTGGATGCGGATGGTCTGGTCAAGGCAGGGGCCATGGATCACCATACCGGACGGGAACAGACGATCCGCGTCCAGGCATCTGGCGGACTGGAAGAGGCCGAAATCCAGAACATGATCCGTGAAGCCGAACACCATGCTGCCGAAGATGCCCGACAACAACGGCTGGTGCAGGCGATCAACCATGCCGATGCCTTGCTGCATCGGGTCAAACAGTTCACTCTGACCCACACCAAAACCCTGGATCCGGTGATGCAGGCCCAATTGCAAGGAGCCAGTCGCAAACTGCACGAGGCCATCCAGAGTGAAACCACTCTGGAAACGATTCAACAATTGAGTTGCACCCTGGATGATCTGTTGATGCACACCCCGGATCCGTCGTCGCATGGTGCTCCCACTGCACCCTGGGACGATAAGGACGAGGAAACGGAGACAGAGAGCCGACACTGGATGGCCAAAGCCAGTTGAACAGATCCACCCCCAACTCCGGCCCGTTGACCAATCTGATCCAGGCTGTTGCCGGACGCCTGCTGGATCATCCCACCAGCAAAGCCACCCAACTGGCGCGCTACTGGCAACAGACCGTCGGCCATCCCCTGGCCAGCCACACCGAACCGATCCGGTTGCAAAACGGGGTGCTGACCATCCGGGTGGACTCATCGGCCTGGCTGGCTGAAACCTCGTTTCTGGCTCCGGAGTTGCTGCGCACATTGCAGGAGCGGCTGCCACCCGGCACCCTGAAAGAGTTACGTTTCAAACAGGGATCTCTCCAGCAGACTCCCAAGCCGGCACCTCTGCCCGCACCCCACCTGCCACCCCCACTCCCGGAAGAGGAACAACAGGCACACACCCTGGCCGAACCCCTCACGGATCCGTCATTGAAAAAAGCCGTGACCCATTTTCTGATCGCGGCGTTGGTCAAGCGCCGCCTCACAAACCGATCCACTCCTCAACCCACCCGACCCCCTCCCCCCGCTTCTTGCAAGCCGTCATCAAAACCAGGACCGTACGTTGCCGATGCGGCTCCACCACCCGCCGCAACCGGGTCACCGTAAGCCCCTGCCGTACACACCCTTCCATAAGGTCAGAGAGCCGTTCCGGGCGATGGACCACATGCACTGTCCCACCCGCCTGCAACAACACGACCGCAGCACCCAGAAAATCATCCAGCCCCCCCGCCAGTTCACACCGGGCCGCAGCCCGATCCGGATCCGGCGACAGACGATGGGCGTGGGGTGCAAAAAACGGCGGATTGCAAAACACCTGGTCATAACCGCCCATTGTCATGCTTGCCGGCAAGGCGCGCACATCCCCCTGCACCACCCGCACCCGATCACACAACCCGTGATCCCGCACCACCTTGCGTGCCAGGGCGCACAACCCGGGACGCAACTCCAAGGCATCGATCACCACCCCGGGATTGGCCAATGCCACCCGTACCGCCACATCGCCACAACCACACCCCAACTCGGCCAACCGTTCTTTGGGTTTGGCCTGCACCACACCTGCCAACAATCCCCCCTCGATCCCGCCACCCACCCGACGGCACAATCCAGGCGGCACCCCCTGAAACGCCACCACCATTCACAACTCCTTGGAGGCTGTTTGATGATTCTTGAGCCGAGTATAAATATCCAATTATTGAAAGAAAAGAGGGGGTCTGGGGGATTCTTCCCCCAGGGTTTTAATGTTTTAAACCGCACCCATGACGGAATGCGTTGTTTATACCAAAGGGGACCAGGGGCCTATGGCCCCTGGTGGGATCCAAGGACAACGTTCTTGGTGGGGTTTGGACCAACGACCCAACAAAACAAATCACACATTTCAAAATGGTTTTGGTTTGAATATTAACATTTAATTAAATTTACACAAACAAATATATGTGTAACAGGTCACAAGATAATTGACAAAAACAGCATTCAATTCTAACCTGAATACAAGGGAATCATTCGCACAATGAGCAAATTACACATTTTTTTTGTTAATTTGCCGCCAGAGGGATTGACGGGGGAGGAATCTGATGAACATTCTCAAAAAGCTTAAGTTGCAAACCCAGATCTGGTTGCTGGTGTTTCTGGCCCTGTCCAGCCTGTTGATTGTCAGTACGGTCACCATTCTGGATGAACAGAAGGTCATGATGGAAGACCGGTATGCCAAAACCCGCAATCTGGTCGAAACCGCCCACTCCCTGCTGGTGTACCATCATGAACTGGAAACCAAAGGCACCCTCTCTGCCGATGCCGCCAAAACCGCAGCCCGGGAAGCGGTGAAACGGTTGCGCTTCGGGGACAAGGATTACTTCTGGATCAATGACTACAAGCCTGCCATGGTCATGCATCCGATCAAACCGGAACTCGATGGCAAGGATCTTTCCGGTTTCAAGGATCCGGCAGGGACATTTCTGTTCATGGAGATGGTCAAAGCGGTCCGGGCCTCCGGAGCCGGATTCGTCCCTTATCTCTGGCCGCGTCCCGGTCAGCAGGTACCGGTGCCCAAGATCTCGTATGTCAAGGGATTTGAACCCTGGGGCTGGATCATCGGTTCCGGGATCTATGTGGACGACGTGGATGCGGCCATCCAGCAACGCATGAAAGAGATCGCCACCTATTCCGTCTCCCTGATGCTGCTGCTGGCCTTGGTGACTTTGGGTGTGACCCGTCTGATCAATGCCCAACTGGGATGCGATCCTTTGATCATCCACGAAACCGCCATGCGCATCTCTTCAGGCCATCTCAACATCTTCGATGGCCTGCACAAAGATTGCCGCACCGGCGCCTTGTCTTCGCTGCAAGCCATGGCACGCCAATTGACCAGCACCATCGCCGAGGTGCGCGCCATCTCCGAAGGTCTGATCCACAAAGGTCAAGAGTTCTCCACCAATGCCGACTCCATCTCCACCGGCAGTCAGACCCAGGAACAAGGGTTGACCCACACCTTCCAGGCCATGGGAGAGATCGCCAGCACCACGCGCCGCAATACCGACAATGCCACCGAAACCGGTCAGATCGCCACCCAGGTGGCCAAGGATGCGGAAAAAACCGGCGAGGCCGTGGCGCGTGCGGTCCAGGCCATGCGCGAAATTGCCGACAAGATCTCCATCATCGAAGAGATTGCCCGCCAAACCAATCTGCTGGCGCTCAATGCCGCCATCGAGGCGGCCCGGGCCGGGGAACATGGCAAAAGCTTTGCCGTGGTCGCATCCGAAGTGCGCAAGCTGGCAGAACGGAGCCAAGGGGCCGCAGGTGAGATCATTCAGCTTTCGGCCAGCAGCACCCGGATTGCCGAAGAGGCGGGCGTCATGTTGCACAACCTTCTGCCCAACATCCACAAGACTGCCGAACTGGTGCAAGAGATCGTGGCCTCCGGCTCCGAACAGACCGGCCATGCCGACCGGGTTTTGGCCTCCTTGAAGGAGCTGGTCGAAATCAGCCAAAGCAACTCGGCCTCCTCGCGCAGCATGGCCTCGGATTCTGATGCCTTGCAGGAGTATTCCGAACGGTTGGAAACCGTCATCGGATTCTTCAAGGTGTGATGATCCATGAGAGGCTGTTTGGTGATTCTTATAGGATCCGTAGAGAGTCAATACACCATCATCAGGGTCCAGGGGGGGGTTACCCCCTTGGACTTTAATTTTTTTAAATTTTAAACAAAAATATTAAACCGCAACCAACTCGGGATACGTAGTTATTTCATCCGTGAATCAATACGCAACCATTATGGGTCCAGGGGGGATACCCCCCTGGTGGGGTCCAGGGGCAAAGCCCCTGGTGGGGTTTGGGGCGAGAGCCACCCAAGAGAAAAACT
>JAANAU010000064.1 GCA_011089965.1 Magnetococcales bacterium
CACGCACCACGGTGGCCGGTCAGGCCACCTTCACCCTGGTTGCCCCCTCGACCACGGGTGAGGCCCATTTGAGCCTGCGTGAATATGCGGGCATCACCGGGAGTGTGCCGATCATCACCTCGGCAGCCACGACCCATGTGGGACAATTCCAGGGTGTGCCACTGGTGGGTATCCACTATCGGGCAGAGTTGAGCGGCGTGGTCCAGGAGGGGGAGACCGACAGCGAAGGGAGATTTCAATTTTTCTCTATTGGCGATGGGATCAGCCCGGTCACTTTCTCCATCGGTGGCGTTGTGTTGGGCAGTGTCACCCCAACCACCACCTCTGGCACCTTTATCCTGAGCGTACATGATCTGGTCAGCCCGTCGGATGCGGAAACCGGCAACAAGGCGCTCAACATTCAGCGGTTCTTGCGGACCATCAACACATCTGCCAGCACCACTTCCATTGTGGTTTCTGCTGCGCAACGGGCGGCTTTGACCGGCCAGACGCTCTTGTTGCATCAACGGCCTGTTGCCGACTTCGATGCTGCGGCCCAGACCCTGATCAACACCATGATCGCTTCTGGTGCGCTGAATGCCGGAACCGTTCTGGTTCCGGTCAGTGCGGTCATGGAGCAGATGCGCCAGATCAAGATGCAGGTCGATGCCACCCGCATCGGCACGCTCACCATGGATGCCGGGGCCAGCTCGGTGCTGGCCGATGGACAGAGCCGCGTGCGGATTCAGGTGCGGGCCACCCGTCCCAATGGCGGCAATCTGGAGGGGGCATTGGTTCAGTTTGTCACCACGGCTGGCACCCTGGGCAACGAGGAGAACCTGTGCGCACCTGCCACGGTTCCGACTCTGACCATGGACAAGACCACGGATGTGAATGGCGTGGCCTATCTCTTTCTCACCCCGCGTTGTCAATCCGGAACCGCCACGGTGACCGGCTCTGTGGGGGGGATGATCGTCTCGGCCACGGTGCGTTTTGTATCGGGCATGGCCTCAGCCACCTATTCGAGCCTGGTCGTACAGCCCGCCTCTTTGCCGGCAGATGGTCAGTCAACGGCCACGGTGACGGTCATTTTGCGGGATGCCAACAACAACCCGGTGGCAGATGGTACGCCGGTGACCGTGACCACGGATGGGGGGCGTTTGCAAGGGGGTAGTACTGCCTCCACGATCTCCGGGTTGGCCACCTTTACGTTGGTGTCCGGTTCCACCCCGGCCACAGCCTTGGTGCGCGTCACGCAATACGACTATCTGATGGGTTCGGTGGTCTTTACACCGGGTGTCATCTCCACAACCACCCATCACGGGGTGTTTCTGGGTTCCACAGTGGTTGGAGTCCATTACACGGCCCAACGCGATGGAGTCACCATGGAAGGTGAAACCGATGCCGAAGGGAGATTTCGCTTTTTCTCCACGACCAGTGGCATCAGTCCGGTCATCTTCTCGGTAGGAGGTGTGGTGTTGGGCACGGTCACGCCAAGAAACACGGCTGGACTCTATCCCATCAATGTCCACGACCTGATCGCCCCAGCCGATGCGGAGATCGAAACCAAAGCGGTCAATCTGCAACGGTTCCTGACCACCCTCAATACCGTCCCCAGCGGTACGGACATTGTGATCACGGCTGCCCAACGGAGCGCCCTGACCACAACCACTGCCGATTTGTCGCAATTGACCGTGGACCGGTTCGATGCCGAGGCCACCACCTTGGTCAATACCCTGGTGGCGGCCAATGCCCTGCCGACTGGCACGACGCTGGTTGCAGCCAATACCGTTCTGACCCATCTGCGTGAAACCAAGAGTGGCATCGATGCCGCGCGGGTCTCATCCTTGACCATTACCGCCGGTGCCGAATCCGTGCTTGCCGATGGTGCGACCCGGGTGGCGATTCAGGTGCAGGCCAATGATCTGGATGGCAATCCCATGTCTGGAGGGTTGATTCATCTGGAGACCTCAGCCGGAACCTTTGGCAATGAAGCCAATCTGTGTCAGGAGTCGACCACGGTCACAACGGCTGTGGATCGGATCACCGATGCCAATGGCCGCGCTGTGGTGATGCTCACACCCCGCTGTCAGACCGCCAATGCGGTCGTGACTGCGACCCTCGGTGGCATGATTGTCATGAAGACCATTCCCTTCACGCCGGGACCGGCAGTGGCCAGCAATTCATCGATTCTGGTCAATCCCACCACCATGCCTGCGGACGGGCGTTCCACGGCCACGGTCACGGTCTCGTTGCGCGACCAGTACAACAATCCGGTGCGCGATGGTACACCGGTCACCCTGGGTACGGATGCAGGCAGTGTGCAGGGGAATGCCACGGTCAATACCGTCTCCGGGCGTGCCACCTTCACCTTGTTGGCGGCCTCCACCAGTGGAGATGCCCATCTGAGCGTTGCCCAGCATGATTTCCTGGCGGCCACGGTCACCATGGGTGTGGTCTCATCCACCGGAGGCAAGCCCAATGCATTGCAGATGAGTTCCAGCCAGCAACAGATCTTTGTGCGCGGAGTGGGACGGGCCGAGAATGTGGGCATTTCCATTCAGGTGCGGGATGATGCCGGGGATCCCATCCAGGAGACGGCATTGAACTATCCGGTGAATTTCAATAATTTGCGGGTGATCTTGCGTACTCGTCCCCAGGGCGGAGAGACCATTGCCGGAACCGGGCGCAAGAGTGACGCCACTTCGGCTGCCGATGTCGAGACCAAAATCAGCAGCGCCATATCCAATGAGATCCTGGTGCGTACCTCCGGGGGGTCTGCGACCATTAGTCTCACTTCCGGGGTGCGACCCGGCATTGTCGAGTTTCAGGTGGATGCCCTGGATGTCGATGGAACCACGGTATTGGCCAGCGCCGTCTCTCCTCTGATCGTGATTGCCTCTGGTCCTCCCCATGCCATCGTGTTGACCGAGGCATACAAGGATGGGGTTGTGAATTTGAGTGAGTTGGGTAGTGGCGGGGTGTATTGTCAGATGGGAGCCGTGATGGTCACCGACCGCTATGGCAATGCCGTACCGGACGGAACCACCATATCCTTGAATCTGATTGACCGGATCCTGGCCAGCTCCACGGATGGTGTGATCACGGCCAGCTCCAACCGCTTGACCGATTCCAATGCCACCTTCAATAGCGATGGTGTGGATCTGGCTGGTGTCCATCGGGGCATTCAGCCTGGAGATCTGCTCCTGATCGATCAGCAGGTGGAGGCGCGGGATCGGCGGCGTTTTGTGGAGTCGGTTGGCTCTGCCACCATATTGAATACCAATGCCAATTATGCCAGTTCGATGAGTGGGGTGGGTTATACGGTGGGTGCCTCTCTGCAAGGCGGGGCGATCCATGGCTATAACGGTCAACAGGGGTGTAATCCGGGCAGCCTGACAACCGGCGTGGCCAGGACGACTGGCGGGGTGGCACCCATCCGGATCACCTATCCGGCCAATCGGGAGACCATACAGCTGGGCTGCCTTGGATATGCGTCGGATGGATCTTATTCCAATGTCGACACCCGTTTTCCGAATCGTTCCGGTCAGGTCATGGTCGTGGCAGCGGCCAATGAGACCAATGATGTGCAGCAGAGCGGTATTACCTGGATCAGCAAGGGCAAGTTCTGTTACAAGCCAATTTCACCAGCGGAATTGACGGCCTCAGCAACCACCCTGAATGAAATCAATAATGGGGAAATTCAGAGCTTTACTATTGAAGTCCTGGACAGTTTTTGGGTGCAGGTGCCATTCCAGGAAGTGGAGTGCAAAGCAACGATTTTGGATAATCAATCAGGCTCTATGGTAATTGGCCTGCATAATGAAACTGCGATGACCGATCTGGCAGGCAATGCGAGGTTTTGGGTGACGATCTCTGGTGGGGGACAGACGATACCCGATACCGGGAACATCGAATGCAAGACCATGAAGAGTTCGGTCTCGATTGGTGTTACGGTCGATTGATGAAGCGCACCTGGAGTTTGGACGTGCGTCTGACCAGACCGGCCTGGCTGGAGAAAAGACCGGCCCTGGAAGCTGTCACCTGGCAGAGCATGGTGGGTCGCTTGAAGAGACGCCAGGTGGCTGGTCTGGCCGCCCTTTTTGTCACCAGTGAGGGGGTGGGGGTGGTGCATGTGGAGCGTCAGGGGCAGGAGGCTCCCTGTGTGCGGGTTTGTGCTTTTCAAACAGTGGCGCGCGGGCAGGCGCCGGGCAAGGTGGCGCAAACACTGATCAAGAGTCAGAAGCTGGAAAAGGCCCGTTTTGTCGGGGTGTTGGATCGGAGCGCCTATGCCTTGTTTCCGGCGGAACCCCCGGATCTGCCCCGCGAAGAGTGGGCAACAGCCATGAAGTGGCGCATCAAGGATCAGATCCAGTTCCCGGTCACGCAAGCGGTGCTGGAACTGTTCGACATGCCTGGTGGAGGCGGGGCCGGGAGCGAATCCGGACGGGTCTATGTGGCAGCGGCCAAGGATGGGGAGATCCGGCGGCATGTGCAGCTTTTTGTGGATGCCGGTGTGCAGTTGAGCGTTTTGGACATCCCGGAGTTGGCCCTGTTGAATCTCACCCGCTGGATGCCGGAGGCCCGGGAGGGGATGGTCCTGCTGCATCTGGAAAGTCAAAGCGGATTGGTGATGGTGATCAAGGATGGGCAGTTCTATCTGGCGCGGCGCATGGAGAGTGGAGCCGAGGCTCTGGAGCGGGAAGGGGGAGCGGGTCTGGCCAATTCGCCATTTCTGGACCGGGTGGCGTTGGAGGTCCAACGCACCATGGATTATTACGAGAGCCATTTTGGTCAAGGTGCTGTGGGCATGCTTCAGATCGCCCCGTTGCCCGTGGCTGTGCCGGGAGTGCGCGAGGGGTTGGCCGAGCGGTTGGGGATGCGGGTGAAATACATGAACCTCCGGGAGATCTTGACGATTTCGGACACGGTGGCCGATGGTGATCTGGCCCGCGCCCTGTTGGCCATGGGTGCGGCGGTGCGTGACATGGATCCGGGAGTGTGAGGGGTGCAACAGGTCAATTTCTATCATCCGATCTACCATCCCCGCTTTGATCCTCTGGCAGCCAGATCGATGGTTGGTTTTGCCGGGGCGTTGCTGGGTTTGGTGATTCTGGTGACGGCATTCATGCAGTGGCGTTTGGCAGGCGAACGTGCCGGGTTGCAGAAACTGCGTACCCAGAAGGAGGCATTGGCAACGCGCGTTGCTGATCTGGGGGTGCGTTATCCGGTGCGGGAAGCGCGTGCCGATCTGGTTCAGATCCGGGCCGATCTGGAGCGGGAGAAGGGTCGCAAGAACAGCATGTTGTCCCTGTTGAACGAAGGGAAGATCGGGAATACCGCAGGGTTTGCCGGAGTGTTGCGCGAATTGTCCTTGTCCCGTACCGAGGGGGCCTGGTTGACCGGCATCGGGGTGTTCGAGGGTGGGCACCATCTGTTGATCGAAGGGGCCGCGTTCCAGAGTGAGGCCGAACGGATTCCGGAGTTGTGGCAGGCGATCATGCAACGGCCACTCTTTGCAGAGCGGACCTTTGGCCGGTTGGCGATCCTTCCGGTCAAAGAGCGGGCCGAGTTGTTGCAGTTTCAGATCAAGACCGATCCGGAGCGTTCCCTGGACCGTTTCTGGGAGAAGAAAGAGGAGGATGGTACCGGGCATCCCGCTGTGCAAAAGGGGAAAAAGATCCTTCAAACTGCACCCAAAGAGGCCAAACCATGAGTTCGGTTCGCATCCAGGGGTTGCAACAGGGGTGGGAGAAGTTGTTGTCCAGGGTGGACCGTCTCTCCAAACGGGAACGGATCCAGATGGTGGTGTTGATGCTGGTGCTGCTGGGTGCCGGTTGGATGCAAGGGGCGCTGGAGCCGTATCGCAAGGAGCAGGTGGCGATTCACAAGCAACGCACCCAACTGGACAAGGGGATCGGTGATTTGATGACCCTGGAGCAGGAGATTCTGATACGCAAGGAGAAAAACCCCGATCAGTTGGCTGAGGAGCGGATTGCCGCTTTGCGCGCCGAGATTCAGGATCTGGACAAGCGGTTGGGAGAGGGGGTGATGGGCATGATCTCCCCGTCCGAGATGGTCCAGGCACTCAAACGTCTGTTGACCAGCGAGAGCGGTCTGGCGTTGCTCTCTCTGGAGGTGCCGCCACCGCGCAATCTGTTGGTGGGGGATGATGCGGGCGGCAGTGTTTACCAGCATACGCTGGTGTTGCGTTTTTCCGGTTCTTTTGAAGATGTTCTGCACTATCTCTTCACCCTGGAGCGGCTCCCGTGGAAGATCTTCTGGGATGGCCTGGAGTTTGCCGTGGTGGAGTATCCCAAAGCGTATGTCACCTTGCACATCCACACCCTGAGTCTCACCGAGGATCTGGTCGGCGGACCAGGCAAACGATAGGCCCTTCGGATTTCAAGAAAAACAGTTCAGCTTCTCTTGAGTTCAGACGATAAACGGAACAGCAACCGAATGGTTCGGTTTGTGAACTGTCTGGAACGGTGAAGAGAAGCCATGGCCTTGATCATTCAGACCAACCTGGCAGCATTGCAGGCGCGCAGAACTCTGCATCAGCATGAGATGGCTGTGGGGCAGGGTATGCGGCGATTGGCATCCGGGCTGCGCGTGGAACGTGCCAGCGATGATGCGGCGGGTTTGTCCATTTCCACCCGCATGACGGCCCAGATTCGTGGGGTCAATGCGGCGATGCACAATGTCAATGACGGCGTCTCCATGGCTCAGGTGGCGGATGGCGCACTGGAAGGGATCACCGATGCCCTGCAACGCATTCGGGAGTTGGCTGTGCAAGGGGCGACCGATACCTTGAATGCCAGTGACCGGGCCAGCCTGAGTGCGGAAAAAGATCAACTCATTGCCGAGATCCAACGTATTGCCGAGCAGACCGAATTCAATGGTCATTCATTGTTGAACGGGATCAGCAATCAGGCGTTTTTTCAGCAACAGGGTGGCGCTGCCGGCGGGTCGCGCATCTCCTATTCGGCGATCTTCCAGATCGGGGCCAATACCAGTGAAACCATCGTGATGCGTTTGCAACTGGCACGGGTCAGCACGTTGGGATTGGGGGACAATGGCAGTTTGACCTCCATGTTGACACGTTCCGGTGCGGCTTCTCTGATCGGGCGGGTGGATACGGCCCTGGATTCGGTTTCCGAAATGCGTGCCAATCTGGGTGCTGTGCAGAATCGTCTGGAGTCGGTTGCATCCAGTCTGGCCAATCTGGGGGAGAATACCGAACTCTCCCGGTCACGCATTCGGGATGCGGATCTGAGCGTAGAGAGTGCCCGGCTGGTGCGGGAGTCGATTCTGCAACAGGCCAGTACCGCCATTCTGGCGCAGGCCAATCTGCAACCGAGGATGGTATTGCAGTTGCTGGGGTGATGGAAATGGCAAGAATTTTGCTAACAGCTCGAAGGTCGCCACCATCACGGGAGTAAGCCTGCATGCAAGCTATCGAAATTCAAGCGGATATCACCCCGGAAGGGCATATTTTTCTGCCAGCTCCTTTGAGCAATCTGTATGGACGTCAGGCGCGTCTGATTCTGTTGGTGGATGAGATCACGGCTGTGGGCGAGGCTGTGGCCAAGGATCCGGTGCAGACCGTTCAGGGGGCGCTGCGCGAGGATCCGGAGTGCGACACGGTGATGCGCGAAATGGACAAGGTGTGGAATGCCTGGCAGGAACTCACCAGCGATCACGTTGCATCCAGCCCGTTTGATCCCGAAGCCATGGTGACCCGGATTCGTGCCTCCCTGCCAGGTCTGATCGCCATTTATGCCATGGGGGAGCGGATCGAAAAGGGATCCGGCACTTTGGGTGTGGCCCTGGAGTTGGCTTTGCTGATCGAAGGGGAGATCGAACCCATCACCTTGTGGTCGTTGGCGCGGGATTTGGGTCTGATGGCCGATTGTCGGGTGGAGTTGATGGATCTGCGCGTCTCTTCCACCATGACCCAGTATCAGGTGATCACCACAGCCGAACGGTGGTGGGTCTCCAACCCGCGTGCCGGTCTGTTTGAATGTTTTGTCTTGAGCGAAAAGACCGCACTGGATGAGGCGCGCGTGGCTCTACCGGTCGAGGGGTGCCTGGATCCCTTCTCCTGAGGACGGTTGCGGAGAGGAGGTGTTGGCCGCGCGTTTCTGTTCCACCAGGCACTGCCACTGGGTGGAAGAGAGGTGACGCTTGGCCTGATTGCACTCCAAACAGGCTGGAACACAGTTCTGGCGTGTGGTTTGACCGCCACGAATGATCGGGATGACATGATCCATGGTCAATGTTTGCGGAGGACAACGCACCCCGCAATAGTGACACACCCCCTGACCAAGTCGACTCTTCCACCAGGCGGTCCGTTTCAACTCCTTGGCCTTGAGTCGTTCCCGTTGCATGCGCTCCGGATCCGCTGGTATGAACAGATCGTCCAGGTTCATCTCAAGCTCCCAGATGTTTTTGATAGATCGGGATCACCTGTTGAAATCGCAGCTCCAAAGCCGGGATGATCGGTTCGCCAAAGAGGTGACAGAGCCGCTCCAAACGGTTGCGGATCCGTTCATCCGGTCCAATGCGGTTTTCCGAGCGGTCGTGCAACAGGCGCAGTCGGTTCTCCACCAGGCGATAGACGCCATACGCCTCTTCCAGGGTGTGCGCCTCGGTGCGTGCCAGAATTCCGGCCTTGGCCAGGGCGCGCAGCGCCAGGGGCAGGTTGGCGCGCACGATTTCCGGATGGTTTTTGGCATGGGCAAGCAGCAGATATTGCACCAGAAACTCCACATCCACGATGGCACCCCGGCTCTGTTTGATGTCGATCCAGCCAGGGGGTGGACTCTTCTCCTCCAGGATGCGTTGGCGCATGTTGGCCACCTCTTTTTGCACGGTGGCCGGGTCGTGACCACGGGCAAAAATCGTGGTGATCGCCTGGTGGAGATCATGCATGAATTCCGGATCGCCGGTCATGGGGCGGGCACGGGTCAGGGCCTGATGCTCCCAGAGCCAGGCATCATGGGTTTGATAATGGATGAATGACTCCAGCGAGGTGACCACCGGACCTGATTTGCCCGAAGGACGCAGCCGCATGTCGAGTTCATACAGCTTGCCGGCGCGGGTCAAGGTGGTAATGGTGGTGATGATCCTCTGACCCAGCCTGGAGAAGAACAGGACATTCGAGATTGAATGGTGGGGATGATCCGTATATTGCTCCTCGCCATGGCTGCCGTGCATGAAGATCAGATCCAGATCCGAAGAGAAACCCAACTCCCTGCCGCCCAGCTTCCCCATGGCCAGAATGGCAAAAGGGGCCGGATGGCGCACCCCCCGGGGATCGGTGTAACAGGGCGGACCGTGACGCGCTTCCAATTCGCGGCGGGCATCCTGCATCACGCGCTGCAAACAGACCTCGGCCAACAGCGACAGTCCGGCGGTCACCTCTTCGGGTTCGGCCAATCCGGAAAGATCGCGGATTCCCAACCGCAAGGTCTCCACATTTTTGAACTCCCGCATGATCTGCATCGCCTCTTCCGGGTCGCGGGCACGATCCATGGCCAGATCCAGATCCCGGGTCAACTCGGCACGGTTGCGGAAACGGTTGAGAAAATCGGTGGTCACCAGCCCATCGATCAGCTCCGGATGGTGAATCATGAAGCGCGACAACAGACCCGAGGTGCCAAAGAGTCGGATCAGCAGTTTCAATACCGACGGGTTCTCTTTCAGCAGGGCCAGATAGTTGATGCGGTGTCCCAGTCCGCGCAGAAAGGCTTCGGCGTGATGCAGGGCCAGATCCTGATCCGGGGCTGCCAGCACTTCCACCAGCAAAGGCATGGCAATGCGGCCATACCACTCCCTGGCCCTTTCGGTCAGACGGGAGGATCCCGGTCCTTCGCGCAGGATGGCGATCAATCCCAGGGCCTGCTGCGGATTGACGAAACCGGCTTGACGGAGCGCCTCCAGCATCTGTTCCTCGTGGTCATAGCCTCCGAGCAGAGCCTGGACCATGGGGTCTGAAGCCTCTCCATGCGCCCGTTCGCCTTCGAAAAAGAGTTGACCATAGATGCCATGCACCTCTTCCACCACATGGTGCAGGCGTTGACGAAAGCTCTCCGTATCGGCATAACCCATGCGGCGCGCCAACCCGAGCAGTCCTTCGGCATCTTCGGGAATGGAGTGGATCTGACGTTCCCGTTCGATTTGCAGACGATGTTCGACCGTGCGCAAAAAGCGGTAATGGGCAATCAGGATCTGGGCCGTACGTGCAGCCAGCAGGTTGGCATCCACCAGTTTTTCCAGCACGGTTTCCGTGGCGCGGTGGCGCAGTTGCGGATTTTTGCCGCCGTGAATCAGTTGCTGGCACTGGACGAAGAATTCGATTTCGCGGATGCCGCCATAGCCGAGTTTGACATTGCGGTGGTAATCCTGACGGGCGCTGATCTTCTGGTCGATGCGGCGTTTCATGTCGCGAATGGCATCGAGTGCGGCAAAGTCCAGATAGCGGCGATAGACAAAAGGGATCAGATTGTGCAGAAACTGTGCGCCCAACTCCAGATCCCCGGCCACGGCTCGGGCCTTGATCATGGCAGAGCGTTCCCAGGTGCGGCCCCAGGATTCGTAATAGATCTCGGCAGAACGGCGAGACAGGGTCAGATCACCGCTTTCCCCTTCGGGGCGCAGGCGCAGATCGATGCGAAAGACCATGCCGTCTGCCGTCTGTTCGCTCAACAGACGAATCAGCTCCCGTCCCAGTTTGTTGAAATACTCTTTGATGGCCAGAGGGCGTTTGCCCTCGCAGCCGCCGCGATCATCGTCGTACAGATAGATCAGATCCACATCCGAAGAGAAGTTGAGTTCACCCGCCCCCAGTTTGCCCATGCCCAGAATCACGAAGCGGGCTGGATGGCGTCCCTCCTCTTCGGTGATGGTCATGGGCGGGCCATGGGTGGCACTCAGCGAACGGTGCAGCCAGCGATATCCGGCCTCCAGACTGGCATCAGCCAGTGCGGACAGCCCCTGGGTGGTCTCGTTCAACGTGGCTTCCCCGGTCAGATCGCGCAGACCGATCCCCAGAAAGGTGCGATGCTTGTGACGCCGCAACAGGGTGCCTGCCTCCTGGCGGGATTCGGTGGCCAGCAGAGCCGAGGGCAGATTCCGGTTCCAGGCTGCGGGATCGTCATGAGAATATTCATCTTCCAGGAATTCTGGCCATTTGTTCAAGATATGAGTGAGAAAAGGGCTGTTGCCAAAGGCCAGGAGCAGACGCCGTTGCCAGATCGGATCCTTTAACCGTTGGCAAAGAGTGGGAAGCAGTTCCGGGCGCTGGCTGTTCAGGTTGTGGGCCAGATCGTTCAAACGGTGGCGTGCGGCTTCCGGTTCTGCGGTGATCGCGGCCAGTGCCTGGATCGCCTCTTGAGTCCCGGCATCCAGATTCTGGGCCAGAATGGGGGTGAGCGGGGGCGGGGATGGGGGCAT
>JAANAU010000065.1 GCA_011089965.1 Magnetococcales bacterium
TCTCCCCACCACAAGGCGCTTCAGGGGACAGCGAGGCCGAATTGCTGGCCATGGTGCAGTCGGTCCACTGCCACGCCCGCACCCTGGCGCTGCTGGGTCCGCAGTTGGCCCGCCACGGTGTGCCCAAAACCACCGAGGCGCTGCACACCCTGATGGCAGGCTTGGAACAACAACACCCTGGCAAACGGGAACGCTCCCTGTACGCAGGCGTGGCCCTCTCCCTCAACCGTCTGACCCCTGCCACCCGCAGGTTGATTCGCCCTCTGGGGGTCTTTCAAGGTGGGGGGCATTTGGGGAATATCGCCCATGTGTTAAATATCCCGGATCGGCAACAGCTCCTGCCCATGGTCGCAGAACTGGCCCAAACCGGGTTGTGTGATGTTTTTGAAAACGGCTATCTCCGCTTCCACTTTGCCCTGGCCCCTTTTTTGTGGGGGGAATTGACCCCTGAGGAGCAGGCCTCTGGCCGCACCCGTTGGCTGGAGGGGGAATGGCAATTTGCAGGATTCTTGGCCCAACAAAGGTCTAAGGATCCCGAACGCGCCTCTGACCTGGCTCTGCTGGATCTGCCCAACCAGATGGCGGCTCTGGAGCAGGCGGCTCAGCATTGGCCAGTGGACCAGGCGTTGAGGTGGATCTCAGCGTTGGCCGATGTGCTGCAAAATCTGGGAAAAAGATCCGCCCAACAACGGGTGGCAGAGCTGCGCGAGACTCTGGTGGCCAAATTGGGCACAGAATGGTCTCGTGATCGCTACCTGGCCGAAGCGGCTCGGGTGGATTACCGGATGGCAGAAGGGCATCTGACCGAGGCGCGGGAGGCTGCCCTGGCCCTGCTGGAGAGATGCCGGAACGCCGGAGAAAATGCCTATGAGCATGCAGCCTACGATTTGGCTCTGGCCTGTCTTCAGGCTGGTCGGCTTGTGCAGATGAGTGGTTCTCCGGCCCAGGCCATTCCCCTGCTTGAAGAAGCGCAGAGGCGTTTTCAACAATTGGGCAAAGATGATTCCGATGCCCGCCGGATGGCTGCGGGTGCCATACACGAGCTGGGAGATTGCCTGCGGGATTTGGGTCAACTGGATAAGGCAGTGGCGTATTACGAACAAGCCATTGAGGAATCAGAACAAGAGGGCGATCCCCGTGGCGCAGCGGTTTCCAGGGGACAGTTGGGGAGAGTGTACATGCTCCAACAGCGATATGCAGAGGCGCTGACAGCCTATGAGAAGGCGCGGGAAACCTTTGCCCGACTGAAGGAACCCGCGTCAGTCGCCAGTATCTGGCATCAAATCGCCATGGTTTATCGTGAGATGCAAGCCTGGCAGGAGGCGGAAGCAGCCTATCAACAGTCGCTGAAGATCAGAACCAGCCTCAAGGTGAGATCTGGCATCGCCGCCACCTTGGGTGAACTGGGCACCCTCTATAATGTCCAGGGAAGATGGGAAGAGGCTGTGGTTTATTACCGGCAGGCGGCAGAGCATTATCAGCATCTGCACGATGATGCCCGTGCAGGTTTGGTGCTGAGCAACCTGGCCAATACCCTGCTCAAGCTGAACCGCCTGGGGGAGGCGCGGGAGGAGATCGACAGGGCGATCCAGCTCAAAAGACCCTTTGGCTTGGCTGTGCAACCGTGGACAAGCTACAACATTTCAGCTCGGATCGAGGCTGCCGCAGGCCATGGGGTTGCGGCAGCGGCTGCCAGACGTCAGGCGCAAGACGAGTATGCCCGATACCGGCGTCAGGGCGGGGAGAGTTACCTGCCTGGGGCACAGTGGTGCCAGACCGCAACCCATGCCATTCAACAAGGCGCGGCAGAGCAGGCGCTGGACATGCTGACTCAAGGGATGGCACAACCGGATCTGCCTGCCTGGGCCAGGGCGCTCATCCCGGTATTATGCGCCATTCTGGAGGGCAGCCGTGACCCGGCCTTGGCCGATGCACCGGGGTTGGACTATGACGATGCCGTGGAGGTGGCGCTGTTGCTGGAGCGGTTGTGAAAGGTGTTCCCCGTGCTCCACCGCATCGCCCCGTTGATCCCATCCGGTCAACGGATCATCCGCGTCAGGAGTCGATGCCAGAGGTGGCGTCCCGGATGGACCACGCGCTGCCAGTGGCGGCAGGGTTCAAACGGACCGCCAAAACGCTCCTTGAAACGAAAAATCCCTTGCAGGCGCGGGTCATCACTGTTGGGTCGCGCGCCACCCAGATCATAGGATGCCACCTCCCGTTCCTTGAGCAGCCGCATGATCTCCCAGTGCAACAGGGTGGCTGCCCCGGGGGTTGGGGCGTCGATGGTGGCCCCATGCAGGAAAAAACCGCAGACCGTACCATAAGGGATGATGGCCCCGGCCTGGAACGCTCCGGCCACATGGGCGGTGACGCCGAGCATGTGGCCCTGCATCTGTTGTTCCAGGGCGGAAAAATAGGCAGCGGAAAACGGGTTGTCCCGGTCGCCACGCTGGTAGGTGGCCTGCATGGCCTGACAGAAGGTGGGAAAATGGAGCGTGGTTGTCACGGTCACGCCCAGTTCCCGGGCGCGGCGGATGGCGTTGCGGTGTTTGGGATGGAGGTTGTGCCACAACCGGTTTTCGTCTTGGGTCAGATCGACCTGGTAGGTGCCAAACGGCTCCAGGAGTTCGCATCCCAACCGGGTCACCACCTCTTCCGGCCAGCGTGCCATGTTGAAGCGGCAGGCAACGGCCATGGCCCCCCGGTGGCGGGCCACCTGGAACAGCTCCTCCAATCCGCTGCCATCCGGGTCTGCAAAGCTGCCGAACAGATCCCAGCGCGTTTGACCTTTGGTGCGCACCACGCCCACATGCAGGGTCTGGGAACCGATGGTCACCGGTTCGATGGCGCTGATGCTTCGGGTGGCGCGCATCACCTCCAGCCATGGTTTGTTCAGAAAGGGGTTGGCATTCATGACGGCAGCGGACGTTCGGTGGAGAATTCGATCAGGGTGCCTGCCAAGGCCCGATAGTGGGGCAGTGCGCCTGTGGCCTCATGAAACACCACGCGACGCCAGGGGTGGTGATGCAACTCCGGTGGCGGGGTCCAGTGGTCGCGGGGTGCCCGGTAGATGAACTTGTAATACGAGCTGCGTGCCGGGGGGGTGCCCAGCAGTTCGGCTCCCAGAATGTGCCGCAACTGGTGCCAATGGGTGCGACGGGTCTGTTCGATGGCGGCAAAGCGGCTGATCACCAGATGGGCGGCCTGAGCCTGGATCCGGCTGGCACGGACACTTTGGGAACCGGGCCACCACCAGGGATCTTTTCGTGGGATGCCCAGCCGTTGCAGGAGCAGGGCGCGGGCACAAGGATCCCAGCGCCGCAAACGGTGCAGGTGCAGTTGTCGGGCCGTGGCCGGGTTGAGACCATGGACCTGGGCACCGCCTGCTGCGGTGGTGGCCTTGCCCGGTCCAAAGCTGATCAGCCCCCCCTGATCCAGATGGGTCAAGGGTGTTCCGTCCAGGGCAATGCCATAGGATTGGGCGGCATCGTGGATCAGGGGGATCTGGTGGGTGCGGGCAAAGTCGCGAATGGCGGTTGTCTGCGGATGGGGCAGGCCGTACAGGTGGGGGAGCACGATGGCGTCATGGTGTGCCTTGAACCAGGTGTCGGCATGGAAATCCATGAGATACAGCTCCGGGTCGATGTCCACGAAAGCGGGTTGCAACCCTTCGGCGCAGATGGCGCTGACCACGCTCGGGCAGATCAGGGCGGGAATGGCCACCCTGGCCCCCGGATGCAAGGCGCACTGGCGCAACAACAGCCGCAGCGCCCAGTGGCCAGAGGCCGTGAACCAGGTTCCGGCAGCAGGTTCCAGGGGTTGGCTGGCAAGATTGGCCAGATCCCGGGGCAGGAGCGGGCCGGGAAACAGTCCGCTCATGGTGGCATCTCCGGAAAGGGGCGACCGGTGAGGGTGGCAAAGAGGGTGAGATAACCGGCAGCCATGGCGCGGAGCGAATAGCGGTTGCGTACCTCTGTTTGCCAGGCTGTGGCCAGGCTGTGGCGCAGGTCGGGATCGGCATGCAGCCGCATCACGGCAGCAGCCAGGGCTTGGGGATCGGAATCCGGGGTCAAAAGGCCGGTTTTGTCCGGTTCCAGCAGGTCGGTGAACGGTGGAATCTGGTTGCAGACCACGGGCAGCCCGGTCAATCCGGCTTCGAGCAGGACATAGGGCAGCCCCTCCCGATGGGAGGGAAAGATCAGCCCTTCGGCCTGGCGCATGATGGCCAGCACCTGGGAGCGGGGCAGGTTGCCTGGCCACAGGATGCGGCTGGCGCAGCCCAAAGTTGCGGCCAGAGTCTGGATCTCCTCCAGATAACCGGGATAATAGGGGGTGCCGGGTTTCAGCTCTGGTGCGCTGCCGAGGATCAGCAGGTGCAGATCCGGATGGTGTTGGACCACTTCTGCCCAGGCACGGATCGCCACATCCTGGGCCTTGGGTGGTTCGATCCAGCCGACCATGATCCAATAGCAGGCCGGGAGCGGCATGGGTGGCGGTTGCAGAGCGGCTTCATCCAGAGGTTCGATGCCGTTGGGGATGTGATGGATCGGGCACAGCTCCGGGTGGGCTGTGGCCAGCAGGCGGGCATAGTGGCTGGCCACGGCGGTGATGGCGTGGCAGCGGCGGGCGATCCAGTGGAGCAAGGCCTGGTTGGCGCGGGGAGTGGTAGCAAACTCCAGGGCGTCGGTGCCGTGAAAAGTCAGCACACCGGGTGGACCGCCGAGCATGGCCAGCAGTTGGAAATGGAACTGATAGGCGCGCGGGGTGTGAAAGTGGAGCAGGTCCACCCCTTGTCGGGCGGTCAACCGGTAGAGACGCCACAAGGTGCGGGGCAGATCGAGCAGAAAGCCCAACCGTCCGCGCCAGGGGTGACGCGCATCGTGCCAGGGGCGCAACCGCATGCGATAGAGCGTGACCGATCCGAAATTCTGGTGCTTGAGCTGTGTTTCGTGCCACTCCCCGGGCACAAAAAGCGACACCCGCACCCCAAGCCTGCTCCACTCCTGGATCAAGGCAGCGATCATGACATTGATCCCGCCCTTGGTGTGGGGAAAGGTGGCGTGGAACACCACCATGACATGCCGTCTGCCATCCGGGGGCAGGGTTGGTTTTTTGGGGCGGAACCAGGTATGATATCGTGCCAATCCCATCGTTGGACCTGTATCGGTTGTGTCGGTATTGGTGACGGATGGTATCCGATGGGTGGCAATCCCGTCCACGGGAATCCCGTTTTTTGGGTTTTCAGGTGTGATTGCAATTTTGGCAGCACAGAATCTTTAAACCAAAACCATTTTGGAATGTGTCATTTGTTTTGTTGGGGCGTTGCCCCAAACCCCACCAAGGGCTTTGCCCTTGGATCCCACCAGGGGCCACAGGCCCCTGGACCCCTTTGACATAAACGACGCATCCCGTAATGGGTGCGGTTCAGGTGAGCGATTGACATGGATCCGGTCTCTCATGCCTTGTTGGGTGCAACGGTGGCGGCGGTGGGGCAGCCACGGGCGCGTGTGCGGGTGGCGGCGCTGGTGGGGGGGGTGGCTGCCTTGCTGGTAGACCTGGATGTGTTGATCCAATCGGAAAGCGACCCTCTGTTGCAGTTGGAGTATCATCGTCAGTTCACCCATGCGCTGCTGTTTACGCCGGTTGGGGCGTTGTTGGCAACACTGCTCTTGTGGTGGTGGACCCGAACCCGCATCACCTTTCGACAGAGTTGGGGCATGGCCTGTTGGGGGTATCTGACCGCCGGTCCGTTGGATGCCTGCACCAGTTACGGCACCCAACTGCTGTGGCCGTTCACAGAGACCCGTTTTGCCTGGAGCATCATTCCGGTGGTTGAGCCGGTGGCCACCATGATGCTGATGGTTGCGCTCTATCGCGGGGTGCGGAGCGAACAGCGGGGGTGGCTGGTGGCAGGTCTGGTCGGGATCGCTCTCTGGTTTGGGGGGGCGGCCTGGCAGCAGCAGCGTGCAACCGTGCTGGCCCTGGAGTGGGCGCAGGCACGCGGCCACCAGGTGGCCGGGTTGCACGTCAAACCCACCATGATGAATCTGCTGTTGTGGCGGGCTGTGTACAAAAACGGTCACGAGATCCAAAGCGTGGCCGTGCGTCCCGGATGGTGGGACGTCTCCCGCATCTATCCGGGTGCCACTGCCCCCTGGTTGGATGTGGAAAAACCTCTGCCCGGCATCCCGCAGCAGTCGCGGCTGGCTGAAGACATCCGGCGTTTTTCCGCACTGTCCGGAGAGTTTGTCGTCGTGCATCCGCAACGTCCCGACTGGTTCGGGGATGGCCGTTATGCCATGCTGCCCCACACCATGGCCCCGTTGTGGGGGATCGTCGTGGATCCGGCCCATCCCGAACGGCCTGCCCCGTTTGACAATTTCCGCTTCTGGCCCTCGGGAACGTTGTCGGTGTTTCTGGAGATGGTGTTGGGGCGGACGCTGGCAGGTTAGCGGTTCTCCGAATCGAGCAGTTCGGTCCAGGGCGGAAGGTTGGTGAAATGCTCCTTGCCTTCGCCATCGACCACCACCCGCTCTTCGGCCAGGATCGGGATCGGATCCGGCCATTGCTGTTCCATGGGTTCTGAAACCTGGCAGAGACGGGCACTCTGCTCGTCCACCATCACCGGATGGCGCGACAGATTCAGATCCGGGCGACTCCAGGTGAACTCCACGGCAATGCCGTTGGGGTCAAAGGAGTAGATGGAAAAGAAACAGCCATGATCCACCACGTCGGAAACCGGAAAACCGGCCCCATCCAGTTTGGCCATCAACTCCCACAAGGCGTTCAGGCTGTGGACGCCAATCGACACATGATCAAAGCCGAATGGGCCGGAGACAGGCTCCCCGTGCCGCTTGAGCGGGATTTTCGTCACTTCGCTCCATTCAAAGAACGAGATGTGCCCGCCCCCCTGAATGTGGAAGAAATATTGCCGATAACCGGGTTGACCGTAACAATAGACCAGCGGCATGCCAAGCAGATCGCGCCAGAAGCGGGTGGTCAACTGGATGTCGCGTGTGGCAAAGGCGGTATGATGAATGCCGGTATAGAAAATCATGCGCGTGCTCCTTGCAATACAGAGGCTCCATCCGGATGGACTCAAGGAGTGTTCCTTGCACCTTGCATTTCATCCTGGCATGATCCCACCCTTTCTGGCAACCGGAATGTTGGGAGTGGGGAACATGACGGAACTGATCGTCGCGGATGTGGGGGTGGAACGTTTCAACAACGATCATCAGCGTTTGCTGTTCTATGTGATCGAGTTCAACCGACTGGCCTGCCGGTTTCGTGAGCGCGCTCCATGTGATGATGAGTGGGATCAGATCGAGCTGCTGTTTCCCCGTTTGGTCAGATATACCCAGGAACACTTCCAGGCCGAAGAGGCGTTGATGGCCCGGCATGCCTACCCTGATCTTGAGGAGCATGTTGTTTTGCATCGTCAGTTGATCGATCATCTGGCCGCCTTGCAGGTGCGGGTGGCTGCCCGTCAGGTCGAAGCCATTGTCCATTTGGACTCGTTTTTGTTGGATTGGTTGCAGACCCACATCAATCGCGATGATCTGAAATATCGGGGCTGTTTCCAGCTCGCCGAAACCCGGGAGATCCAGAGCAAGGCGCTCTTCAACGAGATGATCTCTGCCGAACAGTTGCAGCGTCTGTTGCAACTGGCCCCTGGGGACATGGTGCTGTTGGACCTGCGTACGGAAACCGAACACCGCACCGGGGTGATTCCCGGCTCACGCCTGTTTCCCTGTGATCACAACCTGGACAATCGGGAAGATACCGGGCCGTTTCAGCACTGTTTTGCCCAAACCTTTGATCCGGCTCTGTTCAGCCCGGAACAGTGGTATGTCCTGATCTGCCGTTCCGGTCCACGGACCGCCATTGCCCTGGAGTATTTCCAGAATGCCGATCTGCCAGCCTGCGAGCTGATCGGCGGCATTCAGGAGTGGACCCGACAGGGGTATTTGTTGGTGTCGGTTGAGAACTAGAATCAGTATGTTGTTTTGCGAAAATTTCAAGATTTATGGGATCGTGACGTGCGGATCCGGTTGTGATTCTTGTTGCCCTTCTTGTAAAAATGTGTTGGAATGTCTCTCATGACAATGGAGTGTCACAGCTTATGATGGCCATCTTTATTGGTGTAGTATTGCAGATCTCAACAGGAATGTTTGGTGGAGAATCCTCTGGCGGTTGTTGACCGAGACAGCGGGCAGACGCCAGAATCCAGCACCGAGGGATGCAACATGGCCACTTTTTCGTTCAACCGTCCGATTTTTTTGACTGTTCTGGCTGTCTGGTTCTGGTGTGTGACCGGTTGGGCGCATGCTGGCGAACCGTTGCGCTTTGGCGTGATGCCATTCCTGGGTTCCATCGAGATCGTGGAACGTTTTACACCGTTGGTTGATCTGTTGGAAGAGCGTCTGGGGCAGACGGTCAAGCTGATCATTCCGGCCCATTTTCAGCAATTGATCGATGATCTGGGCGAAAAACGTCTGGATATGGTCTATTTCGGACCTGTGCCCTATGTGCGGCTGGTGGCCAAACATGGTCCGCAGCCGATTGTGGCCATGGAGGAGTTGGGGGGACAGGCGAGCTATCGCGGGGTGGTGTTTGTACGTCAGGAGAGTCCGATCCAACATCTGGCCGATCTGGCGGGTAAGCGTTTTGTGTTTGGTGATCAAAATTCTACTATGAATCATACCGTGCCCCGCATCCTGCTGGCCCAGGCTGGCGTGACTCTAGAGCGGCTGGCCGAGCATCGTTTTGTGGGCAACAATCAGAATGTGGTTCTGGCCGTGTTGATGGGGGAGGCCGATGCGGCGGGTGTCAAGGAGGATATCTTTGCCAAGTATCAGGCCAGAGGATTGCGGGTGATTGCCCACTCTCCACCCATGCCCAA
The DNA here is from genome assembly GCA_011089965.1 of Magnetococcales bacterium. Classification (GTDB taxonomy): domain Bacteria; phylum Pseudomonadota; class Magnetococcia; order Magnetococcales; family Magnetaquicoccaceae; genus Magnetaquiglobus. The sequence goes on from JAANAU010000065.1 coordinate 8,906, forward strand.
TCTGTTGTATGCGGCTGGCAGCCATCTTTCTGCGGAACTGGTGGAGCGGTTGCGTGTCATTCTGACCACCTTGCATCAATCCCCCGCAGGTTTGGCGCTTCTCAAGAAGATCCAACCCGATACCACGGCGTTGGTTGCCACGGAAGATGCCGCCTTTGACTCCTTGCGGGCGTTCTTGCGGCATGATCCTGCTGCCTCGGCCAGATAAAGGGCAGGCATGACCTCGTCCCGGACATTTTCTTTGCTGTGTGCCGCGCCTGTGGGATTGTGGAAGCGTTATCCCGGATTGCTGCTTTTTTCATTGGTATTGGGTGGTTTTCTGGTCTTGCAGGCTCTTCTGGTCATCTCCGGGCAGTATCACAATCTTTACCGCATGCATCGGGAGCGGGTTCAGCATGAGCTGGATCTGATCTCCATGGTGGCCTACGAAAGCATTCTGCGCAGCGAATATGCCATTCTCGAACGGGTGTTTCAGAGTTGGGGGGAGGGCAATCCCGATCTGGTGCGGATTCATGCGGCAGCACCCAATGGATTTGTCCTGGCCCGATATCAGGCTGCGGGTTCTCCGGAGTCTGCCACACTCCCTTTGGTGCGGGTGTTGCGCAACCGGGATGAGCCGTTGCTGGAGATCAGCATCGAGTACAGTCTGCACCGGGTCGAGCAGGAGATCGTGCGTTTGAGCGTGCAGCTCGGGGTGTTGTCGGTTCTGTTGATGGTCATGCTGGGTGGGGTGTTGTGGGTGATTTTGCGGATGACGGCCGTGCGTCCTTTGGAGCAGGAGGTGGGCAGACGTCGTGCTGCCGAGGATGCCCTGCACCATCTGAACGAGGAGCTGGAACAGCGGGTCGAACGGCGCACCCGGGAACTGAAGGAGTCGTTGCAGGCATTGAGCGTGGCCCGTGACCGGTTGTACCAGGCCGAGAAGATGGCCTCTTTGGGGCGTCTGGTGGCAGGTATTGCCCATGAGATCAATACTCCGGTGGGCATTGGTTATACGGCGGCGTCGTTTCTGGAGGATCGCACCAGACTGGCACTGGAGCGGTTGCAAGCGGGTGTGTTGTCTGCGGAGGAGTGGGCCTTGTACATGAATGCGGCCCAGGAGGCGACCCGCATGATCCTGACCAACCTGGAGCGCGCGGTCCAACTGATTCGCAGTTTCAAACAGGTGGCTGTGGATCCATCGACCGAGGGGTGTCGGAATATTGTGTTGTCCGAACATGTGCAGTTGATCGTGAGCAGTTTGCGTCCCAAATTTCGTGGCACCCGTCACCAGATCACGGTCGATTGTCCGGTGGAGTTGGAGATTCATGGCAGTCCGTCTGCCTTGTTTCAGATTCTGTCCAATCTGATCATGAACTCTTTGCGGCACGGTTTTGAAGGGATGGAGCAGGGGAGCATGCATGTGCAGGTGGTTTTGGACCCCTCGGATACGGTGGTCCTGCACTACCGAGACAACGGGAAGGGGATTGTGGAAGCGGATCGGGTGCGGATCTTTGAGCCGTTTTTCACGACGCGACTGGGTCAGGGTGGGAGCGGATTGGGATTGTATATTGTCTATAATCTCGTGACCCATGCCATGGGTGGATCCATTGCATGTCAGAGTGTGCCGGGGGAGGGCACGGAGTTCTGGATCCGGTTTCCCCGGCAGATGGCCGCACAATCGGGTATTATAACCTGTTGAAGCGGTGAATCCTGCCCCCCCCCCACGTGTTGGCGTATTGGGCATTCTCCGTCCTCATGGCCGGGAGGCGAACACCTCGTCAAGGGAGTGGGCATCCAAGATCTGGATGCTCCACTCTTCCAGGGATTTGGAATCGGCCTTGGAGATCTGTTCCTGTGCCCAGTCGGGCAGAGGGCCGAAACGGCGTTGGAGCAGGCGGGTCAGAATGTTGGCCTGGCCTTTCTGTTCTCCTTTTTGCAAGCCGATCTGGATGCCTCTTTGTTCGCCGATCTGGATCCCCAGCAATCGTCCCCGTTCTTCACCAATGCGTTCCACACTTGTGATATAAGGCATTTTTTTGTTCTCCTCGAAGTTGGATAGATCGGTCCAGAATTGGTTGTCCAACTCTTCAGGCAGACTCAGCACCCAGTCGATGAATCGAAAAAGGTCAATGATCTGTTGGCGGCTGAAACCCCGCTCGTACAGCATGCGGGTGATGCGCATTTTTTGCCGGAACCGTTCTGCCGGTTGGTTTTTGGTCTGTTTGCCGGTCAGATGGGCCAGAGTGACCACGGCAAACGGA
>JAANAU010000029.1 GCA_011089965.1 Magnetococcales bacterium
CTTTCCATGAGTCCTCCTATCTTGGACAGCAGGGGTGCGCCTCTAAAGTCCAGATGAAAAGAATATCATGAAAAATAAATCGATTTTATCTGTTTGGCAAGGAATCCCGCGTTTCATCCCTATCAGAACGGTTCAAATTCTTCATCCTGTTGGTCATGCAGGATGGGGTGTTGGGGACCGGCGAGAGCCAGACGGGGTGTTGGGGTGTGGGTCAGGATGGACTCGGTGTGGGCCAGGGGGGGCAACGGGGTGGCTGGGACCAAAGGATTCAGTAGTGGGGCGGGTGTCGGGGGTGGAGATGATTTGACCAGCTCTTCGGTGCGGGCCATGCTCTCTTGCATGGCAGAGAGTTCACGAGAGACCTGCCGGGTGGTTTCGATCTGGTTGTTGAGCAGGGTTTCCAGGCGCAGGAGTTCCGCTTTCCGGAACTCCTGGGATTCATGGAGCAGGCGATGGAGGCGTTCTTCCAGTCGGTTTTGTTCCTGCAACGCGCCATGACGGATCCAGAGTCCCACACCCAGCAGACCGAATCCGCTGCCGATTGACAAAACCAACAGATCCATGGCCGTGCGCAGGCGCGGCACCATGGCTGCCAGATCTGCCATGGGCGTGCCCACCTGGTGCAACAGGAGCTGGATGGAAATGTCCATGTCGTGGACTGTGGTCACGGCCACACCCAGTCCCGCACCTCCTGTGAGCAACAGGAGTGCGAATCCTGGCAGCAAACGATTCAAGATCAGAACTCCAAAGCCAGTTTCACCTTGCCGGTGTTGGTAATGGCCGGGGTGCCGGTCAGGCTGCCGTCCGTGAACAAAGACTCCTTGTCGTGCATCCACTCCAGGGCCAGGGTGGTATGGTCAAAAATGCCCATGGAGAGACCAACCTTGAGACGGTTTTCCGGCACGCCCAGGGTGCCGTCATGGATGGCCAGAGCATCATCACTGCCCTGCCAGGCCGCAGCCACCTGGGTCTCTTTACCCAATACCTGAAACTGGTAGCCGGCACCGAGGTTCCAGGCGTTCATGCGTGTCGCGCGACTGCTCACAGCGGATTCATTCAGGTGGTGACGATCCCGTGCTGTCAGGAAATCACCGCTCACGGTCAATCCGGAATAACCGATCTGGGCGTGCAGGCCGACACCCGAAAGTTGACGTTTCAAAGAGGTGGTTCCAAAAAGCGTACGATCTTGCTCTTCGAGTGTCGGGCTGGCGGTTGGATCCGACTCTTCCTGGAAATTGAGCAGGCTGCCCCCCAGATCCAGGCTCATCGACCGGATGCGGCCATCAAATCCCAGATGGGCACCAAACTGTTGGATGGAATCGATGCCCGATTCCCGTTTGTCCAGGCCGGTAAAGGCATAGAGTTGACCGTTGGATTCCGGGGATTTCACTTCCAGTGCCAGATGCGGTTCTGAAGAGGCTTGCTGGGTCTGCTGGTGCAGCATGCTCCACATCTCGGTGCGCAAGGCCAATGTTTCGGCCTGGGCCAGAGATGTGGTTCCCAACGCGCCGATGGCGGTCAACAACATGGCAAGATGGATAAGCATGGTGTTCTCCTTTCGATTGGCACAGGTGCCAGGGCGCATGCCTGGTTGTTGATCCTGTTTTCAACTCCAGAATAGTATATCGTTTTCCGGGTTGAAAATCTCAAGGGAGAAATTTTTTGTGGGCATGCGAGAATTGCCGGTTTGTCGAGAGACCTTTGCGTGTCGTGTGGCCAAAGGGTATAATTGCGACATCATCCTCGTAGATCGAAATTTGGGCTTTGGGTGGAATCGCGACTGGTCTCAAACGCCTGCCTCGAATGCGTATTGATTGATTGACCTCATTTTTTTTCATGGCATGAAGGTCTTGAACAGGAGGCGCTCATGGGCGATTCCCCAGTGGCAGGGTCATGAACGGGCAGAGGGCCGGTTCCCGTCGGATCGGGGTTCTGGTGATCGGCGATATTTTTGGTCGTCCGGGACGGCGTGCGGTCCAGCGGCATCTGGGGGAGTTGAAGGAGGCAACGGGTGCTGAATTCGTGATTGCCAACGCTGAAAATGCCGCTGCTGGCGTGGGGATCACCCCGGATGTGGCCGAAGAGCTGTTCAAAGCCGGGGTGGATGTGATCACCTCTGGCAATCATATCTGGCGTCACAAGGAGATCTTTCCGGTTCTGACCGACCAGAAACGGCTGCTGCGTCCTTTGAACTATCCCCCTGGTGTGATGGGACGGGGGTTTGGCATCTATGCCACAACCAGCGGGGTCCGGATTGGGGTGATGAATCTTCAGGGCCGGGTCTTCATGGAAGAGATCGATTGTCCATTTCGCATGGCGGATGCGGTTCTGGATGCCAATCGATTGGGACGGGATGCAGATCTGTGGATTGTGGATATCCATGCCGAGGCCTCTTCGGAGAAAATGGCCTTGGCCCTGCATCTGGATGGTCGCGTGACCGCAGTCATCGGCACCCATACCCATGTCCCCACTGCTGACCACCGTGTGTTGAAGGGTGGGGCTGGTTTCATGACCGATGTGGGAATGACCGGTTGTTATGATTCAATCATCGGCATGCGTTCCGATACGGTGTTGCCGAAGTTTTTGACCAAATTGCCCACCCGTTTCGAGCCGGCCACCGGTGAGGCAATGTTGTGTGCCGTACTGGTCCGGGCAGATGTGCAGACCGGGCGGTGTGTGGAGATCTTCCCGGCGCGTATCGGCATCGGGTTGAGTGCCAGTTATTCATTTCACTAGGGATGGATCGATCATGGAAAAGCGGGAACAGCTGTACGAAGGCAAGGCCAAGGTGATCTTCGCCACCGATAACCCTGACCTCTTGATTCAATATTTCAAAGATGATGCCACGGCATTCAATGGCGTGAAAAAAGGGACCATCACCGACAAGGGGGTGGTCAACAATCTCGTGGCTGGCAAGCTGATGACCATTCTGGATGCCGTGGGCATTCCCGTCCATTTCGTGCGCCAGCTCAATGATCGTGAACAACTGATCCGCCGGGTCGAGATCATTCCGGTCGAGGTGGTGATCCGCAATGTCGTGGCCGGCTCCATGGCCCGGCGTCTGGGACTCGATGAAGGTCAACAACTGCCCAGACCGATCCTGGAGTTCTATTATAAGGCGGATGCACTGGACGATCCTCTGGTGATTCGGGACCATGTGCTGGTCTTTGGTTGGGCCACGGAGGACGAGCTGCACTGGATCGAAACCACCTGTCGCCGGATCAATGACGTGTTGATCGCCTTTTTTGCCAATATCGGGATCCGGCTGGTCGATTACAAACTGGAGTTCGGGCGGTTGCATGGCGAGGTCGGCAAGGTGGTTCTGGCCGATGAGATCTCCCCGGATACCTGTCGTTTGTGGGATCTGACCACGGGCGAAAAACTGGACAAGGATCGTTTCCGGCGTGATCTGGGCGGGGTGGTCGAAGCCTATCAGGAAGTGGCCCGCCGCATGGGTGTGACGAGCAAGACCTCATGACTACGCGCCCTGTCCTCGTTTGGCCTGGGGAGGTGTGCGACTCCCGGTTGCGCCTTTCATTGTGGCCTGATGAGTTGGCTGTACCGGTCTTTGTGGCCCGGTATATCTACTTCATCGCACTTGCCGAGCCAATGGGGCGACAGGGTGAGGAACGGTTGGCAGCCCTGCTGAACGCCGTGCCCAGGGAGATGGTGCTGCATCCGTTTGTCCGTCCTCCGATGGTGGTGATCCCCCGGATCGGCACCATCTCCCCTTGGTCCACGAAAGCAACCGAGATCGTGCGCGGATGCGGTCTGACCTCTGTGCAGCGGGTGGAACGCGGGGTGCTGCACGATTTCGGCGACCAGCGTATCAGCCGGGCGCAACGGGAACGGTTGGCTCCTCTGCTGCATGATCGCATGACCCAGACGGTGTGCAACGATCTGGTCAGTGCCATGGGACTCTTTTCCTGCGAGCCGAGGCGACCCTTGGTACATGTGCGGGTGGAGGAGCTGGAACGGATCAATGGCGAGTTGGGTTTGGCCTTGTCGCCCGATGAGATCCACTATCTGACGGCCCATTTCCGCGATTTGGGGCGCGATCCTACGGATGTGGAACTGATGATGTTTGCGCAGGCCAACTCCGAACATTGTCGCCACAAGATTTTCAATGCCTCCTGGGTGATTGATGGCCGGGAACAGACCGAGACCTTGTTCGGCATGATTCGCGCCAGCGAAGCCAACACCCCTTTCCCGGCCTTGCTGGCCTATCGGGACAATGCCGCGGTGATGTCGGGTGGGGCGGGGATCCGTTTGCTCCCGGATGCCACTGGCTGCTATCGGGAGAGCAACGGGACCATCCATCTGTTGATGAAGGTCGAAACCCATAATCATCCCACAGCCATCTCGCCCTTTCCCGGAGCAGCTACCGGGTCAGGCGGTGAAATTCGCGATGAAGGGGCAACAGGACGCGGCTCACGCCCCAAGGCTGGGTTGACCGGTTTTTCGGTCTCCAATCTGTTGTTGCCCGGAGCGGTACGACCCTGGGAAGAGGAGTATGGCCGGCCTGAACGCATTGTGTCGGCCCTGGAGATCATGCTGGAAGGGCCGTTGGGAGCTGCGGCCTTCAACAACGAATTCGGACGTCCCAATCTGTGCGGTTATTTTCGCACCTTTGAGCAACGCATTGCCGGCGAGGTGCGGGGTTATCACAAGCCGATCATGGTGGCTGGAGGCATTGGCACCATTGATCCGGATCAGATCGAAAAACAGCCACTGACTCCAGGCGCTTTGATCATCCAGTTGGGCGGACCCGCCATGCTGATCGGTCTTGGGGGGGGAGCCGCCTCCTCTCAGACCAGCGGTTCTGCCCATGCCGAACTCGATTTTGCCTCGGTACAGCGCGAAAATGCCGAGATGCAACGGCGCTGTCAGGAGGTGATCAATGCCTGCCTGCAATTGGGTGCCGACAATCCCATCCTCTCCATCCATGATGTGGGGGCAGGGGGGCTGTCCAATGCGATTCCGGAGCTGCTGCATGGCGGTGGTGTGGGCGGGCGGTTGGATCTGACACAGATCCCGAATGACGATCCGGCCATGTCACCGATGGAGATCTGGTGCAATGAGGCCCAGGAGCGTTATGTCCTGGCGATTGATCCCAAGGATGAAACGCTTTTTGTCCGTTTCTGCGCCCGGGAACGGTGTCCTTATCGTATTCTGGGCCAGGCCACGGCAGAGCCGGTGCTGGTGTTGACAGACGGACGGACCGGGGCGGTGGCCATAGATCTGCCCATGGAAGTGCTGCTGGGCAAACCGCCGCGCATGCGTCGTCATACCCAGATCCGCACCCCGTTGCGGATTCCGTTTGATACCCGCATGATCGATCTGCGTGAGGCTGCCGAACGGGTGTTGCGTCTGCCGACGGTGGCGGATAAAGGATTTCTGATCACCATTGGGGATCGGACCGTGACCGGTCTGGTTCATCGCGATCAGATGGTGGGACCGTGGCAGGTGCCGGTTGCCGATGTGGCCGTGACTCTGCGTGATTATTGCGGATTTGCCGGTGAGGCCATGGCCATGGGAGAACGTACCCCCGTGGCCCTGCTCGATCCGGCAGCCTCGGCCAGGATGGCGGTGGGCGAGGCGTTGACCAATCTGCTGGCTGCTCCGGTCGTTGCCCTGGAACAGGTGAAACTGTCGGCCAACTGGATGGCTGCGGCCTCTCATCCCGGCGAGGATGCGGCCTTGTTCCAGGCTGTGCGGGCTGTGGGGCAAGAGTTGTGTCCGGCCCTGGGGGTCGGGATTCCGGTTGGCAAGGACTCTTTGTCCATGAAGACCGTGTGGGAAGAGCGTGGCAATGCCCGTGCGGTCACGGCACCGGTCTCATTGATCGTCTCCGCGTTTGCCGTTGTGGAGGATGTGCGTGGTTCGCTGACCCCGTATCTGCGCAGCGATGCCGGACCAACGGAGTTGTGGCTGATTGATCTGGGACGGGGACGGGATCGGTTGGGCGGATCGGCGTTGGCCCAGGTGTTCAGACAGATCGGGGATGAACCCCCGGATCTGGATGATCCGGCACTGTTCAAGCGATTTTTTGCCGAAATCCGTGCCTTGCAAAACGAAGGGATCCTGTTGGCCTACCATGATCGCAGCGATGGCGGGCTGTTCGTGACCCTGTGTGAAATGGCCTTTGCCAGCAATATTGGTTTGGACATTACGCTGGATGGACTCAATGCCAACGCTTTGGCCGCATTGTTTTCCGAAGAGTTGGGTGTGGTCGTGCAGGTGCGCACGATCCATGGGGAAGGGATGCGTGAACGTTTGGCCCGTTTGGGGATCATGGCCATGCGCATTGGTACGCCGGCACAGGAGGGGGACCGGATCCGGTTCCTGCGCGCCGGGCGTGAGCAGCTGGGTGCAGAACGGACCTATTTCCGTCGGTTGTGGTCGGAAACCAACTGGCGCATGCGTGCCTTGCGGGATGATGCGGTCTCTGCCAGGCAGGAGTTTGATGGCCTGCTGGATGTGGCCAATCCGGGTTTGAACGTGCAGGTGCGGTTTGCCGATCCGCCGATGATCCATCGGGGTGCCCGACCCCAGGTGTTGATCCTGCGGGAACAGGGGATCAACGGGCAGATGGAGATGGCTGCCGCCTTTCATGCGGCGGGTTTCGATGCCATGGACGCCACGATGACCGATTTGGTCAGCGGACGGATTGTTTTGAGTCGCTATCGGGGGTTGGCCGCGTGTGGCGGGTTTTCCTATGGGGATGTCCTCGGAGCCGGACAGGGGTGGGCGCGTTCCATTCTGTACAATGGGAGCTTGAAAGAGGCATTTTATAAATTTTTCAATCGATTGGATACTTTTACCCTGGGAGTGTGCAATGGGTGTCAGATGTTGAGTACCCTCAAGGAGTTGATTCCAGGCACCCAGGAGTGGCCCAGGTTTGTACGCAATCGCAGCCATCGTTTCGAGGCCCGTCTGGCAGGGGTGGAGATCGGTGCCACGCCGTCCATACTTCTGGCAGGCATGGAAGGATCACGTCTGTTGGTTCCTTGCGCCCATGGGGAGGGACGGGCCGATGCCATGGTGCGGGATGGAACCCTGGTGGCGTTGCGTTATGTGGACAATCGCGGTCAGGTGACCGAAACCTATCCTGCCAATCCCAACGGTTCGCCGGGTGGTTTGGCTGGCGTGACCAGCCGGGATGGGCGGGTCACCATCATGATGCCACACCCGGAACGGGTCTTTCGTTGGGTGCAGCACTCTTGGATACCACCACAGGCCCAGGGCGATGTGGCTCCATGGGCGCGGATGTTTGCCAATGCCAGGGCTTGGGTGGATGCGACGTGACCGTTGGGGATGAATGAGGAGATGGCCATGGACGAACAGGAGATCCCGGCAGAAGAAGCCAGGCCTGGAAAAAACAAATTGATTTTGCTCGGGGCACTGGTTGTTGGAGTCATTGTGCTGGCAGGAGGCGGCTGGGTGGTTTATCAGAAGTTCATGGGGACCAAGAGTGCCATCGAAGCCGAAATCACCCCAAAAGAGGCAGAAAAACCGGTGCGCTTTTCCGGTCCCCTGGTGGGGGTGCCGAGTGGCATCGAAGGCGAGGAACCGCCAGCAGCCACCCTTGCCCGCGATGGAGTGAGTGTGGATCAGTTGAGCGTTGTGGTGATGGAGAGTGGCGAGCGCAATATCCAGGCCCGTCTGTTCAATCAGGGGCGTCACCCTTTGAGTGCGGCACGGGTGGATATGGAGTTTCTGAATTCCAAGGGGGATGTGGTGCTGGTGCGTCCGGTCAATCCCCTGGTGGTAACCGGCGGTCTGTTCGGAGATCAGTCCGAGCCATTGGCCACCGGCTCTGCGCGCCGTTTCATGGTGGCTACCGATGACACGCCTGCAAGCTGGAGTGGCAAACTGGCCGCCAGGATTCGCGATCTGCAATTCGGTCAACCCTGGTCGGGTGAGGCGCGTCGATGACCCTGCCGATCTCTCTGGTATTGGCATCCACCTCGGTCTATCGTCGACAATTGCTGGAGCGATTGGGGCTGCCATTTGTCGTGGCTGCCCCGCACGGGAGTGAAGAGCCTCTGGATGGTGAGACTCCGGAGGCTTTGGTGCAGCGTCTGGCGGTGATGAAGGCCCGTTCGGTGCTGGCAGATCATCCGGATGCCTGGATTATCGGATCCGATCAGGTGGCGGTGATTGCAGGCCAGATCCTCGGCAAGCCGCATGATATGGAGCGGGCGAGTGCGCAGTTGCGTTTGGCTTCGGGTCGTGAGGTCATCTTCTGGAATGGTCTGTGCCTGTTGGCACCCAATGGCACGGCCATGCAGGTGGAGTTGATCCCCTTTCGGGTTTTTTTTCGACAGTTGACCGATGCGCAGATCCGGCGTTATCTGGAACGGGATCGCCCGTTTGATTGTGCGGGCGGTTTCAAGTCTGAGCAATTAGGGATCGCTCTGTTTGAACGCATGGCGGGTGACGATCCCACCTCCTTGATGGGATTGCCTTTGATTGCCTTGACTGCGATGTTGTACCGGGTCGGGGTGGAGGTGGTGTGAATATCCTGGATTCTCTTGTCTCAGTGAAGCGGCATTTTTTTAAATGGCGTCATGGGGTCTCCCTGACAGTCCAGACATTGATATTCAGTGTGTTGGCTGGTTTATTGTTCTGGTTTTTTCAAGATCTCTATTATGGTCTGCGCTTGCGGGAGATGATGGAAGATTTGTTGTTTCAGGAGTTGCGTCAGGATGTGCAGATGGATTGGCTGCGTCTGGACGAACGATTGCATATGCAGGTCAATACCAATCGCTGGCTGGTGGAACGCAAGGAGTTTGTGGATCATGTGGAGAGGCTGGAGGGATTGGGCTGGATGCAACGCCCTGCACCGTCGGTCATGTCGTTTCGGGATCCGCCGATTTGGTTGCCCAAGCGTCAGATAATGGGTGAACACGACTATGCGGTCCATGCACTGTTGGTGGATGGCATGGGACAGCCGCGAGAATTGTATGAGGCACCTGGAAAAACTTTGCCTCTGGAAGTGTTGGAGGGCGTGCGTGGGGAGTGTCGGGATGCGGACGACTACAGCACGGTACGTTATCATGATGCAAGCGCCTTTTTTATCAGTTGTGCGGTGTTGAGCTGGTCGGAAGGTCGGAATCGGGCGGTATTGTTTCTGTTCACCCCGCTGGATGATGATTTCTTGCTGGTTTTTGACACGCTGCGCCAGGATGAAGGGTTGATCGTTTTTCTGGATGAAAGAGGGGAACGGGTGATTGCCAGCAGTCGTCCGGAGCTGGTGGTACCCGGAACCCCCTTTCAGAGAGTGGAAGAGGGGTATCTGGTCCTGACCAAGGTGATTGCCAATGATCTGTTGTCAGCCATTGGTTTGATTCGTTATGTAAGTCTGTTGCCCAAATCCCGTTTGGATGAGCTGGTGCTGTTCTTTGTCGCCGAGGGCAGGAATTTATTGGTTTCAGGTCACGTCTTGATGATTGCCATGTTTGTGCTCATCATTTATTGGATGGGTCGGCATATGGAGTCCCTGACGCGCCGGATGGTCCGGTTTGCCAGCAGTCGTTTGAATCTGCAACTGTCGGCAGCGGCTCCGGGCAATGCCTGGCGTCAGTTGGTGGAGCAGTTCGAGATTTTGATCACCGAAATCGAAACAGCACGGGCGCGTGAAGTGGATTCGTTGCAAAAGTTGGCCATGAGCAATCGGGCGCTCGAATCCTCCCTGACCATGCTCAAGCGTACTCAGAGTCAATTGTTGACCTCGGAAAAGATGGCGGCCCTGGGTGGTCTGGTGGCCGGGGTGGCCCACGAGATCAACACCCCGGTAGGGATCGGCGTGACAGCGGCTTCGTTTCTGGAGAATCGGACCCAGTCATGTCAAACCCGTTATCAGGACGGAACCCTGACCCGGGCCGACCTGGAGGGGTATTTTCAGGATGCCAGAGAGTCTTCGGTCATGATCCTGGCCAATCTGACCCGGGCAGCGGATCTGGTGCGCAGTTTCAAGCAGGTGGCGGTCGATACCAGCAGCGAAGCCAGCCGTTTGTTTGATTTTCATACGGTGATTCAGCAGATTCTTCAGAGTTTGCATCCCCGTTTGAAAAAAATGTCCCATCGGGTGGTGGTCTCTTGTCCGGAAGGGTTGGTCTATTTTGGTCGTCCGGATATCTTTTCGCAGATCATTACCAATTTTGTTCTCAATTCATTGCTGCATGGATTGGAGGATCATCGGCCCGGAGAGATGAAGATTGATCTCTATGCCGAAGGGGAGCGTATTGTGTTGCGCTATGCGGATAATGGGCGTGGCATGGGGGATGAGGAGCTGGCGCGGATCTTTGAGCCGTTCTTCACCACGGCCCGACACAAGGGGGGAAGTGGACTTGGTATGCATATTGTTTTCAATCTGGTCACAGCCACCCTGGATGGCACCATTCATTGTGAATCCACACCTGGTCAGGGAACCGTATTTGTCATAGAGTTTCCAGCGCGTCGGCAACAGGTTTGATCGGGGAACCAACAGAGGGAAAGGTCACAGGCCATGGCCACGAACGATCTGCTGTTTGCGGATGATGCGGCATCGGAGAAGTTGCGTTTGACCGGAGTCCGGCAGCGCAGCCCGTGGAAATTGATGATCATCGATGACGATCCGGATGTGCATGCCTTGAGCTGTCTGGTGTTGCGTCATTTCCGTTTCGAGGAGCGGGGCCTGAATTTTTTGCATGGTCACTCCCGGGTGGATGCCGAACGGTTGATGCAGGAGCATCCGGATACGGCGGTGTTGTTGATGGATGTGGTGATGGAGAGCGATCAGGCGGGTCTGGATGCGGTCCGCCATATTCGTAATGTGTTGAAAAATCGTTTTGTGCGCATCATCCTGCGGACCGGTCAGCCCGGTTTCGCCCCGGAACAAAAGGTGATTCTGGATTATGATATCAATGATTATAAAGAAAAAACCGATCTGACCGATATTCGATTGACCACTGCCGTGATCACCTCGTTGCGTTCCTATCGGGATCTGATGATCATCGAGCGTAACCGGCAAGGTCTGCAAAAGATCATTCATGCCACCGGCAGTCTGTTTGAGCCGCGTTCGATCACCAAGCTGGCCACAGGTGTTCTGACCCAATTGGTATCGATTCTTGGGTTGGACGAGAGCGCCTTGTATGCCCAGGCATCGGGGTTGGCTGTCAACGAAGAGAGAGGGCGCATGCTGTTGTATGCCGGGACCGGGAGTTTCAGCGAGCGGGTCGGTGAACCTTTGGAAAGTGTGGTGGATGAGTCAACCCTGGCCTTTTTTCAACGTGCGTTGCACGAGCAGGAGAGCCAGTTTGCGGAAGATCTGTTTGTCGGCTATTTTCGGACCCGGCAAGGATCGGTCAATCTGCTCCATCTCAAGGGGATCGGCAAGCTGGAGAGTTGGGATGAGGAGTTGATCCGATTGTATGCCGCCAATGTGGGGTTGGCGTTTGACAATGTTCTGATGAACCGGGAGATCTTTGCCACCCAGCAGGATCTGACCTTCACCTTGGGGGAGTTGATCGAAGAGCGCAGCAACGAAACCGGCAACCATGTGAAACGGGTGGCCGCTTTTGCCCGCCTGTTGGGTGCCAAGGCCGGACTGAACGAAGATGAGTTGGAATTGCTGTGGCTGGCAGCCCCGCTGCATGATCTGGGCAAGATCGGGATTCCGGAGTCGATCCTGAAAAAACCTGGCGAGCTGGATAGCGCCGAATGGGAGTTGATGAAACATCATGCGCAATTGGGTGCCCGGATGTTGCAGGGTTCCAATCGCCGGATTTTGCGTACTGCCGGGATCATTGCCGTGCAGCATCACGAACGGTGGGATGGGACCGGTTATCCTTTGGGATTGAAAGAAGAGGAGATTCACCTGTATGCACGGATTGTTTCTCTGGTGGAGGTGTTTGATGCCCTGGCCCATGAACGGGTCCACAAGCGGGCCTGGTCGTTAGAAAGCACCTTGGATTTCATCCGCAATGGTCGGGGCAAACGGTTTGATCCCCGGCTGGTGGATCTGTTCATGGCGCATTTGGATGAGTTTTTACAGATCCGCGCGGAGTTGGTGGATCTATGAGTCTGGGAGTATCCGTGAATGGATGATGCAGGACGTTGGCCGATTTTTGTGGATGGGAACTGGTTGCAGGGCCGATTGGGGGATCCTGGCGTGCGTGTGGTGCAGGTTGGAGGAGAGAAGGATTATCCCCGCCTGCATCTGCCTGGGGCAGTGCTGGTGTCGTATGGGGAGTTTACCACCCAACGGGATGGTTTGCTGAACATGCGTGCCGAGGATGCGGTGTTGGCTGCCCTGTTCGGACGGTTGGGGATTGGAGTCGATACCCCGGTGGTGGTCTATGATCTGTCCGGAGGCACGGATGCCGGGCGATTTGCCTGGAGTTTGGCCACCATGGGCCATCGTGGCGGGTGTGCGCTGCTGGATGGGGGATTGCCGTGGTGGTATCAGGAACGCCGTCCGCTGGATACCGTGATTCCTGTAGTGCCAACGGTGCCATTTCAGGCGCTCCCTGACAGATCCTGGGAGGCGGACCGCGAATGGGTCGAGGCAGTGACCGAAGGAGAAAAAGAGGGGCTGTTGTTGGACACCCGGTCGCGCAACGAGTATATGGGATTGACCTTGCGTGCCCCCCACGGGCATTTGGCCGGGGCCATCCATTGGGATTGGATGGAGAGTTTGAATGGACGTCAGGATCCCCGGTTGCAACCTTTGTCCCGTCTTGCCGACCGTTTGGCGGCCTTGGGGCTGGACGATCCGGGGCGCGAGGTGATCCTGTATTGTGAGACTGCCCATCGGGCAGCCCACACCTGGAATGTGTTGCGTCATCTCGGCTGGGAGCGGGTGCGTCTGTATGACGGTTCCATGGCGGAGTGGCGTGTGTACGACTTGCCGGTTGTGGCTGGCGAAAACCCCCGTTAAGTAACAGGATTGGCCCATGTTCGACTCACTGTCTGACCGCCTGGAGGCGGTTTTCAAGAAGCTGAAGGGACAAGGTTCCCTGAACGAGAAAAACATCCGTGATGCCATGCGGGAGGTGCGCATGGCGTTGCTGGAGGCCGATGTCCATCTGGATGTGGTCAAGTCGTTCATTGCGCGCGTGCGGGAAAAATCCCTGGGTCACGAGGTGATGGGGTCGTTGACTCCGGGTCAGCAGGTGATCCATCTGGTTCACAAGGAGTTGATCCATGTGATGGGTGGGGTCAACGAGCGGTTGAATCTGGCGGCCCAGCCTCCGGTGGTGGTGTTGATGGTGGGTTTGCAAGGCTCGGGCAAGACGACGACAACGGCCAAATTGGCCAAGCGGTTGATCGAGAAGGAGCGACGCAAGCCACTGTTGGCCTCTCTGGATGTCTACCGGCCTGCGGCCATGGATCAGTTGGCCACGGTGGGTGAGGCAGTGGGTGCCAAGGTGCTGCCGACATCTGTTGGAGAAAATCCCCGTGACATTGCCAAACGGGCATTGCAGAGCGCGCGCATGGGTGGTTTTGACGTGCTGTTGCTGGATACGGCGGGTCGATTGCATGTGGATGCCGAGTTGATGACCGAGCTGGTCGATGTGGCCGAACTGGTCAAGCCAACGGAAATCTTGTTGGTTGTGGACTCGATGACCGGTCAGGATGCGGTCAATGTGGCCCGTTCCTTTGATGAAAAGCTCAACGTGACCGGTGTGATCCTGACCAAGACCGATGGTGATGCCCGTGGGGGTGCTGCCTTGTCGGTGCGGCATGTGACGGGCAAGCCGATCAAGTTTTTGGGTACGGGTGAGACGGTGGATGGTTTGGAGCCGTTTCATCCGGATCGGGTGGCCTCGCGCATCCTGGGTATGGGAGACATTTTGTCTTTGGTGGAAAATGTCCTGGAGAAGGTGGATCTCAAAGAGACCTCCAAGCTTCAGGAGAAGTTGATGACCTCTGCGGCCTTCACCCTGGAGGATTTTCTGGCCCAGATGCAGCAGATCAAGAAGATGGGACCGTTGGAAGAGTTGATGGCCATGATTCCCGGAGTCAAGCAGGCCATGAAAGGGCGTGAGGCCCAGATCGATCCCAAACATATGAAGCGCATTGAGGCCATCATTCTCTCCATGACCCCCGTGGAGCGACGCAAGCATCAGATTCTCAATGCCTCACGTAAAAAGCGTATTGCCATGGGATCCGGGACCAGTGTGCAAGAGGTCAATCAACTGTTGAAACAGTTTGTGCAGACCCAGACCATGATGAAACGGTTGGGAAAACTCGGCAACAAAGGGTTCATGCGCAACTTTCCGGGTCTGGGCGGAGGATTGCCGGGTGCCGGTCTGTTCGGGGGTATGAAACCGCCGGGTATGCCGTAAGCAGATCAGACTTCGTCCTGTTCTGGATCCGTGGGGTTGGCAGCGTGGATGGTCAGAAGCAGTTCAGACTGGTCGATCAGGCGGTATTCCGGGGTGCGTCCGGAGAGCCTGGAACTCTCCTCCAGGATAATCGGTACACCTTCTCCACGTTTTTCCATGAAGTATTGTCGTTACGGCACTGGGCTTGGGATCTTACGAATAGTCGGATCCCAGTGCCCAGGCCATGCAAGGCTGTGCGGTTCAGATCGATCCATGGCCTGTGAGGTGCATGGAGGATCAAAACAACTCAAAGCCGTCATCGTTATCCTCGGGCATGCGACAGCTCTCCTCCTCTGCGGGCATTGCGCCCAGCAATTGGGCATGGATGCGGCGTTCGCTGTCCATGGTGTAGAGGGCGTACAGTCCATGAAACTCTTCGGCCATGCTGCGGCAGTCGTCGAGCAGGGTGGGCAGGAGTGGTCCGGCCTGGGCTGTCGAGATGGCGGTCAGTTCGCGACAGATCTGGGATGATGCCGTGCGGATCGTGGTGTGAAAGGTGATGTCCGAGGTCAACAGCATGATCTGATTATAGGTGGCCAGTGTCTCGGCCAGCGATTCGGAGAAGATCGTGGCCAGGTCGGCATTGCTCATCTCCAGTCTGCGGATGGTCAACGGGATGCGGCGCAGCATCACTCCGGCATTCATGATGCGCGGAGCACCCAGTTCGGCGAATTCGCTGTTGATGGTCTGGACCGCCTCTGCCGACTGGAGCAGCTCTTCCCCTTTTTGATGTCCCTCTTTGTGAATGCGGCTGGCCAACTCCTGGATCGCTTCGGTGAGGGTCTCCAGTTTGCCGCACCCTTTGGTGTTGACATCCCGAGTCAGCGCGGTCAACCGATGGGCGGTCTTGTCCAGGGTCTCCATCGCTTTGTGGGCCATGAACAGGATGTTTTCGGTCTGGGAGAGGGTTTTGAGGATTTCGGCCAGCAAGGCGTCGTCCAGGATCGGCAACTTGAGCATGGCCCCCAGATGATAGGCGGCCTCTGCCACATCCTGCTGGAACTCCATGCTGACGTTGCGGGCTGCAAAAATGGTTTTTTTCTGGGCTTCGGCCAGATCGGAGATGCTGGTCAGGTGGCGATGCATGGTCTGCACCGCACTGACCAGATCCGCGGCGCTCTCTTCCAACTGGTCGATGGTCAGGCGTGTGGTCATGGCAAACCAGCGCAGCGGTTGCGTCTGGCCCTGGGCTTCGGCCAACCGTTCCCGTCCCTGCCGCATCATTTCGGTGATGTGGGCCAGTCGTTGCACGCTGATGTCGTCGTACTGCATGGTTTGCATCATCTCGAACAACACCCCATTATTGGCCTCGGCATGGCTTTCGATCTTCTGGCAGGCCTCATCGATGGCGGCAATGGAGACCCCCATGCGTCCGATGACATCCCGCAGGCGACTTTTGAGCGCCTTGAGTCGATGGCTGGAGAGATCCATGTCCGCAGCCAGGCGTTGGGTCAACTGTTGCATCATGGTGGAGGCGTCGCGCAAGGAGGAGATCAGATCGTGGATCAGGGGACGGATCTGACGCATCAGGCTGTCGATGATGGCGCATTGGGTTTGGCGTTCCAGGGCGTCACTGCCCTGGCTGATGATCTGGTCTGCCATCTGGGGCAGAAAGGCATCCTGCTCCAGTGTCAGCGCCCACAGGATCAGACTGTCGGTGGTCTGGACAAAAGAGCGGGTTTGGGCCATCAATCCGTCAAAATGTTTCAAAGAGCTTTCGATTTCGCGCTGGATCCGGGTCAGATCCTGTTGCAGAGGTTGCAGCCCCTTGGATTTGCCCTTGACCGAATGGCGCTCCCGGATGGCTGCGGCACGGCTGGCACTGGAGGCAAAACTTGCAGAAAAACCGCCCATGTAGTCTACAATGGCATGAAAACCAGCCGAACACAGAGCCGGGGTCCGGTCCAGGGTGGCAATGATTTTATCCAGTTGTGTCAAGGTATTGGCTAAGGATTCGGTGGGTGGCATCGGGCGGCTCCTGGCAACCTGGTATAGATTTGGAAATGGCCGGGATTCAGTATATCCCGGTTTGTCGTCTGTTAAAAGGCTGGTCAACCGGGTTGCATCCAGGCTATTGTAACTGCCTGGCCGTGTGACCCATCTTGTTGGGAGAACAATATGAACTTGAAAGTCGTGGAATCGGGTTCCTCGGATGGTGTGGAGGATCTGGGTGGCATCTCTGGCGAGGATTTGCGGCGCGTGGTGGAGCGAATCGAGCGTCTGGAAGAGGAGAAACTGGGGATTTCTGCCGACATCCGGGCCGTCTATGCCGAGGCAAAGGCCATGGGTTTTGATCCCAAGATCGTACGCAAGGTGGTGCGTCTGCGCAGCATGGAGCCGCATCAGATCGAAGAGGAGGAGACGTTGACCGAGTTGTACAAGCGTGCTTTGGGCATGGAGTGAGTGGGACGGTGATCCAATTATTTGCCTCCTCGCCGCGGGGGATGGAGTCTTTGCTGGCCGATGAGTTGCGGGCATTGGGTGTGCATCGGCTGCGTCCTTTGACGGCTGGGGTTTCGTTTGAAGGGGATCTGACCACGATCTTGCGGGTCTGCCTCTATTCCCGGGTGGCCAGTCGTCTGATGCTGCCGTTGGCGCGGGTGCCGGCAGATGATATCGACGGGTTGTATCAGGGGGTTGTGGATCTGCCCTGGGAGGATCATCTGCGCGCGGATGGCAGTTTGGCCGTGGATTTCTCCGGGACCAATGCCGTGGTGCGCCATACCCGTTTTGGTGCCATGAAGGTCAAGGATGCGGTGGTGGACCGGTTGCGCCATCAGACCGGCCAACGGCCAGACGTGCGGTTTGACCGGCCTGATCTGAGGATCTATGCCCGTTTGACTGCCGGGCGCGGGGTGGATATCGGCATTGATCTGTCCGGGGATGCCTTGCATCGGCGCGGTTATCGGGTGAATGGTGGCAACGCCCCGTTAAAGGAGAATCTGGCTGCTGCCATCCTGCTGGTGGCCGGTTGGCCGGAAGCGGCCCGGGCCGGGGCACCTTTCATGGATCCGATGTGTGGATCCGGGACGCTGCTGATCGAGGCGGCCTGGATGGCAGGAGATGTGGCACCGGGTCTGGCGCGTGACTATTTTGGTTTTCTGGGTTGGCGCGGTTTTGATGCGGCACTGTGGGCCGGATTGGTGGCCGAGGCAAAGGAGCGGGCGCGGGCCGGACGGGCGCGGATTCCGGTCATTCTGGGTCATGATCGCGACCTGTCTGCGCTCATGGCTGCCCAGGAGAATGTGGCGGCTGCCGGGTTGACGGATCTCATCCAGATCAGTCAGCAGAATCTGGAACAACTGGAGCGTCCATTGGGTCGGGCCGGGTTGGTGGCGGTCAATCCGCCGTATGGTACGCGTCAGGGGGAGTTGGAGTCATTGGTATCGACCTATGCCCTGTTGGGCAACCGGTTGCGTACCCGGCTGTATGGTTGGCAGGCTGCGGTATTTACGGCGGCACCTCTTTTGTCCGACGCCTTGGGGAGCCGTCCCCGTGCGACCCGGACCTTTTACAACGGTCCGATCCCCTGCCGGGTGTTGGTGTTGGAGCCGGCTGCGGCCCCGAAGCCGCAGTTGGACAAGCAGACCGAACCGGATCCGGTTGCGGAGTTGCCGCCACCTGGAGATCCCAATGCTCCGGGTGCCGTCATGTTTGCCAACCGTTTGCGCAAAAACCGCAAGCGTCTGGAGCCGTGGTTGCGGCGGGAAGGGGTGACCTGTTATCGCGTCTATGATGCCGACATCCCGGAATATGCGGTGGCTGTGGATCTGTACGGTACATGGGTCCATTTGCAGGAGTATCGTGCCCCGGCCCAGATCGATCCGGAGGTGGTGCGTCGGCGATTGGGAGAGGTGTTGGCCGTGTTGCCGATTGTTCTGGGTGTGGCCCCGGAGCAGATCTGTTTCAAGACCAGGCGGCGGCAGTCGGAAAACGCGGGCGGACAGTATCGTCGTCTGGATGGGAGCAGCCCGTTGCTTGAAGTGGAAGAGAGCGGATTGCGGTTTCTGGTCAACCTGACCCGTTTTCTGGATGTGGGACTGTTTCTGGATCATGCCCCGTTGCGCCGCATGATCCGGGATGTGAGTGGTGGTCGTCGTTTTCTCAATCTGTTTGGCTATACCGGGACGGCCACGGTGTATGCGGCTGCCGGAGGGGCCAGTGCCACCGTGACGGTCGATCTCTCCCGCCACTATCTGGAGTGGGCTGGAGAGAATCTGGCACTCAATGGTTTTGTGGGTCTGGCCCATCGACTGGTGCGGGCCGATTGTCTGGTCTGGTTGCAAGAGGCGGTGGAGTTGCCGGAGCGGTACGGATTGATCCTGCTGGATCCCCCCACGTTTTCCAACTCGGCACGCATGGAACGTCCCTTTGATCTTCAACGGGAACATGTTGGATTGATCACCCTGGCGGCCCGGTTGCTCACTCCGGATGGGGTGCTGTTTTTTTCCACCAATGCGCGTCGTTTCCGGTTGGATGCCGATGCCTTGCCAGCAGGTCTGGGGGTGCAAGAGATCACGCGGGCCACCATCGGACCGGATTTTCGGGACAATCCGACGATTCATCGTTGTTGGCGCATGGGTTGGCAGTATGGTGGTGGTGCGTAAGAATTTTTTTGGCGTTTGCCTGTGGATTCGGTTAGATTAATTGTAATATGAACCGTGCGACTTCGGGGTCGCATCAACCGCTCGTGTGGGGAATTGCGTTTCTGGGAGGTGTGTGATGGGTAGCAAGGAAGAGTTTCGTTTGGTGACACGGAGCGATTTTGATGGCCTCGTGTGTGCGGTACTGTTGAGAGAATTGGGAATTATTAATGATATCAAATTTGTGCATCCCAAGGATATGCAGGATGGCAAGATCGCGATCACGGATCGGGATATCAC
This sequence comes from Magnetococcales bacterium, assembly GCA_011089965.1. Lineage (GTDB taxonomy): Bacteria > Pseudomonadota > Magnetococcia > Magnetococcales > Magnetaquicoccaceae > Magnetaquiglobus. Next base: position 19,259 of record JAANAU010000029.1, read on the forward strand.
CACCAATCTCCCCTATGTGGAAGGGGTGCATCTGGCGTTTGACCACCACCTGAGCGAGACCATCCGGCGTGGTTCGGCCAAACCTGAGAATCATATCATTCATCCCGATGCCCCATCGGCAGCCCGAGTGGTTTATGATTATTATGGCGGGGCAGCGGCCTTCCCGCGCATCTCCCAGGAGATCATGGATGCCGTGGACAAGGGGGATGCGGCCCGTTTCACCCGCGAGGAGATCCTCGATCCCAAGGGGTGGGTCTTGATGAACTATCTGATGGATGCACGGACCGGTTTGGGACGGTTTCGTTCTTTCCGGGTTTCCAATTATCAGTTGATGATGCAGTTGATCGACAACTGTCGCGAGATGCCCATCGAAGAGATTCTGCAACTGCCGGATGTCAAAGAACGGGTGGATCTCTATGATGAGCACGCCGTCAAGTTCAAGGAGCAGGTGCAGCGTTGTTCCACGGTCTACAAGAATCTGGTGGTGCTGGATCTGCGCAACGAAGAGACGATTTGGGCCGGGAATCGTTTCATGATCTATGCTCTCTATCCGGAGTGCAATATTTCGATTCATGTCTTGTGGGGCTTCCAGAAACAAAATACGGTTTTTGCCATTGGCAAGTCGATTCTGGACCGCTCCTCCAACACCAATGTCGGGGAGTTGGCGCTGCGTTATGGCGGGGGTGGTCATCAGAACGCGGGCACCTGTCAGGTGGCCAATGAGGAGGCGGATGAGAAGTTGCAGGAGTTGATCGACCAGATCAATCAGGACGGCTGAAACAGTGGATCGATTGCGCCGCATCCGAATGATCCTTTGATTCGGATGCGGTTTTTTTTGTCTGTGTGGTGCCATGGAGTAACCTGTTTGAACGCACGGCCTGCCCGACAAGACGACTCTTCTCTTTATTTTCAGCGTGTTCATTGGCCAGACCAGCAGCAGGATGCCGTTTCATGGGAAGTGGTCCAGATTGGTTGGTCTATTGTTAACAACTTTAAATTTCTTGTGTGGACCTGATGGAACCGATCTCTGGTTTGGCGGGATTGACCTTGATTCTGGCGATTCTGTTTGTGGCTTTGGGGGTGCGGGTGGTGCCCCAGGGATTGGAGTACACGGTGGAGCGATGGGGCCGTTATATTCGGACCTTGTCGCCGGGGTTCAATGTGATCATCCCCATTGTGGATCGCATCGGTGCCAAAATGAACATGATGGAGCAGGTGCTGGATGTCCCTTCACAGGAGGTGATCACCAAGGACAATGCCATGGTCCGGGTGGATGGGGTGATCTTTTTTCAGGTGCTGGTGGCGGCCAAGGCCGCCTACGAGGTCAGCGATCTGTCGCGGGCGATTCACAATTTGACCACCACCAACATCCGCACCGTGATGGGTTCCATGGACATGGATGAACTGCTCTCCAAACGGGATGAGATCAACGCCCGTCTGTTGGCGGTGGTGGATGATGCCACCCATCCGTGGGGCGTCAAGGTGACGCGGATCGAAATCAAGGATATCACACCACCCAAGGATCTGGTGGACTCCATGGCTGGTCAGATGAAGGCGGAGCGGAACAAGCGGGCGGCCATTCTGGAGGCGGAAGGGTTTCGTCAGGCCGAGATTCTGCGCGCCGAAGGGGAGAAGCAGGCAGCGATTCTGGCTGCGGAGGGGAAGCGGGAAGCGGCCTTCCGGGAGGCTGAAGGACGGGAGCGCCAGGCCGAGGCCGAAGCACGGGCCACGCGCATGGTTTCCGAGGCCATTGCAGCGGGCAACCTTCAGGCGGTCAACTATTTTGTGGCCCAGCGTTATGTCGATGCCTTGGGGCGGATTGCCGCAGCCCAGAATCAGAAGGTGGTGTTTCTGCCTTTGGATGCCACGGGTCTGATGGGGGCATTGGGTGGCGTGAACGAATTGATGCGTGCCGTGCGCGCAGAGGTGGATACAACCCGATGAACGGCTGGATGGAGTGGATGGCCGATGCGCCGTGGACACAGATGGGGGTGTGGCATTGGTGGGGCGTGGCCGTGGTTTTGATCATTGTCGAGGTGTTGTTTGTTCCGGCCTTTTTTTGTTTGTGGTTGGGGGTGTCTGCGCTGCTGGTCGGGTTGTGGTTGATCTTTGTTCCGGGTTTGGATTGGCGGATGCAGTGGTTTGGTTTCTCTTTTCTGGCCATGGTTTCTTTGCTGGTCTGGCAGCTGTGGTTGCGTCCACGCTGGCAGAGACTCCCGGAGAGCGGGTTGAACCAGCGGGGTCATCATTATCTGGGTCGTGAAGTGACCCTGGAGAGTCCGATTCATCACGGGTGCGGTCGTGTGCGTCTGGATGATACCAGTTGGAAGATATTTGGCCCGGATCTTCCAAGTGGAGTGCGTGTGCGCATCACGGGTATTGACGGGATTGCGCTGTTGGTGGAGCCGGTGGTCGGTTCTGCGGATCAATCCAACAAGTCTGACGTATTGTCCATCTCATGATCGGTTCCATACATAAGCGTTTTCGGTTCTGTTTCGGGTGTTGGCTGCTCGGAGGTTTGGTGTGGATGGGGGCGCTGCCGGTCTGGGCGGGCGTGCAACCTTTGGGAGCGGTGGCCGGAGAACGGTTGCGGTACAACATCCACTGGATGGGGGTTCCGGCAGGTTTCGCCTACATGGAGATGCGGCCTGCCAAAAAGGGGGAGTATACCTTTGAGGCCGGAGTGGAGTCGATTGGCATGGTCAAACTGCTCTATTCGGTCAAGGATCGTCTGCATGCAGAAGGAGGGATGACATCGTCCGGAGGAATGGTGGCGCGCTATTATGCCAAACATCAACAGCGTGGCGCGCAGAAGAGGCTGATCGAATACCGTTTTGACCGGGAGTGGGGCGAGGCATTCCGGACCCAGGAGGGTGAAGAGCCGATAACGATTGGAGGAGTGACGCCCACGGTGCATGACATGCTGACCGGTTTTCATGCCTTGCGCGGGTGTGCCGGACTGGTGGCTGGCAAGAGTCTGTATATTCCGATGGTGGATGGCAAAAAGGTCTATCAGGTGGAGGCCAGTGTGGGTCAGCCGGACAGGTTGAACACGCCGTTGGGGTGGTTTGACGTGTTTCCATTGACCATTATGGTGGGCAATTCCGATCTGTTTCGATTGCAAGGGTCGATTGTCGTCTGGTTGACGGGTGATGCCCGTCGCTTGCCGGTCAAGGTGGAGAGCCGTTTTGAGTTGAAAAGCGTCTCTGCCGATCTGATCGCCTATGATGATGGTCGTGGCGAACAGCGGGAAGTCAAGGAAACCAAATAGTTTTTGCATGGAGGTCAACCGTGGGACACCGTTTTGCCGTGGTCATTCCGGCCCGGTTCGGTTCGACCCGTCTGCCAGGCAAGCCGTTGCTGGATCTGGGAGGCAGGCCGATGATTCAATGGGTGTACGCAGCAGCTTCCCGTTCCAGTGCGCATACCGTGGTGGTGGCCACGGATGACGAACGGATCTGTGCGGCAGTGCATGCCTTTGGCGGACGGGCGGTCATGACCTCTGCCGACCATGCCTCGGGAACGGATCGGGTGGCTGAGGTGGCCCGGCTGCTGCCAGAGCCGGTGATTGTCAATGTGCAGGGGGATGAACCGTTTCTGGATCCAGGGTTGATCGATCTGGTGGCAGCTCCTTTGTTGCGGGATCCGACCGTGTTCATGTCTACGCTGGCCCATCCTCTGATGGATCCTGCCGAGTGGTTCAATCCCAATGTGGTCAAGGTTGTCTGTGACCGTTCGGGTCGAGCACTCTATTTTTCCCGGGCACCCGTTCCCTGGGATCGGGATTGTTTGTCCGCCGGGGACGGGCACGCACTGGCACGGGTGGAGGGGGTGTTGCGGCACGTGGGGGTGTATGGCTATCGGTCTGACTTTTTGTCACGCTTTGCCAGCCTGGAGCCAACGCCATTGGAGCGTCTGGAACGGTTGGAGCAGTTGCGTGTTTTGGAGCATGGATATGGGATCCAGGTGATGGTCACGCCCGATCCGGTGGCTGGTGGCGTGGATGCTTTGGAGGATCTGGAACGGGCCAGAGCGCGGGTGCTGAACGAGGAGGGGTGATGCCAATGGAGCCGGCCTGGCGTTTGAGCGATTTTGATTATCCTCTGCCTCGGGAGCAGATTGCCCAACGTCCGGTCACGCCACGGGATGCAGCCCGTCTGCTGGTCAGTCGGCCAGAGAAGGTGGTGGATGGTCATTTCACCGATTTGACCTCCTGGTTGCAAGCGGGTGATCTGTTGGTGTTGAACGATACGCGGGTCATTCCGGCCAGACTGCATGGTCGCAAGTCCACGGGCGGGGAGGTGGAAATCCTTTTGTCCCGTCCGTTGGCTGCCGGGGAGGAGGGGGTGTGGGAGGCGTTGTTGCGGAGCCATCGACCGGTGCGTCCTGGTGCGGTCGTGCATCTGGCTCCAGGCTTTGACGCCGAGGTGCTGGGACGGGATGGCGACCGGTATCGGATTGGTCTGCATGTGGCGCATGGTGATCTGGAGCAGGCATTGGAACGGTACGGTGCCTTGCCGCTGCCCCCATACATTGTCGCTTCCGATCCTGTGGAGAATCAGCACCGCTATCAGACCGTCTTTGCCTGCCACCCGGGCGCTGTGGCTGCACCGACTGCCGGGTTGCACTTCACCCCGGAGCTGTTGGCAACCCTGGACTCCATGGGGGTGGGCCGGGTCATGGCCACGTTGCATGTGGGGTTGGGAACCTTTCAGCCGGTGCGGCATGAGGATCTGTCCACTCATGTGATGCATCGGGAGTTTTTTGTCCTCTCCGCCGAAGTGGCCAACGCGGTTGCGGCCACCCGTCAGGCTGGGGGGCGGGTGGTTGCGGTGGGAACCACGGTGGCGCGCATGCTCGAATCATCGGTTGGAGCCGATGGCCGCGTGGAAGCGCGTTGTGGTGAGACCGATCTGTTCATTCTCCCCGGATTCCGGTTTCGGGCCGTGGATCTGTTGATCACCAATTTTCATCTGCCCAAATCCACTCTGCTGATGCTGATCGCCGCTTTTGTTGGCAAAGGGCGTCAAGAGCGTGACTATGCCCATGCCGTGGCTGCGGGCTATCGTTTTTTCTCCTATGGGGATGCCAATCTGCTGTTTCCGGAGTCGGCGACATGAGCGGACGTTTTGCCTTTGAACTTCTGCATGTGGATCCAGGTGGTGCCCGACGTGGCCGGGTCCACACCCCGCGCGGTGTCATCGAAACCCCGGCCTTTATGCCGGTGGGCACGGCTGCCACGGTCAAGACCGTGGATCCGGATGAAGTGCGCTCCACCGGCGCACAGATCCTGTTGGCCAATACCTATCATCTGTTTTTGCGTCCGGGTCCGGAGAGTGTGGCCAGACTGGGGGGGTTGCACACCTTCATGCAGTGGTCTGGACCGATTTTGACCGACTCGGGTGGCTATCAGGTGTTCAGTCTGGCCAGGTTGCGAAAGATCAGTGAAGAGGGAGTGGCCTTTCGTTCCCATCTGGATGGTTCTGCCCGGTTTTTGAGTCCGGAGATTGCGGTGCGGGTGCAGGAGCGGTTGGATGCCGATATCCTGATGCAGCTGGATGAGTGTCCTCCGTATCCTGCCGAACGGGGCTATCTGGCACGCTCCATGGAGATGTCCTTGCGTTGGGCAGCGCGCAGCAAGACGGCACGGGCCACGGATGGATCCGATGGGCGCGCCTTGTTCGGCATCATGCAGGGGGGGATGGAGCGTGATCTGCGCGTTGCCTCGGCAGCCGGCCTGATGGAGATCGGCTTTGATGGTTATGCCCTGGGCGGATTGTCCGTGGGAGAACCCAAGGAGTTGATGGCTGAGGTGCTTTCCTATGCTCCGGCGTTGTTGCCCAAGGATCGTCCCCGTTATCTGATGGGGGTTGGCAAGCCGGAAGATCTGGTCATGGCGGTTGGGAACGGGGTGGACATGTTTGACTGCGTGCTGCCCACGCGCAATGCCCGCAATGGTCAACTTTTCACCCGGCGCGGGGCACTCAATGTCAAGACTGCACGCTATCGGGAGGATCCGGGACCGGTGGATCCGGAGTGCCGTTGTCCGGTATGTCGCCGTTTTGGTTTGGCGTATCTGCATCATCTCTTTCGTGCCAAAGAGATGTTGGGTCATCGCTTGATGACTTTGCACAATCTGCACTATTATCAGGATTTGATGGCCGGGATGCGGGAGGCGATCCAGGCAGATCGGTTTGACCGTTTTGTTCAGGAGTTTCACACCAGGCGCATGGGAGAAGAGCCGTGTCCATAGGTGCCAAGCTGTTGTGGTTGGCGGTGGTGGTGGCCGGATTGTTCATCGGTTTTTCCGGTCTGGTGCAGAGGTATGTGATCTATCCGAGTTTTGAACATCTGGATGCCATCGAGGCCACGGAGAACGGCCATCGCAGTGTGCAGGCGATCCAGAGGGAGCTGCACCATCTGGCGGTGATGACGCAAGATTGGAGTTTCTGGGATGACACATATCGTTTCATTCAAGACAAAAATCAGGATTATTTGAACAGCAATCTGGCCCTGGATGCGTTTGTCAACATCCATGTCAACCTGTTATTTTATTATGACGAACATGGAGAAGTGGTGTGGGGAAAGATGGTGGATGCCGAGAAACAGGTGCACGAATGGCCCGATTTTCCTGCCAATCGACCTGATCATCTGTTGCGTCGGCATGAGCGTCTGTTGGAAGGGAACAAAGGGATTTTATTGACCGAGCAGGGTCCGATGCTGGTGGCAGCTTTCCCGATTCTGACCAGTGATCGCAAGGGGCCGATGCGGGGCACGGTCATCATGGGGCGATTTCTCAATCAGGAGTTGATCAAGACATTACGTGAACAGACCGATGTTTTTTTTCAAATCTGGGAGGAGGGTGCGGAACTTGCGGAGCCGGAGTATGAGATCCGCCGCCAATTGACCCGGGAGCAGGCGCCCGCCTATCTGTTGCAAGTGGATGATCCGTCCAGCCGATATTATGCCTTGTTGCCGGATGTGGAAGGTCGGGCACCTCTGTTGTTGCGGGCCGATACGGGCCGTACCCATGCGGCTTTGGGGGGCAAGGTCATTTTCACGGGGATGTTCTTTCAGTTTTTGCTGGCTATGCTTGTGTTGGCTATTTTGTGGTTTTTCTTGCAAAAAATGATTATCCAGCCGATTCATGCCCTGACCGGGCGCATTCGGGAAGGAGATCTGTCAGATCTGGTTCTGGTGCCGGATCATGCCAGTGTGCATGATGAAATTGATATTCTGGATCAGTACAAGGCCGCTTTGGAGCGTGCTGTGGTGGAGCGCACCCGGGAGTTGGTGGTGGCCAAGGATGTGGCCCTGGAGGCGTCTCGTGCCAAGGGCGAGTTTTTGGCCATGATGAGCCATGAGATTCGCACCCCCATGAACGTGATCATCGGTTTCAGTGAGATCCTGGAAACCAGGGCCAAATTGAGTTCCGAGGAGCGTTCCCACCTGGCGGCCATCAAGAATGCCGGGAATAATTTGCTTGATTTGATCAATGATATTCTGGACCTTGCCAAGGTTGAGTCCGGACGTTTGGTGGTGGAGCGCATTCCTTTCGGCTTGAATGAGTTGGTGAGTGGCATCATGGAGATGTTTTCCGGGGCCGCAGCCAACAAGGGCGTGGGTCTGATCCGTGAGATCCATGCCGCCCTTCCGGATCGTCTGATCGGGGATCGGGTCCGGGTGCGTCAGGTATTGGTGAATCTGGTGGGCAATGCCATCAAGTTCACTGCCAAGGGACGGATCATCCTGCGTGTGTATGAGGAGGTTCGTTCCGACCGGGTGGTGGTGGTGACCTTTGCGGTGGAGGATACCGGGATCGGGTTGCCGGAAGAGAAGTTGCAGACCATTTTCGAGGCGTTTGCCCAGGCCCACTCTTCCGATACCCGGCGTTATGGTGGCACCGGATTGGGGTTGGCGATCTGTGCCGGACTGGCAGAGGCCATGGGGGGGGTGGTATGGGCCGAGAGTCCGGGTGTGGGATTCGGGGCCATTTTTCATTTCACGTTACCGCTGATCATCGATCCAGCGGCTCGGGAGATCACGGCCATGCCGGACTCCCCCGATGCTGGCCGTCAGAATGGTGCCAGTTGGACCATTCTGGTCGTGGATGATGCCGAAGACAACCTGATTCTTCTGGCCGCCATTCTGGAACGGGAAGGTCATCGGGTGGTGCAGGCGCGCCATGGTCGTGAGGCTGTGGATCGCTGTTTTCGCGGGGAAAAATTTGACCTGATCATCATGGATATCCAGATGCCGGAGATGGATGGCTATGAGGCCACCCGCACCTGGCGTGGTTTTGAGCGTGCCCGTGGTGATGAACCGACACCGATCATTGCCTTGACGGCCCATGCCATGGTCGGCGAACGGGAGCGGTGTCTGAGTGCTGGATGCAATTTGTTTCTGACCAAACCCATCAAAAGAAATCGTTTGGTGGCCGAATTGGCCGAAGTGATGGCCAGGAAAAAGGAGTAGGTTTTTGTTGCTGAAAATGCGGCGATATTTTATTTTATAACTCTGTCTCATGAACGGTTTGCCGGTCGGTTGATCAACCATTTTTTTTGTGACCAGTGCGTGATTTCAAAACGTATTTGGAAGGAATCTCATCCCCATGAAAGCCATTCTGTTGCAGCGTCGCTATTGGGTGATTCCATTTTTGTTCTGGTCCGGGATTTTGCTTGCCTCGTATGGCTGGAACGCCAACAACCTGGATAATCAGGCGTTGGAGTTGGCGTTGAATCGGGGACGGGTGGTTTTTCAGTTTGTGGAGACGGTACGTCTTTGGAATGCCCAACATGGCGGGGTGTTTGTGCCGGCATCGGAGCAATCCCCCCAAAATCCGTATCTGGAGGCCGGAAAGAGGGGATTGGTCACTGCCGACGGAACCTCTTTGACGCGCCTCAATCCAGCCTATATGACCCGTCAGATTGCGGACGTGGCCTTGCAAACCGGTTACATGGCGCTGCATCTCACCAGTTTGAAGCCGTTGCGACCGGAAAATGCGCCGGATGCCTGGGAGAGCGATTCGTTGCGTGCTTTTGAGGCAGGGGAGCGGGAGCGGATCGTGTTGCTGGAAGGACAACCGAGGCGATTTCGTTTCATGGCACCCCTTTTGACACGTGCGGCCTGTTTGGCGTGTCATGCCCATCAGGGGTATCAGGAAGGGGATGTGCGTGGTGGATTGAGCATCACCTTCCCGGCGGATGATATTCTGCAAGCCATGTCGGATCAGAAAGAGCTGGTGATGGGGTATCATGTGGTGGCATGGCTGTTGTGGACCCTGTTGTCACTGGTGTTGTTGGAGCAGACCCGGATCACCTTGTTGCGGTTGCAGACCGAGAAGGAGCGACAAGAGTCCCTGGTGGCCGAGCGCACAGCAGAACTGGTGAACGAGATGCGTTGCCGCCAGCATGCGGATGATCAACTGCGCACCATTACCCAGGCATTGCACGATGCCATTGTTTCTGTGAGTCAGGATGGTCGTATCGTGTTCTGGAATCGTGCTGCCGAGGCGATTTTCGGGATGAGCCGCGACGAGGTGATGGGCCGTCCCATGGGATTTCTGGTGCCGGAGCGGTTTTTGGCAGGTCATGAGCGGGGCATGGAGTTGATGCGCACGAGTGGAGCATCGGCATCTGTGGGACGGACTTTCGAGACCTATGGTCGTCATCGCGATGGCAGCGAATTTCCGGTGGAGATTTCGATCTCCTCCTGGACCGATCATGATGGACGGCTCTTCTTTGCAGCCGTCATGCGTGACATTTCGGCGCGCAAACAGGCTGAGGATGTGCTGCGCAAGAGTCGTGAAGGGTTGGCCAAGGCGCAACAGTTGGCCCATTTGGGGAGTTGGGAGTGGGAGATCATTGCGGATCGATTGATGTGGTCGGATGAGGTGTATCGCATTTTTGGATTGCAGCCGAATTCGGTGTCTGCCGACTATGGGGTGTTTGAAGCGGCGATCCATCCGGAAGACCGGATGCGGGTGCGTGAGGCAGTGGCCCGTTCCCTGGAGGATCCGGAAGTGCCCTATCAGGTGGAACATCGCATCATACGTCCGGATGGTGTGGTGCGGATGGTGGTGGAGTTGGGGGAGGTCCATTTTGATCCCACCGGACGGCCTGTGACCATGGTGGGAACGGTTCAGGATATCACCGAACGCAAGCAGATCGAAGAGGAGTTGCGGCGTGCCAAGGAGGAGGCCGAAGCAGGCAACCGGGCCAAGAGTGAGTTTCTGGCGGTCATGAGCCATGAGTTCCGGACCCCCATGAATGCCATTATCGGTTTTTCCGATTTGCTGGCTTCCAGTCGTTTGGATGTGGAACAGCGGGAGTGGGTCAACGGGGTGTTGACGGCCAGTCAGGGATTGGTCGGGTTGATCAACGACATGTTGGAGTGGGCCTGGTCCAAGTCTGGGGATGGTGTTGAAGAAGGGACGGACTTTGATCTGGCGCGGGTGGTGGAGGAGTTGACGGCAGCGGTATCGGTGCAGGCGCGGCGCAAGGGGTTGCGCGTGCAGACGCGCATCGATGCGGGTGTTGTGGTGCATGTGCATGGTGAGGAGAAGGCTTTGCGGCTGGTGTTGCGCAATCTGTTGGGCAATGCGGTCAAGTTTACGGAAGTTGGGACGATTGGTCTGGAGGTGAGCGGTGCAGAGGAGACGCCGCGTGGCCGTATGGTTCGTTTTGCCGTACGCGATACCGGCATGGGGATTCCACCGGACAAGCTGGTCATGATTTTTGATCCTTTTACCCAGTTGGACTCGTCGCATTCGCGCAAGTTTGGCGGGACGGGATTGGGGTTGGCGCTGTGTCGGCGGTTGGTCGAGCGTGCGGGGGGGCAGTTGTGGGTGGAGAGCAAGGTTGGCAGCGGGAGTGTGTTTTATTTTACGTTGCCCTTGATGGAGCGGATGCCCACCGTGACACCGTCGGTCGTGGTTGTACCGTCTGTTGCTGTCCAGTCCGGGAACGCCATGCGTTTTGGTTCTGGATTGCGGTTGTTGCTGGTCGAGGATGATCCCATCAACTGCAAGGTGATCAGTGTGATGTTGCGCAAATTGGGGCTGGAGTTCGACAGTGCGGAAAACGGTGCCGAGGCGTTGGGAAAATTGGGTCTGGCATCCTATGATCTGGTGTTGATGGATTGTCAGATGCCGGTTCTGGATGGTTTTGCCGCCACCCGTCAATGGCGTGCGCAGGAGGCGGCCAGTGGCGCGCGTCGGGTTCCGATTGTGGCGGTGACTGCCTATGCCTTGCAAGCGGACAAGGATCGCTGTCTGGCTGCCGGCATGGACGACTATTTGGCCAAGCCTTTGAATTTTCATGATCTGGAATCGACTTTGGCCCGATGGCTCCTGGGCCGACCTCAGGAAGTGGTGGCGGTGTCATCCGGTGTGGCTGCTGGAGGCGCTGCGTTGGCCGAGAGTGCCTCTCTGGATGCGCGGGTTTTGCAGCAGTTGCAGGAGGTGTTGGGAGCGGATGCGGTGCGTGAGGTGGCACGGGCCTTTTTGGAGATTCTCCCGGAGCGTTTGGCTGCGATTCGCGAAGCCTTGGCAGGTGGAGATCCGGAGGGGGTGCATCTGGTCACCCATCCTTTGAAGAGTCCGTCACGTCAGTTGGGAGCCACCCGTTTCAGCACTCTGGCCACGGAGTTGGATACGATGACCCGTCATGGCTCCTTGACTGGTGCCAAGGAGCTGGCATCCCAACTTGAGGAGGAGGCCGTACGGGTGGTGGCGGTATTGGAGTTGTTTTGCGGGGAGTAGATGAGGTCGGGATGGTCTGGGATCAGAGTTCATAGACCAACCCTTCCCGTGCCAGCAAAAATTGCGGATCACCGGGTTGTTTGGGGTGGCGGGTCAAGGCCTCTTGCAACACCCGTTCCAGGGCATCGTCCGAGCGGGTGGGTTCGTGATGGGTGAAGAAGAGGGTTTTGACTCCGGCCTCGCGTGCCAGGGCGATATTGGCATCAAAGGTGCTGTGCCCCCACCCTTTTTTGGCCGGATAATCTTCGGCGGTGTAGGAGGTGTCGGCGATCAGGACATCCACTCCCCGGATGAAATCGACAATGGCCTGGTTTTTCTGGTTCATGAACAGGCTGTACTCACTGTATTCGGGATCGTGGGGATCATAGATGTTGTAGAGGTGTTCGTGATCTCCGGTAAAGAAGATCGATTTTCCTTGACATTCAATACGATAACCAAAATTGAGTACCGGATGGTTCATGAGGATGTTGGTGACGGTGGCACTGCCTGCCTTGACGGTTTGGCGTTCGCGCAGCGTGACATACTCCAGTTTGGCTTTGAGTTCGGCTTCCCGTACCGGGAAGTAACAGTATTGGAGTTGACCGGTGAGGATTTCACGGATATCCCGGCGGGCAATGGGGTCGTAGGCACCGTGGATGCGCAGGGTGTTGCCTGGAATGAAGTTCGGGATGAAAAAGGGCAGTCCCTGGATGTGGTCCCAGTGGGTATGGGTAATGAACAGATGGCAGGTGAGGGGCAACTCCGGAAAGAGAGTCAAAGCCAAGGGGAAGATGCCGGTTCCGGCATCCAGGATGATCAGGTCGTTGTTGTCGCTGCGCACTTCGATGCAGGTGGTATTGCCGCCATAACGGACCGTGGAGGCACCCGGCGTGGCAATGGAGCCGCGTACCCCCCAGAATTTGATTTTCATGGGGCCTCTTGGGAGTACAGGTGAGAACCGGTTTGCCAGGAGTGGATGAAGAGTTGCACCTTGTGCATCTCCCCTGAAAGATCACCCAGCGTGCCGATCAACTCGTGGAGGGATCCGCCCAGACACTGTTCGACAGCGGTGGGCAAGGCGGTTTCGGTCACGGGGTTGCCGGAGTTGCCCACCCCGATGGTTTTGGCAATGATGTTGGCGGCATAGACGCACGTGAGAATCGGTGCGGTATCCGGATCCGGGCACTGGTGATGCTGTCCCATGCTGGCCACGCATCCTGGTGGCAGACGCCATTTGTCGGCCAGCATTTGACCGATTTGGGCATGGTCCAGATCCAGCATGTGGCGTTCGGCCTCAATCAAGGAGATCTGTTTTTTGGCGGCCATGGCCATGGCTTTGGCGTATTTGTTGGGAAAGAAACGGTGCAGGGCGATTTTGCCGAAGTCGTGGAGCAGACCTGCCACGAAGAAATCGGTGGATTCCACTTCCGAGATGCCACAGCGGCGCGCCAGATGGCGGGCGATCACACCCACGGCAATGGCATGGGAGAGCAGACCCTCCAGAAACGGGGAGTTGTGGGTGTCGCGACTGAGCATCTCCATGGGGGCGATGGTCAGGGCCAGATTTTTGATGGTATTGATGCCCACGAACACCACGGCCTGACGGATCGATCCGATCTGTCTGGAGAGGCCGAAATAGGGGGAGTTGACCAGTTGCAACAACTTGATGGTCAGAACCGGATCCAGATCAATGACCCGCACCAGCTCTTTGGGTACGCAGTTGATGTCTGCGGTGAGCTTGAGGATGTGATAGACACTGGGCGGAAAGGCGGGCATGCCATCCACAAGTCGGATCAGTTTTTTTTTGGAATGCCCCATGGTTCACCGGTTCAATTAGGAGGTGGTGCAGGAGTGGGTGTCAATGTGGGCCAAACTGGCTGGTCTGGTCAACCTAATTTTAGCATGTTCCACTCTTTTTTAACAGGAGGCAAGATTGATGCCACGCTTCGGGTTGTCAGGTGTGATTCTCTGGTCAGGAGGTGCGGGAGCGGAGGTGACGCCTTGCCAAAGTCAGGAAATTTGGGTACTCTGAGGAAATGGCCTTTCAGACCTCTACCGATGCGGACTGTGTGCGCACCATGACTTACGCCACTGTACAGGGCATTCTGAAAAATACCGATTTGTTGCTGGATGCCGAAGAGATCCGCTCCATCGTGGTTTCTGCGCGCAGCACCAATCGGGTGGTTGAAGTGCATGCCGGACGTGGGACGGTGCATGATGCCCTGTTGGCCGATATTCGGGTCGGAGACTCCCTGACCCTGACACTGACCGATGCCGAGACCGGCAATCGGGATCTGCATGTGGGAAGAGCGGTCACCCTCCATTTCCATATGGGTGGTTACTCCCTGGAGAGTCGCCTGGAGTGTCTGGAGCAGGTTGGCGACCAGGGGTTGCGCGTGAGCTATCCGGCCATGTTCCGGGTTCACTCCAAACGGCAGGTGAGCCGTTTCTCCATTCCCATGAATATGACCTGTCTGGTGGAGATGGGGTTGGGGGAGAGTGGGATGGTGCGCGGGGAGTTGCAGGATCTGAATCTGGAGGGGTTGTCGTTTTTGGGCGAACCCCTTGCCGGAGAGATGCCGGTCAATGCGGCGGTACGTTTGCGTCTGGTTCCGACCAGCCTGGAGGATTCCCCCATGGAGCTGACCGGTATTTTGCGGTTTTCAGGTCGCGAGGGGCAGGGTGGTGGTGCGGTGCCGCGTTATCGTCACAGCGTTCAGGTGACCGGTGCCTTGGATCCGGAGCTGTTCCGGTGCTATTTCAACAAAATCAGTACCTGTTCCCATGGCTGGTTCCGGTCCGCAGTGATTTCGGCAGAGAGTTATCGCCAGACCACGTCCATCTAGCAGGTTGGCAGCGTATCATCTTGAGTTTTTTGTCTCGTTTGTCTTAGACCACGGAGGGATTGACTGATGATTGATTGGATCACCCCGGCATATGCTCAGGCTTCTGGCCCGAGTACGGAAGCGGCGATTGGCAACATCGTTTTCATGATTCTGCTGTTTGCGATTTTCTATTTCCTGCTGATTCGTCCCCAACAGAAACAGGTCAAGCAGCACAAGGAGATGGTGGCCAATCTCCAGCGCGGTGATGCGGTGGAGACCCGTGGCGGTCTGATCGGGCGGATTCATCGGGTGGAAGATGATCAGGTCATCCTGGAGGTGGGTGAGGTCGAAGTGGCGACCCGTCAGTTCCGTCCGGTGCGGGTCAAGGTGCGGCGCGTGGCCATTGCCGAGATGTCGGCCAAGGCAGCCATTGCCGCCCCAGCCGAAGAGAGTGCCGATAAGGCCAAGGAGTGAACAGGTTTCACTGGATGCGATCCATGGCTGTGCGGGAGTGACCGGGCGTGCGACAGTTCCCACTTTGGAAAACCATTGTTTCGTGCGTAATCGTCTTGATTGCGGTGATCTACTCGTTGCCCACGCTGATGGGCGGGGTGCCGTCATGGTGGCCGGGATGGCTGCCCTCCAAGATCGTCTATCGCGGCTTGGACTTGCAGGGGGGACTCTATCTCCTGTTGCATGTCGAAACCGACAAGGCCGTGGAGCAGGCAGCAGAAAACCTGGTGGACGAGATCCGTCTCGCCATGCGCAAGGGAAAACTGCGCTATCAGTCGATCAAGCGTTTTGGACGGGATGGGGTTGAGATCAAACTGCCGGCGGATGCGGTCAAGGCGGATCTGATCAAACTTCTGAAAGATGAGTTCAAAAACGGGGTGGTCGAAGAGATCGCCGAAGGGGTGCGGCTGCGTCTGGATCCCAAAGAGATTGCCGAGCTGAAAAAGTTTGCCGTGGATCAATCCATCCAGACCATTCGGTCGCGTATTGACCAGTTCGGTGTGGCTGAACCGTCCCTGCAAAAGCAGGGCGAAGAACGCATCCTGCTGCAATTGCCGGGTTTGAACGACCCGGCGCGCGCCAAGACCCTGATCGGACGCACGGCACGCCTGGAGTTCAAGCTGGTGGATGAAAAAGGGGATCTGGCTGCGGCATTGGCTGGCAATATCCCGCCGGATGATCAACTGCTCTATGAGGAACGGGGTGGCAAAAAGGGGCAGCCGGTCACCCGGCAACCCTTGCTCCTGAAAAAACGGACCAACCTGACCGGTGATCTTCTGACCGATGCACGGGTCAACTTCGATCAGTTTGGTGAACCTCTGGTATCGATCACCTTCAACCATCAGGGCGCACGCAAATTTGCCCAGTTGACCGGCGAGCATGTCGGGGAACGGATGGCCATTGTCCTGGATGACAAGGTTCACTCCGCACCCGTTTTGCGCGAGAAGATCGAAGGCGGACGCGCCCAGATCACCGGAAACTTCAGTATGGAAGAGGCCCATGACCTGGCCATCGTGCTGCGGGCCGGTGCCTTGCCCGCCCCGGTGACGATCATGGAAGAGCGCACGGTCGGACCCACCCTGGGCAGTGATTCGATCCATCAAGGGGTGATCTCCTCTCTCGTCGGGGGGGGGCTGGTCATTCTGTTCATGGGCATCTATTACAAAGGGTTTGGGTGGCTGGCCAATGTCGCCGTTGTCTTCAATGTGTGTATCGTGCTGGCGGTGTTGGCGGCATTGCAGGCCGCACTGACCTTGCCGGGTATTGCCGGCGTGGTCCTTTTGATCGGCATTGCCGTGGATGCCAATGTGCTGATCATCGAGCGCATTCGCGAGGAGTTGCGTCTGGGCAAATCTCCGTACGCTGCCATTGATCAGGGGTACGACAAGGCATTCCTGACCATTCTGGACTCCCATGTCACCACCCTGGCCACTGCCCTCATCCTGTTCCAGTTCGGAACCGGACCAGTGCGTGGCTTTGCCGTCACCCTGATCATCGGGATCGTCTCCTCCCTGTTCACGTCGATCACGTTGACCCGGATGATGTTGCATTTCATCCTGCGCAATCGACGGATCCAGAAACTGAGTCTTTAGCATTGTTCGGGAGGTCGCACGGCCATGGAACTTCTCCGGTCTGATCTGAATGTCGATTTTGTGGGTTTCCGCAAGTGGGCCTACGCCATCTCACTGACCACCTTGTTGATCAGTCTGGTTTTTCTTGTGACCAAGGGATTGAATTTCGGTTTGGATTTTTCGGGCGGCGCGGTGATGCAGTTGCGTTTTCCAGGTCCGGCCCCGATTGCCGGGATTCGTGGCGCTTTGGGGGATATTGGTCTGGGTGCAGCGGTGATCCAGGAGTTCGGTTCTCCGGAAGAGATCCTGATCCGTCTCCACCAGCAGGAGGATGCCAAGGATGGTGAGGCGTCGCGCATGGCCCAGAAAATCGTCGAGGTCATCACCCCGTTGGTGGGAGGTGCGGGCAAGGTGGAGTTGCGTCGGGTCGAGTTTGTCGGACCCCAGGTGGGACGCGAATTGACCGTCAACGGCATCTGGGCCGTGATCTACTCCTGGCTGGCGATTCTGGTCTATGTGGGAATCCGTTTCGAGTTCCGTTTTGCCTTTGGCGCGGTTCTTGCTTTGGTGCATGACGTGTTCATCACGCTCGGTTTTTTTGCCGTGACCCAGAAGGAGTTCACCCTGGTGGTGGTGGCCGCCATCTTGACGATCATCGGTTACTCAATCAACGACACCATCGTGGTTTTCGACCGCATCCGCGACGAGACCAAACGGTTGCGTCAGCAGTCGCTGGAGGTGGTGATCAACGAGTCTGTCAATCGTACCTTGTCACGTACCATCATCACCTCATTGACCGTGGTGCTGGTTCTGGTGGCGTTGATCTTCTTCGGAGGCGAGGTCATTCACGACTTCGCTTTGACCTTGTTGTTGGGTGTTGTGGTTGGAACCTGGTCTTCGATCTATGTTGCCAGTCCCATCGTGCTGGAGGTGGAACGCTGGCGCCGCCGTCACCCCCCGGCGCGCACCGCTTCCACAGGAGTCTGAACCATGAACGATGATTCTGATCTACAACCTAAAGATGATTATCATCTGCGTTTTCAGGTGGCAGCCCCGGCCTTCACCGAGGAGCAGGAGCGTCAACACGCCGAGGGGGTTGCCCTGGTGCGTGCTGCCCTGGCCAATGGGAAATCCTGGAGTGCGGCCATCCGGGGCTTGAAACTGGAGGATGCCGACTTCCGGGAGGTGATTTTGACCGATTGCCTCAAGGTGATCGTGGCCGAACGTCATTTTCAGGGTGGTGAACGGTTGAAAGGGTTGGCCGGGGAGTTGGGCGTCTCCATGGAGCGGCTGCTCTCTTTGAAAGAAGAGATGATTCGTGAGGTGGTGGACTCTTCAAAAGAGGTCTATCGTCTGACACGCGGCCACTCCTGAGCGATGAACCGCGTTTTTTGCTATCCTGAGAAGGGGAAGTTTTGATGGCACGTATTCTGGTCATTGATGATGATGCCTCGATTCGCGCACTGTTGCGTGAAATCCTGATCGAAGAGGGCCATGATGTCGAGGAGTCGGCAGATGGGCGCGCCGGGTTGCGCCGCTTCAGGCAATACCATCCAGACCTGGTCATGACCGACATCCTGATGCCCGAAAAGGATGGAGTGGAGTTGATCATGGAGTTGCGGGAGGTGAATCCTGCCGTGCGCATTGTGGCCATGTCCGGTGGAGGGCGTGGTCTGGATGCAGCGTTCAACCTGCGCATGGCTCAGGATTTCGGGGCCAATCGTCTGTTGGTCAAACCGTTTGGGCGCACTCAGGCTCTGGAAGTGGTACGCGAGGCACTCTCTTTGTAGCTGCGTTGTTGGTTCTGTCCGACAGTGGTTACAGCCGAGCAGAGCTGTTGGGTCACAACCATCGCATGGTCAAATCGGATGAGCATCCGCCAGAATTTTATCGGCAGATGAGGTCCACCATCGTTCACAGGCAGACCTGGCATGGGGAGGTGAAGAATCTCTCCAAGACCGGTCTGTCCCTCGCTTTCGACCCGTCAAAAAGATTGTCTCCAAAAGGTGTATGGTTCGGTCAAATCCCTGGTACTGATCATCAACGACATTTTCAAGATCGATGTCGGCGTTTGGACATGGATACGTCCCGACGGGATCAATGGTTGCGCCAATTGTACGGGCAGTTGGAGATGTTTGATGCCGATGCCGAGAAGACCCTCTCCAGGCTGGATGAGCATGTGGTTGGTGCGGCGTGCATGGAACAAGTCATGCGCATGCGCAGGCAGGTGGTCCAGTATGATTTTGATGATGCGAGAGAGACCTTGCTGGCGTTGGCCAAGGTGTTGAATCTGGCGTTGGAGACAGACCATGGCGGATGAAGGCAACCGGGTTCTGGAAGAGGGGAGGGTGTTGCGGCAGTTGGTGGAAACCGTGCCGTTACCGGCCTTCGTGATGGCCAGTGCCGGTAAGTTGCTGTTTGCCAACGCGGCCTTTTTTGCCATGTGTGCCAAAATGCCGGTGTTGTATCACGCAGGTCAGGGACGGCTGGTACGGTTGTGTGCCGATTTTTTGTTGCATCCGGAGTGGACGCAGTGGAGTCAGGAGATTGAAACGAAAACCGGTTCACATTTGGCCGGGGTGGTGGAGGTGCGTCTCTCCCGATTGGTCCGGAGTACCGGTGCGCTGCCGATGGTCATGGGGGTGTTGGTGGACCAGACCGAGCTGAAACATATCAGCAACCGGTTGACGAAATCGCACACTCAAGCCAAGGAGTTGGCCAGAAAGGCGGAACAAGCCTCCCGGGCCAAAGAGGATTTTTTGGCCAACATGGGCCATGAGATCCGTACTCCGATGAATGCCATCATTGGTTTGACCCATTTATGCCTGCAAACCGATCTCACTCTGAAGCAGCGGGACTATTTGGGCAAGATTGCGCTGAGTGCCAATTTGTTGTTGAAACTGATCAGCGACATTCTGGATTTTTCCAATGTTGAGGCAGGTCGGCTCACCATGGAGATGGTCGAGTTCTCTCTGGAGGAGTTGTTGAGTCGTGTTGTGGCTTTGGGAGTCAAAGGCTGGGAAAAGGGATTGGAGTGTGTGGTGGATGTGGCATCCAACGTTCCCATGCGTTTGCAGGGAGATGCGCATCGCCTGGCGCAGGTGTTGAACAGTCTGGTCGGCAATGCGATCAAGTTCACCGAGCAGGGTGGGGTGGTGATTGGCGTGACGCTGCACGAGGAGCTGGCGGAACAGGTGGTGTTGACGTTTGCGGTGGAAGATACCGGTATCGGCATGTCTGCTGCGCAGGTGGGGCAACTGTTCCAGGGGTTTACCCAGGGAGATGGTTCGGCAAGTCGCAAGTATGGTGGTACGGGGTTGGGTCTGGCCATTGCCCAACGTCTGGTGACGTGGATGGGGGGGCGGATTGAGGTTGCCAGTGTTCCTGGATTCGGAAGCCGGTTCACGTTTACCGTCCCTTTGTTGACGGTTGGCACCCGCAGCGCAGCCACACCGGATGTGCTGCCATCCTGGCATGGGCGGCGCTTTCTGGTGGTGGATGACAATGCCACGGTCAGAAAGGTGCTTGGGGGATTTTTGGCGGGTTGTGGGGCGCAGTTGGTGTGGGCAGCCAGTGGAGAGGAGGCTTTGCAGGCGGTACGTGCAGCGGATGAGGCGCAGGTTGGTTTTGATCTGGTATTGGTCGATTGGCATCTGCCGGGTTGGAATGGTCTGGAGACCATTCAGCAGATCAAGAGGGCCGGTTTGTCATCACCTGTGCCGAAAATGGTGATCATGACCGCTTATGGCCAGGAGAATCTGTTGACCAGCGGGGCAGAACAGGGGTTGGTCGATGGATTTTTGAGCAAGCCGATCTGGCGTGGGGCGTTGTTGGAGATCATGGCCTGTTTGTTGGGAGCCGGAACCACCTCTGCATCCTGTGCCGCCGAGGAGGAGGTGGCCACTCTGACCCGTCTGGCCGGGTTGCGGCTGTTGCTGGTGGAAGACGACGAAATCAATCAGGATGTGGCGCGAGAACTGCTCGGTCAGGTTGGAATACGGGTGATTGTGGCCAATCATGGCCAAGAGGCTCTGGAACGACTTGCAGAGCAGGGTTTTGATCTGATATTGATGGATATCATGATGCCGGTGATGGATGGTTATGAAACGGCACGCCGCATCCGGCTTCGGTATGACAGCACTGAGTTGCCCATCATTGCCATGACGGCCCATGCCAGGTCCGGGGATCGGCAGAGGTGTTTGGATGTGGGCATGAACGATCACATTACCAAGCCGGTGGTGCCACGTGAGCTGTACGGGACGTTGGGGCGTTGGACCCGTCATGGCGGCGAGGTGGAGCGTTTTTTATCGCAGGATCTGCCTGTTTGGGAACCGATTGAATGTGTGTTGTTTCCTGAAGATTTCTGTCCGGGTATCGATGTGTCCAGAGGATTGCGCAACGTGGGAGGCGGTATGGTGACTTATCGCGGCGTTTTGGAGAAGTTTGTCCGCAACCAGCGGGATACTGGCCAGAAGTTGCGGCAGGCGCTGGCAGATCAGGATTGGTCCACCCTGGAGTATATGGCCCATGCTTTGAAAGGGGTATCGGCTTTGATCGGAGCCAAGGCATTGGCGGGTATTGCCAAGGAGATTGAACAACGGGTCAAACGGACCGAAGAGCGGGAGATGTTGTCAGCGTTGTTGGTGGAGTGTGAAGAGGAGCTTGTCCGTTTGATTGACGAGATCAGTCGTCGCTTGCAGGAGTTGGATGCTGTGGAAGGGGTGCGGGATGTTCCCGGAGAAGAGGAGCCTGGGGATGTTCCATTATCCGAGGAGATGGCGGCTTTGATGCGGCATGCGGTGGAGTTGTTGCGTGCCTTTGATTCATCTGTGGATGTGGTTGTGGAGGAGATGGTTCCTTTGGCGCGGGGAGTGGCGCGCAAGGAGCGGGTGCAGGCCATGCGTCGGGTGTTGTCGGACTATGATTTTGATGAGTGTCTGGCTCTGTTGCACAGTTGGGCTGAGGAAGAGGGGGTGGTTTTGTATTCATGAATTGGCGGCGCGGGATCTGCTGGCCAAGGAGGTGTGCCCATGAGCGAATATCTGGGGATGCGTTGGTTCAAATGCGATCTGCATGTTCATACGCCAGCAGATCCACAGCATTGGCAAGGCTCTCCCATTGTTCCCGGCCAGGAATCACAGAATGCCACAGCGTTTGCAGAGGCGTGCCATCGAACTGGATTGGATGTGATCGCTGTCACGGATCACAATTTTCTTAGTAAAGACTTTTTGCCCTATCTCAAGGATGCACTGGCTGAGATTGAGCATAAACATGGACACAAAATAACATTGTTTCCAGGATTCGAATTTGAAGCCGATGTTGGAAAAGGCATGCATGTACTTTGTCTTTTTGAACCGGATACGAATTTGTTGACAATTGACCATATTTTGACGGAATGTGGGGTTTATCACCCAAGAATTCAGAATGGCAGGCTTCAGAAATCGGTTAAGAGGTTGCCTGAGATTCTTGGTATTATTCAAAAGGGAAATGAGCAATCGGGATGGCGTGGAATTGTGATTGTCCCGCATGTTTTTGAAAACAGTTTGTTTGATAATGACCGGATCAGCGAATGGCTGCAACAGGAAGAATTCATCAATCCTGATCTTTTGGCGGTTGAAGTTCCGAAACCCGTCGAAAGAATGGGAACGAATTTTAAAAAATTGTTTCGTTCAGGATCAGATTGTGATCCCGGATGGCGACGATCCCGCCCCATTGCCACCTTGATGGGATCTGACAATAAAAAACTGATCGAGAGAGATGCATCAGGTCGACCGGAGGCCAACACTCTGGGATATCGACACACCTGGATCAAGATGTCACACCCGGGCATTGAGTCGTTGCGTCAGGCTTTTCTGGATCCGAATTCCCGTATTCGTCCATCTGGAGACGATCCGTCCAGTCAGGAAAAACACGCGCGCATCTTGTCTCTGTCGGTAAGCAATGCCGCTTTCCTGGGGGATCAGCAAATCGTTTTTTCTCCCAATTTTAACGCCATCATTGGCGGTCGCGGCAGCGGCAAGTCGGCGCTCCTTGAAGGAATGCGTCTGGCCATGGGCAAGGATGATGATCCAAAGTTGGATGACAGAGCCAGGGAGAAGGTCAGGCGCATCAAAGAGCTGCTGACAAAAATGGCTGGTTCCGAAGTGCGGGTCCATTGGCGTGATGCCGATGGAGTGGAGGATCATCTGCTTTACGTGGTCGCACAGGAAGGAAATGGTTCCTGCCGTGTTGAGGGTCGATCCATGACGGATCTCTCTTCCTTTCTGAGGGAACTGCCGGTACAATTTTTCAGCCAGCAGCAGTTGAATCAGATCACGGAACGCGGTGGAAATGTGCTATTGACCCTCCTGGATGAGTTCTCCAGAGAGGAATTGAAACCTTTGTTGCAAGAAGAGGCAGAACTGCGACGTGAGATTGAGCAATTATTTATATTTTCAACCGCTCTTGAGCAAACAGAGAAGGATTTGAGTCGTCTGGAACAGGAAAGTGCCGACCTGGAACGGCAATGGGAGGTCCGTTCCGCATTGCAGGAGGATGCCCGCAAACATCAAGGACTCAAGGCGCAACAAGCCTATATTCAAAAACTGAAAAGTGCGTTGGACGAGGATGCTGCTCGTTTGATGGATGTCGCGAACGATATTTGGGAAACGCATGTAGATTTGGGATCTTCCATCGAACGATGGCCTCACGGAGTTTGGTTTCAGGAAAAGGATAATCGGGTTTTGCAAGCCAAGGAAACCTTGAAAGTCGCCATTGGCCGAGCGGTGGAAACCTACCGCAAGACTGTTTTCGAGATGTTTGGAGGCTTGGAATGGTTTGACATCCAACAGCAGTGCAACCAGGCGGATGAGACGTTTGCCCAGGCTTGTGCGGCCAAGGGTATTGATCCTGCAGACGTCAGTCGGATTCAGGAGATTGGCCAAAAGAGAACCCTGAAAAAGCAGGAATTGGACCAGAAGAGGAAAGAACGTCTCCGCTTGCAACAGCTTCTGGCGAAGATGCCGGAATTGTTCCAGCAACTACATGACAATTGGTTGGCCTGTCATGATGTTCGCAAGCGCGTCGCCGATGAGATCGTGCAGTCCGCAAAATCTGATAACAAATCGGTGATCGGATTGATGGTATCCTATTTTTCAGATGCGGTTTTATTCAAAGCGGTCTGGAACAGACTCAGTACAGATGGCAGAACGCGATTGGGACGAAACTGGGAGGAAATTGGAGGCATTGTCCGAGACGAATATCTTGAAAGTGGTCATACCAACCATTTATCCTTATGGAACATGTTGCAATCCTGGATGGAATCTGAGGACAGTATGCCGGCCCATGTTCAAGAGAAATTAAGGAGAATTCAAGTAACCGTTGTAGACATCAAATCGTATTTGTCTGGTACTGCTCGCAAAACATGGCAGGAAACGCAGCTAATCCGTATCGACGACACAGTGGATCTTGTGTTGTACCAAAGCAATGGACATGACGAGGTTGGTCGGGTTTCGGATGGCACTCTTTCCGATGGTCAACGTAACACAGCGGCTTTGGCCATGTTGCTGGCAAGAGGGAATCATCCGTTGGTTATTGACCAACCCGAAGACGAGTTGGATTCCAATTTTATTTTTCAGGAACTTGTCCCCATGCTGCGTCGATTGAAGCATTCCCGCCAGATCATCCTGGTCACCCATAACGCCAATCTTCCCGTCAACGGAGATGCCGAATTGGTGTATGCGCTTAAAGCGCAAGGGGGGCGTGGCGTCAAACGCGCCGCAGGAGGACTGGATCGGACGGATGTGACCCAGGCAATCCTGGACATCATGGAGGGATCTGAGCAGGCTTTCCGCCAGCGCAGGGAAAAGTACCATTTTTGAAACGGACAACATCCATGTATGAAGCCACTGACGAACTGATGCGCGAAATTCTCGCGGGTGAGGACACCTTCCTGGAATTCAAGGAGGTGGTTTTCCGTGGAGACCAACCCCGTTTTGCCAACGAGGAAGGCCGCGCACCCAAAATGATCGCAGAAGTTTTCGTGAGCATGGCCAACACCGAAGGCGGGACTGTGGTGTTTGGTATCAACAAATTTGGGGAAGTGGTGGGCATCGCTCCCGACAAACGCAATCTCCTGGAACAAGGGGTGGTCAATTGTGCTTTGGACTCCTGTGAGCCAAGAGGCAGCCTGGAGCCGCGATTGAATTGGCGTTATTTGCCAAATCTTGATGGTGTGGACAAGTTGGTCTTGCATGTCGATGTTCCAAAATCGCGTTATTATGTTCATCACACTTCAGATGGAAAATTTCTGAAACGGGTTGGCAGTCATCGCACCCCCATTCCTGCAGAGCAACTAGGACGTTTACTGGCAACCAGAAGTTTGTTGATGCCCTTCGAGGAACGTCCTTGTCCTGGCACATTGCTGGACTTGTTCAATCGGGAACGTTTTGATGCCTACTATACGAGACGCTTTGGTTTCCCATTGCGTGAAAGCGGCGTTCCTGTCGAGCGTTTACTGGAAAATTTGAAGTTGGGGCTGCGGATGGATGATGGTTCGTGGCGTTTGACCAATCTTGGGGTGTTATTGTTCACGGATCGTCCACAAAACCACCTGACCGGTGCTTACATCGAAATCGCCATGCACGATCATGCAGTGGCCGATGGAAAGACTCTGGATGTCAAACGTTTTGAAGGGCCGGTTACCGTGAAAGAGTGCTGAACAGAAGACAATAAACCACTATTCGCCTTTTTTACCTCAGAAAGACGATGCCGCAGACAGGATTGAAATTTACC
This sequence comes from Magnetococcales bacterium, assembly GCA_011089965.1. GTDB lineage: Bacteria > Pseudomonadota > Magnetococcia > Magnetococcales > Magnetaquicoccaceae > Magnetaquiglobus. The sequence continues at coordinate 44,680 of JAANAU010000029.1, forward strand.
GTGAAAGAGTGCTGAACAGAAGACAATAAACCACTATTCGCCTTTTTTACCTCAGAAAGACGATGCCGCAGACAGGATTGAAATTTAGTTCAGGCCGCCGCAGGCAGCAGACCGAACTGACGCAGTTTGGCGATCCAGCGGGGGGCGTTACGTTTGACCGCAAAT
>JAANAU010000004.1 GCA_011089965.1 Magnetococcales bacterium
GGTTTGGTCTCATAATCTGCCGAAGCCAACAGGCGCACCTCGCCCGTGGATTCGTCTATCGAAAAAGCACCGGCATCGGGTCCGCCCAATGTAAAGGTCAGAGGATCTCCTGCATTCGGATCCGTGGCGCTGGCATCATAGACCACGGTGGCAATCGGAGCATTCTCGGCCACACTCCCGCTGACAGAAGAAATGATGGTCGGGGCCTGATTCGCCGGGGTCTCGTTGACATCGGTCACGGTGATCGACACGGCCTGGGTGTCGGTCAAACCACCCCCATCGGTCACGATCACTTCAATGGCATAACTCGGTTTGGTCTCATAATCTGCCGACGCCAACAGGCGCACCTCGCCCGTGGATTCGTCTATCGAAAAAGCACCGGCATCATCTCCTCCCAGAGAGAAGGTCAAACTGTCGCCAACATTCGGATCCGACGCGCTCGCCGTATAAACGACCGTGGTCACAGGGTCATTCTCGGCCACACTCCCGCTGACCGGAGAGGTGACAGTCGGGGCCTGGTTGCCAGGGGTCTCGTTGACATCGGTCACGGTGATCGACACGGCCTGGGTGTCGGTCAAGCCACCCCCATCGGTCACGATCACTTCAATGGCATAACTCGGTTTGGTCTCATAATCTGCCGGAGCCAACAGACGCACCTCGCCCGTGGATTCGTCTATCAAGAAGGCACCGGCATCGGTTCCGCCCAATGTAAAGGTCAAACTGTCGCCAACATCCGGATCCGACGCACTCGCCGTATAAACGACCGTGGTCTCCGGGTCATTCTCGGCCACACTCCCGCTGACCGGAGAGGTGACGGTCGGGGCCTGATTCGCCGGGGTCTCGTTGACATCGGTCACGGTGATCGACACGGCCTGGGTGTCGGTCAAGCCTCCCGAATCGGTCACGATCACATCGATGGCATAACTCGGTTTGGTCTCATAATCTGCCGACGCCAACAGGCGCACCTCGCCCGTGGATTCGTCTATCGAAAAAGCACCGGCATCCTCTCCTCCCAGAGAGAAAGTCAAACTGTCGCCAACATCCGGATCCGACGCACTCGCCGTATAAACGACCGTGGTCTCCGGGTCATTCTCGACCACGCTGCCACTGACCGGAGAGGTGATGGTCGGGGCCTGATTCGCCGGGGTCTCGTTGACATCGGTCACGGCAATCGACACGGCCTGGGTGTCGGTCAAGCCTCCCGAATCGGTCACGATCACATCAATGGCATAACTCGGTTTGGACTCATAATCTGCCGAAGCCAACAGGCGCACCTCGCCCGTGGATTCGTCTATCGAGAAGGCACCGGCATCGGTTCCGCCCAATGTAAAGGTCAAACTGTCGCCAACATCCGGATCCGACGCACTCGCCGTATAAACGACCGTGGTCTCCGGGTCATTCTCGGCCACGCTGCCACTGACCGGAGAGGTGACGGTCGGTGCCTGATTCGCCGGGGTCTCGTTGACATCGGTCACGGTGATCGACACGGCCTGGGTGTCGGTCAAGCCTTCCGAATCGGTCACGATCACTTCAATGGCATAACTCGGTTTGGACTCATAATCTGCCGGAACCAACAGGCGCACCTCGCCGGTAGACGCATCTATCCAAAAGGCACCGGCATCCTCTCCTCTCAGCGAGAAGATCAAATAGTCGCCAACATCCACATCCGACGCACTCGCCGTATAAACGACCGTGGTCTCCGGCTCGTTCTCGTCCACATTGCCCGTCGCTCCCGAAATCATGATCGGGGCATGGTTCGTCCCATGCCTTTCCTGCACCGACAGTGTGAAGGTGGTGCTGACACTCCCGCCATATTGATCCGTGGCAGTGACCCGGATATCCAAACCGCCACCCAGACCAACAAACAAACCATTCTTGAAATTGAACCACAAACTGTTCGGTTGATCGTCGATAGTCAGCATGTTGTAACCATGCTCTTCCACATCATAATAATCCGAACTGTTGCCGCTGCTCCAACCGGCTACCGTGTTGTTGTGATCCCAGTTGACCTCCTCGTAACGATATTCAACCGCAAAATCTCCGTGACCCATATTATAAAACCGCATCTGAAAAGCGTTCTGCGGTTCACCCTGGGTTCCATAATACTCGGTCACATCGTCCCAGGTCACGCTCACCACACCATGGACCGTATCCAGATCCCAATAGGCCGCATTGGATCCGGTCGAGTTGCCCCCTTCAGACGCATCCGTAGAAGCAGGACGCATATCGATATCGGCAAAGAACAGTGCAAACAACTTGTTGGTTGTGTAGGTGTTGTAATACGCCATATTGCCAAACGGATTGGCAGTACTGAAAGTCCTGTTGAGATTGACCGTACCGTTATCATTGATCCAAATCGAGGAATGACGGGCACCATAGAAATTCAACCCTTGCGGAAACACGGAAGAGATATCCACCTCACGGGCAATATCATCGGATCCATCCCACATATTTTCGCCGAAACCGACATCCCCGCCCAGACCATGAATCAGATCCTGACCTTCCACCCGTCCGGGAGCCTCTCCAGTCACATCACCACGTTCAGGCGTCCCGCTGAACTGCCGGGTTTCCGGGTCAAAAGTGAGCCAAACCGGCAAAGGCTGACCATTGGCCAGGGTCGCGGTATAGGTCAAATTGTCGCCAACATCAGGATCACCAAAGGTCTCTTGCGGCAAGGTGAACTCAAAGATTGCACCTGCTGTGGCACTCTGATCCGCAGGCGGATTCTCCACGGTCGGCGCATGATTGGTCACCGATTCATCCACATCGCTGACCAGAATGGTCACGGTTTGGGTTTCGAACAAACCACCGGCATCGGTCACGCGCACATCGATCAGATAGATGGATTGGGTTTCATAATCGGCAGGGGCCAAAAGACGAATTGCGCCTGACGCCGGATCGATCTGAAACGCAGCCGCATCCTGACCACCCAAAGAGAAAGTCAAAACATCGCCCGCATCCGGATCGGTTGCTGTACCGACATAGACCACGGTGCCAATCGGTGCGCCCTCTTCCACCGTACCCGATTCACCCGCTGTACCCGAAGTGAGGGTGGGGTGGTCATTGACATTGACCACAGGTTCCGTGGATTCACTGGTGACACTCTCCTCCCAGCCATAATCATCGGTATAATAGACCTCGACCTGAATGCGGGTGCCCACCATGGATTCCACCAGGGTCAAAGTGGCCTGGGTGGCATCATGGATCAACCTCCCATACATATACCACCGATACTGAACACCACCGGGAATGCCGTCCAGATCGGTCAAGGCGGTCGTGACAAACAACTCTTCTCCCTGCCGTACCACACCACCGATGGTCACGCTGCCGGTCGGAGCATCATTGACATTGACAACCGGCCCAACCAGGTCACTGGTCACACTCTCCTGCGTACCGCCCAAATCGGTGTACGAGGCTGTCACCGTGATCGACTTGCCCACATGCAACTGACCAAGTTGCAACGTTGGCTCCGTAGCACCCTCCAACTCCTCCCCATCGGCAAACCACTGACAGGAGATCGCTCCCAAACCATCGGCATCGGCCAAACCCGAGAGATCCACGGTCAGGGTCTCATCCTGGGTCGTACTGCCAGTGATGACAATGGATCCGGTCGGGGCATGGTTGATATGGCCGACTTCTTGAGTGGCAGGGCTGGTCACGCTCTCCAGCCAGCCATAACCATCGGTATAGCTGGCGGTCACCGTAATCGCCTTGCCAACCTGCTCTGAGGTCAACACAAATGTTGCACCCGTAGCATCCGCAATCTCTACGCCATCTGCATACCACTGCCAACTCACGCTTCCCAGACCATCGCGGTCGGTCAGGTTGTGCGAAGCGAACAACTCTTCACCCAAAACAGGCGTTCCACTGATCGTCACCCTGCCGCCAGGGGCATCATTGCGATTGGCCACCTCCACAGTGGGACTGCTCGTGATCCGCTCCACGGTGCCATGTCCATCCGTGTAGCGTGCGGTCACGGTAATCACCTTGCCCACATGGGATTGGGTCAGCAACAGATTGGAACCGGTGGCACCTGTAATGGCCACACCATCCGCACGCCACTGATAACTCAACACCCCCATGCCGTCCAGATCCGCCAGGGTGTTGCTGTTCGCTGTCAGGGGTTGCCCCTGAGTTGGCGTGCCGGAGATCATCACCGAACCGGTCGCCGGATCGTTCACGTTGGAAACCATCTGGGTCGACGTACTGATCACCTGTTCCGAGGTTCCATTTCGGTCCGTATATCGGGCGGCAACCGTCATCCTCTTGCCCACTTCAGATTCGGTCAACAGGAACGTGGCACCTGTGGCTCCGGTAATGGCCACCCCATCTGCACGCCATTGATAGGCAATCGTCCCCAAGCCATCCAAATCCGCCAAGGTATTGGAGGCCGTCAATCTCTGACCCTGCGTCGCATTGCCGGTAACGGTCACACCACCGGTCGGGGGATCGTTGACATCGACCACGCGCAGATCAAAGAAATCCGCCACCCGCTCCCCGGAGTGATCCACAGCCGTCAAGCGCACCGTGATGACCCCCACCTGACTCTGGCCCGGTCTGCCGGAAAAAACACCGGTTGCCGGATCAAAGGACAACCAGGAGGGCAATGCTTCACCACCGGACAGAGAGGCACTCACAACCAGTTGGTCTCCGGCATCCACATCGACAAACATATTCGCAGGCAACGCAAACCGGAATGTCTGATTCTGTTGGATCGTCTGGTCAGCCACCGGATGTGCAACCTCCGGGGCGTGATTGGATTCAATCACATCCAGTGCAAATGCCGAAGACACCTCAGCCCCAATTTGATCCCGTACTGTCACTTGGATCGGAATCGTTCCCACATCATCCGTGCCAGGGGTTCCGATCAGCCTGCCGGTCGTACCATCCAGAATCAACCAGGCAGGCCAAGCCAAACCATCACTGCGGGTGGCAACAAACTGCAAACGATCCCCGACATCCGCATCTCGAAAAGCTTCTCCCAGATTGCGTGCAAACGCTTCTCCTGTCACGACAGAGACATTCGGCAACGGTGTCAACACCTCCGGAGCGTCGTTGACGTTGTTGACCGTCACCCGCAATACACTGCTGACCGCAGCACCATGCGGATCTCTGGCCGTCACACGCAGATACACCTCACCCACCGCCGCGTCCCCCGGAGTCCCGGAGAGAGTGGCGTTGGCGGCATTGAAGGTCAACCAGCCCGGCAATGCCTCATCCCCGCTCAATGGAGTGACCCGGTAGGTCAAACGATCCCCGTCCGCATCGGCAAAACTGTTGTTCGGAATCCTGAACCTGAATGGCTGGTCTTCATGTACCGTTTGCGCAGCCAGCGGCGTCTCCACGGTTGGAGCACGATTAAAGACGGTCACAGTCAGATCGAACGTACCATTGGCCTCGGTGCCCGCACCATCCCGGGCCACCACACGCACGGCCACGGTGCCCACCTGCGCATGACCTGGTGTACCGCTGAAACTCAAGGTCTCGGCATGGAAGGTCAACCAGGATGGCAAAGGCTGACCATTCGCCAAAGTCGCACTATAGGAGAGACGATCCCCGACATCGACATCGGTAAAGGTGTCCGGTGCCAGCACCAGGTTCAAGGCATTGCCCTCCTGGACGGTCACGGCATTCATCGGGGCATTCAGACGCGGGGCATCATTGGTGTTTTCGACTGCCAACGAGAAGAAATCCGCCGCTGATCCACCGCGACCATCCGAGGCCGTCACCTTGATGTTCCATGACCCGACATGGGCGTTGCGCGGGGTGCCGCTCAACACTCCTGTAGTCGGATTCACGGTCAGCCATGATGGCAGGGGTGAGCCATCCAAAGAGGTGATGGACCATTGCAAGGTATCGCTCGCATCCGCATCAAAGAAGGTGTTGGCCGGAATCTGATAGCGAAACGATTGATCTTCACGGGCATTGACGACCGTTGGCAATGGATTGAGGAGAACCGGTGCCGTATTGGACTGTGTGACATTCAGGGTGAAGGTGGTGGCCACAGAAGCCCCACTCCCATCCGTGGCCCGCAAACCAACCGCAAACGAACCCAAGGCGTTGGACAAGGTCGGCACCACACCGCTGAACGAACGGCTGGCCGGATCAAACCGCAACCAACCCGCGCCATTCGGCAAGGTGGCGCTCAAGGTCAGCACATCGCCGACATCCGAATCCGTAAACAGGTTATTCGGCACCTGGAAACGAAACGGCTGACCCTGATAGGCATACTGCTGACCCAGCGGAGCACTGACCACCGGGGCATCGTTGACGTTGGCCACGGTGATGGCAAACGATCCGGCTGCCGTGGCCTGTTGACCATCGGTCGCCACCACCTTGACACGGAGATTCCCCACATCCGCATTGGCCGGTGTCCCGGTAAAGGTCCGGCTGACCGGATCAAAACGCAGCCACGTTGGCAACGGCTGACCGGACATGGTGGTTGCGGTCAGGGTCAGGGCATCTCCGGAATCGGCATCCTGGAACAGATCGGCGGGCAACGTGACATGGAAACGTTGTCCTTGCGTTGCAGTCTGATCGCTCAACGGAGCCGTCAAGCTCGGGGCCGTATTGAGAACCCGCACGGTCAGATCAAAGGTGTCGGAAACAGTCGCCGTACCATCGCTCGCCGTCACCCGGACGGCATGGACTCCGGCATGGGAGTGCTCAGGAGTGGCGGTAAAAGTCCGGGTGACACCATCAAACCGCAACCAACCCGGCAGATCGGCACCATTGGCCAAGGTGGCCTGATAACTCAACCGGTCACCCGCATCGATATCACGGAAGCTCTCGGCAGCGAACTGGAAGGTCCATGGTTGACCGCTGATCACCAACTGGTCTGACAAGGGGGAGACCAACTGCGGGGCATCGTTGACATTGCGCACGGCAATCTGGAACAGTTGTGCCACCTGGGCACCAAATACATCCGTGGCCGTCACCCGAATCGCGGTCACACTGTTGGCAGCAGCATGATCGGGCGTGCCATAAAATTGTCCGCTCTGCGCATCAAAAAACAACCAATCCGGACGCACACCCAAAGTGGTCCAGGTCAGAGACAACAGATCTCCCGGATCCGCATCGGCAAAACCGGACCGCACCGAGATTTGGAACAATTGATTCTCGTCCACGGTCTGGTTGGCCAACACCGTGGCCACGGTCGGTGCATGATTGGTCTCTGCCACCCGCAGCGTAAAGATCTGACTGACTGAACTGCGGGAGGGATCAGTAGCGGTCACACGCAGGTTGAGAGTGCCGACATCGGCAGCCGTGGGGGTTCCGGTCAGACTCAACGTGGCGGCATCGACACGCAACCAGGCAGGCAAAGCCGAACCATTGGCATCTGCCAGTGTCACCCGATAACTCAACCGATCTCCCACATCCGGATCCTGGAACAATCCCTCCGACAAGGTCAGACGCCAGGTCTGTCCCACCAGAACCCCTTGGGCCGGAATCGACTGCATCACCACCGGGGCATCATTGACATTGGCCACCTGAATCCGGAAGGTTCCGGAAGCCGATCCTCCTGCACCATCCGCAGCAGTCAGACGCACGGTGAACGCACCAGTATCATTGTTGCCCGGAGTACCGGAAAAGGTGCGGCTGACCGGATCGAACCGCAACCAGGTCGGAAGTTCGCCATGCAACCCACGCGCCGAATAGGTCAGGGTGGTTCCCGGATCGCTATCGGTAAAAAGATTCCCGGGAACCGTGAACAGGAAGGGACGATCCTCCACCAGTTGCTGGTCCGACAAGGCACCGGTCAGAACCGGCGCACGATTGACCTCTCCCACGGTCAGTTGGAACGTCGTGCTGACTGCCGCTCCCGACAGATCGGTGGCTGTGAGCTGTATCGAGGAGCTGCCGCGCGCCTGGCCATCAGGACGGCCAGAAAAGGTGGCGGTTGCCGGGTCAAAAGTGAGCCAGGAGGGCAAACCGGCAGCCGTCAGGGTCAACCGGTCTCCGGCATCCGCATCGACAAAGCTCGCTGACGGCACCTGAAACCGGAAAATCTCCCCGACATTGACCTGTTGATTGGCAACAGGCTGCTGGAGTTGGGGGGCATCGTTGGTATTGAGGACGTTCAATGCCACGGCCAGCGAGGCACTTTTACCATAGGGATCCGTGGCCGTGATCTTGATGGGAGTCGATCCCACATGGGCATTGAGTGGCCGCCCACTCAGACTCCGTGTGGCCGGATCAAAGCTGAGCCACTCCGGCAATGTGTTCCCCTCCAAAGAGACCACACTCAGGCTCAGCACATCCCCATCCGCATCGGTAAAGAGGCTGGCTGGCAACCGGAAGTTCAATGCCTGATCCTCAAGCACCTCGATCTGGGCAGGCAACAGCCCGCCCGTACCCACCGGGGCACGATTGATCGACCGCACCTCCAGATTGAACAACATCGAAGCCGAACTGCCAGACTGGTCCGCAGCCGTCACCTTGATGGCCATGCTCCCCAGATCCGAAGTGTCCGGCGTCCCGATCAAGGTGCGGCTGCTGGCATCAAAGCGCAACCAACCCGGCAAGGCTGAACCATCGGCCAGACTGGCACCAAAGGTCAAACGATCCCCGGCATCGACATCGACAAAGGCGTTGCGTGGAACGACATAGCGGAACGTTCCCCCCGGAAACGCGCGCTGGTCATTCAAGGGAATGGCGGCAACAGGCGCATCATTGACATTGATCACATCCAGGATGAATGAACCCGAGGCCGCTCCACTTTGATGATCGGTCGCCGTCACCCGGACCGAAAAGGCCCCGACATCGGCATTGCGGGGAGTGCCACTGAAGGTGCGCGTCTGGGGATCAAAACGCAACCAGTCGGGAAGCATACCACCAGAGAGCGTTGTCGCGGCATAACTCAACGTGTCCCCGACGGCCAGATCGGCATCGGTGAACAGATCGGCTGGCAGTTGATAAACGAATGGCTGATCCTGATGGACCGACCGGGCACTCAAGGGCTGGGTCAATACCGGCAAGGTGTTGGGAGTGGCCACCACCAGATTGAAGGCATCGCTCGCCAGCAAACCGGTACTGTCGGTGGCCGTGATCTTGATGGCATATTCTCCGCCCTGACTGGCTGTCGGCGTACCGGAAAACATGCGCAAAGCCGGATCAAAGGTCAACCAGGTCGGCAAGGCCGTGCCATCGAGCCGGGTTGCGGAATAGCTTAACACCTCCCCTGGATCCACATCCCGGAAGGAGGCGGCATCCACACCGAAACGGAACGGCTGGCCGGTCTGGACGGTTCGATCCACCAGAGGGGTGACCAGTTCCGGTGCGTCCGGGGTGTTCATCACCGCAACCAGAATCGATTGCGCAGCCTCCAACCCACCGGCATCGGTGACCGTCAAGCGGATCGTGGTCGCTCCAATGGCGCTGTTGGTCGGCGTACCGCTCAAAGTACGGGTGGCCGGATCAAAGGTCATCCAGGAGGGCAGACCACTGGCCGCAAAGGTGAGCGTATCCCCTGCATCCGGATCGGAAAAGGCCGACACTGGAATCTGATACTGAAAAAACTGATCCTCGGCAGCGTTCTGATCGCTCAACGATGTCAACTGAGGGGCCTGGTTGCTGCCGGTCACACGGAACGTCACCTCCTGGCTGACCGCTCTGTTGGCCAGATCCGTGGCTGTCAGTTTGATCGCCAGGGTTCCAGGGGTTCCAACGGGAGTTCCCAGGAATGAACGGGTGGCCGGATCAAACTTCAACCAGGCGGGCAGAGCCGTACCATCGGCCAGAGTGGCACCGTAACTCAGCCGATCCCCGACATCCACATCGGCAAACAGAGTCTCCGGAACCTGAATGGCAAACTCACGACCGATGGCGAGAAACTGCGGCTGCCATCTCGTGGCCACCACCGGTGCATCGTTGACATTGGTCACCGTGATATTGAAACTGCCGGTCGTCTCCAGGCCGGTCTCATCCCGGGCGGTAATGCGCACACCCGTGACATTCACGTCCGCATTGCGCGGGGTGCCGGAAAGAATCCGGGTTTCCGGATCAAAGTGCAGCCAGGCAGGCAGACTGCCGTTCACACCCCCAGCAGAATAGGTGAGCGTGGCTCCGGCATCCGCATCCATGAAAGCCTTCTCAGGCAGGGTCAAAGCAAACGACTGATCCTCCAGAACCGTCAGATCCCCTGGAAATTGATCGGGTTGCAATTCCGGGGCATTGCCCACTGCCTGCACAGTGAGCTGAAAACCACCCGTCACCATACTCTGGGCGCGATCCGTTGCCATCACCCGCACAGCCAGACTCCCCAGATCCGCCGCACCCGGAGTCCCGATGAAGGTGGCGGTTGCGGGTTCAAAGGTCAGCCAGGTTGGCAAAGCCGAACCATTGGCCAAGGTTGCAGTCAGGGTCAAGAGGTCGCCCGCATCAACATCGATGAAGGTATCCAAGGGAAGTTGATATCGCCACGCCGTGCCAGGGGTGACAATCTGGGCTGTGAGCGCCCCGCTCAAAACCGGGGCATCATTGACATTGGCTACATGCAGGGTAAAGGGCACGGAACTGCTCTTGCCAGCACTGTCCGTGGCAGTCAGACGCAAGGCATGACTCCCAACCCCGGCATTGTCCGGATGCCCGGTCAGCAGTTGGGTCTCCGGATCAAAGCGCAACCAGGCAGGCACAGGATCGGTCGCGTTCAGGGCGGTCAAGGAGAATTTCAGATCACCGCCCTCTGGATCGGCGAACAATCCGGCCATGGAGTGGAACAGTGGACGATCCTCGGTGGCATGCACATCGCTCACGGTGCCGATGGTCTGGGGTGGCTGATTGGCATCCACCACCGTCAGATGGACCACACCCGAGGTGGCTGCCCCAGCCCGATCCGTGGCTGTGATGCGCAGATCAATGCCTGCGGTATTGACCGTCACCGGGGTGCCGGTCAATGTGCCCGTCGTGGCATCAAAGGTCAACCAGGAGGGCAACGCGGACCCTTGCAACGGTTCCACCCCATACACCAGACGCTCCCCGGCATCGACATCCGCAAACATGGTGGCGGGTACACGGAACTGGAACAAGTCTCCCAGCGTGGCGAACAGATCATCCGGCAGCTCCGCTGTGGTGGGTGCATCATTGATGTTGGCCACGGTCAACGTGATCACCTTGGTGATCGTGGTGCCATCCGCCCCCCGGGCACTCACCTGCAACGGAGTCACGCCCACCGCGTTGTTGGCAGGGGTTCCGGAAAGCAAACCGCTCTGAGCATCCCACTCCAGCCAGGTCGGCAGGTTTGCACCCGCCAGATTGACCAGGCTCCATTGGGGACGATCCAGTCCGGCAAAAACCGGATCATCGGCCAACCGATGACGAAACGCCACATCTTCGATGGCCGTCGGGTTGGCGGGTGAGGTGGAAAGTATGCCCGCACCAGAGGTTGCCGCCACCCGGATCAGGGTGTTCTGGAAGTGGGACCAGGCCTGGTCCACGCCCACCAGAGTGTTCTGCCCCGTGGCTGCGGTCAGGAAGGTTTGCAGCGCAGAGTCAGCGGCAAAGACCGAAAGATCACGATCAAAATGGATCTGCACCCCTTGGGCGGCAGCCCGTGCCGTCTGGGAGATGGTGATGCCATCTTCCGGATTGCCGTTGGCATCCAAAGTCTGCAAGAAACGCAACAGGTTGGTGGTGGCATTCCAATCCCCATGACCAACCAGGTCCAGCGGGGTCACGGTGGTGCCACCCAGAGTTTGACCCAACACGATGTCGCCGATGGAAAAGGTCACCTGCTCACCGGGCAAGAACTGAAAACCGCCGCTGGCTCCGGTCTCTCCCGACCGGGAGGCCGTGACAAAATGGACCCCTTCCACTTCGCTGTCGAGCAACGTACCGGTCAGATGCTCCACCACTTGCAGGGTGAAGACATCCGAAACCGTCCGGTTGGAGCCATCCGTGGCCGTCACCTTGACATAGGTGCTCCCCAGGTTGGCAGCGGTGGGCACACCACTGAAGAGACCCGTGGCCGGATCAAAATGCAACCAGGAGGGCAGAGGGGTGTTCGGGGTGAGATTGGCCGCACTCAAGGTCAACCGGTCTCCGACATCCACATCGGCAAAGGTTGTCGTCGGAATCGAAAACAGAAAGGCCCTGCCCACCGCAGCCTGCTGATCGTGCAACGTGGTCACCAGTGTCGGGGCATCGTTGACATTGGTCACGTTCAGGACAAACAGATCAGACACCGCATCCCCAGCCCGATCCGTGGCTGTCAGACGCAATTCGAGTCGGGCCACATCTCCATTGTCCGGAGTTCCGCTCACCACCCGGGTCTCAGGATCGAAATGCAACCAACCCGGCAACGCCGACCCATCCCCCATGGAGAGGGCCAGGGTCAAAACATCATCGACCGAGGCATCGGCAAAAACAGACTCGGGAATGCGCAACAGAAACGCCTGATCCTCGATGGCCACCTGATCTGCCAAGGGATTGGCCACGGTCGGAGCCACATTGGGTGCATGCACGGTCAAACGGAAGGTGTCTGCTGCCAGACTTCCTGCCGGATCGGTCACCGTGACCTTGACATTCACGACTCCCAGATCATGTACCCCCGGAGTCCCGATCAAACCGTGCGTGACCGCATCAAAACGAAGCCAGGCAGGAAGATCCCCTCCTGTAGCCAGATCCTCGACGCTCCAGGTCAAGAGATCTCCATCCACATCGGCAAAGGTGGCCTCCGGCAGGGCGAAACGGAAAGAGCGATCCTGGAAGGCATGTTGATCGGCCACCGGTTGCATTAACTCAGGGGCATCGTTGACATTGGCCACCTGGATGGTGAAGTGGGTCGCCACCCTGGCACCATCGCTGTCCGAGGCTGTCACGCGCACGCCCAAAGATCCGGTATCCCCATTGCCAGGCAAACCCGTAAACATGCCGGTCCGGGCATCAAAGGTCAACCAGGCTGGCAAAGGAGTGCCATCCAGGCGCGTCGCTTCCAGAGACAGGGGGGCATCACTGTCCGGATCCAGGAACAGACCATCCGGCAGATGGAAGCTGAAGGCGCTCTCTTCCGTGGCTTGTTGATCGGTCATACTCAACCGCACCTCCGGGGCGCGATTGGCCGCAGCCACGGTCAAGCGGAAACCATACGAGGCACTCAGCAGCCCACTGTCGGTGGCAGTCATCCGCAAATCATAGATGCCGGGTGCTGTGGGTGTGCCGCGCAACGCCCCGGTGACCGGATCGATGCTCAACCAGGCGGGCAGAGTGCCGCCGCCGCTGCGAAAGAGTTGATAACTCAAAGTATCGCCGGCATCCAGATCGCTGAAATGACCCACCCCCGCCGTTGTCACGGCCATGGACGCATCCACAAAGATCCGCAGATCTTCCAACGGAGTCGTCACCATCGGGGCATCGTTGACATTGTTGACCTGAACCGTCCAATCCACCTCGGCACTGACTCCGCGCTGATCCCGGGCCGTCACGCGCACACTCCACTCCCCAACCGCGCCAAAGTCCGGACGACCACTCAAACTGCGGGTCACCGGATCAAAATGGAGCCATTCCGGCAAAGACGCGCCATCGGCCAGGGTGGCCGACCAGGTCAAAAGATCCCCGGCATCCGCATCGACAAACTGATCGGCAGGAAGTACCGCCAGAAACTCCTGATTTTCCAGAACCGTCACCCGGCTGGGTGCTGCCTTGGCCGTGGGTGCATGATTGGGATGGGTCACGGTCAACGTGAGCAACGACGCCCCCACGGCACCCGCAGGATCAGTGGCAGTCAAACGCAAAAGCACACGGGTGGCATCGCTGGCCTCCAGAACCCGGGTGGAACTCAAGACACCCGTTACCGGATCGATCTGCAACCACTCCGGAACGCTCCCGCCACCCACTTTGGTCAACGCATACTGCAACCCATCCCCATCCGGGTCGGTAAAGGTTCCGGGCAACAGGGCATAGTGATAACGGGTGCCGTAATCGATGTATTGATCGGGTATGGCGATGGCCGCAACCGGGGCATCATTGACATTGGTCACCACCAGATCAAAATCAGACGAGACCACTGCATTCCGACCATCCTGGGCGCTGACCCGGATGGGGTATGTCCCCACCTGGTCGTTGCCGGGACGGCCAAAAAACGTCCCGGTCGTCGGATCAAACACCAACCAGTCCGGCAGTGACGCACCATCGCTCAAGAGGGCACTTAAACTCAAACGATCATTGGCATCGACATCCTGAAAGGTATTGTCCGGAATGGTCAAGAAAAAGAGCTGATCCTGGGCAATCCTCTGCGTCGTCAAAGGATGGGCCACGGTGGGGGGATTGTTGCGCGGCAAGACATTCAAAACAAACAAATCCGCAGCCTGCGCCGCCCCGGAATCGGTGGCGCTGACCCGGATGGCCAATGGCCCGATCTCAGGTGTGGCAGTGGTGGTAAAGGTGCGGGTGTCCGCATCAAACAGAAGCCAGGAGGGCAAGGCCGTCCCATCAGCCCGGGTGGCTGCCAGAGTCAAAGAGTCCCCGGCATCCATGTCGGTAAACAAATCCGCAGGCAAGGTATAGACAAAACCCGCACCCACCTCTGTGGTCTGATCCGGCACAGGCTGGGTCAAAACCGGCGCATCGTTGACATTGACCACGTGCAGAGTGAACGGATTGGTCACCACCCCACCACGACCATCGCTGGCCGTGACGACAATGGCCAGATCCCCCACCTGCTCATTGCCTGCCACACCGGAAAAAAGCCGTGTCAATGGATCAAAGGTCAACCAGGATGGCAATGGCTCTCCATTGGCCAAACGGGCCGTATAGGTCAGAGTATCGCTCTCATCCGCATCCCGGAACGCTTCGGTATTCAACATGAAATAAAACGATTGATCCTCGTGGACCGTCTGATCGCTCAACGGTGCCACCACCACCGGGAGATGATTGGGGCGGGTCACGGACAAAACGAACAGATCCGAGGCCACACCTCCGGCACCATCGTTCACCGTCACCCGAATGCCCTGACTGCCCAGATGGGCCACTGTCGGAGTACCGGTAAAGGTCCGGGTGGCCGGATCAAAATGGAGCCAACCCGGCAACGGTGCACCACCCGAAAGCTGCGCACTCCAGGTCAACTGCGCGCCCGGATCGACATCGGTGAAAACATCGGTGCCCAACTGCCACTCAAAAGGCTGATCGGTCACCGCATAGGCATCATCAATGGGTTGATTGACCACCGGCACATCATTGACATTGGCCACCTGCAACGCAAAGGTGTCGGTCACCCAGGCACCAGCCGGATCCTTGACATCAACCGCAATCTGAAGCGTCCCCACATCCCCGTTCTGCGGAGTGCCGAAAAAGAGCCGGGTGGCTGGATCAAAGCCCAACCAGGCCGGCAAAGGCAACCCGCCCACCAATGTCGGCGTGATCTCCAAACCCGCATTCCCATCCGGATCCACAAAAGCACCCTCCGGAATCTGAAACAGGAATGGATCACCCTGACGCGCGTTCTGATCTGCCAAAGGTTGCGCCACGGTGGGAGGTTCGTTCGGCAGGGTGACGAGCATCAAAAACAGATCAGAGTTGGTGGCACCACCCAGATCGGTCACGGTCAGCCGCACATTGAGCAGTTGCCCCACATCGGCCTCACCAGGCGTACCGGACAAAGTCCAGCTCGCCGCATCAAACTGCAACCACTCCGGCAGTGGGGCACCATCCGACAAGGCAATGGACGGAGTCAAACGGTCGCCCGGATCCACATCCACAAAGGCCTCACTCAGGGTGACGCGCAACAAGATCCCCTGACTGGCAAAACGATTGACCAGCGGTTCCACCAGAAGCGGGGCATCATTGACATTGTGCAGATCAATTCCGAACGATACCGAGGCGCTTTCACCCCCGGTATCCGTGGCCGTCACCCGCACCGTGATCTGGTTGCCGGTGACATCGGTCAACAACCCGGAAAACTGCCGCGTGGCCGGATCAAAACGCAACCACTCCGGCAAGGGTGAACCATCCGGCAGATCGGCATGCCAGATCAAGGTCTGCCCGACATCGACATCCACGATCAGACCCGCTGGCACAACCGCAGCAAAACCCTCCTGCTCACGCACGGTCCAGTCCGGAACCAGATCCGGGTTCACCACCGGTGGATGGTTGACCGTATTCACGGTCAGGGTGAAATCGGCAGACACGCTCGCTCCGGCCTGATCCCGGGCCGTTACCCGCACCTCATATCCCCCCTGACTGCCAAACGGCGGGGTGATGTCGAAATGTCGCCCCTGGGGGTCAAACAACACCCACTCCGGCAAAGGGGTGCCATTCTTCAGGGTTGCGGCATAGGTCAACAGATCCCCGGGATCCAGATCCTGAAACAAACCCGCAGCCAGATCAAAACCCAGCGTACCCCCGGTCAAGACCTCACGATCCGCAATCGATCCCATCACCTCCGGGGCATCGTTGACATTGGCCACCTGGAGCTGAAATGCGCCAGAAACAGACAACCCGGCACGATCCGTGGCCGTAACCCGCAGATCCAAAACGCCCACATCCCCCTGACCCGGCGTACCGGAAAAACTCCTCGTCGCCCCATCAAACTGCAACCACTCCGGCAACGCCCCTCCTCCCAGACGTGCTGCCGTCAGGGTCAAGGTGTCGCCCGCATCAGGATCCGTAAACGTTCCCTCGGGCAGAACAAAACGGAACAGGGCATCCTCTTGCGCGGCCTGGTTGGCAATCTCCTGCGCCAAAGGTTGGCGATTCGGTGGCACCACCCGCAACACGAAATCGGTGGCAGCTGTCAGCCCGGCTCTGTCTTGGACCGTCACACGAAGGGTCAGATCCCGATTGGCCTCTTCGGCAGGCGGTGTGCCGGAGAAACGACCATCGGCAGCATCAAAGGTCAACCAGGAGGGCAAAGAGCCACCATCGGCCAAGGTGGCACGCAGAGTCAGTTGATCCCCGGTCTGCATGGTCACGTCCGCATCGGTGATCATGCCAGCCGGAATCCGGTACTCGAATACCGTACCCGTCACGGCAGAGAGCATGCCCGGAACCGTTGCAAACAATGGAGCATCGTTGACATTGGCCACCACCAGCTCAAAATTCTTGGCCGCACTCTGACCCACGCTGTTGGTGGCCGTCACACGAATGATCCGGGTGCCTATATCCAAGGGATCCGGAGTTCCGGCAAAGGTCAAGGTGTTGGGGGTGAAAGAGAGCCAATCCGGCAAGGGCGAACCATCTGCCAGGGTCGCCTGCACGGTCAACGGATCGCCATTGGGATCGACAAAAAATCCTTGCGGAAGGGATGTTGCATAAAGTTGATTCTGAACCGCATGAAATTGCGGCAACAGGGTGAGCGGCACCGAAATCCCGGCATCCAGGGTGCGCTGGAAATGGGCCAGCGCCGCTTCGGCACTCACCAGATCGCCAAAACCGGCACGGGTCAGAAAGGTGCGCAACACCGAATTGGCGGCAAACACCTCGGTTGGGACCGACAGATCCAGCTGCAAGCTCCCGGCCAACGCCACGGTGTTGGATGAGATGATGATCCCGTTCTCCGGATTGCCGTCGTTGTCCACGGTTTGCAGCAGTCGCAACAGATTGGTCAAGACATTTTGATTGGTGCCACCGCCAGAGGTTGCGGCCAGACTCAAAGGAGTCAAGACTACGGTCGTTGGAGAAAGCTCACTGGTCTGAACCTCACCCAGCGTCAAACCACCCAGCTTGAAGGTGATGGTCTCTCCGGGTCGGTAATAAAAACCGCCGCGACTGTCCGTCATTCCGGTCATGTTGCCGGACTGATAGATCAATCCTCCAGCGGGAGCATCCACGAAAAATCCCTGCTCCACCTGGACATACGGGGTATCGGCAGTGCGCATGGCCAGAAGGAAGGTATCGGTGGCGCTCATCCCGGCCTGATCCGTGGCCGTGACCCGAATCCCGTAACTGCCCACATCCGCAGGCAATGCCCCGACAACGGTCACGACTCGGGTGGCGGCATCGAACTGCAACCAGGAGGGCAACGGCTGCTGGTTGCCAGCACGATCCACCAACACCGCCGAATAGACCAATGCCTCCCCGGGATCCACACCCAGATCGGCATCGGCAAAAGTGGCAGACGGCAATTGAAAAGCATAACTGCCTCCCTCCACGGTCTGGGCCTGATAGGTGCCGCCCACATTCTTCAGCACCACGGTCCGATCCAGCAGCCCGGTCCCGGCAGTCACGGCCTGGGACACAACCGGGGCATCATTGACATTGTTCACGGTCAATGTGAACACCTGGTTCGTCACCGCAGACTGGATATCCCGGGCATTCAGTGTAATCGCCCACTGCCCGACATCACCACTTCCTGGTGTTCCGCTGAACAGACCTGTGTCCGGATTGAAACTCAACCATGTCGGCAAGGCCGCACCATCCGCCAACCGGGCGCTCAAGGTCACGGCATCGCCATCCGGATCGCTCCAGCCAGCCAGCTGCAACACAAACCGTCCATCCTGATCCACCATCTGACTGGTCACGGCAGGCAAAAACGGTGGATGGTTGACACGTGTCACTGTTAGATCATATGTCCCCAACGTGAACAACAGATTGTTGATGACAAAAGATGCGCCAGTGCCAGAAAGCTTCAACAATGCCGGATCGATCTGACTCCTCCCACCCAGAGACTCTTCCAGAATCGTGAAACTGGCACCGTTCTTGACCAATGAATGCAGGGCATCCCAGGAGATCACCACCGGCTTGCCATCCGGATCCACGACCACAGTCCCGGTCTGTTCTCCGTCTCCAGGAGTCAGGGAGGAGCCGGGTTGATCGCCTCTCTGGTCTGGCTCCACCGGACGCGGATTCTCCTGTTGACGCCGTTCGGCTTCCCGCGCCCGAAAGATCGCCTGGTCTGAAACCTGACCATTCAGATGTTGCAGCAAGGAGTCCGGTGCCAGAAATACCGGCAAGGGCGCACCCCCTCCCAAACGCACTGCCGTGGCCGTACCCGGCTTGAGCAGAGTGACCACCCCCCGTCCCAACAGATCGGCAATTTCTAAGATACCGGCATTATGCACCACCGTGGTGCTGCCATCCGTCACCACTTCACCCAGCAATTCGCTCCCGCGCACGCCGATCTCGGCAGTCGGGGTTTTGATCACCGTATGCTTGCCAGGATTCAGTTGCGAAAGCTGTCCGCTGGCATAACGAAACGTCCCGGTCAAAACCGTGGCCGCAAACTGCCCCTTGCCAGCCTCTGGTTGAAAAACAAACTGATCCACCAAGGCACGCGCCGACTCGCCGACCTGAAAAACCGTGCCATCCTGCATCACGAACTTGGCCAGACTCTTCTCGCCCGTTGTGACCTGATCCCCTTCGTGAATCGGATCCCCCTCCTTGAGGGTACGGGTCACGCCATCCTTGCCTTTGGCCTCCACTGTACCCGTCAGAGAGTCGGCCTTGCCGATCAGCTTGCCCAACTCGCCACCGGTCGGGGCTGCATCGCCAGCGGCCAGAACCGGACCATGATCAGCCAGTGCCAGCGCCTTGACCGTTTCAAAGGTCAGACCCGACCCGTTGGCCAATACCAGCAGCGGCGGATGCGACAGGGCAAAATAACCGGTAATCCGTATCATCGCCCCATCGGGATTGGTAATCAGCAAATCATACCCATCGCGGGCATACTCCCCTTGCAACAAAAACGAAGCATCGGGGAGCAGGATGGTTTCGTCTCCAGCCCCAGCATGCAACAGCAAGGGTGCTGTCGATTTGGCCACACTACCGATGCTATGAAAAAAGGAAGTGGAGAGAGGCAGGGTACGAATCATGGCGATCATCCCGATAGGTCAGGAAGTCAATGTGGTCCGAACAAAAGCGCGTCCATGACAACGCACCCGGGCCACGCGGAACCCCGTGGCCCGGATCACTTCACATCTTTGCAATCAACGGGCCGCCGGAGCATTCCCTTCGCCAACCGGCGTCCGGCGCAGCACGCCGGCCTCGACCAACTTGTCAATCACCTGCTGGCTCATGCCGAAAGAGCGCAGAAATCCATCCACCGGCATGATCAAACGGGAACGGGTCTCCAACTTGGGATTGTTTTTGTCTGGGCTGTTGGGATCCAACGTAGCCAGATCAATACGAACGATATTGCCAGTCACGACAATATTGCCAAAGGTATCACAATAGCTTTCCTGGACACTCATGCATGGGACTCCAATTCAATGTAAATACAAACCAACCGATCCATCACAGACCGGGGACGTGAACTCCACCACCATTCCGGACAAACCTGTGGATTAGTATATATCCTGCTCATTCTGAATAAAAATGTCAAGAATTTCTTCGGATCACGAAAACGAGACGCACCTGTCTGCCACGATATTCAGATCGTCAGGTGCACCAAAAGATCCAGGGGAAACAGAAACAGGCGGGAAAAAAAAGCCGGTCAAACTTCGTGGGACGTGGGAGCGTGTTCCTGTAGATAGAGACACAACTCCCGATCCACTTCGGCAATGTGATGGGTCAACCAGTCGTGCAAAAAGACCGCAACCTCTCCGGCAATGGCATTCGCCTCGTCCACGCTCTTGGCCTGTACAAAACGACCGCGCAACAAGGCCACATCCTGCCCCAGAACGCGATGCTCATGCACATGGGCCTCGATGCCTGGAAAACCGCTCCGGCGCATCAATTGCTCTTCATGGGCGAAATGGGTGGCTGCATATCCGTTCAGACCCAGAAACACGGTCTCCAGATCGTAACACTCCGCCTCCTGCTGCTGTGAGGTGAGCAGTTCGTGATACATGGCAAAAATCAATTCGTGCTGCGTGTCTATCGAAGGACAACCGAGTTGGAACTCTTCAGGCATGAAACTCCGCTGTGCCATCATCTCCTGGGTCTCCTTCCGCACACCATCTGCAAAACGAATTGGGGCCATGAAGCGCCAGTATAGCGCATTCATGGCCCCTGTTCAACCGTCAGATCAACCGATGATGGCGTTCAGGGTCGGACTCGGACGTTGCACCTTGGCAACCTTGACCGGATCCGGATGATAATAACCACCCACATCCATGGGAGACCCCTGACCAATCTTCAGCTCTTCCTGGATCTGGGCATCCTTGCTCTCGATCTGTGCCGAGATGGAAGCAAAATGCTGCTTGAGATCCTGATCCTCGTTCTGCTCGGCCAAGGCACGCGCCCACTGCCTGGCGATGTAGTAATGGCTGCCTCGGTTGTCCAACTCGCCGACGGCGCGACCCGGTGACATGTTGTTGTCCAACAGCATGCCAATCGCCTGATCCAAAGTCTTGGCCAATACCAATGCCTTGGGATTGTTGCAGGTGTGGCCCAGATGCTCCAGAGAGGCCCCAAAGGCGGAAAACTCACCCAACGAGTCCCAACGCAGATGCCCCTCTTCCACGAACTGTTGCACATGCTTGGGTGCAGAACCGCCAGCACCGGTCTCGAACAATCCACCTCCCTGCATCAAGGGCACGATGGAGAGCATCTTGGCACTGGTACCCAACTCCAGAATCGGGAACAGGTCGGTCAAATAGTCACGCAACACGTTCCCGGTCACGGAAATCGTATCCTGACCATCCTTCATCCGTTGCAAGGAGAGGTTGGCTGCATCCTCTGGCGGCAAAATGCGGATATCCAGACCACTGGTATCGTGATCTTTCAGGTACACCTCGGCCTTGGCAATCAACTGGGCATCGTGGGGACGGGCCTGGTTGAGCCAGAAAACCGCTGGTGCGCCACTCAAACGAGAGCGGGTCACGGCCAGCTTGACCCAGTCCTGAATCGCGGCATCCGTGGTCTGGCACATGCGCCAGATGTCACCGGTTTCAACCGTATGGGACATCAGGATCGTACCCGCTGCATCCACCACCCGGATCACGCCGTTGCCCGGTGCCTTGAAGGTATTGTTGTGGGAACCATACTCTTCCGCCTTCTGGGCCATCAGACCGACATTCGGCACGCTGCCCATGGTGGCGGGGTTGAAAGCCCCATGCTGCTTGCAGAAATTGACCGTGGCATCATACACCCCGGCATACGAACGATCCGGAATCACCGCCTTGGTGTCATTGGCCTTGCCATCCGGTCCCCATCCCTTGCCACCGTTGCGAATCATGGCCGGCATGGAGGCATCGATGATGATGTCGCTGGGCACATGCAGGTTGGTGATGCCCCGATCCGAATCCACCATGTAGAGCGCCGGACGACTGGCATAACAGGCCTGAATATCGGCCTCGATCTCCTGACGCTGACCATCCGGAAGCGTGGCAATCTTGGCCAACACATCGCCAAAACCGTTATTGGGATCCACACCCAGTTCGGCAAACAGCCCCCCATGCTTGTCAAACAAATCCTTGAAGAACACCGTCACGGCATGTCCAAACATGATCGGGTCCGAGACCTTCATCATGGTGGCCTTCAGGTGCAAAGAAAACAGCACCCCCTGCTGTTTGGCATCCTCGATCTGCTCTGCCAGAAAGACTCGCAACGCCTGCACGCTCATGAAGGTGGCATCGATGACATCCCCTTTTTTCAGAGGAACTTTCTCCTTCAAGAGCTTGACCGTACCATCACCTGCCACGAACTCGATCCGGGCCGCACCCACCGAAGCGTCACCCACAGTCACAGACTGCTCATTGCCAAAAAAATCCCCCCCCTGCATGGAGACGACATGGGTCTTGGAATCCTTGCTCCAGGCACCCATTTTATGAGGATTTTTCTGCGCATACGCCTTGACGGAGAGCGGTGCGCGCCGGTCGGAGTTGCCTTCCCGCAACACCGGATTGACCGCACTCCCTTTGACCTTGTCATACCGGGCCTTGGCCTCACGCTCCTCATCGGTTTGCGGATCCTCGGGATAATCGGGCAGGGCATAACCCTGGGATTGCAACTCTTTGATGGCCGCCTTCAACTGCGGAACCGAGGCGCTGATATTGGGCAGTTTGATGACATTGGCTTCCGGAGTCTTGACCAGTTCTCCCAATTCGGCCAGATCATCCGCCTGCTGTTGGGCCGGAGTCAACTTTTCCGGGAAACTGGAGATGATACGACCGGCCAGAGAGATATCCCTGGTTCCGATGGTAATCCCGGCAACACGGGTAAAGGACTGGAGAATCGGCAGGAAAGAGCCGCTTGCCAGCTCTGGCGCTTCATCGACCTTGGTGTAGATGATATCCGGTTGTGACATCGTTCTGTGTACTCCTGAAGTGAAGAGTTTGTATGCGGTAGGATCGACAACCGGTCTGCCATGCATCCGCAGCTTCCGGCTGTCAAGCGTCACCATGCCGCGTCCCCCCGACCCGGTATGGTGGCGTGCTTGAATCGGTTGCCGGTCCAGTGGGAGAAAAAGGACCGACAACCGAGGAGGGGAAACAGAATCAGACGATCAGAGCCACGATCAACAAGGCCACAATATTGGTGATCTTGATCATCGGGTTGACAGCCGGTCCAGCCGTATCTTTGTAGGGGTCGCCCACCGTGTCACCGGTAACCGACGCCTTGTGGGCATCAGAACCCTTGCCACCGTGATTGCCCATCTCAATGTACTTCTTGGCATTGTCCCAGGCGCCACCACCGGTGGTCATGGAGATGGCCACGAAGATGCCGGTAATGATCGTACCCATGAGCACGCCACCCAAAGCCTGCGGACCAAGTGCAAAACCCACCAGCACCGGACCCAGCACCGGCAACAGTGACGGTACGATCATTTCAGAGATGGCGGCCTTGGTCAGCATATCCACCGCCTTGGAGTAGTCCGGCTTGGCCGTGCCTTCCATGATGCCCGGAATTTCACGGAACTGACGACGGACTTCGATCACCACGCTGCCGGCAGCGCGACCCACAGCCTCCATGCCCATGGCGGCAAAGAGATAGGGCATCAAACCACCGAGGAACAGACCCACGATCACCATATGATCCGACAGGCTGAAGGTTATGCCATGCACGAACTTCTCCAGTTCATGGGTGTAGTCGGCAAACAGCACCAGAGCAGCCAGACCGGCAGAGCCGATGGCATACCCTTTGGTCACGGCCTTGGTGGTGTTGCCAACGGCATCCAGAGGATCGGTGATATCCCGGATCTCGGACGGGAGTTCAGCCATTTCCGCGATACCACCGGCGTTATCGGTGATCGGGCCATAGGCGTCCAGAGCCACGATGATACCGGTCATGGAGAGCATGGAGGTGGCGGACACGGCAATGCCGTACAGTCCGGCCAACTCATAGGAAGCCACGATGCTGGCGCACACGGCAAGCACCGGAGCGGCAGTGGCCTTCATCGAGACAGCCAATCCGGCGATGACATTGGTACCGTGGCCGGTTTCAGAGGCTTTGGCAATGTCCTGGACAGGTTGATACTCGGTCGCGGTATAGTATTCCGTGATCATCACCATGGCAGCGGTCAAGGCCAGACCGATCAGAGCTGTGGTATAAAGAGCAGCCACACTGTACATGCCGTTGCCACCCATGATCCACTTGGTGATCGGCAGATAGACCACCGCAGCAATGCCGCCCGAAACGATCAGACCACGATAGAGCGCAGTCATGATCTTTTTGCCCGGCAGATACTTGACAAAATAGACCCCGGCAATGGAGGCGATGATCGAAAAGCCACCCAGAACCAACGGATAGATCACGGCATTGCCGAACTTCGGCATCACCAGAGCGCCCAACAGCATGGTGGCAACCACGGTCACCACATAGGTCTCGAACAGGTCAGCGGCCATGCCAGCGCAGTCGCCCACATTGTCGCCCACGTTGTCCGCGATCACAGCCGGGTTGCGCGGGTCATCTTCAGGAATACCGGCTTCCACCTTGCCCACCAGGTCCGCACCCACATCTGCGCCCTTGGTAAAGATGCCACCACCCAGACGGGCAAAGATCGAAATCAACGAACCACCAAAGGCCACACCCACCAGAGGTTTCATCACCTGGGCCATGGTCGTGGCGCCAGCAGCCTTGTACAGAACCAAAAAGAAGATGGCCACACCCAGCAGCCCCAAACCCACCACCAGCATGCCGGTGATGGCACCACCCCGGAAAGCCACTTGCAGGGCTGCATCCAGACCCTTTCTGGCGGCCTCGGCAGTACGCACGTTGGCTTTCACCGAAATGCCCATGCCAATGAAACCGGACATACCCGACAGCACTGCGCCCACCACAAATCCAATGGCCGTACTCAGATCCAGGAACATGGCCATGAGCATGAACAACACACCACCCACATACCCAATGGTGGTATATTGACGCTTCATGTAGGCACGCGCGCCCTCTTCCACCGCCCCCGAGATCTCCTGCATCCGCTCGTTTCCGGCTGGCAGACCCAAAATCCAGGTTCGGGTGATCCACCCGTACACCACTGCGCCGATTCCGCACAGGATGCTGAAATACAACGCTCCCATCGATATTTCCATCGCCTCTTAACCCCTTCCTTATCTAGATTGTTTATCAACCGCCCAGGCGGTTCCTGGTTGTTTTATCTTGCCCGCGCCCTTCCATCACAATAACGACAGAACCGGCCCGATTATTGCATACTAACCGATAATGGTGCACAGAGCGTCAAAGACCAACTCCATGTCCTGCATGCCATCGACGCTTTTGACACCGCCTTGGCCACGATAGTAATCCAGCACCGGGGCAGTTTGGCCATGATAGACCGTCAAACGGTTACGCACGGTCTCTTCGGTATCGTCGGCGCGCAGCACCAGGGAACCGCCACACTTGTCACAGACCCCTTCCGTGGCCGGTGCCTTGTGCTCAATGTGATACCCTTCACCGCACTTGCCACAGGTGCGACGACCGGTGATGCGTGACACCAGCGCCTCATCGTCTGCCGTGATGTCGATGATGTGGTCGATCTTCAGGCCCCGCTCCTGCAACATGGCATCCAGGGCTTGCGCCTGTCCGACCGTGCGGGGAAAACCGTCGAGAATGAAACCATTGGCACAATCAGACTCGCCAATGCGATCACCAATGATGCCTACCACAATCGCATCGGTCACCAGACCGCCGCTCTCCATGGCGGCCTTGGCCTGCAATCCGACCGGTGTCCCGGCCTTGACCGCTGCCCGCAACATGTCCCCGGTGGAGAGTTGCGGAATGCCGTATTTCTCGGCAATGCGACGCGCCTGCGTACCCTTGCCGGCACCAGGCGGACCCATGAAAATCAAGTTCATGCGTGACTCCTTGCACTAGAGATGACAACCAAAACCAAACCAAAGAACAGAGTTCGTTTATAAATATTTTTTTGTATATCAAAAGCAAATTAATCCGTAAACATTTTAAACCATTCGCAGCCGTTTGTCATACCCTAAAATCGCATCGACATAAAAAATCCCCAAACATCACCGCTCCACCAGACAACGCCAAAGCTGTTCGTCCACATCCGCAGGAACCGGTTTGATCTGGGCCATCCAATCCAGAAGATCTGCATCCGGATACTCCAGCAACCGCTCAAAACGGTGACACTGCGCATCATCCAATTGGTTCAGTTCACGCACCAGAAAACCGTACAACATCTGCTCCACTTCCGCCATGGAACGCCGCGTGGCCCGATACAACACCCGCCGCTGCGCCGCTGTCGCAGGAGTCGGAATCTCCCCTTCCCACATGCCCCACTCACTCCCCATCAAACACCAACAACTCCCTGGCCCAATCCCGACCCGTAAGCGCTTCACCCCCCCAGGGCGGTTTGCCATAGAACATGGCATCATCCGTACACACCTGCCTGTAATCCGCGTGATGGAAATTGGTCTTGCGAAAATCCACGCCGCGCAGATCACACTGGTGAAAACAGGTCTCTTCCAACGACGTCTCACGCAACTGGGCCTGGGCCAAATTGGCTCCGGTCAGATCAGCCCGATCCAGATTGCTCTCCAAAATCTGCGCCTGAACAAACACCCCATGCCGGGCATTGACACCCGCCATCTGACAAATGAAAAACGACGCCTCCCGCGCCTCCACCCGCTCCAGCAGACAATCGATCAACTCCACCTTTTGCAAAAAGGCATGATCCAGCCTGGCCTGACGAAAATCCGCACGCACAAAACGGGTCTCCACAATATGCGCGCCGCTCAGATCGCAACCGGCAAAATTGACATCGATCCACTCCCCACCCGAAAGGTTGGCTCCGGACAGATTCATGCCCGACAGATCCACACCTTCCACCAGGAAATACATCATGTCCGCATCCGCCAGAGAGTCTCCCCCACCAGCGCACGCTTGCATGAGTGCCGTCTTGTCACGATAGGTTTGCATGCTGAAATTCAGAAATTTCCCGAAAAGGTCAACCCGATCACCCGATCATCTCCCAGGATCAATGCGCAGTTTACCACACCAATCCGCATGCATCCAGGTGTAAATATGGTGACCATTGAACATCCCAGGCCAGGATCGGGCAGCCCGATTATACACAAAAAAAAATCGGACTTTCCCGATCCCGGCAAACAGACTCAGGGACGGAACTGATTGATGATTTTGTTCTGGTCGTAATCCTTGCTGCCACCCACCAGCTTGACAATGGATGCCAGACGTTCGTCCATGGTCTCTTGCTGAACCTGGTACAACAGACCCATGGGCCGATGCCCCTCACCATCCCCACGCGCCAGATCCATGGCCTTGCCCAGATCCGTGGTATCGTGATCCGCCGGAATCTCCCGCATCAGATCCCGATAATACTGGATGGTGTCGATATTGTTGTAGGTGACACACTGGGAGTAGATGTTGACATAAGAGAACCCCTTATGCTCCAGCGCCCCCTTGATCAGATCCGCACACACCTTGGGCTTGCCGGCAAACGCCTGGGCCACATAGGTTGCACCATAGGTCAACATGTAAAGCAACGGATTCATCGGGTCGTCCGGTCCGCCGTATGGCGTGGTATACGCCTTCAATTCCCGACGGGAGGTGGGGGAATATTGCCCCTTGGTCAGACCATAGATGCCGTTGTCAAACAGGATGTAGGTCATGTTGATGTTGCGACGGGCCATGTGAGGCATGTGACCGCCCCCGATGGCAAATCCATCCCCATCCCCACCAGTGACCACCACCATCTGATCCGGACGGGCCAGTTGCACTCCACTGGCCACCGCACCCGCACGACCGTGCAGGGTGTGCATCTTGTAGGACTGCATGAAATACGGAGTACGGGACGAACAACCAATCCCGGAAACGCTCACCATATTGGTCGGATCCACACCCAGCTCGGAGACGGCACGCAAGATGGCGTTCAAAATGCCGTGATGACCGCAACCCGGACACCACACCACACTCACGTCGGATTTGTACTCCTTGGGGGCCATTTCCTTCTTATGCAGCGCGGCAACGGACATTACAGCACCTCCTTCACTTTATTGATGATCATCACTGGATTGAAGGGCAACCCCCCACAAATGGTGTAGGAGATGGGCCGGATCGAGGTCTCGGCACGAATGAAGTGCGAAAGCTGTCCCTGGAAATTGACCTCGGGAACCAGAATCTTCTTGCAGGTGGCCGCAAACGCTTCGTACTGGGCAACCGGCATGGGCCACATCAACTTGGGATAGAACCCCTTGACCTTGATCCCCTCGGCGCGCAGACGCTCCACGGCCTCGCGCACCACACCGATGGTGCTGCCCCAAGTGATGATGCCCACATCCGCCTCGCCCTCACCGTCGATCTCAACCGGCTTGTAACTCTCGGCCAACCCCTGGATCTTGCCAAAGCGCTTGCGTTGCATGGCCTCGTGATTGGCCGGAACCCAGGACGGCGCACCATTGGCACCATGCTCCAGGCCCGTGGCAATGTGTTCGCCACCTGGCGTACCCGGATCGGCAATCGGAGAGATCATGTCATCGGTCATGGCATAGCGGAAATACTTGCCCTGACCATCCCAACGCTTGCGATTGACAATGGTGTAGCTCTCGGGCTTGGGTGCCGGAACCGTCTGGGTGGAGAAGGCCAGCGACCCATCGGACAACAAAATGACCGGACACTGAAACTGCTCGGCCATATTCAAGGCATCGACGGTCATATCGATGCAATCCTTCACATCTTCCACCGACAGCACGATACGCGGGGCATCCCCGTGGGTGCCGTGAATGGCCAAAAACAGATCCGACTGCTCATGCTTGGTCGGCAGACCCGTGGAAGGTCCACCACGCTGCACATCCACCACCAGAGTCGGAATCTCCCCCATGAAGGCCATGCCCAACAACTCACTCATCAAGGAGAGTCCAGGACCAGAGGTGGCGGTCATGGCCTTGCGACCAGCATACGAAGCCCCCAGCACCTGAGCCAGCGAAGCGATCTCATCTTCGGCCTGCACCAGAGTACCGGTCAACTTGGGAATGTGCGTGGCGACAAACTTGGCGATTTCCGTGGCCGGGGTGATCGGATAGGCCGAGAAGAACTCCAGACCACCCAACAAAGCACCCATACCCACAGCATCGTTGCCCGAAATGACGATCACATCCTTGGGCGTCACGGCATCGGCCACCCGCCAACTGTCGGACTTCTTCAGGGCCAGCCCCAACTCCTTGCCCTTGTCGAACGCCTTGAGATTGAAATTGAGAATTTCGTCACCCTTCTTTTTGAACTTTTTGGTCAGAACCTGCTTCAATGTCTCTTCGTTGATGTTGAAGAGGGCGGACAACGCACCCATGGCCACCATGTTCTTGGAACGGTAGGATCCCAGATCCTTGGCTGCCTGCGACATGGGCACCGGATAGCCATGCACCCCTTCCGGGATGACCGGATCAAAATCTCCGCCAGGATAGTCATACACAATGGCGGTTCCCGGGGTCAGCAGATGCTTGTTCAGCTCATACGCTTCACCATTCAGGGCACACAAAACATCGAAGGTATCGCCTTGATTGTAGACCCGGTTGGAACTGACCCGGATCTGGTACATGCAATACCCACCTTTGATTTCCGCCGGAAAGGTCTTGAAGGTGTACACCTCCAGCCCTGCCCGGGCACTGGCCGCGGCAATGAAGTCACCCGTGGAGACGACCCCCTCGCCCCCCTCCCCGGCAACCCGGATGATCAGGTCGTTTTCTTTTGACATTGAGCGTTCCTCTTCTTGTTGAGTAAGCCGCTCCACCAAGCTGGAGCGGCGATTTTCCATCCTAGCCGTTCAGCGACCGTTTGACAACGATCCCCATCTCGGCTGGCGAACGGGCAATATGCACACCGGCACTCTCCAGGGCGGCAAACTTCTCGCCAGCGGTCCCCTTCCCCCCAGAAATGATGGCACCCGCATGCCCCATACGTTTGCCCTTCGGTGCCGTCGCACCGGCAATGAATGCGGTCACCGGTTTGGTCATGTGCTCCCGAATCCAGGCTGCCGCCTCCTCTTCGGCAGTGCCGCCGATCTCACCGATCATGATCACCGCCTCGGTCTGCGCATCTTCCTGGAACATGGACAAACAGTCGATGAAATTGGTCCCGTTGATCGGATCCCCACCCAGACCAACACAGGTGCTCTGTCCCAGTCCGACTGCCGTAGTCTGGGCCACAGCCTCATAGGTCAGGGTTCCGGAACGGGAGACCACTCCGACATTGCCCACCTTGTGAATGTGACCCGGCATGATCCCGATCTTGCAGGCCCCGGGAGTGATCACACCCGGACAGTTCGGACCCACCAGACGGGTCGAACGGCCCGACAGAAACCGCTTCACCTTGACCATGTCCAACACCGGAATCCCCTCGGTGATGCACACCACCAACCGCACCCCGGCATCCGCCGCCTCCATGATGGCATCGGCAGCAAACGGCGGCGGCACGAAGATCACCGAAGCATCCGCACCGGTCTCTTTCACGGCTTCAGCCACGGTGTTGAACACCGGACGATCCAGATGGCGTGTGCCCCCCTTGCCCGGCGTCACACCACCGACCAGTTGCGTGCCATAGGCAATGGCCTGCTCCGAGTGGAAGGTCCCGTTGGCCCCTGTGAACCCCTGGCAGATCACCCGGGTATTCTTGTCAACCAGAATACTCATCGAAAACCCTCCCTTCCTTATTGAATGGCAGCCACCACCTTGGTGGCAGCATCGTCCAGATCGTCCGCAGGAATGATCGCCAGACCCGACTGACGCAGAATTTCCTTGCCCAGATCCACATTGGTCCCAGCCAAACGCACCACCAAAGGCACCTTGACATCCACCTGACGCGCCGCAGCGATCACCCCCTGGGCAATCACGTCACACCGCATGATGCCGCCAAAGATGTTGATCAACACCCCCTTGACGCTCGCATCCGACAGAATCAACTGCAATGCCGCCGTCACCGCCTCGGTCGTGGCACCACCCCCCACATCCAGGAAATTGGCCGGGCTGGCCCCCTTGAGCTTGATGATGTCCATGGTGGCCATGGCCAGACCCGCGCCATTCACCATACAACCGATATTTCCCTCCAGGCTGATGTAATTGAGTTCATGCTTGGAGGCTTCCACTTCCAACGGGTTCTCCTCATCCAGATCACGCAACTCCCGGATCTCCGGATGGCGATACAAGGCGTTGCCATCGAAATTCATCTTGGCATCCAACGCCATCACATCCCCATCTTCCGTGACCACCAGAGGATTGATCTCCGCCAGAGAAGCATCGGTTGCCACAAAGGCCGTGTACAAGGCGGTCATGAACTGCACCCCCTTGTTGATCTGACCACCCACCAGACCCAGACCAAAGGCCAGATTGCGCGCCTGATAGGGCTGAAAACCCACAGCCGGATCAATGGCCTCTTTCAGGATCTTCTCCGGGGTGCGCGCTGCCACCTCTTCGATCTCCATGCCCCCTTCGGTCGAGGCCATCATCGTGACCCGCCCGGTAGCCCGGTCGATCACCATACCCAGATACAGTTCACGGGCAATCCGACACCCCTCTTCCACATAAATCCGCTTGACCTCCTTGCCCGCCGGGCCGGTCTGCTTGGTGACCAGGGTCATGCCAAGCATGCGGGTCGCCTCGGCGCGCACCTCATCCACGCTTTTGACCACCTTCACCCCGCCACCCTTGCCACGGCCACCGGCATGAATCTGCGCCTTGACCACAAACACGGAGGATCCCAACGCTTCGGCCCCGGCCACTGCCTCATCCGGAGTGAAGGCGACATGACCGCGAGGCACTTTCACCCCATAACCGGCCAGAATTTTCTTTGCCTGATATTCATGAATGTTCATAATTGCTCACCAGTTCTCGCTCCAACGGTCAAAGTCAAGACACCCTGCTTTCAAGCAGTCCTCAAACAGGACGCACGGTCCCGTAGGCTGGCAGCAACCGGGGAGAACTCTGCACCGGTTGAATACCTGCCCCATCCAATTGTTCCAGATAGGCTTCCAGATGACCCAACCCGGCATCCACCGCCAGTTTGGCACCCTTTGCAAAAGCGGCGGCAGCAGCTCCGGCGCGCCGTCCAAAGACCAGAATCTCCAACAAGGCATTGCCCATCAGCCGGTTGCGGCCATGCACTCCGCCGGTCACCTCCCCGGCGGCAAACAGACCGGGCATGTCCGTACCCCCATTGGGAAAGATCACCACACCGCCATTTTGATAATGCAGCGTGGGATAGGCCAACAAGGGAACCTGTCGCAAATCCAACCCCATGTGCAGGTACTCCTTGAAACGCCCGGGAAACTCCCTTTCAATGGCACCGCGACCATGAATCCAGTCAATCAATGGAATATCCAGCCATACGCCCACTCCGCCTCCAGGCAGATGCACCCCGTTTTCAAATTCGGAGCATTCCCGAATGATGGCAGCAGTCGTGACATCGCGCGGCTCCAGACCAAAGACAAATTCATCCCCATGACGGTTGAGCAACTGCGCCCCAAGCCCGCGAAACTTCTCGGTCAACAACAGACCGGTCAACTTCTCCGGAAAGACCACACCCGTGGGATGATATTGACAGTTTTGCAAGTCACGCAACGGCACCCCGGCACGATAGGCCAACACCAGACCATCTGCCGTGGCACCATGATGGTTGGAGGTGGGAAAACCGTTCAAATGGAGCCGTCCCAACCCGCCGGTGGCCAACAGGACGGCCTTGGCATGGACGATCAGGGGCCGCCCACCGGGGAGCTGCTCCAGAATGGCTCCCACAGCACGTCCGGATTCGTCGGTCAGAAGTTCCACAGCCGGGGCAAACGGCACCACCGTGATCCCATCCAGACAGGCCAAACGATCCTTGAGTACCCGCATCAACTCCAGACCGGTGACATCTCCTGCTGCATGCAGACGTTGGCGGGAGGTTCCTCCTCCATGACGCACCTTCATGCGTCCGGTCGGGTATTTGTCAAACAGCATGCCCAGCTCTTCCAGCCAGCGCAGGACCGCCGGACCTGCGGTCACCAGGGCCTCCACCAGATCCGGATCGCTGGAAAAGTGACCACCACCCATCACATCCAGAAAATGCTGGGCTGGTGAATCACACTCATGATCGGCCACCTGGATCCCCCCTTCGGCCATCACGGTATTGGAATCGCCCAAACGCAGTTTGGTCGCCACCACCACCCGCACCCCGGCTTCCGCCGCCACAATGGCCGCCGCACACCCGGCCCCACCGCCACCGATCACCAGCACATCCGTGGTCAGACTGGCCGCCAATCCTCCGTGGGTTCGCGCCCGTTCCATGAGATCCATCACCAGAGGACGAGGCCGTGCGTGCAGCAAAGCAACCAGCTCTTCCGGCAACCAACTCCCCTGGGAAGGGCCAACCCGCAACTGCGCCCGCCCCTCCTCCCGATGGTCCGGATGAAACTCACGCAACAAGGCACGCCGGTCCGACAAGGACAACGGTTCCACCCGTTCTCCTCTCTGTCGTTTGGCCAGACGGCTCTCCCGACTCCTCTGGACCATCCGGACCGACTCGCGCAAGGCCTCGGGAAACAGACTCAACGGACTGCTCGGCATCATGGCATGTCCTACAACAGCGCCCGGTCATCAGGCAACCAGGTGCCTGGCGGTGCATCGTCCGGTTCGCGCTCGCGCCGCAAATAGAGGGCCTGGAACTCCATGGGATCCAGACGCCGCATCCAACGAAAAATCGGGGTGTAATGTCCGGAATCCACCTTGTCGAGCATGCGTGTCAGGTGATCGGCACGGGGTTCCTGATGCGCTCCGAACCACCGTCTGGCAGCCAGGGCGGCATTCGGTTGCGAGATGCTCGCCGGACAACGGATCACGCACAACTGACAGCCGATACAGGTAAAGGATGCGCGTGCCGCCCCCTTGAGATCGCCACGCTTGATCATACCCACATACCCCATGACATCGAGATGCATGGGACAGACCCGCACACACTCACCGCACATCACACAATTGTTGACCTCGGGATAGAGGCGCAACACATGATGGGCCGGGGTTTCATCTTCCGGGAGTTCCAAACGATGCGGAACTTTTTTGTTGGGAACATGCGGCAGGGGCAGGATCTCCATGCCATCCTGAACCGTCTCTTGACACATCAAGCCGGCAGACATGACATGGGTCTGTGACGACACCCGATAGAGTACGGCACAGGCTCCGCAAATCCCGCCACGACAACCGACACCGCGCACCAGACCGATCCCCGCTGCCTCCAGAGCAGCCAGTATGGTCTTGCCAGACGGAACCTCCATCCAGGTCTCGTCATAGCGGATGGAAACCATAAACGGGGTATGTGCAGCTCTGTTCAAGGATCTGGCCGCGACCTGATTTTGAGGTTGGTTCGCTTTCGATAAACCCGTTCAATCATCCATAATCAGATTAACTCCAAACAAACTGGTCAATCATGCCATGATCCGTCAACGCGATCAAGGCAGGCTGGAATTTTTCCCGCTCTTTGAACTCCTGGATTCCATGAAATCGGTTTACCAAACGCAACCGGGGAGGTCACAATATAATCTGGGATTATTGAAAGGGAGTTGATGGTACATCAGGCTGGAATGCAAATAACAGGATCCGGATCCGACCAAACAATATGACAAAAAATGACCGGATCCAGAACGGCTTCAGGAAACACAACCAAACCGCTCCTGAAGAAATTCCAGCAACTCGGATCGACCTTTTGCATCTCATCTGGTTCGGACGATATTCACCATGCCATTATCTTGTTGAAGGAATTCAACTCGTACCGGATTGCCAGGATGCTGGGCAACATACTCGTCGCCAATATTCACGGTGATTGCATAACCCAACTGACCAATATAATTCAACAATTCCTGCCTGCCCGCAGCAAACCAGGGGGCAGACCAGGTTTCAAAAATGATCGGCGGATAATTATGACGCGCAAGAAAATCCGTTGCTCCCTTGAGAACATTCAATTCATACCCTTCCACATCGATCTTGATCAAACTCGGCGATTTATCCAACACCAAAGAATCGAGCGTAATCATTGATACAGTCGATTTGGATGGCCTGGAATATTTCTCCAGATCCAGCAACTCTCTTACCCCCTTGTCCAAAGAAAATCCACCGATATTATCACTTTCAGCATAATTGATATCCGGAATCTCCAATTCGCCATTCATGTGACCGACCGCCTGGTTGAGGGCGACATAATTATCCAGTCCGTTGAGAATAATATTGCCACAAAGTTGATAATAAACAATTCGTTGCGGCTCAAACCCGATCACACGTCCCCCGACATCGTACAAACTCTTTGCCAAAGGAATCGAGTAGGCACCCAGATTCGCACCGATATCCAAGATCAATGGAGAGTCGATTCCTTGCACAAAGGTCCGCGAGATGGTCAGGAGATACTCCTCCCACTGACCGGTGATATACAAATTTCTGGATATGATATCATGTGTGGCAAAAAGGAGATAGCTTGCCTCTTTGCATCGTATAAGATTAACGGATGGCAGCATATGGACTCCTTGGGAAATCTTTCTGAGTGTGAGTGATATCAACCAGCGAGCGGCACGCGGTCCAGATCTTCCAGAAGCGCCCGGGCCATGGTCACACGATGACGCCGCACGGATTCATCACAATAGCGCGAACGGATCGACTCGCCTTGTTTGTCTTCCAGGGCCGGATTGTTGAAGGTGGGATGCTCGGCGTCAATGCGATAGGATTCGATCAGACTCTGCAAACCGGTCACCAGATCGGCCTCCCCACGACACCGGTAGGTACGCACGAATTCGGTCACGAACTCCATCTTGGCCACGGACATGGCACCCCCTGCCACCCAGGCCTGCACCACCCGCAGCAACAGACGATTTCCATGAGGGGTCTGCCACACCGGACGACGCGCCAGACTGACGGCCATGTGTCGTTCCTGGCCCGACAAGAGCGACTCGATCCAGGTCACACACTCCGCAGGGACCGGCAGATCCAATCCCAACAAACGCACATAACGCGCCAATACCACCTCTGGGATCGGACAGAAGCCTTTCCGATCCCCGGTGGTCACTGGAAATGACAACGTCTCCTGGACCAGGGATGCGATCAAATCCGCCATCGCATCCCTGGTCAAGCCGGAGGCCGCCAAACCAGCCTCACAGGCGGCCCGATCCTCCTGGACCGGGGTGAACAAAGAAGAGAGGAGGAGTTCCTGTTCAAACTCCTCCATTTTGAAAATCACTCCACTGGCATGGCCAGGTTGTGAATCCTCGGGATTCAACGACAAGTCGATCCGGGTTGGCGGAGTTCGTGGCCGCTTGAGCTGACTGCGCACAATGGTCATCAGATCGACATTCATGCTCTGTTCTCTCTTTACCAGAAAATCTTGTCTTCGCTCCACTGCACATCGCAGCACAACACATACACATGACTGCCCTTGCGCAATGCCACCGACAGGGTCGTACAAATATTCAAGCTGGTATTCGAGCGGTAGGGCGGCGAAATCTGCACCACTCCCGGATTTTGAACGGCACTGTGAAAACTGATTCGCCGGGTCCAGGTGGCACCATAGGAGTCCAACAATGGTTTGTAACGGGGATCCACCCGTTTGAGCCGCTCTTCCGGAAAGATGTTCTGACTGACCTGAAGCCCCTTGTGATCCAGGAGATAGACACGCTCCAACCCCTTCATTCTCAACAACTTCTGCGCAGCCTCTTCCAGTGGCACCTCATCTCCGACCGCCCAGGCACACTCCATGAACTCATTGGTGTACTGCCCCATTTCGCGGTTATGGTTGTGAACTTCCTTGAACACCTCGCGCTCACATTGAGAGGCCAGATTGCGGAACGCACCATCCCAATCCACCGCACTGCGCCGCACTGCACGCTGGTCCAAACTCCCAAAATAGCGTCCCTGCACGAAATCCGCCTCCAGACGCATCACCAGATGGGCCTCCTGCTCGGTTTCGATCTTCTCCATCAATACCAGACCGCCCGAAGCGTGGATCAACGACACCAGTTTGAACAGCATCCGTTTGGCGCGACCGCTTTTCAAGGCATTGTCGATCAGCGAATGATCCAACTTGACAATGTCAGGGGACAAACGCCACAACCGGTCCAGATTGGCCGACTCGGCCCGGAAATCATCAAACAGCACCAGACACCCCAATTCTTTCAGTTGCGCCATGGTGCGGGTAAGTACCGTCTCGAAATTGCCGGCATGCTCACGCAAGGCAATCACCAACTGATGGGGCGGAAATCCGGTATGTTCCAGAACCTCAGCCAGAAATTGCACATCCGGATCCTTGACCCCAAGCATGACACGGGGATGCAGATTGGTCATCAACCAGCGATCCTCGATCTCTGCGGCCATGAAATTCTTGAAATGCAACAACAGCCGCATCCGATCCATCTGGACGACATCATCCTGGTCGTGGATGTTGGAAAAGATGGAAGAGGCCGACCGGGTAGTGCCATCCTCTTCAATGGCCCGACAGAACGCCTCAAAACCCACCCCGCGTTGATGGGTGGTACTGTAGATCCTCTGAAAAAAAGTACCGACACGCCAAGACTGAAAATCAGCTTGATACACTCCATCACGTTGGACAATCTGCCGATCCAACATGTTCAGATCCGTGGCCTTCAAGCCTCCGGGGGTGTTGCCATCCGGGGTTACCATGACCCACTCCTCCATAGCTGTTGCTGCGTGCCCATGATTGATCTGTCATTGGCCAGGCCCCGATCCGGAACCCGGCCATTCAAATCCTACAGGAAAGCAGGACGTTTATCCATTCCGTTCCAACTCTTCCATCCAGTCTTCGTTCTGGATGCGCGCCAACTCCTGAAGCAGACGCCAGTTCATCAAACGGTCCTTCTGGGAAAGCAGGAGGGTCTCACTCGGATTGCCGTTGGCGTCGAACTGTTTCTGGAATCGTCCCTCTCCCTTGGCAAAAGCCGCAAAGTCAAACGGCTTTTCCTCACCATTGGCATCCTTTTTGACGTGCCAGTCGCGCCGCATGGAGGGATTGCCCTGCAACGACAAACGGGAGGCCAAGGTCGGCCCCGCATCCGGATCATAGATGAAAACCGGAAAGGCACGGGATTCCACGGCCAGTATGGCCCGCTCGCACGACACTGCATCAGCCACCTGATGCTCGGGCTGGCAGGTGGTATAGACATTGATCAAAGCCGGTCCATCAAACTCCAACGCCTGCTCGATGGATTTGTAAAAATGGTTGATCATCGGACCAACCGTCTGGGCCACAAAAACACGGGGATGCATCAGGGCAATATTGGCAATCTCCTTGCGACGTTCCCATTTCCCTGGAACATGCGTGCCATGAATCGACATCTTGGCATCCTGACCGATAAAGGTC
Source organism: Magnetococcales bacterium (assembly GCA_011089965.1). Taxonomy (GTDB): domain Bacteria; phylum Pseudomonadota; class Magnetococcia; order Magnetococcales; family Magnetaquicoccaceae; genus Magnetaquiglobus. The sequence goes on from JAANAU010000004.1 coordinate 38,599, forward strand.
GCAGTCGAGGTTTGACCACCTGTATTGGAATAGACCTGGGTATCCAGAACCATCACCTTGATGTTCATTCCCGAGGTGAGCATGCGCGACAAGGCCTGAAAGCCGATATCGAGCATCGAACCGTCACCACCCAGAACCCAGATGTGGTGATCCTGCTTGCCAACCTGATCCCAATGGCTGCGCACCCCCATGGCCACAGTCGCTGCATTTTCAAACAGCGAATTGACCCACGGCACCCGATAGGGATTATAGGGATAGGTGGAGCCATAGACTGTATTGCAGCCCGTATTGGCAATAATGCCATATTTATTGCCCACCTTGGCCTCGGTCATGGCCAGAAACTGCCGGATGACCGAAGTCTCGCCACACCCCATGCAGGAACCGGCCCCACCCACATACTGGTTGGCATTAGCCCGCAGCATGATATCTACTTTAAGCTTCGGGTTGATATAGCCTTTTGGGGTGTCGGGTGCCTTTTTGTAAAACTCCCACATGGTAAAGTAACCCGGCAGATTGACCGGAGTCTTTTTGATCATGGTCAATGCGTTATGGCTGCCGCACGCTGTCACGCATTCGCCGCACCCTTTGCATTTGGTCGGATCCACAAAAATCCCGAACCAGGCTCCACCCGGCGCATCGCTCCCCTTGACCTTTTTCTTGTCATAGGTCTTCCAGAACTTGGTGGTCTGCACCAACTGCTGACGCAACAGCTCCTGGTCACTCTCTTCGGGAAACAGTTGCAGGGTGTTTTCCACGCTCTCCGGTGGCAACACCTTGCCCCAGATGGCCGAATCGGGACAGTTCTGCACGCACTCCATACAGGCCACACAGTTGCCGGCCTCGTACTCCGGCAGATCGGGCGCGATATAAGAAAAATCCCGATACGATCCGGTTCCTGCCGGAACAATGGAACAGGCCAGAAAGGCATCTGCCGGCTGCCCGGATCCTGCACCGGAGTTGTAGGCCAACATGATCTCTTTGGCCCGATTGGCATCGTACCACTGAGGGGTGGCCTCGGAATAGATTAACGCTCGCTGAGTCATGACGATCCTCCAAGGGAGACAGCTCTGTCGCGCTCCCGATCAGTCCTAGATGAAGAACGCATTCACGTCCTTGCCCTTTGCGTCCCACTCCTCTTTGCCCTGGGCGAGCAGTTCGGCAGGGGTGGCATCCATAATCGTGGGAGTCACCTCCATGACACGGGTATACCCCTTCTTGACCGCTGCCAGGTTGTCCTCGACCACCTTTTCGCCGCGCTTGCCAAAGTATTTTTTCAAAGGCTTGGCGACATTGTAGAACAACTCCTCTTCGGACATGCCCGCATTCTCGCGGAACGGAGTGACGCGCAGGAAGACTCCCAGCAACACCACACCCTGGAACCGCTGGATCAAAGAGGAGTCGTTCTTGCAGGATTCACGGGCGATCTGGATGGTATCCACGCCATAGAAGCGAATCCGGTTGGTCTTCATGAAATACTTGGCATACGGCGGCAAGGATTCCCACAACGCCTCGGGCGAGGTTTCATCGGTATGCTGGAATACGATCCCCCCTTCCTGCAAACCGACCAGAGGATTCCCCATATACCAGGTGGTGGGATCCATCAACGGCACAAACTCCACCTGTTTCAACTCGCAGTGGGTCAGGATCTTGCCTTCCGGGATCACCGTCAGATAGGTGTTGGTGGGCAACCCTTTCTTTTCCGAGCCATATTTCGGTGCAGCCTGCACCCGGAAGCCAAAAATGTCTCCCAACATGGAGGCGATGATCTTGTTGGTGGTGACCGAACCAAACCCACCCACCGAATGGGCACGCACCGAAAACGACCCTTGAGGCCGCACATCGGGTTCGATTTCAAAAGGCAGAGCCGTGGGGTGATCGATACCCAGGGTGAAAAACCGTTTGCCCTTCACCGGACCTGCGATCATATTCTTGACCATGGCCAGAACATGACCCGGAGTCACATCCCGCGAACCCAAACCGGCCGCCCCGGAGAAAACCACAGGGATCCGCTCCAGCTTGTCAAAGCCGGGCAGGCCCATCATGGCCTTGGCCAGGGAGGCCTCCACATCGGTGGTCAAGGGGTTATCCACCATGGTGGGAATGTCACACCGTTCGAGCACGGAGACGGCCTTGCAGTTCCCAATCGCCTTGGCCACCTGTGCAGCGGGAAATGGACGGTAACTGGTGACAATGACCACCCCCAGCTTGATCCCCATCTTCTCCCGGACGGTCTGAATGGCAGAAGTAGCCGTTTCCGCCGTGGTGCCCATGGCGAGAATCGCATAGTCGGCATCTTCCATCATGACCGACTGGGCCAGCTCATAACGACGACCGGTCAGGCGATAAAACTCATCCATGCTGGCCTGAATGATGCCCGGCAGCTTGTCATAATACAGACGTTGGGCAACCTTGCCTTGCATGTAGGCGTCCTGATTCTGCACCACCCCGATTTGCAATGGCCTGGCCGGATCAAAGATCGCGCGCATCTTGTCACGAGGATTGCCCAGATATTCACGGATCAGATCATCCTCGGGAAAATTCAGATTCTCGATGGTATGCGTCCCCAGGAAACCATCCTGGACGTTCATCATCGGGGTGAACGCCTCCTCGGACGCACGCCGGGCAATCATGCACAGATCAGCCGAGGCTTGTACGCTATGGGAAAACAGGATGCCCCATCCGCAATCGGCCACGCCCATGACATCGTCATGACCGGCATGAACGTTCAATGCCTGGGAGGTCAACGCACGCGCGCCAATATTGAGCACCTGCGGCAGACGTTTACCCGAAATCGTATAGAGCACCTCTTTCATCAGGATCAAACCTTGACCTGACGTGAAATTGGTCACCCGTCCCCCGGCCAGGGCAAATCCTTCGCAGGCCGAAGCCGAGGAGTGTTCCGACTCCAGCTCCATCCAGGCCAAAGGTGTACCCCAGACATTTTTCGCACCATTGGCAACGGCCACCTGATACAACATGCCCATGTTGGTCGAAGAGGTGATCGGATAAGCAGCGGCCCCATCAGTGGCGCGTGTCTCCACATAGGTCACCGCATCGGAGCCATCCCCAGTACCCGGAATCCCCGGATAGGGAAATGTCGCCTTTGCTTGGGCTGTTTGTTCACTCATAAGAAAAAGCCCTCCAGGGTTTGAGTTCCGTGCACGCCACGAAGTGAAATACAGATTTTATGTGTCTGAATCATGGCATGGACGATCATTATATTTTGCACTGCAAAAGAGGTCAAGGATTCCTGTCAATCGCATGAATCCAAGCTGAATACACGCCGTCCCAACATGGCCTGATACAACGTTGATTCATCCAGATATTCCAACTCGCCGCCCATGGGCAGACCGTGGGCCAGCCGGGTCACCCGCGCCACCAACGGTTGGGCCAGGTGGGCGACAAAATGGGCTGTTGCCTCTCCTTCGACCGTGGGATTGGTGGCCACGATCAGCTCCAGACACCCCCCTTGCATCAATCTCTGCTCCAGAGATGCCAGGTGCAACGCATCCGGTCCCACTCCATCCAGAGGACTCAAACGCCCACCCAAAACATGATACACTCCCTGACCGAGACCAGCCTTTTCCATGGCCAACAGATCCGACGGCTCCTCAACCACACAGATGCGCCCCCGATCCCGGGAAGGATCGGCACAAATCCAACACAACGCAGCCTCGGAAAGATTATGACACTGTTCACAGGAACGGATCTGAGCGCGCATCCCTTCCAAGGCATCGATCAACTCGCCAGTTGCCTCCTGTCCCCGACGCAACAAATAATAGGCCATACGCCGCGCACTCTTCGGACCAATCCCTGGAAATCGGGACAAGACAACCACAACCCGCTCCAAAGATGGGAGTCCTTTCATCTCTTCTTTCCTGATTGTCTGGATTTCAAATCAAAAAGGAAGATTCAGCCCCGGGATTTTCAAACCTCCGGTCAGTTGCGCCATACTGTCGCGCGTGGCTTCCTGGACTTTGCGTTGGGCATCGTTGCACGCTGCGGCCACCAGATCCTCCAGCATCTCCACATCCTCCCGATCCACCACCGAAGGATCGATCTTGACACGCAAGATCTCCTGCTTGCCATTCATGGTGACCTCGACCATGCCACCGCCGGATTGCCCGGTCATGGTTTGCGCTGCCAGCTCTTCTTGCAGTTTGGCCATACGGGTTTGCATGGCCTGGGCCTGTTTCATGATCTCGCCGATATTCTTCACGCTCTACCCTCCATTCGCACTCCATCTGTTGGATCCACTCTGGCTGCCAAAGGTTCCACGGCTATCATTCTGGCAGAAAAAGTGGTGATCAAACGTTGCACATCCGGGCGCGCCAACAACTCCTGTTCAAGTTTGTAACGCAACTCCTTCTCCAACCGTTCTGCCCGCTCCTGCAAGGTTTCAGGACGGGAGGCGGAAGAGGCCGGTTCCACACGCACCCGGATATCGGACCGTCCACACCCCTGCAACAACTCCCCCATCAATTCGGTCATCCGTTCCGGAGTGCCGAAACACTCATCCACCAGTCGCAAACGCAACCACCGCTCGCCCTCGGAACGCTCCGCATCAAAGGAGAGACAAGCCACCTGTCCCCACATTTTCCGGGCAATCTCCTGACCATGACCGACAGCCGAAGACAACAGCCCTTCCCAGGCGGTCACGGTTGCACTCTCTTGCTGCTCTTTTTCCAGGGACGACGGTGGTTTGGTAATCGTGACACTTCCGGAGAGCACGGGACGAATGGCCGACGGTTCCGCACCCGGTGGCATGGAAAAAGCCGGAGCAGCTCCGGATGCCACCACGGAGGGGATCCCTGCCGGAACCGCTGGCGGTCCCCCGGAACCGGAAACAAGCATGGCAATGATTTTATCCAGATCGGGTATCGGCTTGAGATAGGCAGCCCGCAACAGGAGCATCTCCAATGCCTGGGCCGGCTGCTCTGCCAGTTTGATCTCCCCTTCCCCTTTCAGAAAGGTCTGATACACCATCTGCAATTGTTCCAGGGAGGGGCCGGACCCACCGGCAGAAGCACCACGGACCACCCTCTCACGGGTGCGACGATGCACCCGATCCAAAAGATCGCGCACCACGGCCAGCGGCTCCACACCCGCCAGGTGAAACTGTTCCGCAGCCTGCAACACTGCGCTCCCCTGCCCGGCCAACACCTGGTCCAACAACCGTTCCACAGCCTCCAGATCGGTCAGGCCCAGCAATCCATGCACCGCAGCATGACGGACCTCGCCCTGCCCATGGGCAATCACCTGATCCAGCAGGGACAATCCATCCCGTACCGAACCATCCGCAGCGCGTGCCACCGCCTCCAGTGCGGCCTCATCCCAGGCGATCCCCTCTTGACGCAGGATGGTTTCCAAATGCCCGATCAATTGCGGCACGGTCAGCCGTTTGAGGTCGTGGCGCTGACACCGGCTCAGGATGGTGGCGGGAATCTTGCGGGGTTCGGTTGTGGCAAAAATGAATTTGACGTGGGCTGGCGGCTCTTCCAAGGTCTTCAACAGCGCGTTGAACGACTGGGTGGAGAGCATATGGATCTCATCGAGAATAAAAACCTTGAACGGAGAAGAGGCCGGGGCATAGGGAGCCAGCTCCAGAAGCTCCCGCATCTGCTCCACCTTGGTGCGGGAAGCGGCATCGATCTCCATGACATCCGGATGAGCACCGGCGATCACCTCCTGACAGGAGTCACAGCCACCGCACGGCTCCGGGGTGGTCGTCTGACGACAGTTGAGCCGCATGGCCAGAATGCGCGCCAGGGTGGTCTTCCCGACACCGCGCGTTCCGGAAAACAGAAAGGCATGGGGAACCCGTCCGGTACGAATGGCGTTTTGAAGCGCCTGCACCACGTGTTGCTGACCGACCAGCGCATCGAAACTCCTCGGCCGCCAGCGGCGTGCCAGCACGACATAAGAGGACATGGATGCTTACCCTTGGGTTGGATTAAGGGCGGCTCCGGTCAGATGGAATACGGCACACAGAAGATCCCGCTGCCGCTGCTACCTTCCGGTCCTGACGGGGTTCACGGGTTTCTGTTGCGTATGACCTGACCATCAACGCCGCCCACAGATCAATAGACACGAAAGCGATGGCTTTCGGAGGGAGGATCAATGGGTTGGAGAAAGTCAATTCGTCTTGACAAGTGGCGGAGAGAGAGGGATTCGAACCCTCGGTACTGGTTAGAGTACACACGCTTTCCAGGCGTGCACCTTCAACCGCTCGGTCATCTCTCCACGACCAATCTTGCTGACATCACACCATTACATCACAATGAACGCCACAATTCAAGGAAGCACGTTTCATCCCGAAAAAAAATTGCAACAATCCCAGTGCCACTGGCGCATCCTGTTGTTCCTGAAAGCCAGACAACGTGGTGGCTGCGGGCAGTTCCAACGGTCGCGGCGCCGCAAAACGCAACTCCGAGATGCGGGCCAGGGTGATGGCTTCACGACACATGGGACAGGGTTCCAAAGAGACGGTCAACCGGGTTCCAGGCAGACGATAGTTCCCCACCCGCTCGGCAGCCAGCCGCAACACCCGCACCTCGGCATGCCCGAGCGGATCCGAAGAGTCCACGCATCGGTTTCCCAACAGAGCCAACGGACGGCCCACCGGATCGGTCAAAACCGCACCGACCGGGATTTCGGCCCGCGCGCCGGCCTCGGCAGCCGCAACCAATGCCAGCAGGCTCCAGGCCCGTGGGTTCTCCACCCAGATCCGACTCACCGCGCATCCACCTGTGGTGTATCGGCATGCCCCAAAAAGGTCAGATCAAAACGCGGGTGATCCCAGGCCGTCTGGGCCGAGTCGCGGGCAAACAACCACCCTTCATGGAAGGATTTGCGATCCGAATTTTTCAGCTCCACCCATACCGCCGGATTGACATGCCCTTCCGGACCATGGACCGCCTCGCCATCACGGATCACCAGATCCGGCGCATAGGCACGGGGCAGCAGCCATCCGCCCCAGGGGGTGGCATGCAACTCACCCACGGCAATCACCAATTGATCGATTCGCATGGTCCGTTTGTCCAACAGACGAAACCGCATGGGCAGACCGGTCGAAGCGCGCGCCATGGCATCCGTAGGCCGGGCATGCAGTTGATGCACATGGGGAGCCAGAGGCAAACGCGGGGTTTTATTGGTATTGCTTTCCAGGGAGAGAAATTTGGATTTGGTCGTTGGTTCCGGCAACCCTTTGACCAGACCCACCACTCCGCCTGCGATGAGCATCAACAACACCCAGGGCCACAGTCGCATGGTTCTTCCACTGTTTTTCATGGATTCACCCCACTGGAGGCTGCGTGGCGTCGTGGCGCAACAACAAACGCTCCACCCGTTCACCCGCCACAATATGGCGATCCAGGATTTCGTCCACGTCTGCCAACGTGCGGTAGTGATACCACACCCCTTCCGGATAGATCACCAGCACCGGACCCAGTTCACAACGGTCCAGACAGCCGGATTGGTTGATGCGCACACTGCCCAGATTGGGCATGGCCTTGGCACGAAATTTCAAATGGCCCTGCAAATCCACCGCCCCCTTGCGGGCACAATCCCCTCTGGGATGGGCCGGATCGCGGCTGTTGGTGCAGCAAAATACATGAATATCATAAAACAAACCCTCTGAACCCTGTGACACCATCACGCTCTCCTCAATTCACGAACATCCCGATTCCGCAACATTTGGAAAACTCTCTCCAAAGATGATCCTATATCCTATCCGGAATCACCAGCACCTTGGTACAAAATCCTCATCATTGGCCGCTTTTCCTGCTGTGTCAGCGGTGTGTCAAATGACCGCATGCGTGTGGCAAATCACACACCAGAGAGATCAAGAGGATATTTATTTGTTTTTATATCATATAATTATCAGTTGGTCATCCATGTGCAATCCCTCTCATTGGGATCACCATCATACCAAACTCAGGAGCTGCTCATGAAGTCATCCGCCCCGGGCGCAGCGCATCACAAACCGGTGCCGTTGGGTTCTTTATTGCTGGGAACGGGTCTGACCCTGACCGCACTCATTCTGATCCCGGCGCTGGCCCAACGCTGGGGCATTGGTGCCGGTCTGACCGGAGCCTTGCGCGTGGCTGCCACACGCGCTGCGCAAAAAATATGAATCGATCCTGTTCTCCCCGGAACCGTGGCATGCCTGGCTGGGCATGGCGACCTGCCACCGTGGTGGCCTGGCTGGCCGTTCTGACCCTGTTGGCTTTTGGCGCAACCGTGCTGGATGCCTGGTGGTGGCGCGGCACCCGAACCACTCACGCCACAACGCAACAACTGGTGGGACAACTCCTTTTGACCGATCTGGCCCTGTTTACCGAAGCCCGCTACACCCGCCATATCAGTCAGGCGGATCGTCACACCCCATTTCAGGATCATCCGGTGGCGCTGGAACACTTCCCGAGCGGTTCTCTGGTCTCCCCTGTACGGATTCCGACGCACATGCCCACGGATCAGCCCGATGCCCACACCCTGGATTGAACGACAGGCAGCCTTCATCGATCATGCCGTGCGCGCCATGGGCAGACGACGCACCCACCAGATCGGTTTGTGGCTGGTCTATACCCTGCTGGTGTTTCTGCTGGCATCGGTGATGCTGTTTGCCCACGCCTTGCGCCACGAAGCGCGCCTGCTGTTGCAGGATGCCCCGGAACTGGTGGTCCAACGCCTGGAAGGGGGACGTCACGCCCTGATCTCTGAAACCCATCTTCAAATCTTGCACGGCATTCGGGGGGTGGGAACGATCACGCCCCGGCTGTGGGGCTATTACTATGATCCGGTCTCCCGCGCCAACTACACCCTGATGACCCCGCCCGCCAATCCACCACCACCCGGTCAGATGACCATCGGTGCCGGAGTCTCCCGAGTGAGCGGATTGACCAGCGGAGATCTCTTTTCCATGCCAGGCAGTGACGGCATCAAACGTACCCTGGTGGTGCGCGATCTGTTGTCCGCGGCCTCGGAACTGGTCAGCAGCGATCTGATCCTGATGAACGCTGCCGATCTGCGCCCATTGCTGGGCATTCCGGCTGGCTGGTACACCGATGTCGCCCTGACCGTGGCCCAACCCAGAGAAGTGAACAAAGTGGCCGAAAAGGTGATGCAACGCATGCCGGATGCGCGCCCGATCCAACGCCAGGAGCTGTTGCGCACCTATCATGCCCTGTTCGACTGGCGCGAAGGGATTCTGCTCACCCTCCTGGGCGTGGTCCTGTTGGCGTTTGCGATCCTGGTCTGGGACAAAGCCAGCGGCCTGAGCGCCGATGAACGACGGGAGATCGGCATTCTCAAGGCCATTGGCTGGCAAACCGGCGAAGTGCTCGCCATGAAACTCTGGGAGGGAACCCTGGTCTCCATGAGTGCCTTTCTGATTGGCTATGTGACAGCCTATGTGCATGTCTTCGTGACTCCGGCCCCTCTGATCGGTGCGGTACTCAAGGGATGGGCCGTACTCTATCCGGAGTTCGTACTGACCCCGCGCGTGGAGGGCTTGCAGGTGCTGACTCTGTTCTTTTTCACGGTCTTTCCCTTTATTGCCGCCCTGGTGATCCCGGCCTGGAAGGCTGCCATCACGGATCCGGACGCGGTCATGCGATGATCGAACTGACCGGTGTGAGTAAAATTTTCAACGAGGGTCAACCGAACGCCTTCCCCGCCGTGGATGGTATTGACCTGCTCCTGCCATCCGGGGAGGTGACCCTGTTCACCGGTCCTTCGGGGTCGGGCAAAACCACGCTGCTGACCTTGATCGGCTGTCTGGCCAAACCCAGCATGGGACGGATCCGCATCGATGGTCAGGCGGTTTCCGGATTGCCGGAGCGTTTTCTGACCGCATTGCGCCGTACCACGTTCGGTTTTGTATTTCAGAAATTCAATCTGATTCACGGTCTGAGCGTGCTGGAAAACGTCATGCTGCCCGCTGCCCCCCTGGGTCTGCCCCGGCAACAGGTGATGCGGACCGCCATGGAAATCCTGGAAAAACTCGACCTGACACGCAAAGCCCATGCCCGGGTGGAGTGGCTTTCAGGAGGAGAGGCGCAACGGACGGCCATGGCCCGCGCCCTGATCAACCGCCCGCGTGTGGTGATCGCCGACGAACCCACGGCCAATCTCGATTCGCGGCTGGGCAGCGCCTTTCTCCAGATCATCGCAGACCTGCGTCATGACGGACACACGGTATTGATTTCAAGTCATGACCCTTTGGTGTTGCATGCACCGGTTGTGGAACGGGTGGTGACAATGCGCGATGGTCGCATCGTGGAGAGGGGCTGAATGATCTTCCAACCTGCGATTCTCGCCCTGCTGTTTGCCGATCTGGTGGCAATCGCGCTGCTCGCCTGGACCGTAATACTGGCCTATCGGGTGGTGCGTCATTGGGATCTCAATCTGGGATCGGCCCGGCAGTTGCGTCTGGAGAGAGAGACGGTGCTGGCAACGACTCTGGTCCTGTTTGCCTGTCTGACCCAGGCATTGGCGTTATTGCTGTTCGTGCATACGGCCAACGCCTTGTCGGAGCTGTTCACCGGGGCCATGTGCGCCGTGGGCACGCTCAACGCCGCACCCGGAGGCAACGATGCCCTGCTGCTGCGCATGGGATTGTTCTTCTTTGCCGCCTCCTGGCTGGTGGTGCATCACCTGGATCAGCAGTGTCCGGATTACCCTTTGACCCGTGGCAAATTCGGCCTGCTGTTGGGACTGCTGCCCTTGTCCATGCTGACCGCCTGGTGGCAGGGCCGCTATTTTCTCGGACTGAAAAGCGATGTCATCACCTCCTGTTGCGGCGGACTGTTCGATGCGCGGAGCATGACTGTGGTTGCCGAATGGAGTGGCTGGCCGGTCCGGTCTGCCATGTGGGCCGTCGCCATCTCCTGGTTGGCCGTGATCATCACAACGGCCCGAGTGGCCATCAGCGGACGCGGTGCCCGTCTGTCGGCCCTGCTGGCCGGAGTCAATCTGCCAATCGCCCTGGCCGGGGTGATCTCGTTCGTCTCCTCTTATGTCTACGAACATCCCAATCACCATTGCCCATTCTGTCTGTTTAAAACAGAATATCACGGCATCGGCTATGCGCTCTATGTGCCGTTGTTCCTGGCCACGGCTTTGTCACTGGGATTGGGGGTGGCTGCGCACCTGAGTGGTGTGGGCGCCATTCCTGGACCAGCCCTGCCTGTAGCCCGCCGCATGGCCAATACGGTCATCGGGCTGCAAGGGTGGCTGGCCGTGTTGATCCTTGGGGTGATTTCCGGTTCTCATCTGCGTTTGATGGAGTGATGCATGCTGGCAAAATGGCAATTGGCCGTGGTGGTGATGGTGGTACTCCTGATGGCCGGGCTGATGGGTGCGTGCGACAAAGCACCGGTGCTGGCCAAAGGGGATCCGGCACCCCCGTTTGCACTGGAAGATCTGCGTGGTGCCACGCGACCGTTTCCGGAAAGGTTTGCCGGTCAACCCGTCGTGATCCGCTTCTGGGCCGACTGGTGTCCGGCCTGCCGGTCGGACATGAAGGTGCTGGATCAACACTATCGTCAACGCCAGGAGCAAGGACTTAAAGTGCTGGCAGTCAATGTGGGTCAGGATCGGGCCACGGCGCAACGCTTTACCGATGAATATCAACTGACCTTCGACGTATTGCTGGACCGATCCTCCGAAATCGCCCGACGCTACGGAGTGAATGCCTTGCCCATGACCTATCTGATCGCTCCGGATGGCAAAATAATTAATAAAATCATCGGAGAGACCGATACCGCCACCCTCACCAACCAACTGAACCGGCTGATGGGAGGAAACCGGTGATGCCACCCGCATCCAATGTCTGTCATTTGTGTGGCTTGCCCTTGCCCGGCAACCCGACCGCCGTACACACAAACGATGGGATGCTCTTGAGATTTTGCTGTGACAGTTGCCGCCAGATCCATCACATGCTCCATCCCGGGACACCCTCTGGCGGACGCGGCATGGATCCGACCCACCGGTCTGATCTGGAATTTTCATGAATCAAACACAACCACCCTTTCAATCAAGGAACCCGCATGGCCATCAACCCTTCGTTCTTTCGTCATCCTGTCGTCATGTTCGCGCTGGGTGCCGCCACCGGCATCATGGCCTACAAATACCGCAAGGAGATCATGGAAGCTGTTTCACGCGCCAGCGATGCCAGCCGTGATTTCATGTTGCATCAAAAAGAGTCGCTCAACGATCTTCTGGAGGAGGCGCGTGCCGCTGAAGCCCAAGGTGGTGGCCACGCAGCACCCCGCCACGATTCATGAACGATCCGACGACCCTGTTCACCCAGGTCGTGGTGCGCTATCGGGGTGAGGGCCTGTTGCGTCTGGAACTGCCCTCTTCCCTGCGCCATCCTGCGGTGGGACGCTATTTGACAGCTGCCCTGCACAACGGTTTCGGCGTGCGCCGCGTGGGTTTTGAGGTGGAAAGCGGACGGCTGGCCATCCACTATGAACCCACCATGACCGATGACCGGCGCATGGCCCAACACCTGGCGCAACTTCTGATTCAACTTCAATCCCCGGCGACCCGGATCCCCCCCAAACCCGCCTCCCCAACGCTCAAGGAGCGCCTGCTCGCGGTTCCGGCCCTGCGCTCCATGATGCGCCGCGTGCCGATATGGCGCGCCCAGGCGCTGATCATGAAACAGATCATCGGACAACAGATGGAAAACCGTCCGGCCCTGCAAATCTTCGGCAAGAAACCCGAAACCGCTGTCATCAATTTCATCAACGAAATGGTGACTTTTTACCTGATCCGCACCCATTGGGACCGGATCACCCGGGTCTGGTTGCGGGATCCCCTCGGTCATTACAAAGAGTGGCTGACGTTATGCTATCTGGTCTTCCTGCTGGTGCGTTCCCGACGGAGAGAGGATGATGACAACGCCTGACACCCGGTTTCACGTGGTGCATCGGCTGCACCGCCGGATCCGGGTGGTGATTCCCGGCTTGCAACGCGATGCCGAGCGGTGCGCGCTGGTCGCCGTATTGCTGAACAAGCACCCCGCCGTACGCAAAGTCCGGGTCGAAGCGCGCATCGGTTCTCTGGCCATCCATTTTGATCCGGAGTCGATGCCCCCAGACCTCCTGCTCGCACTGCTCGACAGAATGCTGACCTCGGTCCTGGCCGCCCAAAACCCATCCACATCCTGTGCCGATCCATCCGCACCCGCAGAGCTGGAGACAACCGGCATGGGAACAACCCTCGCAGTCGAAGGGATGAGTTGCGCGTCATGCGCCATGCTGATCGAAATGCGTTTGCGTCGCCATCCGGGCGTGACCCGGGCCAAGGTCCATTTCACCTCCGGGATGCTGGAGGTGGCTGGACGCATGGAACGCCGCGAGGTCGTACAGGTGGTGGGGGCATTGGGATATGTGGTGCGTCCCCTGGATACCCTGGCCCAGCGCCGCCTGGTGATTGAACGGGAGCGGCAGTTGCTGGCCCAGGCACGACGGCGTCTGTGGCTGGCCGCAGGCTTGACCCTGCCCGTGATGATCCTGGGCATGCTCATGCCCCGGTCGTGGATCTGGAAGAGCCTGGAATTTTTGTTGACAACCCCGGTCGTCTTCGGGACCGGAGCACCGATCTTCCAAAGAGCCTGGCGGCTGGCACGTCACGGCAGCGCCAACATGGACACCCTGATCGCCATCGGAGCCGGAGCCGCCTACACCTACTCCGTACCGGTCTGGTTGCGCGGTGGGCACCATCTCTATTTCGAGGCCGCAGCCAGCATCATCACCTTTGTGTTGTTGGGACGCTATCTGGAAGAGAAGGCCAAAGGCAAAGCCGGAGACGCCATTCGTCAATTGATGGATCTCCAACCCGAGACCGCCACCCGGATCCTGGCCAATGGTCACGAGGAGATCGTGCCGATTGATGCCTTGCAGGTCGGCGAACGGATTTTGATCCGGCCCGGCGAACGCATTGCCGCAGACGGGGTGGTGGTGGCGGGAACTTCTGCCGTGGATGAATCCCTGCTGACCGGCGAAAGCCTGCCAGTCAACAAATCCCGGGATGACAAGGTTGTGGCCGGATGCATCAATGGTGCCGGAGCATTACGGGTGGAGGTGCGTGCTGTCGGCACGGAAACGGTCCTGGCCGGCATCATCCATCTGGTGGAACAGGCACAAAACAGCCGGTTGCCGGTGCAAAAGCTGGTGGATCAGGTGTCGGCCCGCTTTGTGCCGGGTGTCCTGATCCTGGCTGGCATGACCGCCTTGTATTGGTTGGGCCGTGGTCGGCCACTCGGCGTGGCGCTGACCAATGCGGTCTCGGTGCTGTTGATCGCCTGCCCCTGCGCCCTGGGACTGGCCACGCCAACGGCGATCATGGCCGGAACCGGACATGCGGCACGCCGGGGCATCTATATTCGCGGCGGGGAGAGCCTGGAGATTGCCTCCCGCTTGCAGGTGGTCATTCTCGACAAAACCGGCACTCTGACCGCAGGTCATCCCCATGTGGTCGATTTTCACAACGTCTCCTCCCTGCCGAAACGAGAGATCCTGGCCCTGGCGGGCAGTGCGGAACAGCCATCCGAACACTTCCTCGGACGGGCGGTGGTCAACCATGTGCGCGCAGCCCGAATCAAAATTGCGCCGTGCGACGGATTTCAGGTCCATCCGGGCCAGGGAGTGGAAGCGCAGGTGGCCGGTCGTTCCGTGTTGATCGGCACAGCGGCCTGGTTGACAGAGCGCCAGATCGATCCTCAACCTGTGCTGGACTCTGCCGCACGGTGGGCAGACCAGGGAATGACCCCGCTCTTGATGGCCATTGACGGTCAGGCGAGCGCGGTCTTTGCCGTGGCTGATCCGATACGCAGCGATGCCCGTTTGGCTGTCAAACGGTTGCAGCAGATGGGATTGCGGGTGGTGATGGTGACCGGCGATCTGCGCGCCACCGCGCAACATGTCGCAACCAGCGTGGGCATCCGGGATGTTCTGGCCGAAGCGCGTCCGCATCACAAAGTGGCGGTGGTACACCAGCTCAAGGCCAAAGGGTGGCGCGTGGCCATGGTCGGGGATGGCATCAACGATGCCCCAGCTCTGGCCGCTGCGGATGTGGGATTCGCCATGGGCAGCGGGGCAGATATCGCCATGGAGAGTGCAGGCATGACCCTGGTGGGCGGAGAGCTGCTCAAACTGCCCGAGGCGATTCTGTTGAGTCGTCGCACCCTCTCTGTGATCCGACAAAATCTCTTCTGGGCGTTGATCTACAACCTGGTGGCCATTCCCGAGGCTGCCCGGGGACGGCTCAACCCGATGATCGCCTCGGCAGCCATGGCCATGAGTTCGGTATCGGTCGTCTTGAGCGCCCTGCGCCTGCAACATGTCCCACCGGAAGGAACCAAACATGACTGAGACCCTCTTCATGGCCTTTCTGGCCGGATTGCTGGGGAGCGGCCACTGTCTGGGCATGTGCGGCAGTCTGGTATCGGCCTTTTTCGTGCGCTTTGTACCGCCCCACGCCCGGTTGGGGGCCATGGTGGCCTATCACGGGGGACGGGTGGCCATCTACACCCTGGTTGGCCTGTTGGCAGGGGCCTTGGGCATGGCTTTGACCTCCACGGGTCTGATCGGCAAGGTGCAAGGGGTGTTGCAGATCGTTGTCGGGGTGATCGTGATCGCTCTGGGTCTGGATCTGCTCGGTGTGAGCTGGTTTCGGATCCGCTACGACTTCTGGCCGATCAACCGTCTGCAACGGTTTTTCATACGCGCCGGGGAGAACGGGCCTGTCCGGGGGGCATTGGTGGGCGGCATGGTCAACGGGGTGATGCCCTGTTCACTCACCCTGGCCATGGCGGTCAAGGCCACGGCCACGGAGAGTGCTTTGACAGGCGGCGCTCTGATGTTGGCCTTTGGATGCGGCACCCTGCCGGCCATGCTGTTTGTCAGCACCCTGTTCGGACGGCTGGGTGCCACGGTACGCGGTCATCTGCTCAAGGCGGCGGCAGTGGTGGTGATCATTCTGGGTGTTGGCACTCTGATTCAAGGTATCCGTTATTTCAGCATCATGAGACATCTGGCAGACCACTAATCAAAAAATCGGGAGAATATGGAACACATGCATACCAGTCGTCGTCAATTGGTGTTGGGAATGTTGGTGGGAGGGGCATGGGCCGGAGATCTGATGCCAGAGGCCCTGGCAACCACCTGCCCGACCAATGGAACCCCTGAGCAGTTCACCCCAAAAAAACCCAAAGACCCCAACCCCCTGGAACAAGAACTGGAAAAATATCCCAACTGTCCTTATTGCGGCATGAATCGGCGGGAACACCATGCCAGCCGCCATTTGATCCACTTCGAGGATGATCTGGTCGATGGGGTCTGTTCGCTGCATTGTGCGGCGATCAGTCTGGCAATCAACCTGGATCGTGGTCCAAAAGCCATATATGTCGCTGATTTTGGCGAAAAACAGGAACCGCGTCCCCTGGTGGGAACCGGTTCAGCGGTCTATCTTCTCGGTTCCACGATCCAGACGGCCATGACCACACGGGGCAAACCGGGTTTTGCAGATCGGAACGTGGCTGCTGCCATGCAAACCGAAAAGGGTGGGACAGTGGTCGATTTTGAGGCCGCACTGGTGGCAGCCTATGGGGATATGGCCAAGGACACCCTGGCCATTCGCAAACGGCGCCTGGAACGCCGCAAGAAAATGAATCAGGGTGGTGAATGATTATACGTGCATTCTGGCTGCTCTGGCTGATTCTGGCCCTGGAAATCTGGCCGGGGAACGCGCTGTCTGGATCGCCGCCCACCGACCAGGCCGTTCCGGCTGGTGCCAAATGTCCGGTCTGTGGCATGTTCGTCGCCAAATACCCGGAATGGGTCGCCCTGATCGTCTGGCAGAATCATGACGTGAGCCACTTTGATGGAGCCAAGGATCTGATGCGTTTTCTGCTGCATCCGGAGCGCCACCCATCTGGACAGGACCGGTCACAGATTGCCAATCTGTATGTGACGGAATACTATGGCCTGAAGCGTATTCCCGCCCGTTTGGCCTGGTATGTGACCGGATCGGATGTCCATGGTCCCATGGGACACGAATTGATCCCTTTGGCCAATGAACAGGATGCGCAGGAGTTCATGCGCGATCATGCCGGACGCACCATTCTGCGGTTTGATCAGATCACGCCGCAGATTCTCTCCACTCTGGAATCATCAGGAGCCACACCATGACAACCCAGTCACTGATTCCACGGCATCACCCGGCAGTTCGGGAACGGCATCAACAACGACAAATGGCCAAGGTGGGCATGGGTGCTGCCATGGTCACGCTGGTATGCACGGGTCTGGTGGGTGGACGCACCTTGAAACAGGTTCATCTGGTGGCCGGAATGGCCTTGTTGGGGTTCACCTTCTGGCATTGGCAGCTCAATCAACCGGTCCCACGACTCACTTCCCGCCACACCCCGGAAGAGATGGACGATGATCGAAAACCTCAATGACCATCCAGCGTTGACTGCACCTCTCGAACATGCATCTCACCCCTCCTGGATCTCTCCCTCGATCCATCCCCCATCCGCTTCCTGGTGTCCCTCACCATCCATGACTTTGAACAGCAAACCATAGGAGACGCGCCAACGCATCCCTTCGCGGGTGACAATGGAAACCGTTTTCTGGTTGAGTTGGCGGATGATTCCATACTGCTCCCGGTTTTGACGATCATGGAAGCCGATGGAGTCACCAATCCTCAATTGATTCTTGTCCAGGCGATTCTGTCCCTGATGTGGATGGATATCCGTATCCACACCGGCCAGATTCACGGCATGAAGGGGGACGTTCCATCGCTGCCCATCCGTCTTGTCCAACACCAGTACGTTGGTGCGCTGAACGTCGATCACCTCAGCAACAGACTGTCGGTTCTTTCGACCGTTGAAGTAAGAGATCACCATCCCTGGGTGCAGATGCCGTTTGACTTGCGCCAGGCGCTCCGGTTGATCCAACATACCCTCGATACCAACCTTCAATCGATACAGATCGAACAGGGTGGCACCTTGCAATTCCTGAAGTATTGCCGAATAATCCATGCTCTACGCTCTTTTCATACCCATCTTTGACCGGATCCACCCAGGAGCCGGGGGGGGGATGGTTTGGAGAGGTGCTGACTCCGCTCTTTCCCCGACTCCTGTGCCCCCATCCCGGGGTTCAGGCTGCTTCCCGCCTGGTCATCTCATTGATGTTGAAATACATATCCGTCAAGATCTTGCGACACTCCTCTGATTCCACATAAACGTCGATGGCCTGAATCGACCCTCCTACATCATACGACTCCTCCAGATAGATTTTCGCATTCAACCCCGAGGCCACATCCAGCAAGCACCCCAACCCCTCACTGTTGATCTGACCAAGAAACACTTTCCCTTCCATAATGATTCCCCCTTCTCGGTTTACCGGTTGATTTCCCCAAGCGCATGTTTTCGATCCAGACGTGCATGGATCACACAGCCAAAATCCCTGGCGCATCCTCTCATCACCGTCATACCACCCCCATTCTAGGCAACACAATAAACGAAATCTGCTGCGCTGGCAAACGATTTTATTAGAAAATAATAATAATCTAATTCGATTTTATTCCATTTCTAAAAATTCTTAAAGTTTTTGCAATCCACAAAAACAAAATCTGATTCGACTAATCGCAGTAGTTTGCTTGACAAGTAATTACTTTAGATATTAAATTCTCAACAAATCAACAGGGCCGAACAGACGGCAAGAAGGCCGCAAGCGGTCAATTTCTGACGGCATTGACCTGAAGATAAAGCTGTTTTTCGCCTTAAACGCTGATCAGAGTGATCTGACCGCTGGACGCAACAGCACCGACACGCAGACACGACAAACAGATCATGATGCTCATGATGTTCATCAGACGGATCTTCAGCCACTGCCAGCATCAACAAGGGCAATCAGAACAGTCGAAGATCAATGCTGTCTCTAATATCTCCGGTAGAACACTTCCACAAAGAACGGGCCTTCATCCGAGCGGAAATAGCATTTGGTGCTTTCCAGAGGTTTGGTGTAGCCGATTTGATGATCCCGGCCTACGACCACTTGAGGCGGGGTCAGATTGATCTGATCGTCGCAGATGCGGCTTTTGACTGCTCCGGCAATGATGTTGGCCAGCTCGCCGATGGCATCTTTGGCCGTGATGTTGAACGAGGGAATCTCCTCGCCGGAAAAGGCAGCGGCCAACGCCACGGCTGCATGAAACGGTGCCGAGACATGCAATCCACCCTCGATGATGCCATTGAAAGCAATGATGGCCGTGACATCTGCCTGCGGAGGCACATACGGTTGATCCGCCGATGTGGTCACGGATGGTCCGGCCTTGATGCCGATATCCGTGGTAAAAAAGGCGACCGAGGTTTCTTCAATGGCTTCCCGGATCACTTCGGCAAGATTTGCGACCTGCATGGTTTCAGACTCCCAAAGGGGTGACTCCAGTGGTCCAACGCCCGTCAACAATTAATGCGCGTTAATAAAAGACCACCACTTCGTGATTTTATCATCACAGATTTACATCTGACTTTCAATGTCTGATCGCGCAAAATTTGCCAACAACTCCCCTGCCTCATGAAAAAAAACTGCTCCCGATCCCCTTGCGCGCCGGGAACATCGTGTCCATCTGTTAGAACAACTTTCTGGAGCAGGCACTTAGCGATTGGGAGCAGCAACCAGCCATGACTATTGCATTTCAACCCATGCATGATCGAATCCTGGTCAAACGGATCGAACAGGAAGAAAAAACCGCAGGCGGGATCATCCTGCCCGACACTGCCAGGGAAAAACCGGTCCAGGGGGCGGTTCTGGCCGTGGGCAAGGGTGCCCATCAACCGGATGGCACACTGCGTCCTCTGGAAGTGCGGATCGGGGATCGCGTCCTGTTTGGCAAATACAGTGGAACCGAGGTCAAGATGAACGGCGAGGAGTATCTGATCTTGCGTGAATCCGATCTCATGGGTGTGATCGAAGAGTGACCGGATCAAACGGCAGCAGCATCGTTTAGGAGAACAGAGCACATGGCAGCCAAAGAAGTCAAGTTCGGCGCGGATGCCCGCGCCTCGATGATCAAGGGGTTGAACACATTGGCCAATGCGGTCAAGGTGACGCTTGGCCCCAAGGGACGCAACGCGGTATTGAACAAATCGTGGGGTGCCCCGCGCATCACCAAGGATGGGGTCTCCGTGGCCAAGGAGATCGAACTGGAAAACAAGTTTGAGAACATGGGTGCGCAAATGGTGCGCGAAGTGGCCTCAAAGACTGCGGACCTGGCCGGAGACGGCACCACCACAGCCACGGTTCTGGCCCAGGCCATAGCCCGGGAGGGATTGAAAGCCGTGGCTTCCGGCATGAATCCCATGGATCTGCGACGCGGCATCGATGCCGCCACCCTGACGGTGGTGGAGGAATTGAAAAGACTCTCCAAGCCCGTGACCCGCTCCGAAGAGATTTCCCAGGTCGGCACCATCTCGGCCAATGGCAATCCCGAAATCGGCCAGATGATCGCTGAAGCCATGGACAAGGTCGGCAAAGAGGGGGTGATCACCGTGGAAGAGGCCAAGGTGTTGGCCAATTCACTGGATGTGGTCGAAGGGATGCAGTTTGATCGAGGCTATCTCTCCTCCTACTTCGTCACCAATTCAGAAAAAATGGTGTGCGAACTCAAAGATCCCTTCATTCTGCTGGTGGAGAAGAAAATCAGCAATCTGCAATCCATGTTGCCGATTCTGGAAAGTGTGGTCCGTTCCGGGGCTGCCCTGCTGATCATTGCCGAAGATGTCGAAGGCGAAGCCCTGGCCACCCTGGTGGTCAACAAGCTGCGGGCTGGACTGAAAATCTGCGCCATCAAGGCTCCCGGATTCGGAGATCGTCAGAAGGCCATTCTGGAAGATATTGCGGTTTTGACCGGTGGAACCGTGGTCTCCGAAGCGTTGGGATTGAAGCTGGAGAATGTCACCCTCCAGATGTTGGGACGCGCCAAATCGGTGGTGGTCGGCAAAGATGAGACCACGATTGTCGATGGCCATGGCATCAAAGAAGAGATCAATACCCGCATCACCCAGATCCGGCGTCAGATCGAAGATACCACCTCGGATTACGACCGTGAAAAACTTCAAGAGCGGTTGGCCAAGATCTCAGGGGGGGTGGCGGTCATCAATGTCGGTGGCGGCACCGAGGTCGAGGTGAAAGAGCGCAAGGATCTGGTGGATGATGCCCTGCACGCCACCCGCGCTGCCGTGGAAGAAGGAATCGTGCCAGGCGGCGGCGTGGCATTGTTGCGCACCAGCCGGGCGTTGGATGGCCTGCAACTGGCCAATGCGGATCAGGACGTGGGCGTACGAATCGTCCGCCGCGCCCTGGAAGAGCCAACCCGCATCATCGCCGAAAACGCCGGACAGGAAGGATCGGTGGTGATCGACAAGGTGATGACCAGCTCCACCATCAATTTTGGTTACGATGCCCAGGCCGATGAATATACCGATCTGGTGGAACGTGGCGTGATCGATCCCACCAAGGTGGTGCGGATCGCCATTCAATCTGCGGCCTCCATTGCCGGTCTGATGATCACAACCGAAGCCATGGTCACAGAACTGCCAAAGAAAGAAAGCGCACCGGCAGCCGGTGGACATGGCATGGATGACATGGGAATGTGATCTGACCTGTCATCACATCCATAGCATCGCGAAACGGGCTTCTACAGCCCGTTTCGTTTTTTCCATTCCGCGCATTCCAGATTGCAGGCCATTGATTTACAGGATGCAATCGTCTACAAATAGCAGGCAATATCGGCGTCTGTGCGTATCGGATGCCACACATTCAACTACGCTACATGCCGTCGGTTTTTGTCTTTCACTCTGAATGGAGTACACCTGCATGAACACCAAAATCGAAACGCTGGAATGGGTCATCTGGACAGGCTTTGCCGCGTTTGTCGGACTGATGGGCTGGATTTTCGGTCTGGCTGTGGCATTGGCCATGTGCCTGTCCATTCCTTTTGTCATTATGCTGAAAAATGACTTCATCCGTCGCCGTTTCACCTGGCAATCCGACTACAGCGTCGGGATCACGGTTTTGGATGAGGATCACAAGAGACTGTTTGAATTGATCTTTGAAATGTACAAATCCATGCAGAAAGCCTACGGCAAAGAAGATGCCGCGCGCATTCTGACCGAGTTGCAGGAGTACACCATCACCCATTTTGACCGGGAAGAGGCCGTGATGCAAAAACATGGCTATCCGGAACTGGAAAGCCATCGCCGCGAGCATGAAGTGATGAAAGAAAAGGTGAACCACTTCAGTGCCGCCCTGGCTGCCAACAGCATGGAGGTGTCCAAGGATGTGGTACGTTTCCTTCAAAACTGGTTGATCAACCACATCAATAAAACCGACAAAGCCTATTCCGCCTTTTTGACGGCCAAGGGCGAACGCTGAACCTTCGACAGCAAGCATGAGGAGTGGCAGGATGAAGATCACAAGGTCAACCCGCCTGGGGGGCCATTGGAGCTGGTGGCTGGGTCTGACCATGCTCTGGCTGTACAGCTCCTCTGTGGCTTTCGCCCGATCATTACCCGATCTGACCGGATTGGTGGAAGAGCTGAAACCGGTGGTGGTCAACATCCAAACAACCAAAAAAGGCCGGGCAGAGCATGGAACCATGCCCCGCAATCATCCATTCAAAAACAATCCGTTCGAGGAGTTTTTCCAACCCTTCCTGGATCGTTTGCCCCAGGCTGAAAAACAGACCCGCAATCTGGGATCTGGCGTGATCATCGATGCAGATGGATTCATCCTCACCAACCATCATGTCATCGATGGAGCCGACGAGATCAAGGTACGACTGACCGACGAACGGGAGTTCATTGCCAAGGTGATCGGCAGCGACTCGAAAACCGATCTGGCCCTGATTCAGATCCCGGTCAAACAGAAATTGAACATCGCCAGGCTGGGTGATTCGGATGCCCTGAAGGTCGGAGCCTGGGTGGTGGCGATTGGCAATCCGTTCGGTCTGGAGGCCACGGTGACTGCCGGTATCATTTCGGCCAAAGGACGCTCCATCGGCAACGGTCCCTACGAGGATTTTCTGCAAACCGATGCTGCGATCAATCCCGGCAACTCCGGAGGACCGCTGTTTGATCTCGATGGCCATGTGATCGGCATCAACACGGCGATCTTTTCCCGTTCCGGTGGTTACATGGGCATTGGCTTCGCCATTCCCGTCAACATGGCCAAAGGGATTGTCGCCCAACTCAAAAGCAGCGGCCAGGTCAAGCGCGGATGGCTGGGGATTGGCATCCAGCTCGTCACCCCTGAATTGGCCACAGCCCTGGGTCTGGATGCGGCCAAAGGTGCCCTGATCAGTCAGGTGCACAAAAATGGACCAGCCGCTGATGCGGGCATCAAGCCCGGGGATGTCATCATCCAATTCAACGGCCAGGAGATCCACAAAATGCGCGGACTCCCGGCTCTGGTGGCCATGACCCCGGTGGGCAGCAAAGTGCCGGTGGTGATTCTGCGCGATGGCAAGGAGCGCACCTTGCAGGTGCGCATCGATGAGATGCCCCGTGATGAGGCGTCCCAGGCCTCGACACCCACAGCAGAGACTGCTTCCAAAACCGATCCTCTCGGCATCAAGGTGGCCTCCCTGAACGAAGAGCAACGCCGGAAAACACGTATGGGAGATGACATCCGGGGAGTCGCCGTGGTTCAGGTTGATCCGGACAGCCCGGCAGGACGTTCCGGACTCAAAAATGGCGATGTGATCATGGACATCAACCGCAACCCGGTGGAAAACGTACGCGATTACGAACAGGTGATGGACAAGCTGGGCACTACCGGCAATCTGTTGTTACGGGTTGCTCGTGAACGCGGAGTGCTGTTCATTGCCATCAACCTGGAAAAATGAGGAACATCCAAGAGGTGAGCGACCATCGCTCTGCATAATGGCACAAAAGATGCAGAAAGGCTGGGGTCAGCGTGTCTGGCCTGCTCCCAGCCGCCTTCTACGACTCTAATGCCATGAGAGAGAGAGATTCATGTCCAACACCATCCTGACCACACAGCTCCCTTTCGTCATGAAACCGACACCAGCCAGCCATGCGGCAGCGCATCCACCCATGGGCAGCCCTGCCACCCAGCGCACCGGAGGCGGACTGTTTGACCAGTTTCTGACCCAGGCTGAAAAAGAGTTTCTGGCCAACCAACTGCAACAGATCCATTGGTCCAGATAACCAGAGGATCCTCTTGACCTGAATGGCATGGTTCCTCCCACAGCTGCATTGCTCTGCACAGGCACGGCTGCGGGAGGAGAGTCGGGTCAGGAGATCTGCACCACGATGTCATGCAACACGTCAGCGGCTTCGGCCATCTTGTCAGCGGTATTGGAGAGATGGCGATAAAGTTCACGCCGTTTGAAAATCTCCATGATATGGACCAGGGCTGCTGATTTGGCGTGGGGTTCGTCATTGTCCAGGGCGCGCATCTGCGCATCCACCATGAACAGATCAGAGATGGCACGACGATAAGCCTTCTCGGTGTTGCGCTCGGCCTTGCGCACTGCATCTGCGTCCTGGTCGGCCAGGGCCGGGGTTACACCCAGCTTCTGAAAACCACGCTTCAAGGCGTCCACACCCTCGCGCATCATCTGCACCATTTCACGGGTATGCTCGTCAGGCTGGAGACCCAACCCCTCCATCTCGCGGATCGTGGTCTTGGCATAGTTGATGATCTGATCGATGGCTGTAATCGCGCGATAGATGTCTTCGCGATCCATCGGTGTGGCAAAGGCCTGATTCAAGACGTTCATATTGCGTATTTTGATCTCATCGCCCTTCTTCTCAAGCTCGCGGACCAACAGACCCTTGTCTGTGGATCCACTTTCCATGAACTCGGCGAGCGCATCCATGGTCTGCGCACAAATATCGCACTGATCATTGATCATGCCATAGAAATCCGGCACGCGCGGAAAGACGTTGTTGAGAATTCTGGAAGCGAACGAATTGGAACTGCCACTCATGGTTGAATCTCCTTGTTGTTGCATAGGGGTCATTTTGACCCGATGAAATGGATGTGGATCGGACGAAGCTGCCTGCGGAATCAAATCGCACCGCCGGTCAACAGTTTGACCAGATAGTAGGTCATGGCACCCACCACGCCAGAACTGGGAATCGTGATAACCCAAGTACTGACAATCTCTTTGGCTTTGGCCCAACGGACCGCCTTGGGACGCTCCGAGGCACCGATTCCCATGATGGCCGAGCTGACCACATGCGTGGTGGAGACCGGTGCGCCGAGCAGAGATGCGGAAAGGATCAGCGTGCCAGAGGTCAACTGGGTATCCAGGGCATGCAGGGGACGCACCTTGAAGATACCAAAACCCACAGTACGAACGATTCTCCAGCCACCCGACATGATTCCAAGGGTAATCACTCCAGCACATGAGTAGATCACCCAGCCAGGCACGACAAATTGGTCGATGAAACCTCCCAACAACAGCACCATCGTGATGATACCCATGCTCTTTTGGGCATCGTTGGCACCATGGGAAAAGGCAAGACCTGCTGCCGTGAGAAATTGTACTTTACGCAGGTGGCTGTTCACCTGAGGCTTGGCATTGCGCAACAAACCGCGCATGAATCGGTGAATGAGAAAACCAACCCAGAATCCAAGAACCGGCGAAACAAGCAGCGAGGCAAGAATTTTGGTAAACCCGGTGACTTTGCCCTGCATCAATTCGGAAAAGCCCCATAGCACGTTTTCTGTGCCTGCCGAGACGACAACCGCTCCGATCAGCCCCCCCACCAAGGCATGGGAAGAGGAGGAAGGGAGTCCAAACCACCAGGTGAGCATGTTCCAGAAGATGGCACCGACAATCCCGCACAGGATAATGGAAACGGCTACGAGTGGCGGCAGAGTATTGACGTTGATGAATTTGCCAATGGTATTGGCCACGGCAGTTCCGCCCAGGATTGGGCCAAGCAATTCAAAAGTGGCCACGATGATCACCGACTGAATCGGAGTCATGGCGCGGGAGGCAATGATGGTGCCGATGATGTTGGAGGCATCGTGGAAGCCGTTGGTATAGTCGAAAATCAGAACGATCACCACTGCTGCCACAGCCAGAGTGTAAAGCGTATCCATGGTATATTTGATTCCTTTAGTTATACACACTCCAATGAAACGATCATGACATGGCCCAGAGGCAGGCCGGTTGCAAACCGTATCCGGTCTTTCCGGATTATTTTAGCAATACAGTAGTCTGTGCATACTTGAACGTCACACCTCCATTGCAGCCATTGATGGTTGAGAATTCTTTAAATAATCGATACATCCGTGAACATGACACAACAAGAATAGATTAACGAAATCATGTTCAGATCATGACGGATCGTCCTCTGACAAAGAGATCAAAGTCTGGTGTTGCTTCTGGATGCCGAATAAACACTATAACGAACATGGTGTCAAGTAAAATTAACAATCACACTTCCTGATCCTTAGCATACCCATGCGCGCACGCCTTTTACGGTCCGGATGAAACATGTGGCTTGGGGACTGAACCATCAACAATCTGTTCTGATTAACATTTTGAAATATATAAAATATTATCAAATCAATCAAGATCATGCATCTGCTGTTGCATGCAGATTTCTGATCCGTACGCTCAATTTCCCTTGCAGTTGCCCAAGAAACTGTTATGGTCGAGCAGGGGAAAAGCGCCCGGGATGATCACTTTTCCGAACGGCTGTATGAAAAAATAATTGACACGTGTTCGTTTTTGCGGGAAATCGAAAACATGGCCATCAAGCTTCATCTGCGCATCCAACAGTTTCGTCAACAGCGTGGCCTGTCGCAGCGCGGGTTGGCGGAAAAGGCGGGCATCAGTGGTGCGGGTCTCTCCCAGATCGAAAGCGGTCAAACCTCTCCTTCGGTCGCAACACTGGAAAAACTGGCCGATGCTTTGGAGTTGCCTCTGGCCTCATTTTTTTCCGAACAGGAAGAGCCTTCCGTACGGGTGGAACTGCTGACCATTGGCAGCCGTCCGATCTTCCAGGCCAAACAGGGAGCGGAGGTGATCCCGTTGGGATCACGGGTCTATTCGGTCCCTTTTGAACCGATCCTGATCCGTCTGAACCCGGGCGGAGAGATGTCGGACAAACCTTTTGGCGTGGGCAAAGGGGTGGAATTCGTGAGCGTACAGCGGGGACGCGCCATGTTGAGTTACGATGAGGATCAGATCGAAGTGACAGAATCCCAATCTGTTTTTTATGATCCGACCAAACAGCACAACTGGACCAATCCGTTTGATGGGTGGTGCGAATTGTTGTTCGTGCGTTGCCGCTAAGGCGTGATTGTTCCACGCCATGTTCGTGGCAGCCCTCTCCAAAGAATGAAAACCCCCTCAAACCAAAAGGCCGCACGATCCATCGTACGGCCTTTTGGTTTGGACAACACAATGGGAGTGCTGTTATCCAGCACGCCCCATGGCACTGGCATAAGCGTTCCGCGCCAACTCGGTGCGGTAGTGATTACCCCCACCCAGGGCATGATAGCTGAACATCATGGCATTTTCCGTGGGCTGCATGACACGCAACTCAAACTCCACACTGTTGCGGGTCAATTGATGCGGCATGAGATGATCATGTGGCCGAGGACCACTCTTGCCATTCCCTGGTTCCTTGGGAGCAGGCCTCGATGCCGGTTCCTCCTCCGGCAGCGTCAACCCGTCATCCGGGGACAATGCCTCGCGCAAGACATTCTCAAAATCCGGTTGCGGCCCCTTATAGGCTTCGGTCTGGTTGGTCCGGTGCCAAGGTAAACCTGGTGCCGGCTCGGAGAGCGGGTTGATGATATCTTGCAGATTCTGTGGTTTCAGATTCAGCAGATTGGCTTTGAAAGCCTCGGGGGATCCAATCACTCCGACATGCGACACGGTCGTTCTCCTGTCATCATTCCGACATTCTGGCGATACATGAAACTTCATCTATCACCAATGGAGCAGTAACCGTGCCGATATCGACACCTTGTACAATATTTTTTCTGTTACCAGGCAGGATCCGGCGCTCTGCGCACTGTTTTCTTATAGTAAGCCAGAAGATCGTTGGCAAACTCTTCGACCGAGATCCCTTTCAACGAAATATAGTTACGCACATTCTTTTTGATGATATCAACATTGCCGGTTTTGGCCAACAAGACATAATACAGAACCAACAATGCGGAACCTTTGTGAATATATTCAACAGCAGCTTTGGAAGTATCGCCAAAGATATTCTTCATCATGATCAGGATCACGTTCTTGTGTGCTGTCAACTCTTCGAGCAGACGCTCTTCCCGGTCAAATCCCAACCGCAAGAACACCTCACTCAACGATGAGACGAAATTCTCACGATAGACCAGTCTGGTCTCATAGTGATCGGCAATGGAACGGTCAATATCCCGGATCAAGGCTTCGTTCAGAATGAATGCCTCCAGACGGGTGGCAAAGGCCGCCTGTTTCTGGGGATCCACCGGTTTCGGCTCCTGGGAGGCAGGCTCAACCGTCGCAGCAGGTACAACAGGGGCATGTGAGGGATTGGCAGGAGCGGCATATTCCACAGGTGCAGCGACTGGCGGCATCACCACCCCACCGCCAGGAGCAGTTCCCATGGCCATGTTCTGGTGCATGATTTGATCCTTGATGCGCACCAACTCTTCATCGGCCATTTTAAGCAGATAGGAGATTTGAGCCAATTTGTTGACGTTTTGACCAGGCAATCGGGAACGCCCCATCAATACGTCAAAGATCCCTTTGACCTCAGACCAGGAGTGCTGCAATACGGTCCGGATCTCCAACTCGGCCTTGAGTGTGGCATACCGCTGATATTCCGGACGGGCATACTGTTCCGGCAATAGTTTGATATCAAAGCGACGGATATTGATGCCAAAACGTTCATGATCCGGGGTCTCATGCAAAGGCAGACAACAATCGTCAAGGGCAAACTCCTTCCCGATCAGATTGATTGCCAGATCAATGTCATCCGAGAAATAGACCACGACCCGCACGGTGATCAAATTCTCAATATCCCGCAATCGGGTATAGTATCCCCCCTTTTCCACAAGCATTTTTTTCAGAGCAGGCCTGGACATCAAATCCCCGGCAATGGCGCTGACAGGCAGTGTGGTCTTGTTGAAGACCTCACCCAGATTGAGCAGCAACCGTTCGTTGTAGGATCGGTAGAGGTCGAAGCTCTCGTCGTACTGATCCAGCAGATTGCTGACATGCTGGGCTTGAAGCAGGGGATTTTTGGGTTCCATGGTCGTTTTGTTCTGCGCCGTTCGTTCAAGAAAAAATCCTGGTTCGAGTCCTGGCGGAGGATGCCTCCAGCAGTATATGCAAACTTCTGGCCGGAAACAAAAAAAAAGGTGACCACAAGGACCGGCCAGGTCAGGATTGCATCTTTTCTTGATCAAGATCAAACAGAACGACCTTCAATATAGTCTGCTGTCTTATGTTTGGCTGGGGCGACAAAAAGCCTGTCGGTCGGAGCCGCTTCCACGATCCGGCCTCTGGAGATGAAAACCGTAACATCACTGAGCCGTCGGGCCTGGGCCAGATTGCTGGTGGCCAATACGATGGCACACTGAAGACGCAACTCCCAGATCAACTCTTCAATGGCCGCGCATCCCTGGGGATCGAGCATCTGACAGGGATCATCGAGCAACAAAAGTGTCGGCTTGAGCGGCAACACTCGGGCAATGCACAAACGCAGCCGCTCTTCGTCTGTCAATCCACGGGCGGCTGATCGTCTGAGTTGATCTTTCAAACGGGTCCACAGACCCACTTGACGCAAGGCCATCTCGACCACCTGATCGGCCTCGCTGACCGCAATACGACCCTTCTGCTCCCGGTGCAAACAGTACCCGAACAAGATATTGTCACGAATGGAAACCGGAAAAGGGGCAGAACGGGCAAACACCATACCGACATGTCGGCCCACCCAACCCGGATCCAGTTTCGGGTCATACAGATCCCGCTGCAACAGCGTCACCGATCCGCTCAGACGTACGACATCGGAACGCTGAATGGTGCGATTCAAACTGCCCAACAGGGTGGATTTGCCACATTTTCTGGCCCCGATCACACTCGTGATCAAAGAGGCGGAAATCGTCAGGTTCATGTCATAGAGCACCTGACAATGGCCATACCAGACGTTCAGATGGCGCACCTCCAGAATCGGTTGGTTGACCGCAGGGATGTCAATCATCATTCCATCCTCTACGCACGCTCTGCATGACATACCCGGCTGCGGTATTGATCAACAAGGCGATCAGCAGCAACAGAATCACCATCACCCCCAACAACGGATCATGCGCCAACCCCGATGCAGGGGCATGGCTCTGTTCCGACTCCAAAGTGACGGAAAGGAGTTGCATGGCATCGGTCACACCCGAAGGGAGCTGAATTTTCTGCCCGGAAGTGACGAGAATGGCCAAACATTCACCCATTCCGCGCCCGACACCCAGAACAGCGACTGCCAGCAGCGCACGTTTCAGCCCCGGAAACACGATCAAACGCAGAGTCTGCCAACGCGAAGCACCCATGGCTTCGGCTTCCAGATACAACGAATCGGGTACGGCTTTCAACAGTTGCACGACCAGCGCCGTCATGGTCGGGAGGGCAATGCCAACCAGAATCAAGGCGGAGTCTACCACATCGGGCGTGGAAGGCTGCCAGAGCGACCAGATCACCCATCCCCAGACCACACCCGGAATGGCTGAAGCCAATCCGATCAACTCCAACCAGACCAAACGCATCTGATCATATCGATATTCGATGATCCAGACTCCGACCACACAGGCTACAGGCAAAGCGATCCACATGGCCAACAGCGCCATCCAGATCCCATCCTCCCACTCCTGAGAACGCCACCAAAAGGATTCGGCGGTGGTTTTCCACTCGCCGCTGAACCAGTAAACCAAGACACAGACCAGCCAGAGAAAAAGATAACGGTTCATGCTCAACCGCTCTCCCGGCTTCCGGATACAAGATCCATCAACTGCCGCAACTGCACGGCCAGTTCCCGATAGATCTCCTCCAGACACCTCTGTGTCGAGACCTCATCGATCCTGGCGGCAAACTGCCCAACATCCCAACTGAGGAATATGGTATGAAAAGGGGGTTTGACGATGTAGGAGCGCACCTCGCCCTGCAAGGCGATCATCAGATCCATCTTCTGCACATCCATGGTGGCAATCGACTTGGGCCGCATACCGGCCAGATCAAAACCAAGGGTGCGCATGAATGCGACCGCGTTGGGATCTGCCTCACGGGTCGGGGTCCGACCTGCACTGTAGAAATGGCAATGGGTGTCGTAACTCTTGCGGGCAATGGCTTCTGCCATCAATCCGAGAGCATTATTTTCTTCATCCAGAAAAAGAATGTGCAGCGGCTTCGGAGGGGGTCTGCTCCCGGAGAGCCAGAAAATGATCTCCTCGCACAAATTGGTGGCACGATTGCCCACCCGTTCCAACATGATGAAAACCACATACAGATCCATGATCTCCCGGGAGTGACCGGTATGACTGTCCCCTTCCTCAATGAGAAAACGGATCGCCTGTTCCATTTGGCTGCCCAACTGGAGATTCATCCGCATGGTATTTTCCGCCAGAGGGATATTGCCATCGGCAAAGGCGAAAAGGGATTGACGCAACATGGTCCGGACAATCGAAGCCATGGTCTCCAACTCCTGTTTCAGCACTCCGGTTGGCCGATTGGGCAGATCCAGGGATTCGCGGCTGATATTGACGGCATAATCTGCGATCCGTTCCAGATCGTTGACCATGCGCATGGCCGAAGAGACCAGTCGCAGATGGCCGGCACTTGGGAGAAAGCGGGCTATGAAGGCATGGCAGAGTTGCTCCACTTCCCGGTATTGCCGGTCCAAGGCATAGTCCATCAAGACCGTCATGTTGGCCAGTGGCTCATTGCCGGAAAGCAGGGCCTGCACCGCATTTTTCAGAGCGATCTCGACCCCTTCCCCCATGCTGGCCACCGCCTGGCGGATCTGTTGGAGGTCCAGTTGCAACCGCTTATCATGGATGGGCATGACAGGACTCCACGATCAACCCCCATGGGGTGTACCGACCGACAACCGCTTGCCCGATCATCGGTCGGTTGGCCCGCCCACTGGTCATGACAGATCCATTGGACGCTTAAGAGAATCGGATGCGGTTCTCATTCCGCACCCTGTTGCATGGATATTATTCTAAATATCCCGCATACGCATGAACATATAATAATTGATTCATGAAGAAACGATGAAGATCTGATGAAATCAGAGCGCCCGACTCCATCCAAACCACTGGATCCTCCCCAAGGATTGGCCCATAATTGCAGACACAAGCTGCCTACATCATCTGATCTGGACATGTCGATATGAAAATTTTTGAGAAATTACAACACATATTCAACAAATGCGCCCATAATGCACCATCTGTCACCCATGGCGAACATGCATTTCGTGACTCCTGCCTCCGTTTACCCGCCTCTGGCTTGGCCTATACGTTAAGACTCGGTGGCAAGCAGGGAACCATTTTGCAACTCTACCCGTGGCGCAGCCTGCTGAAGACAAATGCAGATTATTTTTCATGGGTTCTGATAAATCCGCAAAGATTTTTTTTCGAGGCAGGAGGATTTCTTCGTATCGATCCGGAGAGCCGGGTTGTGATCGGACGTCATGAAGAGGATCAGACCCTGGCTTTGCAACTCTCAACGCGCGTGGCCAAACGCCATCTGATTCTCGAACACCGGAAAGACCATCTGCTGATACGCGATCTTGATACGGATACAGGTTCACTCTTGTATGTACAACCAGAACCGGAACAGGTGGAACGGTTGGGCGTTTGGCGTTTGAGCTGCTTGCAAGAGATTCGCCGACTGTTTGGTGGTCCTTTGCGGCCACTGGATGCACGTACGGCCTTGGAACGGCTGCGTCACGCCCATGCCATACAGCGCGCCATCTGGGCGCCTGGCAGCCCGGATGCTGCTCCGGCGATCATTCATCTGCCGGTTGAAACCCAACCGATCCTGGTGGGTGATCTGCATGAACACCTGGATAATCTGTTGACGGTTTTGACCACGGGTGGGGGGTTGCGCGCACTGGAGGAGCGACGCGCCGTTCTGGTTCTGCTCGGCGATGCCGTTCATCCGGATGGTGGCAGCGACCTGACGGAGATGAGCGGTTCCCTTCTGATGATGGATCTGATATTCGCCCTGATGATCCGCTTTCCAGGCCGTGTGGTCTATATCCGGGGCAATCACGATGGGTGCGATGAGGAGATCAGCAAGCGCGGCATCTCGCAAGGCCGCGCCTGGCGTCACACCATGATCAAAACGCGCGGGGAAGAGTATTTGCAGGCCATGCTGAACTTTTATCAGGATCTCCCTTCTATCGTCGTGCATCCACGGGTTGTCGCCTGTCATGCCGCGCCCTTCACGGTCCCGGTCAACCGCAAAACCCTTGGCAACCTGCGCGCGCATCCTGAACTGTTGCGTCAATTGACCTGGAACCGCATTCACCAGCCCAACCGTCCTGGGGGATATCGCAAGGCCGATGTCAAACGATTCTTGACGGCTTTGACCGGTTCCGACCGACCGGCATTGGTGGTGGGACATACACCATTGGATGACCGGCATACCTTCTGGTTGAATATCGATGGGATATCCAACCATCACATTCTGTATGGCGGCCATGCCAGACGGATGGGCTGGATCACGCTGATGGACGAACGCCTGTTGGCCCAGGAATATCCAGTGGAACCCCTTTCCCAGGAACTGGACACCTGCTAAACCAAAACCATTTTGGAATGTGGAATTTGTTTTGTTGGGGCGTTGCCCCAAACCCCACCAAGGGCCATTGGCCCCTGGACCCCCTTGACATAAACCACGCATCCCGAAATGGGTGCGGTTTAACCAAAAATCCCCTTGACAATAAAAAAGAAGGCTGCGGCACCCAAAGCCCCTGCCGGAACCGTGATCAACCAGGATATGACGATATTCCGGATCACGCGCAAATCCAATGCGCCAATGCCGCGCGCCAACCCAACCCCCATCACCGCGCCAACCGCAATATGGGTGGTCGAGACCGGCAACCCGGTCTTGGAGGCCAGCACCACCACGATGGCCGCCGAAAGCGTGGCAGCAAAGGCCCGAGGGGGAGTCAATTCGGTGATGCGGGTGCCGATGGTGGCGATCACCTTTTGTCCATACGTTGCCAAACCCACGACAATGGCTGCGCCGCCCATGAACAACACCCACAACGGCAACGGCGCACTGGCACTGACCTTGCCACCGGAATGCACCACATCCAAGACAGCGGCCAAAGGACCGATCCCATTGGCCACATCGTTGGAGCCATGGGCAAAACACATGGCCGCTGCCGTAAAAATCATCATGGGAATGAACACTTTTTCGGCACTGGCCACACGATGTTCCGGATCGGCATCGGGTTCTGCCTGAATCTTGCGGATCATCATGCGTCCAACCACGGCACAGGCCACCCCCACCACCACGGCCAACAGCAGGGTCTCCAGATCAGACAGGTTGATCTTCAGATGGGTCAGACCATTGAAAAAGGTCACCAGGGCCACGATGAACCCCACCAGAAAAATATAATACGGACCACGCTCCTGTGCGCTCTGGAATGGATTGGCGGTTTCCAGAATAAAGCGGCGAATGCTTCTGGTCAGCAGATAAGCCACCAATCCACCCAGTATCGGCGAAACAAACCACGAAGCGATAATGGTACTCATCTGCTGCCAACGCACCACGTCCATGCCCACGCCCACCATGGCAAAACCGGCCACCGCACCCACGATGGTATGGGTGGTGGAGACCGGCCAACCAAAAGCCGTGGCCACATGCAGCCAAATGGCCGTGGCCAGCAGTGCGCTGGTCATGCCATACATCAAAAGCTCCGGGTGGGTGGCCATGGCCGCCGGATCCACGATCCCTTTGCGAATCGTGGCCGTGACCTCTCCTCCTGCAATAAAGGCACCGGCAAACTCGAAAACAGCCGCAATGATCACCGCATTGCGAATGGACAAGGAACCCGATCCCACCGGTGGCCCCATGGCATTGGCCACATCATTGGCACCAATCGCCCAACAGGCATAAAAAGCAAAAATCAACGCCAGAGTGGTGAACAACGTACCATATTGGGCAATCACTTCCATGGTGCTCTCTCCTGATGCCAAAGATCCCAAACAGAACAGGCAAACCTGCCATCACTCCCACTGCCGACCCACCTCTCTCTCAACTCTGAATCACAACAAATTGTCGCCAACATCGCGGCGAATAGCAACCGATGACAGCATGACAACCCCACTCCATGGATTTGTTTTGCATGTAATGCAAATTTTTCATATACTCCCATTCAACTGTGAATCCGCCATTCTGGAGCATTCCTCATGGAAAGAGAGTCGGCCATTCCCCGGCAGCACCGTCCAGTCAGGCCCCTGTTCCACCGTTCTTCCTCCACATTGGCGTCCATGCGGGCGGCACTGGTATTGATTGTCTTGAATGGCATCCTTTTTCTGGTCAAGGCCATGGTTGGAGTGCGTTACGACTCGCTGGCCATTCTTTCGGATGCGGGCAATTCGCTGATCGACATCATCACCTCAGTCATCATTCTGATTGCCGTACGCGAAACCGGCAAACCGGCAGACAAGGAGCATCCTTTCGGACACGCCCGCATCGAACCGATGGCCGCCTTTACGGTGGCGGTACTCACCTGCATGCTGGCAACCGAGGTGGGACGCGAGGCGGTGGGACGCCTGCTGACGGGCAGCACTCCCCAAAGCGATCTGATCCCGATCCTGGTATTGCTGGGAGTCATTCTGATCAAAGGCGCCATCTGGCGCGTAGCCGGCAAAATGGGACGCCGTCTGGGCAGTGCCGCCTTGACGGCAGCCGCTGTTGATGCCCAAATGGATGTGGTGATCAGTCTGATGGCCTTGCTGGGAGTGGCCGGGGTATCGTTTGGTCTGCCCTGGCTGGATGGAGCGGCATCCCTGCTGATTGCCTTCTGGATTGCCTGGGTGGGATACCGCCTGGGACGCGACAACATCGAACGGTTGATCGGTCATCTCCCGGACGCCAAAACCGTACGACTGATTCGCGCCCGGCTGGATCTGATGAAAAAAACAGGAAAGATATTAAACTTCCACGAATTGCGCATCCATTACGTCGGTTCGGAAATCCATATCGCCGTGCATGTGGATATGGATCAACGCCTGGGAATCCACCGCAGTCACGATCTGGACGAAGAGATCCAGGCCGCTCTGACCGGAGTCCCGGGAGTCACCCATGTCGCAGTCCACATGGACCCGATCTCCCTGCATCGCACGGCATCGGTTCCCTTCTGACCAGATTATTGCATCACTTTCCATTGTGCACGGATGCGGGAAGGAAGAATGGTCATCATGGGCTGTTTTCCGGACATTAACCTATCAATACAACGCACTACCAATAATAATATAGAGAATTATATCAATTCTTTTAATTGTTAATCATATTTAAAAAAAATTTAAATTGTATTGTTTATTAATAAAAGTATATGTAAACATAATCATTACAATTGGCAGGCATTTACATGGATTGTTCCATGCGCTATCATTGTGTCACAGTCAACAAACTGGTCCACATCCACAAGGACAACAATTTTGTAAGCAATCTGTAATGACCATCATGATATATTATTAAACAGACCAGATTGGAAACTTACAGCCATTCGTATATGATTTATATCTAAACAGTCAAGGTTCATCGACATCTCTATCAGGACGTCATGATGAAAGAGAGATCCATTTAAACCAAAACTATTTTGGAATGTGTAATTTGTTTTGTTGGGGCGTTGCCCCAAACCCCACCAAGGGCCATTGGCCCCTGGACCCCCTTGACATAAACGACGCATCCCGGAATAGGTGCAGTTTAACATAAAAAGCTCATTCACCCTTAGAAAAGGAGTTCCGGACCAACAAACAATCATGCGATTTGTTTAAGGTTTCAAAATAATGGAGATCTTTTAATGGGTTACATCTTAGGACAACTCAAAAATATCACTTTCACAAAGAAGCTTTATTATTTGATATTTATATTATTAATATTATTCGCTGTTATTTTTATTTCATTATATTGGTTTTCCAAGATAGACCGCCAGGAGTCGGATAAAAGCCGCCTTGTCACTGAGTTGAGCGAACGGATGTGGAATCTGGCGGGACGGTTGCACGAGTTGAACGGGCATGTGATTCGCTACATCCTGCATCGTGAAGAGATGGACCGGGAATGGGTGGAAAAACATCGGCCTGAATTGACGGTTGCCCTGGACTATCTGCTGGACGAATTCTCCATCAAACACCTGTCAGAAGACGACGACATGCTGATTGATGATTTAAGAGAAGATTGGACAAGATACCTGAGTCAGGTCGATCTTCTGTTTAATCAAACCAACAAATATGGCAAAACGCATGAATATGGTATACAAAAAGAAATGCGTGAGATCGCACACCATATCGAAAAGAAGGTTCAGCCATTTCCGGATTTGATCTGGCATCTTATGAATATCAGAAGAGCAGAGAAAGATTTCATGCTGCGTGTCAGCAATGAGTATATCTCAGTTTTGCATAACCACTTTAACGACATGATATCCGATTTGCAGATATCAGAAATCGACGACCGATTGGTTATTGAAGAGTCTCTGATCCAGTATCTCATCCGGTTCTGTGCGTTGGTTCAGATGACCTTTTCCATCAGTGCGGCAGATGAAACCATCCACATGCTCTGGGATGATATGGCTCGCGACATCTCAGCCCTGCGTATCGCAGCCAGACACCTTTCAGAACAGGAACAGTATCGTCATGATCAGGCGGTTTATCAATTGCATTCAGGCTTGAAGTTGGGAGTCATTGTTATTTTTCTGGTCATGTCATCTTTGTTGTCGGCAATCTTTTATGGGAACATTCTCAAACCGATCAGACAGTTGACAGAACGTGCCAGAGCTATCGCCCATGGCCAGTACGACTGGGATATCTCCCTGAGTGGTCGGGATGAGATCGGCATATTGGCCAAACATCTTCAAATGATGAAAGAAACCCTGAAGCAGACCAACCATTCTCTGGAACAACAGGTCGAACAACGTACCCGCCTGCTGGTGCAAAAAAACAAGGAACTGCATCAGTCACTCGAACAGTTGCAACAAACCAGAGATGAATTGGTACAAAGCGAAAAAATGGCTTCTCTTGGTCGGCTTGTGGCCGGTTTTGCCCATGAGATCAATACTCCGATAGGAATCGGCGTAGGTTCGGTCTCCGCGCTGCCGGAATACGTGGCAAAACTGGAAGTTTTGTTG
Organism: Magnetococcales bacterium; assembly: GCA_011089965.1. Lineage (GTDB taxonomy): Bacteria > Pseudomonadota > Magnetococcia > Magnetococcales > Magnetaquicoccaceae > Magnetaquiglobus. The sequence goes on from JAANAU010000004.1 coordinate 76,997, forward strand.
GCGGCTGATGAAGTGGATGGCGATGCCCTGGACGCCGTATTTGTGAAAATCCGGGAGATGTCGCAGCTTTGTCTGAACAATCTGCGTGCCGTCTCCGATCTGGTCGTCCGTTTCAAGCGTATTTCGGTTGATCAAACCTCCGAACAACCGCGCCGATTCAAAATGCATGAGTTCTTGCAGGATGTGACCTCCAGCCTGCATCATCTGCTGAAACGGTCGATGGTGCAACTGACCCTCATATGTCCCGAATCGGTTGAAATCCGCAGTCATCCCGGTGCGCTGGGTCAGATCCTGACCAATCTGATCATCAACAGTGTCAAGCATGGTTTTGCTGACGGATCACGTCCTGGAACCATCAAGATCGAGGTTGGATTGGATGTGAACACCCAAGGAAAACTGTTGACGATCTGGTATACGGATGATGGTCTGGGAATGGCACCGGAAGTACTCCGTCAGATCTTCGATCCATTCTTTACCACGGCCAGACAGAACGGCGGTTCAGGACTTGGTTTGTATATTTGTTATAATATTGTACGCAGCCAATTACAGGGCAAAATCGTTTGTTCAAGCATTCCTGGGCAGATGACCTCGTTTTTGATTGAAATTCCTTTAGTGGATGACGACCATGGTCAAGAAAATTATACGTAAAGGTGGCGGCCAGGCGTCCGATGCCGTCCCGAAATCGATCCCGTGGAGAGTCCTGGTGGTGGATGATGATCCTGACATCCTGAATCTGACCCGGATCTCCCTGTCAGACTTCCATTTCGATGGACGTCCGGTAGAGCTTTGCATGGCCACATCCGGTACAGAGGCACAAAAGATTTTGCATGAACAGCAATCTTTTGCCGTGGCGTTCATCGATGTGGTCATGGAGACCCCCGATGCCGGTTTGCAACTGGTGAAATTCATTCGGGACACGTTGAAAGACAAGGCGATTCGTCTGGTGATCCGGACCGGCCAACCCGGCATGGCACCAGAACGTATCGTCATCGACACCTATGATATTGATGACTACAAAGAAAAAACCGAGTTGACCGCCTGGAAGCTCTACACCACCCTGCGGAGTTCCATCAAATCCTACCGGGATCTGATGGCCGTTGAATACAATCGCATGGGTCTGGCACGGATTCTGGAAGCTGCGCCCGAGTTTTATCGATATCGTTCCCTGGAGCAGTTCCTGGACGGGGTGTTGCACCAGATGAGCACGATTCTGCCTTCCAACTACAGTGGTTTCCTGGTTGGAACGCATGAGAATGTTTCGGCCATCATCGCCAGTCCGATGGAAACAAACACCTGCCGGGTTCTGGAGAATATGCAGGTGCGTTGCGGTTTGGGTCGTTTTGCGACCGACGTGGCTGCCCAGAACAAGGTATTGCAAAGATGCATCCAGATCCTGCATGACCAGGCAGAAAATTATGCCCTGACCATCGATGAGTTCGGCAATGTCATAACCCCGGTCGGATCCCAGGGTCAGCTGTTCGGGGTGGTCTATCTGGAGTTGAACCGTTCTCTGACTGCCGAGGACCGACAGTTTCTGGAGATCTTTGCCATGCAGTGTGGCGCGGCTCTGGAGAACCTGCAATTGTTCGGACAGTTGGAAAATTCCCGCAACCAGCTTCAATTGGCGCATCGGCACGCCATTTATATGCTGGCGGTTGCCTCTGAGTACAAGGACAAGGAGACAGGCAACCATATTCAGCGCATTGCACATTACACCCGGGCGATTGCCGAACATCTGTCATTGCCGGTTGAAGAGTGCGCAGAAATTGCGATTGCCAGCGTTTTGCATGATTTGGGAAAAATCAGCATCCCGGATGCGATTCTGCACAAGCCGGGCCGTCTGAGCGCAGAAGAGTTCGCGATCATCCGTACCCATTGCATGCTGGGGAGCAAAATCCTGGGGGATACCCACGGATTCCGGTTGGCCCATGACATTGCCCTGCAACATCATGAAAAATGGGATGGCTCTGGTTATCCGGCTGGTCTGCGCGGAGTGGAGATTGCACTTCCGGCCCGGATTGTCGCAGTGGCCGATGTCTTTGATGCTCTGGTGAGCGAACGGCCCTACAAGCAGGCATGGAGTGTTGAGGCAGCCGTAGTTGAGATTGAAAATCAGGCGCATCGGCATTTCGATCCAGAGGTGGTACGGGCCTTTCTGGCGGTCCATGCCTCGGGTCAATTGGACAGAATCCGGGCAGAGATCGGATAAACCGTGACGGTCGCCATGCCTGATCAGAATGGTTTCTGAGGATATCCCGACAAAAAACCCGGCTCCCTTGCGGGAACCGGGCTGACACTTCCCAACAGGCTGTGACGCACAATCAACCGATCTGCACCACAATCCCGTGCAAGACCGAAGCACACTCAGTGACCTTGCCGGCAATGTTGCGCAGATGGCGATAGATCTCGCGACGCTTGAGCATCTCCACCACATGCATCATGGCCTGAACCTCGGCACCATCGGCATGAGCGCGCAACCGGTTCAGATCATCGTCAATGGAGTAGAGATTGACCAGTGCCTTGCGATAGATCTTGTCCACATTGGACAGACACTGCATGCCGACCTGGGCATCCGGCTCGGCCTGACCGGGAGTGGTATCCAACTTGGAAAAACCGCGCTTCAACGCTGCCGAAGCCTCACGCAGAACCACCGCCATTTCCAACAGGTGGTTGTCCGACTTGATCTTGAGGGCCTCCATCTCCTCGACCACGACCCGAATCGACCCCACCGGCTCCGCCAGTGAAACGATGGAGCGCAACACATCTTCGCGATCAATCGGGGTGGAGAAGGCATTGTTCAAGACATCCAGGTGCTTTTCACGCAGCTCGCGCGCCTGGGTTTCGATGATCATGATTTCATGAAACTTGGCTGTGGAAGCCTCGGAAACATAGTCCACGGCCACGGTCATGCCTTTGGCCAACAGCTCGGCTTGCAGGCTGATCATATCCAGAAACGGGGGAATCCGTGGAAAGACGTTATCCAGCATTTTGGTGAAGGGGGAAGAACCACCGCTCATGAATTTATTCTCCTTGGGAACCGTTTGTTAGGTTGAATTCGTATGCATCCGCATTGTCAGTCGGGATTGGATCAACGGGCACCACTGACGCCGGTGATCAGATCGGCCAGCATGTAGGTCAATCCACCCACCAGGCCGGAACCGGGAATCGTCAGCACCCAGGTTGCCAGAATCTCTTTACCCTTGCGCCATTTGACTGCTTTGGGTTGCTCTGCCGTGCCCACACCCATGATGCTGGAGCTGGCAACGTGCGTGGTGGAGACCGGAGCACCCATGGTGGCAGCGCCGAAGATCACAAACGAAGCCGTCATCTGGGCATTGAACGAGTGGATCGGACGCACCCGGAAGATGCCAAAACCGACCGTCTTCACAATGCGCCAACCACCGAACATGTTCCCAAGGGTAATGAAAATGGCACAGGTCAACACCACCCAGAAGGGAATATGGAACTTCTGGATATCCCCACCCAACAGCAGGGCCAAGGCAATGATACCCATGCTCTTTTGGGCGTCATTGGTGCCATGAGAAAAAGAGAGAGCTGCCGCGCTGATCCAATGCGAAACTTTGAAGATCTTGTCCGTGCGCGGCTTGGCATTGGCCACCAATCTTCTGACGATCTTTTGCAGCAACCAACCGATCCAGAAGCCGAGGATTGGTGAGACAAACAAAGACAGAACCACCTTCATGACGCCGGTCAACTTGCCCTTGGTGATCAAGGCCTCCCAGCCCCACATGACGTGATCGGCACCAGCCGCAAAAAGGACCGCTCCGGCCACACCACCCACCAGGGCATGAGACGAAGAAGAGGGCAGACCAAACCACCACGTGAGCAGGTTCCAGAAAATCGAACCAAAGATGCCGCACAACAGGATCATCAACGACATGTTGGCCTTCAGATCGCCAATGGAGACGAACTTGCCAATGGTATCGGCCACAGCCGTACCGCCCAACATGGGACCGATGAAGTGAAACACACCCGTCAGTATCGCGGCCTGAATCGGAGTCATGGCGCGCGAAGCAATGGTGGTTCCGGTGATGTTCGAGGCATCGTGGAAGCCGTTGGTGAAGTCGAAAATCAACACCACAACAATCGCGGTCCACATCATGATAATAATACTGTTATCCATCTTCTCGCACCTCACCTGCCCTGTTGAGTGTCCTAACCAATCTGCTGCCCATGTTGCGCACCTCTTCTGTTGTGGAAAATGAATGTGACCTGAACGGAACATTCTGCTGCTCCGGGATTGCATGCTGTGGCGATTCACCGCTCCAAAAGCAATTTAAAGGAGTGCTGTTAAAGCCAAATGAAGGATTTGTTAAGGATCAATAAAGAATAATAAATTATATTAATTGACAGTTATAATTATCAAAGTCATCAAACTTTCAATAAATAAAGGGAGGCAAAAGCCTCCCTGGTATGACCAATACATCGATGCAAAGGATCAACCGATCTGCATGACGATGGAGTGCAACACTTCGGCAGCATCCCCAACCTGACCGGAAATGTTGCGCAGATGACGATACGCCTCACGACGCTTGAGAATTTCGACCGTGTGAATAAAGGTGGCGATCTGAATTTCCGGATCCCGGGTGCGTACGTCATCCGGATCCACGGTGAACAACTTGGCGATCCCCTTGCGATAGATCTTGTCCACCGTATTGGGACACTGAATCGCCATTTCGGCATCCGGTTTGGCGAGGCCCGGCTTGGTGGCGAGCTTGGAATAGCCCCGCTCCAGTGCCGAAGCTGCCTCACGCATCACCACGGCCATCTCCAGGCAGTAGTTGTCGGAGGTGACTTGCAGCGCCCGCATCTCCTCCATCGCTTCGACCATCGCTTCAACCGGAGTCTCCAGGCTATTGATCGCCTGCAACAGATCCGTACGATCAATCGGGGTCGAGTAGGAATCTGACAGCTTGTCCAGATGACGCTGACGCAACTCCTTGGCCGACCTCTCAATATCTGCCAGGGCCTGGAAGCGGATCGGATCGGGATCGGTCAAACAATCGGCGGCAGTCAACATGCATTTGGCCAACAGTTCGGCCTGGGCGCTGACCATGTCCAGAAAAGCCGGCATGGGGGGCAGGATATGGTCCAACATTTTGCTCATGATACTCTCTCCTCGTCACCAATTGTCAGTTAATGGGTTTTCTCAATCCAATCCACCACCACAGGCGGAAACCGACACATGAAACGACTGCCGATTCCCGCCTGACTGATGATCTCCAATTTGCCATGGGCGCGTTCCATGGCTTCCTTGACCAGGGCCAACCCCAGTCCGGTGCCTTGATAATCTTGCGAGGCACCTTTGAGACTCTGCTGCGAAGTCACCCGGTAGTACTTTTCCGTCAACCGGGGCAGATGATAACTGGCGATCCCTGGTCCATTGTCGGCCACGGTCAAGGTGGGCCGCTGCATCTCATCCACTTCCCACGAAACCTGCACCTCGGTCTGATCCGGGGTGTGATGAACGGCATTGGAAAACAGATTGTTCACCACGCAGCGCACCAACTCCCGGTTGGCATGGAACGGAAACTTCCGCGCCACCGTGAAGACAAACTGATGACCACGTTCACCACTCAACATCTCGGCCTCCGCGATCATCTCCCGGATGAAACTTTCCATGTGAATCGACTCAGACGGAAAGGTATGTCTTGGTCCCAGACGCAGCAGTTGGGTTTGATCTTCGATCAGGTTCTGCATGCGCCGGATCTGCTGGTGCAACAGGTTCAAGGCGTTGTCCCAGGCAGCGGATCCCGTGGTCAGATCAGGCAGCAACTCGACCACGCCACGAAACACCGTGATCGGCGTTTTCAGTTCGTGGGAGATGTTGCTGATAAAATCATTCTGTTGCCGATCCAGTTGATACCGCTCGGTAATGTCATGCACCAACACCATCCAGAACTCCTCACCCGTCAGGCGAATGAAACGCCAATGCAGCATGCGGCCCCCGTCCAACGGGGAGGGGAGGTCCACCGAACGACTGAAATCGCCGCGCAGCAGAAAATCTTCCAAAACCGGCTGCCCCAGACGATATCCCAAGGGTTTGCCCAGATCGCGCGACTCATCCAGACCCAGCAACTGATGCGCACCCGGATTGAACCAGCAGATCGCCAAACGGTAATCCAGCAACACCACCCCTTCGGGCAAGGCATCCATGGCCATGCGCCAACGCCGGATCGCCACCTGCCAACGCTCCTGAAGCGGCACATCCTGGTCAAAGGCCAGACAAAAGGCCGGGGGTTCTTCCAGTTCCAACCGGATTGGGGGTGGATCACCACTCCAATGGCGCTGGACCAGATATCCCACCACCAGCAGCGGCGGAACCCAAACCACCCAATGGACATGATGGGCGCTCAGCCATACGGCAGGCGCACATGCCAACAGCACCATCCATGTCGCACCGGTTTTGAAAATCATGGAGAGTGCCGGGCGGAAAACATGTACCCTGCACCCCGTACGGTTTGTAACAGGCGTTCCTGACCAAACGGTTCCAACAGTTTGCGCAGTGAGCGGACATGCACATCAACCGTGCGATCCCCGACATGCACATGACGCCCCCACACCAGATCCAACAACTGATCCCGATGATAGACCCGATCCGGATGGGTGATGAAAAATCCGAGCAGTCGATACTCCATGGCACTGCACTTCAGCGGTGTGCCGCGACTGGAAATGGCATGGCGGGAACGATCCAGAACCAACCCTTCAAACTCCACCAGATCTTCCAAAGAAGTTGGCTCCACGCGCCGCAATGCCACACGAATACGGGCAAGCAACTCCTTGGCGGAAAAAGGTTTGGTGATATAATCATCCGCACCCTGCTCCAGGCCGCTCACCTTGTCGTGTTCTTCCCCCTTGGCCGTCAGCATGATGACCGGAATGGAACGGGTGGACTCCTCTTTCTTGAGCAGCCGGAGGTATTCGATCCCGGAGACCCCTTTGAGCATCCAATCCAGAAGGATCAGATTGGGAGTGGCATGTCGCAACAACCCCTGAGCCTCCAGGACGCTGGCAGCCTCCAGGCTTTCAAACCCGGCATTGGCCAGAATCAGACAGATCGTGTCACGAATGGCGGATTCGTCATCGACAATCAACACCTTGGAACGCAAAGCACCCATTGTTCATCTCCCCAATCAACCCGTAACATCCTGCTCCCAATTGCGCCCATGCCCATCCCTGATGCGACCTTCTCCTCCAAGCCTGCTCCATTGCCCAGCCCACGGTTGCCAGAACCCCAGGATTTCTCGATCACGCTCCTGTTGACAGGTGTGGTCGGGGTACTCTTGTCGTTGGCTGTTTTTTTCAGTGTGCGCACCCAGGTCGCGCTGCAACTCAAACAGGAGTTTGAATGGGTGGCCCAGGATCGCCATCGGGCGGTCCAGAAAGGTTTGGAATCGGCCCTGGGTGCCATCCACGAAATGCACGATCTGTTGCTCTCTTCTCCGCAGATTCAGGTGCAGGCGTTTTTGCGCGTGGCCGCCCTGGTACGAACCCGCTATCCCGAAGTGGAAGCCTTGCAATGGGTCGCCTGGGAAAAACTGCCGGCACCCTCTGGCAATGAACAGGCCGTGACCACCTACCAGGAACCGGCCCATGCTGCGCTGTTCCCCATTGGGTACGACCACTTTGCCGACCACGGGCAACGCAAGTTTCTCGAAGAGGCGCGGGATACCGGGCAATTGACCATCAGTGGCCGCATCTCTCTGGCTGCGGACAATCCCCGCAAGAGAGGATTCCTCGCGGCCCAGGCGGTCTATCGACCAGGAGCGCCGCTGACCACGGTTTTTGAACGCCACCATGCCCTGATGGGTTTTGTGATCGGCATCTTCCGCTTTGAGAATCTGGCCGAAGAGGCCATTGCCCTGTTGGAACCGCGCGGCGTGGAATGCATGATTCTGGATGATCAGGCTGCGGAAGAAGAGCGGTTTCTGCACTTCTACACCTCGCGTCTGACCTCCTCGCCCTATACGTTTCAGCACGCTTATGAATGGCAGTTGTGGATGAGCCATCCGGATCCGAAGCTGACGGCCCATACCCGGCTGGGCAACCGCAACTGGTCGATCACCTGTTCGCAAACCCCCCAGTTCCGTTCGGCGGAGTGGTTCACACGCGGTCACTGGGCGGCGCTTGGGGTGGGTCTGCTGCTGACGGCATTGCTCACCCACCATCTGTGGCGCATCCGCCGGGAACTGGCGATCCGCACCCGCATGGCTGCCCAGATGGCTGAGTCGGAACGGTTGTTGAGCGTGCTGTTTCACCGTTCTCCGGACATCATCCGTCTGATCAACCAACAGGGTCGTGAACTGCTGGTCAACCGCACCCCGGCAGCCGGTGAGGAGTCGGATCCGACCGATCCCACGACTCCGGCCAGCCCTGAATTTCAACTGGAGTATCAACAGGCGTTGAAGCAGGCGTTCACCCAACAGATCGCAGTCCATCTGCACCACCGGGCCAAAAGCGATCTGTGGTGGGAGATACGCATAGTCCCCTTGCACGAAGAGACCGGCACCCCGGCAGCCATGGTGGTGGCCACCGACATCTCCGAAAACAAGATGCTCGAAGAGCAGGCTGGCAAGAATGCCCGACTGGCGTCCTTGGGCCTGATGGCCGCAGGGGTGGCCCACGAGATCAACAACCCGAACAATTCGATCTATTACAATGCCACCCTGCTGGACGAGGCGTGGAAAACGGTCAAACCGATTCTCGACGAATACTGGCGGGAAAATGGCGACTTTGCCATCTCCGGCCTCTCCTATGCCGAAATGGGGGAGAAGATCCCGCAGATCATTGGCTGGATCATCGACAATACCGAACGGATCAAGAAGATCGTCGAGCTTCTGAAAAGCCTGGTGCGCGACGAGGCCCAGCCGGGAAAAATCCCGATCTTCTGGCATCAGGTGGCCCAGGGCACCTTGCTGTTGCTGAACAATACCATACAGAAACATACCGAACGGTTCAGCGCCCGCATTCCCGCTGATCTGCCGCCGGTACTGGGTCATCCCCAGCAACTGGAACAGGTGCTGATCAACGTGATCGTCAATGCCCTGCAAGCCTTGCCGGATCGCTCCCATGGGGTCCAACTGGAAGCCGCCCTTGACGAAAGCGGACGGGAAGTGATCCTGATCGTGCGCGATGAGGGCAAGGGGATCCACCCGACCCATCTGGAAAAGATCACGGAACCGTTCTTCACCACCCGCCTGGAAAAGGGGGGCACAGGTTTGGGACTTTCCATTTCGGCCACAATCATCAAAAATCTTGGAGGCCGGTTGCGCTTTGAATCGGTGCTGAATCACGGAACGTCGGTGTTCATCCATTTGCCCTGTGCAGGAGATGCCTGAATGAACGATGGACAACTCACGGGTATGCCACCGGTCTTTCTGGTGGATGACGAGGCCCATGTACTCAACAGTCTGAGTCTGTTTCTGCGCGGTTCCGGGATCAAGGAGGTGGTCACGGTGCAAGAGAGCCGTGATCTGCTCCCGATGATGCTGCGCCAAAAGGCCATGACCGTGATTCTGGATCTGTTCATGCCCAACGTTTCGGGGATCGAACTGTTGCCCGAGATCATCCGTCACTTTCCCGAGGTTCCGGTGGTGGTGGTCACGGCCTCCCAGGAGGTGGAGACAGCGGTCACCTGCATGCGCGAAGGGGCGTTCGACTATCTGGTCAAACCCGTGGAGAAGACCCGGTTCGTCACCAGCGTTCGTCGGGCCGTGGACACCTTTTTGTTGCGTCAGGAGGTACATGCCCTTAAAAGCTATCTGATTCACGGCGGTCTGAACCATCGTGAAGCCTTCAACCGCATTCTGACCAACTCCAGCCAGATGAAGGGGATCTTTCAATACATCGAGGCCGTGGCTGGCAGTGGCGAGACCATTCTGATCACCGGCGAGACCGGAGTGGGCAAAGGGTTGCTCGCAGAGGCTGCCCATGGTGTCAGCGGACGCACCGGCCATTTCATTTCGTTGAATGTGGCTGGTCTGGATGACACCCTGTTCTCCGACACCCTGTTTGGTCATCGCAAGGGGGCCTTTTCCGGGGCAGACAGCAACCGGGAGGGGTTGGTGGCCCGGGCAGCAGGCGGCACGCTGTTTCTGGATGAAATCGGCGATCTCAAGGCTGCTTCCCAGGTCAAGCTGTTGCGGCTGTTGCAGGAGCAGAGCTACTACCCGCTCGGTTCCGATGTCCCCAAGTTGAGCAGTGCCCGCATCGTGGCAGCCACCAACAACGATCTGCGCAAGATGGTGGCCAACGGCGAATTTCGTCAGGATCTCTACTACCGGCTCAACGCCCATCGGGTGGAGATCCCGCCCCTGCGCGAGCGACCCGAGGACATCCCTCTGTTGTTGGGATATTTCACCCAGGATGCGGCCCGCGCCATGAACAAGGCGGTCCCCAACACCCCCTCGCAACTGCTGACGCTGCTGGCAGCCCATCCCTTTCCTGGCAATGTGCGCGAGCTGCGCGCTTTGGTTTTTGATGCCGTGGCCCGCCATCCGGGAGGTCCGACTCTTTCCATGGAGAGTTTTCACCAGGCCATTCGCAACCACCACCAGCCGACGGTCACACCCATTGAACGGGCCTCCCACGATTCCGCAGCGGGCAATCCGTTCGGACTTTTCTCTTCCGGCCAATTTCCCACGCTCAAAGAGGGGATCGATGCCATGGTGCATGAAGCCATGCGGAGGGCCAACAACAATCAGGGCATTGCGGCGACCCTGTTGGGGATCACACGCCAATCCTTGAATCGACGACTGATCAATATGCGCGCGAAACAAGCGGTCCTCGATCTGGAATAATTTAGTGGAGGGTGCAGCATTTGCTGCATACTATATCATTCCGCTGCACCATTGCCAACCAGAAAGATCAATTTTAGTGTGTTTTTTTTGCACCCCTTCACAAAAGAGTCGCGCAGTATGCAGTATTTTTTTCTTAAGAATATTATAATATGCTAATTTATAAACAATGACAAGCAGTTCCTGTCATGTTCGCATTGACATATATATGGAAATATAAATATATACCGCCCACGCCTTCCGTCTCTGTCGCGCAGAAAAATGAGGGCGCAGCAATTGCTGCATTGTGGCGATTTGCTGCACCATCCCCATCACCTCTGCAAGACCTGCACACACAAGCCCCATTGACACCACCAAACCAAGCATTTACGCCAAACCGCACCGTTTTCTTAGTAGAATATTGGGCTGCACCCAAACCCTGCTTTTGCTGCAATCCAACGAACAGCAGCCAACCGGCTGCCAAATCGATTATCGCAAGCAAATTACGCTGCACCCTCCCTTATGGCACAACAAACCACAACCCCATGTTAACAAATTGATAATGAATGAGAAAAATTCTTTGTACAGTGTGGCAGGGTTCTTGTAATGTTAAGAATCCATTAAGAAGCCAAACAGCTCTTACACAACAAACCCAGTGGGTGCGTCCAAACCATGCCGAATCAATCTTTCCTCCTGTTCGGAAAGAGCATGAACCTGGAAAAACAGATCGAGGAGTTTCTGAATCTGCTTTCCGAGGCCAACATCCTGTTTCGGGGAGGGGTGGGACTCTATCTGGAAGAAAACGCCCATGGAGAGCGGTTCCAGTCGCGATTGCAGCAGCTCCAACTGCATGAGCGGGAACTCGACATCTTGAGCCGCTTCATCGAAGCCCATCTGCGCGCCCAGCCGATTGTTCCGGAGCTGCGCGGCGATGTGCTGCAACTGCTGGAACAGTTGAGCCGCCTGCAACGATTGCTGGCGAAAAACCTGGAAGAGTTCGAGGCAGAATGCCCCAACATCCCGACGGAAATGCATGGCCGCTTCAACGAACTGTGCCACTTCGTCTCCATGGCCGTCGGAACCTGTGTCGAGGCTGGACACATCTTTTTCCACGAAACGGAAAAAGTGGGGGAGTATCTGAGCAAGGTGGCTTTTTACGAAAAAGAGGCCGACAAACGGGTACTGGGATTGGTCAAGTCGACCTTTTCCCATCCCAACCTCTCTTTGGCAGAAAAAATCCACATCCGCCGGTTTGTCGACAAGGTGGATGAACCCGCCAACAAGGCGGAAGAGATCGCGGCATGGTTGGCCATCTTCTTTCTGAAGAGGGCACCGTTGTACCCGGTAATCAGTCAATAACAACAAACAACAAACAACAAACAATCGCAGGAGAAAAAATCATGGGCGGATCCAGCACTTCCTTTTCCAAACTCACCAACCGCGTCTTCCCCCGCATGCCCAACTTCTACGGGCTGATCCTCGAACAGTGTGAACTGGCCAATCAGGCTGCGGCTCTGCTCGAAGAGTATGTCCAAACCGGCAACAAATCCCGCGCCGATCAGATCCTGAAACTGGAGCAGGACTCCGATACGTTGCGACACCGCAACCTGGATGTCCTGAAAAGCGCCTTCGCCACCCCCATGGACCGCGAAGACATCTATCGCGCCTACATGACCGTGGACTGCATCATCGCCTATGCCCACAACATCGTCTCCGGCATGGATACCCTGGGCATCAAAACCGACAAACACATCACCGACATGACCGCTGCCCTGCGCAATGCCGTCGAAACCCTGAGCGCCGGTTACAAAAAACTCTCCACCTCCCCGGCAGATGCGGACAAGGATGCCCAACTGGTCGGTCAGGCGCGCAAAAACATCGAAAAAGTCTTCCGTACCGCCACTTCCGAACTGTTCCAAAACGAAAGATACACCGAAGCCCATCCGAACGGCACTGCTGACACCCAAACCGTCAACTACATCCTCGACATCTTCAGACGCCGGGAGATCTATCGCCACCTGTTCGATGCCGCCATCGACATGGGCAATGCCGGCAAAGTGCTGCACGATATCGTGGTTCAGGTCGCCTGATCCGCACCATCCAGAGGTTGGTCACAGCCAAGGCTTTGAGGCTGGCCAACCTCATACAAAACTATAAGCATCGAATCGCCTAAACAAAGGGAGCAATCAGACAGAAAGATGGACGCAAACTTTATTACTGTCATGATGTGGACGACTATTATTGTTGTTCTCATCTTTGATTATACAAACGGTTTCCACGATGCTTCCAATATCATCGGCAGCATCATCGCCTCGCGCGCCATGACCCCGATCCAGTCCGTGATCGTGGTCGCCACCTTTGAACTGCTCGGCCCACTGCTGGCCGGAACCGCCGTGGCCAACACCATCGGCAAATTCATCACCTTCAACGATATCCCAGCCAACATCTCCATTGTCGTGGTGCTGTGGGGCATGTTCGGAGCCATCTTCTGGAACCTGCTCACCTGGTGGTTCGGTCTCCCCTCCTCCTCCTCCCATGCGCTGGTGGGTGGCCTGATCGGGGCCGTGGTCGTGGCAGCCGGGGCAGATCATGTGGTGTGGGGCTTTGCCAAATTCTGGTCAACCGGCAAACTCGAAGGGGTGGCCAAGGTGGTGCTCTCGCTGATCATCTCCCCGATTCTCGGCTTTGTCTTCGGTTACATGTTCAATTCCCTGGTTGGCTTCATGTTGCGTGGTGCCACCCCAAAAGCCAACAACTGGCTCAAACGGTTCCAATACATCAGCGCCGCCAGCCTGGCCTTCTCCCACGGCTCCAATGATGCCCAGAAAAGCATGGGAATCGTCACCCTTTGCCTGGTTCTTGGCGGCGCGATGCAAAAATTCGAGGTGCCGTTCTGGGTGGTCATGGCCTGCGCCCTCTGCATCACCCTGGGGATCCTTTCCGGCGGCTGGCGCATCGTGCGCACCATCGGCTTCGGCATCTACAAGGTGCGTCCGCAACACGCCTTCTCCGCCCAACTCACGGCAGGCACCCTGATCTTCGGGGCCGCCATCTGGGGCGCTCCGGTCTCCACCACCCACATCGCCTCCACCGCCATCATGGGTGTGGGCAGCTCGGACCGGCCCAAAGCCGTCCGGTGGGCCAAGGCATCGGAAATCGTCAGCACCTGGATCATCACCATCCCCGGATCCGGCGCAGTCTCTGCCCTGACCTACTGGATCTTCGCCACTCTGGCCTACTGATTCTTCGCACTCTTTACCAAGGTGGAGGCGTTCTGTCCGCCTCCACCAATCCCACAAAAAAAACATGGCCATTTCGCATGACAACTGCTACAATTCGGCCCGGAAATTTGTTCACCCCTTTTTTGCCATGGGAGACCGCCCTATGTCCAACAGCAAGCCTGACGACGCCAAAAAGCCGGACGACACCCACCACAAGCACCACCGCCATCATTCAAGTACCCGCGACAAGGAGATCGTCCTGGGAACCGGCAGTCAAAAGGCCAAGCGGTCCGACCAACCCAAACTCAAGAAAATGTCCGAAGAAGAGTATCTGAAAATCATGAACCCGCTCCATATCGAGCTGGTCAAGATGCAGAACTGGGTCAAAGAAAACGGACACAAAATCATTGCCATCTTTGAAGGCCGCGACGCCTCGGGCAAGGGGGGCACGATCAAACGGTTCATCGAGCATTTGAACCCGCGCGGCTGTCACGTCATCGCCCTGGAAAAACCCACGGACCAGGAACGCAGCCAGTGGTATTTCCAACGCTATGTCAAACACCTCCCCTCGGCAGGTGAAATCCACCTCTTTGACCGCAGCTGGTACAACCGCGCCGGCGTGGAACGGGTCATGGGGTTCTGTACCAAAGATCAGGTCAAGGAGTTTCTGCGCACCGTGCCTGAATTTGAACGCCAACTGGTGGCATCCGGCATCATTCTGTTCAAATTCTACTTCTCGGTGAGCAAAGAGGAGCAACTGCGCCGCTTCAACAGCCGCCAGAACGATCCGCTCAAGCAGTGGAAACTCTCCCCGGTGGACAAAGAGTCCCAGGACAAATGGGACGATTATACCAAAGCCAAAGAGGATATGTTCTTCTACTCCTCCACCGAGCAGTGCCCCTGGACCATCATCAAGTCCAATGACAAAAAACAGGCCCGCATCAACGGCATCAAATATCTGTTGAGCTGCCTGCCTTATACCGGCAAAAAAACCGAACTGCTCGACTATGACAAGCGCGTGGTGCGCACGGTCTTTGAAGAGATCGGTATCGATTGACAACCCGAATCCCCTGTTGACACCTGATGTTGCCTCTCATTCCTGCGGGTTGGTCTGGCTGCTCCAGACCAACCCGCAGGAATTCCTGCATGATCGCCCTCCCCTCTCCCCGTTTACGCAGAATCCGTTGGAAACCAACCGCCAATTGCGCTATCCTGGTGTAGTTTTCTTTTCTCTCTACTCCTGAATCCATTGCGAGGTTGGCGGATCCCATGAACACCACCCTGAAGAGGCTCGTGATCTCCCTCTCTTTGGCAACCTGGATGTGGCCAGACCTGGTCCACAGCGCACCCGGTGCCGGTTTCACCCGGGCCACCGGCACCCAGCGCGTGGTCAATGCCGTCCGCACCAACACCCGTGAAATCTTCAAACCCACGTTCACCATCCGGTCGCGTCACGCCGGAGCCATGAACGCCATCGTCATGAGCAGTGACGCCAAATGGATGGCCAGCGGCAGCCAGAACGAAGCGGCACAACTGTGGAATCTGACCACCGGGCAACGCGAGTTGGATCTGCGCGGCCATGCCGGTCCGGTTCACGCCGTTGCCTTTGTCCCGGGAACCAGAAACTATGGGAGCCAACCCAAACCGGATACCAGACAGGCCGCCCAGCGCAAAGGGTTTCTGGTCACCGGTGGAGCGGATGGGGAGGCCCGCCTGTGGAGCCTCGTTTCCGGCGATACCGTGCGCCGCTTTAAAGGCCATGCCGGTCCAGTGAGCAGCGTGGCTGTCAGCAGCGATGGTCAGACCCTCTTCACCGGTGGAGAGGACGGTGCCATCAAACTCTGGAAACTCGATGACGGCTCCCTGACCAAAACCCTCTCCGGACATGCCGGTCCGGTCAAAAGCCTGCACCTCAGTCCGGATGGCAAACAACTCGCCTCGGGTGGCATGGATGGTGCCGTCCGGTTGTGGAGTCCAACCCAAGGCACCATGACTCAGGAGTTCAAGGGCAATGACGGACCGGTCAACGCCCTCTCCTGGAGCGGAGATGGCAGCAGAATCGCTTCAGCCCATGACAACGGGACGGTCCGCATCAAAGGGATCAAAGGGGGCAACGATCTGGTGATTCCTGGCAAAGGCGGGCCAGCACGCAGTGTCGCCATCCGGTCCGACAACAGCCAGATCGCAACCGGAGGAGCCGACTCCGTGATCCGCCTCTGGTCCATGACCGATGGAACCCTCCTCAAAGAGGTCGCCGGCCACCAGAACGGGGTCAACGCCCTCTCCTATGGGGACAACGGACGTCTGCTGCTTTCGGCCAGTCAGGACCAGACCCTGCGGGTCTGGAAACCGGAAACCGGTGTGGAGCTGGCCCGCCTGGTGTCGCTGCGGTCGGGTTGGGCGGTCGTCTCCCCGGACGGACGGTTTGACGGCACCCTGGATGGTGCCCTGGAAGACCGACTGGATGCCATCCAATGGACTGGCGACGGTTTGGCCTTCTCCATCGACGGCTTCTTGGAAAAATACTATCAACCCGCCCTGCTCGGAAAACTGCTCGCGCGTCGCGACAAGGTTGATCCCAAGGCACCCCATATCACCGAAGGGTTCATGCTGCCCCCGAAGATCGGTGAGGTCGCCCGTCCCCGGGGGGTGGTGCGCGACAAGAGCGCCACCCTGGAGATCCCGGTGGAAGATATGGGCGGCGGAATCCATGAGGTGCGCGTCTACCACAATGGCAAAATCATCGACCAGACCCGGGGACGCAAGGAAGGCTCCAGCGATGGCACCCGCGCGGTGGAAAGGGTCAACTATCAGGTGGAACTGGTCAATGGTGCCAATGTCTTCAAAGTGGTGGGCATGAGCAATGACCGCATCGAAGGTGAAGCTGCCACGGTCACGGTCAACCACGATGCCGGCGGCAGCGACGACCCACCCAAACTGCATGTCTTTACCGTTGGCATCAACCAGTACGCCAATCCGGACATGGCCCTCAATTTCGCGGTCCCGGATGCCAAGGGGATCATGGAATTCTTCATGCGTACCTACGCAAGTCTGTTCCGCAACATCACCACCTATACCCTGCACGACCGTAACGCCACCCGCACCGATCTGATCAAAGGGCTGACCGATCTGCAAAAGGTGCCACTTCAGGATACCGCAGTGATCTATCTGGCCGGACACGGCGAAACCCTCGAAATGGATGACATCTGGTACTTCCTGCCCCAGGATCTGCCCGGTACGGCAGAAAACCAGATCCATGCCGGCGGACTCTCATCGCTGGCACTCAAGGATCACCTCTCCCGCATTCCCGCCCACAAGATCATCCTGTTGATCGATGCCTGCAAATCCGGCCAGGCCATGGATGCCTTCAAGGAGTTCCGCAACCAGAAACCCATGGCCACCCTCTCCCGCTCCACCGGCATCCACATCGGCACCGCCACCACCGGTTCCCAACTGGCCAATGAACTGGCCAGCCTGGGACACGGCATCTTCACCTATGCCCTGCTCCAGGGCCTGGCTGGCAAGGCCGACGTGCAACCAAAAGACATGAGCGTCATGGTCGATGAGATCCTGACCTATGCCAAAACCGAAGTGCCGCGTCTGAATCAGAAATATGATCTCGATGCCCAAACCCCGGTCGTCAACTCGCGCGGAGACAACTTTGTCATCTCCAAACCGGCCGGCAAACAATAAGGATGGTTCAGCGTGTCGCAGACAGCCAAGATTCGGGAGATCCCCTACAACTACACCTCGTTTTCCGACCGGGAGATCGTGATCCGCTTTCTCGGCACGACCATGTGGGAAACGCTGGAAACCTTGCGCAGCCAACGCGAAACCGGACGCTCGGCACGCATGCTGTTTGGAATCCTCGGGGATTTATGGGTGATCTCCCGCAATCCGTTCTTGCAGGAGGATCTGCTGACCCACCCGAAACGGCTGGAAGCACTGATTTCAACCATGACCCAACGCATCCAGCTGATTGTGGATCGGGCCAAAGGCAATCCGCTGGTCTTTCAACTGGTGGACAGGCTGCGTGAAGCGGTCAAGGATTTTGGTGAGTGGTTCCCGCGCCGGGCGGCGCTGCGCCGCAGGGCACAGCAGGCACTGGCACAGGTGACCCGCGAAGAGAATATCGACTTCACCCCCATGGCACGGGTCGCGCACATCACCGATGCCACGGACTGGCGCGTGGAGTGTCCGGCTCTGGTACTGAAACCGGACCGGGAAGAGGAAGTGGCCGCTTTGGTGACGGTATGCATCGATCTGGGCATGCCGATCATCCCGCGCGGCGGCGGAACCGGTTACACAGGATCGGGCGTGGCCCTGCACCCGGATACCGTCATCATCAATACCGAAAAACTGGATTTCATCCATCCGGTGACACACCAGACCCCTCCCGGTCTCACCCACACGGTGGCCACCATCCGGGTCGGGGCCGGTGCCATCACGGCCCGCGTCGAAGAGGCCGCATCCCAGGCAGGCCTGGTCTTTGCCGTCGATCCCACCTCGAAAAACGCCTCCACCATCGGCGGCAACATCGCCATGAATGCCGGTGGCAAAAAAGCGGTCCGCTGGGGAACCACCCTGGACAATCTCCTCTCCTGGCGCATGGTCACCCCGGATGGAGAGTGGCTGGAGGTGGAACGCCTGGATCACAACCTGGGAAAGATCCATAACCTGCCCGAGGCCAGATTCCGCATCACCCGTTTCGGCAGCGATGGCCAGATCCCGGTCGGAGAACCGACCCAACTCTCCATTCCCGCATCCGACTTCCGCAAACCCGGTCTGGGCAAGGATGTCACCAACAAGGCTTTGGCCGGATTGCCGGGCATCCAGAAAGAGGGGTGTGACGGCCTGGTCACCAGTGCGCTCTTCGTGCTCCATCCCAAACCACTGCACACCCGCACGGTCTGTCTGGAGTTCTTCGGTGCCGATCTCTCCCGCGCGGTCCCGGCCATCGTCGAAACCAAGGATTATCTGGAACAGACCCCGGGGGTCGCCTGTGCCGGACTCGAACATCTGGACGAACGCTATCTGCGGGCCGTCGGCTACAATGTCAAAGCGTCACGCGGCGAACATCCCAAAATGGCCATCCTGGCCGATATCGTTGGAGATGAAGAGGCTTTGGTGGATCAGGCGGCCCGTCACGTCACGGAGTTGGCGCGCAGACGCGACGGCGAGGGATTCATTGCCGTCAGTCCCGAAGAGCGCGCCCGCTACTGGGCGGACCGCGCCCGCACTGCGGCCATTGCTGCCCATACGAATGCCTTCAAGATCAACGAGGATGTGGTCATTCCTCTGGAAAGGCTCGCCGAATACAACACCGGCATCGAACGGATCAATATCATCCAATCAACCCGCAACAAAATCCAGATGCTGGATGAGATCGAACGGTTTCTGAGCGGCGCATCATTTGCCCGCCTGCTGCCCGCCGACTACCCCAACAGCGAAGAGAGTCTCGCCTCGGTCGCGGCCAAACGCGAGGCTGGCCTGACGCTGATTGCCCGGATCCGCACCCGCTGGCAGGCCATTCTCGACCACTTTGATGGCTGGACAGTGGATCATCCGGAACTGCTCGACCATCCGGAACAGGCCAGACCTGAACAGCGCATCTGTGATCTGCTCTTGCATCGGGAGATGCGCATCTCCTTTCGTCAGGAGGTGCAACGCCCCCTGAACAACGCCTTTGGCGGTGAACTGTGGGAAGGGGTGCGCCGCGAACTGGAGACCATTCATCACACGGTGCGGACCCGTCGGCTGTTCGTGGCGTTGCACATGCATGCCGGTGATGGCAACGTGCATACCAACATTCCGGTCAACTCCAACGACTACGAGATGTTGCAAGAGGCCGAACGGATCGTGGATCAGATCATGGCGCTGGCCATCGCACTCGATGGCCGGGTCTCCGGAGAGCACGGCATTGGCCTGACCAAATTCCGTTATCTGGACCCGGAGATTGTGGAGGCCTTCGTCGCCTACAAACAGATCGTGGATCCGAACAACCGCTTCAATCCTGGCAAACTGCTGCCAGGATCCGGACTGGACAATGCCTACACCCCGTCGCTGCGTCTGGTCCAGCAGGAGGCCCTGATCCTGCGGGAAAGCGCCATGGGTGCCCTGAACGACGACGTGCGCAACTGTCTGCGCTGCGGCAAATGCAAAAAGGTCTGCTCAACCCACGTCCCGCATGCCAATCTGCTCTATTCGCCCCGTGACAAGATTCTGGCCACCGGCCTGATCATCGAAGCCTTTTTGTACGAGGAACAGGCACGGCGCAAGGTCTCATTGAGCCATTTCGATGCCCTGACCGACCTGGCAGACCACTGCGCCATCTGTCGGCGCTGCGGCACCCCCTGCCCGGTCAATATCGATTTTGCCGATGTCACCATGCGCATGCGGGAACTGCTCAAAAGTCGAACCCGACGCAGCGGACGCATCGGCCATCGCATGGCCTTGGCCTTTCTGTCTGCCACCGATCCCCGGGTGATTCGTCTGGCGCGCCAGTTTTTCATTCTCGGCGGATATGCGGCCCAACGCTGGTCCCACAAGATCTGGAAACAACTCACGCGCCGCCATCGCCGTCCGGATGAACCCCCCAAGGCCGCTGCCGGTCGCGCCCCGAATGTCGTGGAACAGGTGGTGCCGTTGCTGGAGCGTCCTTTGCCTGCGGGTCTGCCAAGCCGCTCGGCACGGGGATTTCTCGATATCGAAGATCCCAACATCATCCCGGTGTTGCGCGACCCGGACCGCTGGGAACCGAAGCTGGAGAGTCTGTTCTATTTCCCGGGCTGTGGCTGCGAACGGCTTTTTTCAGACATCTCCCTGGCCTCCATCGCCATGATGCTGCATGTCGGTGCCCAGGTCGTCCTGCCTCCCGGGGCCATCTGCTGCGGGTTCCCGCAAAGCGCCTCCGGGTTGGAAGCCTTGAGCCGACAGATCACCATGCGCAACCGGGTGCTTTTTCATCGGGTTGCCCATGCCCTGAGCCACATGGAGATTCAGACCGTGGTGGTCTCCTGCGGCACCTGTCTGGACCAGTTGGAAAAATACCACTTTGAAACCATCTTTCCCGGCTGCCGTCTGCTCGATGTGCATGAATATCTCATGGAAAAAGGGGTGCAGATGCGCTCTGGCCAGACCGAACCGATCCTGTTCCACGATCCGTGTCACTCGCCGATGAAACGGCATCCTCCGCTGGTGGTGGCCTCCCGGCTGATGGGTCGTCCGGTCCAGCTTTCCGACCGCTGTTGTGGAGAGGCAGGAACGTTTTCGGTATCCCGTCCGGATATCGCAGCCCAGGTCCGTTTCCGCAAGGAGGAGGAGTTGGGGTTGACGCAACATGCCGACCACGCCCGCCACATCCTGACCGCCTGTCCCTCCTGCTATCAGGGACTGTCGCGGCTGGAACACACCCAGGCATCCTTCATGGTCGTGGAACTGACCCGCTCGCTGCTGGGTGAATCGTGGCGTGAAACCTTCCTGCAACGCATGGAACGGGGAGGGCTGGAACGGGTGTTATTGTAATCAATCCACATCAGCTCCCGGGCTGAAGTCATGACGCCGCCGACCATGGAAACCGCACCGGATGACCCGCTTCCGCACAAGATCCCATGCTCCAGATTTTCCGGTGCGGTTTCATGCCATGGGTTGCATCAGGCATCCAAGATCGGTATAATTCCCTGCTGTTTTTTGCACCGGAACGCAACACCCGCACAACCCGGGTGAAACGATCTGTCCGCTACCACTCTCTTCGGATTGTCCGCTCCATGTCCATCGAAAAAATGCGTATCTTTTCCGGTACTGCCAATCCAGAATTGGGACGCCGGATCGCGGAATACCTCTCGGTGCCCATGGCCAATGCCACGGTCCGACGGTTTGCGGATGGAGAAATCTTCATCCAGATCGACGAAAACGTGCGTGGCCGCGATGTCTTCGTCATCCAACCCACCTCCAACCCGGCCAATGACCATATCATGGAACTCCTGATCATGGTCGATGCCCTGCATCGCGCCTCAGCCGGGAGAATCACCGCCGTCATTCCCTATTACGGCTACGCCCGCCAGGACCGCAAAGAGGCTGGCAGAACCCCGATCACCGCCAAACTGGTGGCTGACCTGCTGGATGCCGCTGGCGTGCAGCGCGTCTTGACCCTGGATCTCCATGCCGGACAAATTCAGGGTTTTTTCAACATGCCGGTGGACAACCTCTATGCCACCCCGGTGCTGCTGGCCGCCGTACGCAAATGGGGCATCGACAATGCCGTGGTGATCTCCCCGGATATCGGCGGCGTGGTCCGTGCCCGCTCCTATGCCAAACGGCTGCATGTGGATCTGGCCATCATCGACAAACGCCGGCCAGCCCCCAATGTGGCTGAAATCCATCACATCATCGGCGAAGTGGAAAACAAACACTGCATCATCGTCGATGACATGGTCGATACCGCCGGCACCCTGATCAAAGCCGCTGAAGCCTTGTTGCGCCACGGGGCCATGTCCGTGGCTGCGGTCTGCTCCCATGGCGTCCTCTCCGGTGCTGCCGTGCAACGGATTCAATCCTCGGTCTTAACCCGCCTGCTGGTGACCGATACCATTCAACTCTCTCCGGAAGCCCTGGCCTGCCCCAAAATCGAAGTGCGCAGCGTGGCCCCCCTGCTGGGCGAAGCCATCCGCCGCATCTGTGACGAGGAGTCGGTCAGTTCCCTGTTCGTCTAATTCAACCGCCGATCCCTCGATACAGGTGTGATCGGAATTTATTGCAAGGAGTGGCATCGCATGGCAACAATTCAAGCTCAAACCCGTGACAACCTCGGCAAAGGGGCAACCCGCATGTTGCGCCGCAATGCGCGCGTTCCCGCCGTGCTGTATGGCGGCACCCGCCAAAACCGCAACCTCTCTTTGGACCAGAAGGATCTCCTGAAACTGCTGGATACCGAAGGGAGCGGACTGCGCACCCATCGCCAGGACATGGTGATCGATGGCGATATCCTGGTCGCCGTTCTGCTGCGTGACTACCAGATCCATCCGGTGAGCGGACTGCCGGTGCATGTGGACTTCATGCGCTTTGATCCCAATCAGATCATCCACGTGCGTGTCCCGATCCGCGTGACCGATGAGGCCAAATGTGCCGGAATCAAAGCCGGGGGCATCCTGGAAGTGATCCAGAAAGAGGTCGAAGTCCATTGCCGCGCCGATGACCTGCCCAACTTCATTCCGGTTTCCGTCGCCGCTCTCGGCATTGGGGATGCCATCCACGTCAAGGATCTGCAACTGCCCAATGGGGTGGAAATCCCGACTGAAGAGAATTTCACGATCATCACCGTGGTCGGCGCCCACAGCGAGGCTGCCGACGAAACCGTTTCGGCGTAACGGAATGCTGCCAGACTCCCGAGCCTGCTTACGGAGAATCATAGCATGAAACTCTTGGTCGGACTCGGGAACCCTGGCACTCCATACCAGCACTCGCGCCATAATCTAGGACAGGATCTCCTGGAGGCCGTGATCCGTCAATTCAACCTCTCTGCGGGCGGAAAACGGTTTCATGGTCAATGCGGGGATGGCCGCATCGATGGCGAACGGATTGTATGGTTGATCCCGGAGACCTATATGAATCTCTCCGGAGAAGCGGTCGGAGCCGCCGCCCGCTATTTCCGCATTCCGGTCGAAGAGATCATCGTCTTGCACGACGATGTGGATCTGGCCTGCGGCAAAGTGCGCATGAAAATCGGTGGAGGCAACGGCGGTCATAATGGATTGAAATCGATCCAACAGATCCTGGGTTCTCCCAACTTCATCCGCATCCGCCTGGGCGTAGGCCGCCCGCCTGCGGGCATGGATACGGCCCGCTTTGTCCTGGCCGGCTTCACCCCCGAAGAACAATCCTATCGCTTGGGTCTGTTGGAACATCTGCCCCAGGTCATGCCCATGATCGTTCGCAACGACCTCAACGGTGCCATGAACCGTTTCAATCATCTGTCCACCATTTCCCAACCTTCGCAGTCGTAATCAAGGAGTCTGTTCCCATGGCAGTAAGATGCGGCATCGTCGGCCTGCCCAACGTGGGCAAGTCCACCATCTTCAATGCCCTGACCGCCGCTGGCGCAGAAATGGCCAATTACCCCTTCTGCACCATCGAACCCAATCAGGGCACGGTCGCAGTCAACGATCCCAGACTCGACACCTTGAGCCAACTGGTCCGCTCGAAACGGACCATTCCGACTGTCATGGAGTTCCTCGACATCGCCGGTCTGGTACGCGGAGCCAGCAAAGGGGAAGGATTGGGCAATCAGTTCCTGGGCCACATCCGTCAGGTGGAGGCCGTTGCCCATGTGGTGCGCTGCTTCATCGACGACGATATTACCCATGTCCATGACCGGGTGGACCCGGTGCGCGATATCGAGATCATCGACACCGAATTGATGCTCGCCGACCTCGCCTCACTGGAAAAACGTCATAAAACCATCGTGCAAAAGGCACGCTTCGGCGACAAAGAGGCCAAAGATCTGGTCACGCTCTACGAGACACTCATGGAGGGATTGAACGCTGGAGTCCCTGCCCGTCGTCAAAACCTGTCTGCTGCTGACCGGTTGGCAATCCGGGATCTGTTTCTGTTGACCGCCAAACCGGTCTTGTATGTCTGCAATGTCAGCGAAGCCGAAGTCTCCACAGCCCAGCAACCCGGCGCTCACCCGCTGGTGGACGCCGTCCGCACCGTTGCTGCTGCGGAAGGTGCTGGCGTGGTGGCAATCTGCGGCACCATCGAAGCCGAAATCGCGGAACTGAATCAGGCCGAACGACTGCTCTTTCTCGCCGATCTGGGATTGACCGAATCCGGCCTGGATCGTCTGGTCCATTCGGCCTATCATCTGTTGGGATTGATGACCTACTTCACCGCCGGTCCCCAGGAGACCCGGGCCTGGACCATCCCCCAAGGCTCCACGGCCTATGACGCTGCCGGAGCCATCCACAGCGATTTCCAACGCGGATTCATTCGCGCCGAAGTGATCGCCTATGCCGATTATATCGCCTCTGGCGGCGAACCCGGTGCCAAAGAAAAAGGATTGCTGCGGGTCGAAGGACGCGACTACCTGGTCGTCGATGGTGACGTGATGCACTTCCGCTTCAATGTCTGATCCGGTTTCTCTCCCAATCCCAAGGAGCTTGCAGACCCATGGATCCCAAACAGCGTTACCTCGAAACCGTTGTGCAGTTGGATACGGATCACACCCTGGACCAGCTCATCCTTTTCATACAAACCACACCGGCCAACCCGAATGAACTGCTGGAGATCCTGACGCACCTTTTGACCCAAAGCCGGGTACGGGTCAGCTATCTCTTGGCCATGTTGCTGGCCAATCAAGGCCACCACCGCCCGACCATTGACATCGCCCTCTGCCTGGGCGGTCTGATCTACCACAATCCCCATGAGTATGCACGCGGCGCAACCAGCCTGGAGAACCATGTGGGCCTTCTGCCCCCGCAGCAGCAGTTCTCCTTTTATCTCGATATCATTTTGCCCGCCCTGATCGCCTTGTTGGAATACCCGATGGCCGACACCAACGCGACTGCGGCCTTCAGCAAGAAACTGGCAGCCCTGGTTCCAGCGGTCTGGCAACTGGTCGGTGCGGCAGAAGGCATTGCTGCGTTATCCCCGACCGAGTTGGCCCATCCTGCCGCAACCGCCAGTCGCCTGACCCAAACCCGAGCCTTTTTGCAGGCATTGGGAGAACATGATGACTGCACCCCCGCTTTTCTGCACTTCATCCAACAGGCCCATCAACCCAATGACCTGCTGGTCGGCCTGGCTCAACGGCTCATGGGTCAAAAACTCTGCCCAGCCTATGTCTGTGCCATGTTGCTGGCCAAT
Organism: Magnetococcales bacterium; assembly: GCA_011089965.1. Taxonomy (GTDB): domain Bacteria; phylum Pseudomonadota; class Magnetococcia; order Magnetococcales; family Magnetaquicoccaceae; genus Magnetaquiglobus. The sequence continues at coordinate 102,876 of JAANAU010000004.1, forward strand.
GGCGGCAACCGACATCTGTTGGTTGCGTTTGCCTTGAGTCTGGGCGGTCTGGTACACAACAACCCCATTGAAGAGGAACGGGGGTTGGTCGATCTGCCGGCCCTGGCGGATCACCTCCCGGAAGAGCTGCATGATTTTTTCTATAGCCATGTAGCCTCCCCGCTGCTCTCCACCCAGATGGATCTGAACGACCCAGAGCGCATCATGCGCCTGCTGCGCATCCTGACCGCAGCGATTCCCAACCTGAGAACGATCTTTGATCTGCACGCCACGGCACCCGATCTGACCCCGGAACGGCTGCAACAACAGGTCCGCACCGCCACTCCGTTGCTCTCTCATCCCCTGCCAGCCGCCTGGCCCGCACGTTCCAAACGGCGTGCTCTGGTGGCCATGCGTCTGACGGTGATGCTCACCCCATCCGATCTGAGCAACCTTGGTCCCCGTTATGCGGCTTGTCTCAATGATTACGGCTGGCAGGCCGAATTTCTCCCTTTGACCCTGACCAACACGGTTCAGGAGTATGCGGCACTCGCTGCCCGTTGTCTTGAAGAACAAGTTGATGTGCTGTTTTTGGATTTTGACATGATCATCCATCAAAGCGGCGATCCGGCTGCCACCCGAATGATCCGGCACACCTTGACCACTCTGAAACAGCAGCGCCCTGATCTCAAAATGGTCGGATGTCTGTGGGATGTCTGGATGTTTTCCCCCTGGATCAAGGGCTATGCCGACCTGTTTGATTTGATTTTAACCGGGGATACCCCTTCCCTGCCTCTCTGGCAAGATCCGGAGGTGGCGGGCAAGATCATGCAATGTGTCACACCAGTCGGCATTCCGGTTCCTGCTCCGGTCACCCCACTGGTGCCACGCATGCTGTTTGTCGGCGGTCTTTTGAGCTGCTGGCTGCGTCCTTTCTGGTTGATTGCTGCCGAACAGATCCATCTGCCAGTGGCCAGAAAGATCTGGACCCACTATCCGGACGGTCTTCCGGCTTTGGATAGCTATGCGATTTATATCCAGAACCTGCAAAACGCCACCTGTTGCATCAACTTCTCCATGCGCTCCAACCAGGCACGGATCATCACCCATCGCTGTTTTGAAATCCTGTTGAGCGGTGCTTTGCTGATTCAAGAACTCACCCCGGATCTGGACCTGTTCCTGACCGCAGGCGTTCACTATCTGGAGTTCACCACCATGGCTGATCTGGCCGCCATCGTCCGCTTCATCACCAATCATCCGGAAGAGGCTGAAAAGATCCGTCAACAAGGATATGCCTTTGCCTGTGAACGCTACAGCAATATCAAACTGACTGGCTATATTGACCAGGCGCTTTTCGGGTGATCAACCACCCTCCCCGCTCGTATCCGATTGGGGAGAGATGACCGGCTCGGGGAAGAGCCTTCGGATCACCACGAACAGCACCGGGATGAAAAACAGACCCAAAACCGTGGCAGACAGCATGCCCCCCATCACTCCGGTGCCAATGGCACGACGACTGGCGGATCCGGCTCCGGTGGAAAATGCCAAGGGCATCACCCCCAAAATGAAGGCTGCCGAGGTCATGACAATGGGTCGAAAACGCATCCGACACGCCTCCAGGGTGGCGTCAATCAATGAGATGCCGCCCTCACGCGCCAGGGTGCGGGCAAACTCGACAATCAGAATCGCATTCTTGGCCGACAAACCGATGATCGCCACCAGGCCGACCTTGAAATAGACATCATTGGGCATGCCTACAGACAGCACGGCCAGCACCGCTCCAAACAACCCCACAGGCACGATCAACATCACGGCAAACGGTACTGACCAGCTCTCATACAAGGCCGCCAAACACAAAAACACCACCAGCAACGACAATCCAAACAGCATCGGCACCTGCGCCCCTGACAACGACTCCTCAAAAGAGGTGGCCGACCATTCAAAACCAAAACCGGGGGGCAACTGTTGGGTCAGCCGCTCCATGGCGGCCATGGCTTCACCCGTGCTGCGACCCGGGGCCGGATTGCCGGAAAGCTTCATGGACGGCATACCGTTGTAACGATCCAACTTGGGTGAGGCGCTGCTCCACTGACTGACGACAAACTCGGACAAAGGCAACAACTGTCCAGCCCGGTTCTTGACCCGCATGGCCAGAATCGACTCCTGGGTACTCCGCGTCTGGGGCAGGGCCTGCATCTGCACACGCAAAATGCGACCATCCTTGGTAAAATCATTGATATAAGCCGATCCCAGCAGCACTTGCAAAGTCTCGTTGAGTTCCGAGGCATCCACGCCCAATGTATTGGCTTTGGTGTGATCAACAATCAATTGCAGTTGCGGACCCGCCTCCAACCCCTCAGGACGCACCCCTGCCAGGGTGGAATCCTGGGAAGCCAGACCGAGCAATTGGTTGCGCGCCTCCAATAGCCGCTCCCGCCCCAAACCCGCCCGATCCTGCAAACGCAGATCAAAACCACCCACGGCCGCCAACTCCGGAATGGGTGGCACATTGAGGGCAAAGATCAATGCCTGCTGAATGCGCGACAAGGCCATGTTGGCCTGCATGACCAACGATGCCGCCTTCAGTTCGGGTGTGGTGCGTTCATCCCAACTTTTCAGACGAATAAAGGCAATGGCCGCATTCTGACCACGACCAAAAAAGCTGAACCCGGCCACCCCGACGATCTTGGCCACGCCAGGCTGTTGCAGATAGTGCTTTTCGATCTGTTGCAACACCTCCAGGGTCCGCTCCTGCGTGGCTCCGGGAGGCAATTGGACAATCGTGACAAAATAACCCTGATCCTCATCCGGCAAGAAACCGTTCGGGAGTTTGACAAACAGCCAACCGGCAATGGCCGCCAACACCAGATAGATCACAATGAAAAACAGTGGACGACGCACAATGAAACCGACCGAACTCCGATACCCGGAGGTGGTGCGGACAAACAACCGGGCAAACAACCGGATCGGACCCCAACCCGGCCCATGCGCATCGGATCCCACATGCACGTTCTTCAACAGAGCCGCACACAGAGCTGGCGTCAAAGTCAAAGCCATCAACACCGAAAAAAGCATGGTCAAAACCAGTGTCACGGCAAACTGACGATAGATCGCCCCCACGCTGCCGGCAAAAAAGGCCATGGGAATAAATACCGCTGACAACACCAAAGTAATTCCGATAATCGCCCCAAATATCTGGGTCATTGCCTTGCGGGTGGCCTCACGAGCTGGCAGATGCTCTTCGGCCATGACCCGTTCCACATTCTCCACGACCACAATCGCATCATCCACCACAATGCCAATCGACAACACCATGGCAAACAGTGTCAACACATTGATCGAGTAGCCCAAAAGATAAATCCCCACCAGGGCACCGGTCAACGCCACCGGGACGACAATGGCCGGAATAAAGGTGGCACGCAGACTGCCCAAAAACAAATACATCACCAGAAAAACCAATACCATGGCCTCGGCCAGGGTGACCAACACCTCCTGGATCGAAATCCGGATAAAGGTTGAGGTGTCATACGGGATATCCCAGGCAATCCCGACCGGGAAAAAACGCTCCAATTCGGTCATGCGTGCCCGCACCCGTTGGGCAGTCTCCAGGGCATTGGCTCCGGGTGCCACCTTGATGCCGATGGCTGCCGTCTGTTGACCATTGAGACGCGCCCGGATCGTGTACTCCTGCGCCCCCCACTCCACCTTGGCCACATCCCGCAACCGCACGGTGGCACCCAGGCGATCCGCCCGCACGATGATCTCGCCAAACTCCTCGGAAGAGGCCAGCCGGGTATGCACCAGAATCGGGGCATTGATCTGCTGGCCCGAAGGGGCTGGCAGTTGTCCCAATTCGCCGGTCACCAGTTGGGTATTGCGGGCACGGACCGCACGCAGCACCTCGCCAGGAGTCAGACCAAACTCGGTCAGCTTGAAAGGATCGAGCCAGATGCGCATGGCATATTCGGTCCCGAAGAGTTGGGCCTCCCCAACGCCCGGCACCCGCCGCAGATGCTCCAGTACCGAAGCTGCCGCATAACTGCCCAGATCAATGTAATCATACCGTTGATCCGGCGAAAAAACAGTGATGAACATCAGGTAATTGCGCCGCGACTTGGCCACGGTCACACCCTGACGCCGCACCTCTTCGGGCAGCCGGGCCTCGACCCGCTTGATCCGGTTCTGGGCCTCGACCGAAGCAATATCCAGGTTGGTGCCGGTTTCAAAGGTCAAGGTCAGGGTCATGGCACCCAGGGAATCGCTGCTGGACTCCATATACAGCAAACGTTCCAAACCGTTCATCTCCTGCTCGATCAAGGCCGTCACCGTCTCTTCCACCACCTGGGCCGAGGCCCCGGGATAGATGGCCGTCACGGTGATGGCGGGCGGGGCCACATCCGGATATTGCGCCACCGGCAATTTATGAAAAGAGAGCGCCCCTCCCAACAAAATGACCAGGGCAATCACCCAGGCAAAGATCGGTCGATCAATAAAAAAACGTGGCAGCATGGCACACCCTCATCAAGAGGCCGGTTTGGAGGATGGCACCACATCCTTGGGCGTGACAACTGCCCCTGGACGCACCTTCTGGGCACCGGTACCAATCACCCGTTCCCCCTCTTTCAACCCCTCCAGGACAATCCAATCCTCTCCCGAAAAGCCACCGGTCTTGATGGGACGGGGCACCACCTTGTTCTGCTCATCCAACATGTACACAATCTGCCCTTGCGGAGAGGTCTGGACCGCCCGTTGCGGAATGGTGATCCCTTCGGCTGTGGCCATGGCCAACCGTACACGCACGAACTGTCCGGGCAACAGGATTCGTTGGGGATTGGGAAATTCCGCACGCAGCGCCACAGCTCCGGTCTGCGCATCCACGGCCATGTCGGTGAATTGCAGTTTGCCAACCACAGAATACGGGGTATTGTCTTCCAGCAGCAACCTCACCTCCACCTCGTCCACCGCCTTGGCACCCCCTTCACGGATGGCGCGCCGCATCCGGAACAGCTCGGGTCCGGACTGGGTGAAGTTGACCCAAATCGGATCCAACTGTTCGATGGTGGTCAGATGGGTGGCCTCTTTCCCGCCGACCAGCGCCCCTTCCGTGACGCGCGTCCGTCCGACCCGGCCAGCAATCGGGGCCACAATGGCGGCATACTCCAGATCGATCTGGGCGCGGGTCAGATCCGCCTCGGCAGCCAGAACTTCGGCACTGCTCTTTTTATACTGGGCCTCAGCCTGATCCAATGCCTGGCGACTCGCCGTGGCACTGGCCATGAGTCCCTGCACACGATCCTGCGTCTGCCTGGCCAACACTCTTTCCGCCTGGGCGCGCTCCAAGGCAGCCCGGGCCGATTTGACGCGCGCTTCCAAGGTGCGCGCATCCAATCGATACAACAACGCCCCTGCCCTCACCTCGCTTCCTTCGGTATACACCTGCTGCTCGACAATGCCTTCCACACGGGCACGGACCTCGGCAGTGCGGATCGCCTGCACACGGCCAGGCACCTCCTGGCGCAAAGCCAGGCTCTGGCGCACGGCCACCACCCGTTCCACCTCCACAGGTGGCGGGGCTGCTGTCTTGACCGCAGCTCCCTTGCCCCCTTCAGCCCCCGGATCCCCGCGCCCACAGGCCGACAACAAGCCAGCCAACACCACCACGCTCCATAACAGGCGCCCGTTCATCGCCACTCCTTGCCACAGCCAGATTTTTGCACACGACACACGCTCAGAACTGGAGCATCCTGCCCTCACTCATCGATGTCAAGCCCTTTCTCCACCTGCACCCATCCGACGCAATCGGATGCCAGCACGCACATTCTGACCCATCAGAAACAGATTCATGGCTCCCGCCAACAACTCCACCATCTGCACTCCATGATACAAACCATCCACAACACCTGCCTCGGCCCTCCAGGACAGAAACAGGGCCGCCGGTCCCAGAATCAACACACCATTGGCCACAATCAGGATCATGCGCCGCTGTTTGTATGCCATCCGGATCGCAGTACGTTTCTTGCCCAACGCCATCCCACTGCCACCGGTGATCATCAACAGAGGGATCAAAACGAACAACCCCAATACAATCCCCTGTTTGACCACAATCACGGCCTCGACCGACAAGAACAGCCCAGCCACCACTGTAGACATCCAGAAAACAGCCATGGTCAACATGGCCAACAGACCAGCCAAAGCATGGATACGTTCAACCATCCATTTTCTCCTTCTTCTCATGAGTTATGCAGGTCACTGATGCGCTCCAATACCTGAATGGCCAAGGACAGCTCTCCCGGTGCAAATCGTGTCATCATCTGTTCGGCATGCCTGTCCCACGCATGATCAATCCGGGCATACAAATCACTTCCGACAGCAGAAAGTCGATAATATGGAGAACGTTTGTGATAAGGATTGACATGTTTTTCAATCAACCCCTCTTGCAACAACACATTGAGCTGCTTCTGCACCCCTTGCCGGGTGACGCCCATGTTGACCGCAATCTGCGGTGCGGTCAGCGGATGCGCAGCAATGCCTAAGGCACCCAACACCTGCCAGCGGGCACTGGTCACCGCAAACGGGGCCGCAAAACGATCCCCCCACTGGATCATGCGACCATTGGCACGAAAAACAGACAAAATCGTGGTCGTAAACAGATCACGTTGCATGGCAGATACCTTGTGCATGGCTTGAACAGGTCACTTGATCTTCAATTCTCTACCAGTTTACATAATGACAACCTGTTGTCAATATAATAATGCCGTTCACCACACATGCGCGGCATCTTTTTTCAAGGTGAGCCATCTTGCACACCCAACGTTGACGCAGGAAGCCAAGTCGATACATAATAACAAGGTTTATCACATTATTGGGATGCCACTCGCATGAGCACTGCCACCAAACCCGTGACTGTCCTGATTGTGGACGACTCAGCTGTCGTCCGCCAAACCCTGACCACCATCCTGGAATCCGATCCGCAAATCCAGGTGATCGGTCAGGCTCCGGATCCGTTCGTGGCTGCCGAAAAACTTAAAACTATGGTTCCAAATGTAATAACTTTAGATGTTGAAATGCCGCGCATGGATGGCATCACCTTCCTGAAAAAATTGATGACTCAGCATCCGATTCCAGTAGTTATGTGCTCTTCACTGACCGGCGAAGGGACCGAAACAGCTCTGCGCGCCCTGGAATATGGTGCCGTCGAAATCATCACCAAACCGCGCATGGGCACCAAGGAGTTTCTGGAAGAGTCCCGCATTCGCATCTGTGATGCAGTCAAGGCCGCAGCCTTTACCAATGTCAAAAACCGCGTTCCCATCCGGGCAACCGCTGCCAATAACGGCACAGGGGCCATTCAACCCAGAGTCTCCCCCAAACTGACCGCAGACGCCATGCTGCCCCCCCCGGACCCCGGCTCCCGCGCCATGAGTCAAACCACTGAAAAATTGATCATCGTGGGTGCATCGACCGGTGGTACCGAGGCATTGCGGGTGTTTCTGGAAGCCCTGCCTGCCGATGCCCCTGGCATTGTCATCGTGCAACACATGCCGGAAAATTTCACCCGCGCCTTTGCCGACCGGTTGAACAGCCTCTGTCAGATCACGGTCAAAGAGGCAGCAGACAACGACTCCGTGGTGCGGGGACGCGCCCTGATTGCCCCTGGAAACAAACATACCATGCTCAAACGCAGCGGCGCTCGTTACTATGTGGAGGTGCGCGACGGCCCTCTGGTCAGCCGCCATCGCCCCTCTGTGGATGTCCTGTTCCGCTCCGCAGCCCGCTATGGGGGCAAAAACTGCGTGGGTGTGATCATGACCGGCATGGGCGATGATGGCGCACGGGGCATGCTGGAGATGAAAAATGCCGGGGCTGCGACCATTGCCCAGGATGAACAATCCTGTGTGGTCTTTGGCATGCCCAAAGAGGCGATCAAACACGGCGGGGTCGATATCATCAAACCCCTCGACAAAATCGCTGCCGAAGTGTTGCGTCTGTGTAATTGATGGATTGACTGACACCGCCCACCATGTGGGTTGCGACAAGGATGGAGCTGGATGAATACCTCTCATGCCGATCACGATCCGCACGCCGGAATCTCAGACAAGGATTTCCAACGTCTGAGTGAATTCATTTACACCCAGTGCGGCATCATGATGCCACCAAGCAAAAAAACCATGCTTACGGCCCGCATCCAGAAACGGTTGCGCCAGGTCGGCATGCACTCGTTCAAAGAATATATCGACTGGGTGCTCGACCCCTCCCAATCGGGTGAAGAGCTGATTCAGTTCATCGACATCGTCACCACCAACAAAACCGATTTTTTCCGCGAACCCGCCCACTTTGAATTTCTCGCCCAGACCGCCCTTCCGGAGTTGATCAAAACCTCCGGAGCAGGGGTGCGTCGTGAATTGATGATCTGGAGCGCCGGTTGCTCCACCGGTGAAGAGCCGTACACCCTGGCCATGGTGCTGCGTGAATTTGCCCAACACTATCCGGGCATCAACTTTCGCGCCCGCATTCTGGCCACCGACATCTCCAGTCGGGTATTGCGCACCGCATCAGACGCTGTCTACGATATGGACAAGGTCGGTCCGGTCCCTTTGGGTCTGAAACGCAAATACCTCCTCAAAAGCAAAGATCCCACCAAAAAACTGGTACGCATTGCACCGGATATCCGCGCCATGGTCAACTTCCGCCGATTGAACTTCATGGATGCCGATTTTGGTCTGCGCGAAAAAATGGATATCATCTTCTGCCGCAATGTCATCATCTACTTTGACCGTCCCACCCAGGAACGGTTGATCAACAAATTCTGCCGGTATCTCTCTCCGGGTGGTTTTCTGTTTGTTGGCCACTCCGAAACCCTCAACAATCTGAAGGTTCCCGTGGTACAAGCCGCTCCCACCATCTATCGTCTGCCCGGTTGATGCGCATCAGGGCATGGAGATCGGGGCCAACACCGCCTCTCCAGGTCCGCCAACCGCCATATCGGCCTGAATCGAGGCCGAACCTGTCAACAGCAACTGATAAACACCCATCCCGGTCAGCACCTTTTTGACATAATTGCGGGTTTCGGCAATCGGAATCCCTTCAATAAAGGTCATGGGATCCTTGTGCAACCGCTCTTCCCGCCACTGCCTGGCACGCCCAGGCCCGGCATTATATCCCACCAATGCCAACACCACATCGCCATCAAACTGCTTCAACATGCGCCGCATGTATGCCTGTCCCAAAGCCATGTTGTAACCCGGCGTCTGCAACCGCATGCGCGTGGCTTCGGGAAAACGGGAGAGACGTGCTTCGGAACGGGCCGTCTCCGGCATCAATTGCATCACTCCAAAAGCCTTGGCCGAAGATTCGGCGCGCGGAAAAAATTGACTCTCCTGACGCGATGTCGCCCAAATCAGAGCCTGGGAAAGCTGCCACCCCCCATCCGGCATCCACCTGGGCATGGGAAACAGCCCACGCCAGAACGTCCGCTCCTTGCGATGCAGCTCCGAAGCCAGCTTCAATGCCAACTCCGCCACCCCAAAACGGATGGCCAGACACAATCGCTCCTCACTGTTCAACCCGACCCGCTCCCCCAATCGCATGATCTCCGGCCCGGCATACCACTCCCGTCCCACAGCGTGCAACAGCTTTGGCACCTCCAGATCCGCCTCCGTAATCTTGGGTGATGTTCCCTGATCCGGACAAACGGGATCCGGATCAGTCAATTTGGGCAGAGATCCCCTCAACTCTTCGTGTGCCAACTGACCATGCAGCGTATCCAAATGGCGGGACGCCCCTTCCAATAACACCGAACGCTCGGAAGGGTTGTCAGTCAAACGGGCTGCCCAATACCCACCCTGGGCACGACCAGCCGGTGTCACCCCTTCCCGGGCCATCCGTCGAAACAGCTCACCAGCCCGCCCACGCTCACCCAGATTGAAAGCACTCCAGCCGGCCAACCAGGCCGAATCCTCCAGAGCACCCCCTTTTTCTCGCACATTCTCTTCCAAAATCAACAGGGCACTCCGATACTCCTGTTTGGAAAAGATCAACTGCCGTCCCAACCAGTAACGCCATTTCTGACGATCTTCGACAGCCAGCTCCGCACCCTGACTTCCGACCAGCCACTCCTGCATGCGGCTGACCGCTCCCTGCTTTTGCAACAGATCAAACCGTTCGCGCCACACCTCCCGACGCTCGGGCTGGGTCAATGTCAACCCGGTCAACACAGCAGGGAATTGGCCATCTCCCCGACGTGCGGCGTCCAAGGCCCGAAAGAAACCCTGTCTGGCCTCTGGCAACTGACGCAATACCGCAGCCAGGCTGTTGACATCCCGACCAGCCAGACTGCGTGCACGTGCTTCGTGATCGGCCTGGGTCAATCTGGATTGAAAGGGATGCTCCTGGCCGATCTTCAGATGGGACTCCGCACCTTCCCGGTACAGTTCACGCCACAAGGCCAAGGCATCATCGCCCCGCTCGGCACGCAACAACCCCCCCAAACGGAGCTGGCGTGCGGACTGGGATTTGGGAGGATGCTGCACAAACCAGTTCTCAGCCCGCTCTCCGCCGATATCGACCAGCCGTTTCTCCAGCACCTTCAAGACCCGATCCCCTTGCGGATGGTTGGGCCACTGCCGGACAAAGGAGTCCAATTGCTCAATCGACGCGGGTTGATCCGGGTGCAGCATCAACTCCAGTTCCAGATACGACGCCAGCAGATCGTGTCTGGGCCACGCGGTCCGATCCTGGAGCGATTCCAACGAGGAATCCTGCTCCAATACGGCAAAGCGACGCCGGTATTCCTGTATCACCTCCTCCTCACTGCTTGCACCGACCGTGAGTGCAGGCAGCCACCACAAACCCAGGATGAGTGTCAAGATAAGTCGCACGACCAAAGTTCCTTGCCTCAAGAGAGAGTCCAATGCACCCGATACTGCTTACCGTGAATCTGCAAATACGGCATCCAGGGTGGTGGCATCCACAAAACGCATCCCCCACTTGCGCAAAGATGCCACCTCGGCATGATCGATTCTGTCATGAACAGCCTTGGGTAATGCACCAAAACGGTGCTGCAACAGACGAGTCAACATCTTGGCCTCACCTCTTCTAACCCCTTTTCTCATACCTTTCTTCAGACCTTTTTCCAGACCTTTTTCCAGACCTTTTTCCAGACCAGAACGTTCAAAACTTGTTACATACGGCATATGATTGTCCTCCTCAAAAGCGATGATCTCTGCTCTAAGTTGGTCCGCCAACTCCTTGGGCAAGAACAGTGCCCAATCAATAAATTTCAGCAATGCAATCACCCGTTGACGATCATAACCACTCTGATACAAACGACGCATCAGACTCCATTTCATCTGATAGCGTTCCTGGGGATGATGACGGGTTTCCATGGCATGCAAATGGGCCAGTACAACCATGGCAAACGGATTTCCTGACTGCATCAAATCCGCTTCCGAATAATCCAGCAACTTGATCGCAGTATACCGATAGCTTTGACAAGTACCCCATAACTCATAGTGAAACTCGGTTGGTCGCCACTCCGGATTTCTATCGGCCAAGATGGCCAGACTGACCACAGGACGTTGATACAGATCATAGGCCCGATATTGGTAAACATACATGCGCGACGAAAAATGGGGTTGCCGGTCCCCTTGAATCTCAATATGTATCAGAACCCACTGCTCGCTGCCATCACGGTGCCAAACCTTCACCAGTTTATCCATGCGGCGGTTGCCAACCTTGGCGTCGCGCGTGATTCGAGCCAATTCCGTATCCAGGAATTCATACCCACGCTGCCAATCGATGTCATCGTGAGCCTCTGGCAGAAAAAAAGCCAAAAAATCCCGAAAACAGGCATCGACAATCTCTTTCCAGGGCACATCAAATTCATCTCGCGTCGGTTTCTGTCTGCGCACGCGCACGGCATCCCTCCATAACACGTTATCAAAACAGGGCTTCGACAAATTGTCTGGGATCAAAAGGCCGCAAATCCTCCAACCCTTCCCCAACACCGATATAACGGACCGGCAGTTTGAACTTCTCGCTCAACCCCACCACCACGCCCCCCTTGGCTGTACCGTCCAGTTTGGTGATGACCAGACCGGTGATGCCAATGGCTTCATGAAACTTCTGCACCTGACTGATCGCATTCTGTCCAGTGGTGCCATCCAGTACCAGCAATGTTTCATGAGGAGCCGACGGGTCCAGGCGTCCCAGAACACGTTTGATTTTCTTCAGCTCTTCCATCAGGTTGCTTTTGGTATGGAGTCGTCCCGCCGTATCGGCGATCAACACGTCATATCTGCGCGCCCGGGCAGCGGCAAAAGCATCATGCACGACCGAAGCGGCATCCGCATCCTGACCCTGGGAAATGACCAGACAACCACACCGTTCACCCCACTTCTGCAACTGGGCCACAGCCGCTGCCCGATAGGTATCACCGGCTGCCAACAGCACCTTTTCATGATTGGATTGATAAAAGGCGGCCAACTTGCCAATGGTTGTGGTCTTCCCAACCCCGTTCACACCCACCACCAGGATCACCCAGGGATGAACCCGTTGCGATGGCACAACCCCCTGCTCCACTGCCTCCAGATGGGCACGAATGGTGTCACGCAACGCCTCGCGCATGGCATTGGCATCTTTCTTCTGCTTGCGATCCAACCGTTCTTTGGCCTCGCGGACAATGGCCGAGGCGGTCTCCACCCCAAAATCGGCCATGACCAACTGATCTTCCAGCTCCTCCAGGAGCGCCTCATCCACCTTGCCGCCGATGAACAGCTCTTCCAGAGGGGTATTGAGGAGTTGCCGCGTTTTTGCCAGCCCCTCTTTCAAACGCGCAAAAAAAGACATGAACTCAGATCTCCCTTCCAGACAGATTCATGGGGGCACACCTAGGGCCGAGCCATCCGCTCCAATTCACTCCAGAACGGCTCCTCGCCCCGATAGCCGCGAAACCGACCCAACTCCCGACCCTGACGATCCATCAGCAGAAAAGTCGGATAAAAACGCACCTCCCACACCTTGGCCTCCCACTCTTTCGGCGGGGCGAAATTATCCACCACCACCAGAGGAAACTTTTGACCCAGATCGGTTTTCGGATAGACAGGGGCCACGGTTTGCATGAAATCCTTGCAATATGGGCAGAAGTCGGTCACAAACACAACCAGTTGTCCCTCGACTCCCCGTCTGTCCGGGGCTGCCAGGAGACCTCCTGTCCAGATCAACGCCAACAGGATAACCAACAACAGCAAGCGATGACGGCGTTCCAAAGTTTCAATCATCCAGAGAAAAAAGATCAAACCCATGTGCTGACACCACCATACAGAATTCCGCTCACGATTGCAAAACTCCCCTTGCAGATGCCGATCAAAACATGACCGCCCCAACCCTGTCCATCATCATTCCAACCTGCAATGAAATCAACACACTGCCCCATTTGATTGCGCAACTGCGCCAGCAGATCGGTGTGGAACCGGAAATCGTGATTGCGGATGGATGTTCCACCGATGGCACCCCGGAGTGGGCCAGATCAGAGGGCATACGGGTGGTTGCCTGCCCGCAACGGGGACGGGGAGCACAAATGAATGCCGGAGCACACGCCAGCACCGGAAGCGAACTCTTGTTCTTGCATGCCGACTCCGGCATGCCGGATATCACCTTGCTCCAACAAGCCATGCACTGTATGCAGACATACCGTCTGGCAGGCCAGAAACACTGCGCCGGACACTTCTCCATCCGCTTCATTGATACGGCAGGCACCTGGCATCCCTTGCTGCGCTATCTGGAAAAAAAAAGCCTGCTCAATCGACCCGAGTGCATTCATGGCGACCGGGGCATGTGGTTGTCACGAAGCTTTTTTTTTGAGTTGGGTGGTTTCCGTACAGACCTGCCTTTTCTGGAAGATCAACAGATCGCCCACCGTGTTGCCCAACAGGGGCAGTGGACCACTCTGCCGGGTTGCCTGGAAACCTCGGCCCGACGATTCCGCCAGGAAGGAACCCTCAAACGCACCCTGCTCAATGCCATGATTCTCACGGCCTTTCAGGCGGATTTCCAGGAGTTCCTCCAGCAGGCCCCGGCTCTTTATCGCACCCAGGAACACACGACAAATGTGCAATTGATCCCGTTTCTGCGCCTGGTTCATCAACTCGATCAAGCCGCTGGCTGGCAACACGCCTGGCACCGGTGGCACAGAATCGGTCAGTCTCTCTGCGCTTCCTTTTGGCAATTTTTTTTCATGTTTGATCTGTTGGCCAACACGCTGCGCACAGAGGATCGTTTCCCGGCGATCCTGTTTCATGACAGGACTATTCAACCACTTCTCAAGCGTTTGCCATGCGCATGGATCCCCGCCATATTGATTAGGTATATCTTAATTTTGATTGAAACCCCCTTTGCGTTTGCAAGATATGCATGTTAACATTCTATTCATCTATAGTATAAATCACCGTTAACAATGTTACTTGCGGGGAGTAAAGATACATGCGACTGGCTGACATCAAGATGCGTCCGAAACTGCTGGGACTTTTCCTGCTGGTTGGTCTACTCCCCCTGGCCACTGCCGGATGGTATGCCACCAGTCAGGCGGAAAAAAACATCATGCAGCAGGCATTCAATCAATTGAATGCCGTGCAAGGGATCAAGAAAACACAAATCGAAAAGTACATGGCCGAACGCTTCGGTGATCTGAATGTCCTGGCCGCCTCCGGTGATGTTGCACGTGCCATCACCCATATCGAAGAGGCATTCGAGGCCGATGGCAAAAAAACCGGTGGCGCCAAATGGAATCAGGCCGTGGCCAGCTATACAAAATGGCTGGACCATTTCACCAAAGAGTACGGCTATTATGATCTGTTTCTGATCGCTGCGGATGGGGATATCACCTACTCCTTTGCCAAGGAGTCGGATCTGGGACAAAACCTGATCACCGGCTCTTTGAACAGCAGCAGCCTGGGCAAGGCATTCAACAAGGCGATCAAGAATCACAACACCACCCTGGGCGACTTTGAGCCGTATGCCCCGTCCAAGGGCGAACCTGCTGCATTCATTGTTGCGCCCATCATAGAAAACAATAAGTTGATCGGGGCTATCGGTCTGCAACTGTCTCTGGAGTCCATCAACGGGGTCATGCAACAACGGGACGGCATGGGTCAGAGCGGCGAGACCTATCTGGTGGGACCAGACAAACGCATGCGTTCCGACTCCTTCATTGACAAACAGGGCCATTCGGTGAAGGCTTCGTTTGCCGGGACGGTGGAAAAGAACGGTGTCGATACCGAAGGGAGCCGTGAGGCTCTGGCAGGCAAAAGCGGATCCAAGGTGATCATCGATTACAACGGCAACCCGGTGTTGTCCAGTTATGCCCCTATCAAGGTTGGAGAGACGGTGTGGGCGGTATTGGCCGAGATTGATCTGTCCGAAGTGCGCATTCCCATCGACAATCTGATCTTTGCCATCATCTCCCTGGCTTTGGCCATGGCCGTGATCGTGGGCGTGGTGGCCATCTGGATTGCCAACAGCATTGCCAAGCCTTTGATCCAGGGGGTGGAGTTGACCCAGGCCGTGGCTGCCGGCAATCTGACGGCCACAACCAGCATCAACCAGAAAGACGAGATCGGTATTCTGGCCAACTCCCTGGAAGCCATGATGACCAAATTGCGCGACGTGATCGGCGAGGTCTCCACAGCTGCCCAGCAAGTGGCTTCTGGCAGCAACGAGATCTCCAACTCGGCGCAGAATCTCTCCCAGGGAGCCACGGAACAGGCGGCATCGGTGGAAGAGACCTCTTCGGCCATGGAAGAGATGGCCTCGACCATTCAACAAAACACCGACAACTCCAATACCACCCGCACCATTGCCCAAAAGGCGGCCAAGGATGCGGCAGAAGGTGGAGCTGCGGTCAATCAGGCTGTGACTGCGATGAAAGAGATTGCCGGCAAAATCGGCATCATCGAAGAGATTGCCCGCCAGACCAATCTGTTGGCCCTGAACGCTGCCATCGAGGCAGCCCGGGCGGGCGAGCACGGCAAAGGATTTGCGGTGGTGGCCGCCGAGGTGAGAAAACTGGCCGAACGCAGCCAGATTGCAGCAGGCGAAATCAGCCACCTCTCGGCATCCAGTGTCAGCATCTCGGAACGTGCCGGACAGATCATCAACCAACTGGTTCCAGACATCCAGAAAACCGCAGAGCTGATCAAAGAAATTGCCGCTTCCAGCCAGGAGCAGAGCCAGGGAGCCTCCCAGATCAACCAGGCGATTCAACAACTGGATCAGGTGATTCAACAGAATGCCGGCGCCTCGGAGGAGATGGCTGCCACTGCCGAAGAGTTGAATGCCCAGGCCGATCTGATGCGTCAATCCATTGCGTTCTTCGACATTGGCACCGGCGGGAACCGTTCCATCACACCAGCCCGTACGCCAGCCCGCTCTGCTCCCGCCCCGGTGAAACGGATCACCACCACGGCCACTGCCCATCCCAAAGCACTGCCCGCTCCCGCCAGAAAAGGAGCCAAAGGGGCCTCGGATGACGAATTCGAGTCGTTCTGACCCTTGACAACCTCCACGCTTGCCAACTCTCTCTGTAGGATGGTTGGCAAGCGTCCCTCCCCGGACAGACAACTGCTCCATGATCGGATCTTGATGAAATCCTGATATCTGTCCGGTCTGATTTGATCCGATTCTGACACGGTTTCATCTATTCTGCATGATATGAGCCTGCATCATTCAGGCAACAATCAACCAGCAGAATCATGGAGCATTGTCGCATGTCGATCAAAAAGAAAGGAGCAGGTCAGACATCCACATTAATGATCGGAGCCTTGGGGGTCGTGTTCGGAGACATTGGCACCAGCCCCTTGTATGCCGTCAAGGAGTCACTGGCGGCATCCGCCGGACATGGGGCATTGCCGAATCCTGCCGATGTGTTCGGGGTGATCTCGATGATCTTCTGGTCACTGGTCGTGGTGATCACCATCAAATACGTTTATTTCATCATGCAGGCGGACAATAAAGGGGAAGGCGGCATCATGGCCCTGACAGCTTTGGCCTTGCGTTCACCCTTTGTCACACCGCTTTGGCGCGCATTGATCTATTTTCTGGGAATCAGCGGCCTGGCGCTCTTCTTTGGCGACGGGGTGATCACACCGGCCATTTCGGTCCTTTCTGCGGTCGAAGGGTTGGAGCTGGCAACTCCCATACTCAAACCGGTGATCGTGCCCATCACCCTGGGCATCCTTGTCGGTCTGTTTCTGATTCAACGGCGCGGGACAGAAAAGGTCGGAACCCTGTTTGGACCGATCATGCTCGTCTGGTTCCTGACCCTGGCCTCCCTGGGCGTGCATGGGATCCTGAAACATCCTCAAATCCTGGCAGCGGTCCATCCTGTTCACGCATGGAGTTTCATCATGCTGCATAAAGGACAAGCATTCATCGTGATGGGTGCCGTGTTCCTCTCCGTGACCGGAGCGGAAGCCCTCTATGCAGACATGGGGCATTTCGGTCGTCGTCCCATTCAACAGGCTTGGTTGTTCATTGTCTTTCCTGCCCTGATACTCAACTACTTCGGTCAAGGAGGCCAGATCCTCGTTGAACCGGAAGATGCACGCAATCCATTCTATCTGCTCGCTCCGGATTGGGGACTCTATCCTTTGGTCGGTCTGGCCACTGCTGCCACCGTGATCGCCTCCCAGGCCGTGATTTCCGGTGCCTTCTCGGCAGGTCGTCAGGCCATGCAGTTGGGATTCCTGCCACGTATGGATGTCATCCATACCTCTGAACAGGAGGTCGGACAAATCTATATTCCAGCCATCAACTGGATTCTGCTCGGCGCGGTCATTCTGCTGGTGCTGGGTTTCAAAAGCAGCAGCAACCTTGCTTCGGCCTATGGGATCGCGGTCACCGGTGCCATGGCCATCGATACCACACTGGCTTTTGGGCTGGTGTTGCGCGGATTGTCCGGCTGGAATGGTCTGTTCACCCTGGGCGCAACCCTGTTCTTTCTGAGCTTTGATCTGCTCTTCTTCGCTGCCAATGCCCTGAAAATCCCGGAAGGCGGATGGTTCCCGCTCCTGATGGGTGCGATCATCTTCTTTGTCATGTCCACCTGGAAAACCGGTCTGGAACTGGCGCGTCAGGCCGTGACCCGGGAAGAGATTCCGCTGGAACCTTTCCTGCGTCAGTTTGCTGACAATCCTGTACCCCGATCCAAGGGAATCGGCATTTATCTGACCACACAAACCGCTACCGTACCGCGTCCTCTGGTACAAAATCTTCAGCATCACTGGAGTATTCACAAGACCGTGATCATCCTGACCACCCTGTTCGTGGATACCCCGCACTGGACCAACGGACACCGTGTGACCGAAGAGGATCTGGGCAATGGCTTTTATCGCGTGCTGGTACGGTTCGGTTTTGCCGAAACCCCCGACATCCCGAACGCCCTGAGACAAAGCCATCTGTTGCGCGACTGGTCGAATCCGGATGAAACTTCATTTTTTCTGGGGCGTGCGGTATTTTTTGCTGAAACCGGTCACCCGGGATTTCCGTTATGGCGCACGCGCCTCTTTTTGGGGATGCAACGCAATGCGAGCAGTGCTGCCTCCTGGTTGCACCTGCCTCCCCATCGGGTGGTCGAAATGGGAGCGCGCATCGACCTGTAACCTTTCCTCTCCCGAATGAGGGATCCATGGGGTATGCCATTGGATTGTTGGCTGTCTGCATCACGACCGGATTGGCCCATTGGATCGGGTCGGTTCTGACCCCGCCCGATCTGGTCATGCTGTATCTGTTGCCGATCATGGCCGTGGCCTATCGTTTCGAGCGTCAGGCTGCCCTGGTCACAGCGGCCATGTCCGTTGCTGCCTATGATTATTTTTTTGTTTATCCCTATTTCACCTTTTCGGTCGCAGATCCCCGACAGATCCTGACCTGTACCATTCTGTTTCTGGTCGGCATGGTCACAAGCGATCTGATGACCCGGATTCGCCATCAGCAACAGGAGGCCAGAGAGCGTCAATCCGACACCGAGGCGCTTTACAACCTGAGCCGCGAAGTGCTGACCTCCCTGGATGACGAAGAGGTGGCGCAGATCATTACCCGTCACGCTGCCACCCTGTTCAAGGGTGAGGCGGGCATCTGGCTGGAAGATGGCCATGGGGGATTGCACCGGCTGGCCGTGACCCCGGACTATTTTCAACTCTCTGAACAGGCCATGGGCATGGTCCGCTGGTGCTGTGATCACGGTCAGTCCGCCGGACGGGGAACCGATACCTTTCCGGACGAATCCTTTACTGTGTTGCCGTTGGTGACCGGCAGGATCCATGGCGCTCTGGCAATCCGGATTGGCAATCGGACACTCATGAAGCACGAGCGAAGCAGCCTGTTGTCCGCTTTTGCCCGCCAGGCCACTCTGGCCATGGATCGCACGCGACTTGGAGAAGAGGTGCGCTCGGCCACCATCCGTGTCCAATCCGAAGAGATGCGTGCCACCTTGTTGAGTATGGCCTCCCATGACCTGCGCACCCCCCTGGCGGCCATTACAGGCGCCTCCACCGCCCTGCGTGATGAAGAGACCCATCTGGATGCCTCACAACACAAAGAACTGCTGGAAACCATTTGTACCGAAGCAGATCGCATGGAACGGCTGATCACCAACCTGCTGGACATGGCACGTCTGGATTCCGGCCTCTGTCACTTGAATCTGGAGTGGATTCCATTTGAGGAGTTGATCGGTTCAACCCTGGTCCGTCTGGAAAAACGACTCCTGGGCCGCAAGGTCATCATCCATGTGGATGAAACGGTCGCCATGATCCATGTTGATCCGGTATTGTTCCAGCAGGTTCTGGTCAATCTGCTGGACAACGCCCTCAAACACGCGCCGGACAATCCGGAGATCACCTGGAATGTACATGGATCAAACGAACGGGTGATCATCCGTATTGGAGATCGCGGCCCTGGCATTCTGCCCGGGATGGAAGAAAAGATCTTTGAAAAATTCGTCCGGGGAGCCGGATCAGGCGTTCCTGGCTCCGGGCTGGGGCTGGCGATCTGTCGCGGTGTGATCCAGGCCCATCAGGGAACGATCCATGCCATCAACCGGGCACGTGGAGGTGTTGAGTTCCGCATCGAACTCCCGCAACCCCCATTGCCCATGGACTGTTTTTCCTTTGACCTGGAGGCAGTGATGCCCGAGGAGTCAAACCTGTGAATCCCATCGGAACCCGCATTCTGTTGGTCGAAGACGAAACCCCCATGCGCCGATTTCTGCGCACCGCATTGAGTGCGCGTGAATTCGAGGTGATCGAGACGACCAATATCCGCGAGGCCAGATTGAGTGTCACCGCACATCCGCCGGAGATCATTCTGTTGGATTTGGGACTTCCGGATGGGGATGGCATCGCGTTTACGCACGAGGTGCGCGCATGGAGTCAAGTCCCGATCATCGTACTTTCCGCGCGAGGCCGGGAAGAAGACAAGGTGCTGGCCCTGGATGCCGGTGCAGATGATTACCTGACCAAACCGTTTGGTGTCAATGAACTGCTGGCACGCATCCGGGTGGCCTTGCGACATGCCGGTCAGCTCCAGGCTGGCATGAGTCACGAAACCGTATTGAAAATCGGCCCTCTGCATCTCAATCCCGAACGCCGGGAAGTGCGCATGCATGATCAGATCGTCGCACTGACCCCCATCGAATACCGCCTGCTGTGGCATCTGGCGCGCAACGCCGGACGGGTTTTGACCCATCAACAGATCCTGAAAACGATCTGGGGGCCACACTACACCCACCAAACCCATACCCTGCGTGTCTTCATGGCACAGTTGCGCCGCAAGATCGAACCAGACCCGGCCCACCCACAACTGCTGATGACGGAAATGGGGGTCGGTTACCGGATGCGGGATGATGGTTGATGCATCCATCCGCTAAGATGGTTTGAGCCTCCTATCGAGTGGGCTGATGCCCCTCCTCCACCGCACAGGAAACCGCCGGATCTGCATGGTAGGCATCCACTCCCATCTCGGCCAGCTTGCGCAGATAGCACGGATAATGATCGGCCCAGGCACGGGCTTGCGGATCGGCCAGCAGGCCGGAAACATTCGAGGTTGAGGCGTAGGCAACCTCCATCCGCTCCACCTCCAAAGCGGTCATCAATGCCTCGACCAGCAACATGTCGGTCACCAGTGCTGGCAGGAAACGGGCTTCGCACACCGGTTTCTGCGGATCTGCCAACAATGTGGTCAGTGCCGCATCATCCAAAGGGGCGAGCTGCTCCACGGCAGCAGTCAGTGCCACCCGCTGAAAACCGTGTTCATCCACACTGTCAGACGGCACCAAACCATGCACGAGGGCCAAATGACGCAACACCGGATGAATGGTCTTGACCACCGGCGCACTGATGGCCGTCATCCGGATCCCGCTGCCCAACCTTTGCCGGGCCGCAGCCAGACGGGTGGCCAGGACGCGACCGGTTTCCGCCCGTGCGGCCACCCCCACCGGATTGGGCGCACAGTTTGGATCCGGACTCTGTTTGATCCGGGCGCAAAACAGCTTGCGCCAGCTCTTCTGCCCCAGATCCGCACCCCAACCCAGCGAGGTACTGGCAATCTGCACGCTGCCACCTCCCAGATCCAGAATGAACGGAGTCCGCAACTGCGCGCCCAACACGTTGCTGGCCGCCCGATGACCATGGATTCCCTCCACATCCTGGGGAATCACAAACAAAGGCACACCGGTCTGGGCATGAATCTGCCCCAAAGTGGCGATCAACCTCTGCGGATCACCATTCTGCAAGGCCAAACGCCACGCCGAATACCCCCCGGCCACGCCGCGACACTCCCCGGACAACACACCCGCATTGCCCGGCAGGGTGCGCAAGGCCTCGATTGTGGCCTCCACAGTCTGGTTGATCTCCTGATCCGGCCACACATCGCCCAAATAGTCGATGGCCACCTTGGCCTGGGCATCGTTGACCGTCGAACCCACCCGAATCCCCGAAGAACCCACATCAAACCCCATGCGACAGGCTTCGGCCAGACCATCCACCGGAATGGCCAGAACAAGCCATCCCATCAACCCGCCCACAACCCACAGGTGACCTCGCATGATCACCTCAGAAATGCAAAGCCGTCGGCGCAATCCAGGCAATCCCAGCCACCACCGAACCCACCAGCGCCAAACCTCCGGCCAGATAAGACAACACCACGACACCCGTGGCAGCCGAGGCCGAAGCGAGCACGATACCGATCTGCATGGCGGCTGAGGCATACTCAAACAGATGATACGCCTGCAACGCCTTGTCATGTCGGGCTTCCGACTCTTTGGCCCGGGCCATCAACTCCTTGCGCCCCTCCCGGGTCTCGGGTTCGCTGTCAAACCGTTTGGCCGAGGCCCGAAAGCTGTCGATCTGTTTTTTCCAGGCTTCGGCCTGGTCCGCAGGCAGATCCTTGGGCAGCATGGACTCCATCATGTCGGCAGAGGTTTTGGTCAGGGTCATGCGAATGGTTTTGGCCTGGAAAAAGGCCCACAGATTGGACGCCTCGATATGGGCCGTCAAGGCCGTATGCTGGGAACCTTTGCCACCGATCTCGATGATGGCCAACAAACACGCGATGACACTGATCAACACCGCGATACGGACATTGCGGGAGCTGAGACCATGCTCTTCATGTCCACCATGACCGTGGGCGGCGTGATGGACGGCTTCGTGGGCTTCGTGAACTTCCATTGGGTACTCCGGATCAGGCTGGTGTCGATTTCAAGATGGCTTCCAAGGATTACAGCTTAAAAAACTCCAACGATTGTTGCAAGGTGGCAGCCTGACCAGCCAGATCATCGGCAGTGGCCGACATCTCTTCTGCCGAGGCGGCATTCTGTTGCAGCACCTGTTGCAACTGCTGAATGGCATCATTGATCTGACTGGCTCCCTGGGCCTGCTCCTCGGATCCGGTGGTGATCCCCTGCACCAGTTGCGCGGTCTTCTGAATGTCCGGAACCAATGAAGACAACAGCCCGCCCACCCGTTCCGACACCTGCACGCTGGTCGTGGAGAGTTGAGTGATCTCACCAGCCGCTGTTTGACTCCGTTCCGCCAGTTTGCGCACTTCGGCAGCCACCACGGCAAACCCTTTGCCATGCTCTCCGGCACGGGCCGCTTCAATGGCGGCATTCAAAGCCAACAGATTGGTCTGCCGGGCAATCTCTTCGATAATCGTGATCCGGCTGGCAATCTGCCGCATCGCCTCCACGGCCTGTCCCACGGCTTCTCCACTGGCGCGCGCATCGTCCGACGCTTTGCGGGCCATCTTTTCGGTGATCTGGGAATTTTCGGTATTCTGCTGGATATTGGCCGACATCTGTTCCATGGCTGCCGAGGTCTCTTCGATGGCCGCAGCCTGCTCCGTGGCCCCTTCGGCCACAATCTGGGCCGCCGCACTGCTCGATGCGCTCTGATTGACCAGATTCACCCCCACCTCTTTCAAGATCCCGACCGTATGGGTCAAGTTCCCTACCATGTTCTCCATCGCCGCATAGATCCCGCTGCGCCGACGCGTGTCAAACGCGATGTGCAACTGACCCGCAGCCACCGACTCCACCATGGCCGCCACCTCGGCGGGTTCACCACCCAATTGCCGCAGAATCTCCCGCCCGATCAAAAACCCCAGCGCCAGACTCAACAGCAGAATGACCGCAGTCAACACCAGATAGCTCCAGAACATCAACCGGGCCTCCCCGGCCAGAGCCACGGTCCGTGCATCCAGATCCAGGGAGAGTCGGTTCTCCACCTCTTTCAACAAATTGATCTTGTCGGTAATCGTGGCGAACCAGACATTCGGATCGATGTCAAATCCACCAGCCACCCCCTTGTTCATGGCCACAGCCCGCATCTTCTCCACCTCAGCCACTGCCGGGGCCGCCATTTTACTGGCGTAGAACTGATCCTGCTCGGCTGGTGCCAACCGGTGAAACACCTCCAGATAGATCGCCTGCTCGGTCACCAAAGCGATGAACCGGGCATACATCCCTTCGGCAAAACCATTCTTGGCAAAGGTGTTGGTCAAGAGCGCCCGTTCCTGACCACTGCGCTCCTTGGCCAAAAGAAAATGGACATATCCGCCGGTCATGGCCGCCATTTCGGCATTCGCGGAAAGTGTCGGCAAATTCTCGGTCACCTTGAGCAGATCCCCGATCATCTGGGTATAAAACCCAATCGCTTCCGGAGCAGGAATCGCCAACCCCAACACCTGCCGACGCACCTCCGCAATCCTCTCCAAACGCCCCAGGGACTGGTTCAATGCGCTGTGCAACTCCTGACCATAACTCTGGGGCTGAAACCCTTGAAGATACTCCCGCATGATCTTGACTTTGGCATCGGTCTCCTGCTGCTGCTTGGGCAACTGGTCTGAGAACTTCTTGCCCTGACTGCCCAAAAAACCGGCGCTCATCCCGCGCTCTTTCTGCCCCTCATGCACCACCTCGCTGATGCGCACGGCCAGACCGGACAGAGTGGTCATGGCATTCATCTGCTGCGATAACCGCTGTTTCTCCAACACCCCGGAGACACTGAAGCCGATCATGCCGATCATGGGCAGGGTCAGCATCACCAGAATCTGCACACGCAGGGTCATGCGGTTAAGAATCGTCATGCTTCGGTTCTCCTTTGTTTAAGGATGGTATCATCACCAATCAATAACCCAGCACCGGATCCTTGATCAAGCCTACGGAATTGAGACTAACTCTCTTTCGCAGGATGGTCAACCATCATTTACAGATCCAATAGGATTGATTTATGCGATTGATCGTGGTAAAATCAGTACAAACAATCATTTGATAGCCAACAAAACCATCAGGGAGAGTCGGCAATGGATTGGGAAGTGCAAACACGCTGCATTGCCAGCGAGTGGTTTTATCCAGCGGATCAACCCATGTCCCGACTGCCCCGCTGGGAATATCATGCCCATTCCAATTTTTCCGACGGATCGGCTTCCATCGTGGAGGTCATTGCCACGGCACGCGACCGGGGCATGGAACGGCTGATCTTCACCGAACATACGGAACCGGATTTAACCTCTGGTCCAGGATGGTTTGCCCACTATGCGGATACGATCCGCACCTTGCGTTGGGCAGTGGCCGATGAGTTGGAGGTGATCATCGGTCTGGAAGTACCGCTCATCGATTTCACCGGACGCCTGCTCGCCTCTGAAGAGATGCTGCGCACCTCCGAGTTCATCCTGGGGGCTGTCCATGCCTACCCGGGATATGGCTGGGATCTCACAGAGATCGAGCCGGAACGGGCCATTGATCTGGAATTTCGCGGTTTGCTGGCCCTGGCGGATCACCCGATGATCGACGCCATTGCCCATCCGGGAGGGGTGTGTACCCGTTATGTCACCCCGTTCCCCATGGAGCTGTTTGAAGAGGTGGTGATCCGGGCCAAGGTCCAAGGCAAGGCCATTGAACTCAATCCGGCCTATCATCAGCCCATGGCACCCTTTCTGGAGATTTGCCGCCGTCATGGGGTGTGGCTCTCTCCGGGTTCCAATGCCCACCATCTGGATGATATCGGTCTTGCTTATCAAGTACTGCGCGCCACCCCCCCGCCGAATGAATCGATGATATAATGACCTCGATTTGTCCACCAAAAAAAATGGAAAATCCTCTTGACAAGCCGACGCACTCCCATGGAAGATTATTGGCAAGGGGGATGGACCTTTTTTTGATTTCTGAAGGAGATCGGCCATGGAGCCTGGCGATTTCATAGCGGATGGGAAGCGCCATGCCCGCCCGCCATTTTCCTGGCGGGTCTTGATCAGCGGCATGGGTATTGGGGTGATCGGTTTCCTGGGATTTCATTTTCTGCTCATGGATGGCTACACCAACAGCCTGGAGATGTGCATCTCCTGTCATGAGATGGAAGGGGTCTATCAGGAGTATCAAAAGAGCATCCATTACAAAAACCCCTCGGGTGTTCGCGTGGTCTGTTCAAGCTGTCACGTTCCCCATGGCAAGGGTCTGACCGACTATATCGACAAGTTTCTGGACAAGACCATCGTCGGGGGACGTCACTTTTATCATCATGTCATCGGCACCTATCCGGACCCAGCCTCGTTTGAAAAGGCACGCTATCGTCTGGCGCAAAACGTCCTGGAGACCATGCGACAACGCGACTCCAAAGAGTGCCGTCAATGCCACACCTACGAAGCCATGCAGTTTGCCGATCAGCAACGTTCCGCTGCCAGCAAGCACGAACGGATGATGAAGGATGGAACCAAAACCTGTATCGATTGTCACACCGGCATTGCCCATCTGGAACCGGAAGAGCCGCCTGCCAACCCCGGTGATGGCCAATAATATCCATGCACGTGTGATCAGATCTGCCCAGGAAGGATGCCATGAACACAACCCCACACACACAGGACCATGACCAAACCAAACGCATCCACGGCTGGCAGCGCATGCTGATGGCGGCCCTGGGCGGAATCGCACTGCTTGCAGGCAGCCAGAGTGTGGTCCAGGCCAAGGAAAAAGAGCAGTACGTGGATTCGGTCATCACTCTGCTGCGTCTGCATGCCAACGCCATCCGTCAACTGGCCACCCACGATTTCAAATACAGCCGCAATCTGGCCCGTCACGCCACAGCCTTGCAGAACACTTTTGGTCTTCTCGGCCCCATGGAGTGGCATGTCAGCACCTCGACCACGCTGCAAAGATCAGGTGGAACTGGTGTGACACTCAAAGACGAAGATTTCGACAAAATGGCCGATCAGTGCCAAAAATCCATGAAAGGACTCTATCAGGCATCGATCCAGTTCGTGGAGTCTGGCGGCAGCCCGGAACCGGTTCTGAAATCGCTGGATGAGTTGCAGCACAAATGCACCGCGTGTCACACCCTGCTGGAGGGTGTGGCTCCGGACGTGTGGGGCACCAGCAAGCCCGGCAAATAACACGCCTCCTCAGACTATTTCAGCAAGCGTCCGGCATGGGGCAGAAACTCACGGGTGAAGGCGTCGGCAGGAAACTCCCGACTCTCTGCCCGCCCCACCCGCCAGGTCGAACGATAGCCCGCATTGAGTCCACTGGCAGTCTCCATCACCATGGGCATCAGGTGCGTTCCATCTGAAGACTGGGGATCCCGATAGTGAATGGTCTTGAGTGCAAAACCCGAAGGATCGAACTGGATCAACTCCAACGGCACGCGACTCTGCTTGTCCACTTTCAGCTCCATGCGCACATAGGGGGCCGTGGCAAAACGAGGTTTCAAGGAAAGTTTCCAAAAGGACGCCTCCTCGCCCACCAGGGTGGCCTCATACTCATCGGAAAAATCTCCCAACAGAAAATCCGCATTGTTGAAGACCCCACCCACTACCGAAAGCATCAGACTGGTCTTGCGCGTTTCCAACTCCCCGGGCATATGCATCCACACCTCATCCCCCACCTTCAAGACTGCCCGCCCCCGCAACTCCTCCGGGGAGACCACGACCAGCAACCCCTTGCGTCCACTGGCATGGGCGGTATACAGGGTGACATGACGTTGCCGCCCGTTGGGCAATTCAAACGTGACCCGGTTGAAACTCTCATAGGAGGCCGCATGCAGCTTGCGATCCACGGAGCGCAACAGCTCGCCTGCATCCATGGCCCAACCGGCAGAACAGAATGACCAGACCACAAAGGTGACCACCCCGCCCAACCAGTGTCGGAAGCCCCCTCCCCATCCGCGCATCCGCCCCTTGTCGGAAAAAAAACAGATCGCAACCATGGTGTCTCCGTCCAACCGATGTTAATATCTTGCCAGACAAACTCACGTAAACCCAAAGCGCCATACAGCAACGCCCATGATCGACCTCACTGCCCCGGCCAGCTCTTCCGCTCCTGATCTCTGGACTTGGCTGTTCTATCTCCTGATGATCGGCATAACGCTGTGGGGAGTTTACATTTTCCTGATTGCTCCGATCCGCAAGAAACGGCATATCCTCGAATCAATCCCCTATTGTCCCTCGCTCCTGCTGCCTCAACTCCCCATCGAACGGGACAAGGTGATCCAGGTTGCCAGCCACCGTTTGATGCAACTGAACTATCGGGTCAACCTGTTCCGACTGACCTGCACCTGTTTGCGCTTTCGCCGTTTTCGACAGTTCTATCCCGAAAACGATATCCGCCGGTTGTGTCGCCATTTACGCAAGGAGCTGCAAAACAGCGGATGCACTCAGCAATACGACGAACTGACCCGTGGTTTGATCGCCTCACGCCTGCGCGATGCCTGCTATGTCCGGGAAACTCTCTCCCGTTCCGAGATGATCGTCGGATTCCACCCCCGCAGCTCCATTGTGCGCATTTACACCTATCGCAAGAGTCAGATCGATCCTCAGGGTGGTCCGTTCACCGGTCCGGTGGACAAGTTCACCTACAACCATCGCCAGGATGTCTGGGTCTATGGCGAGCCACCTCCCAACAGCGAAGAGATCCTGATGGTCGTCGACAAGCTGATCACCGCCTGTCGTGCCCGCTATCCCAGTCCACACAAACTTCCCCAACGCCGTGGGGAGACCCTGCCAACCCCGATCCCGGCAACCGAAGCCGCCCTGGCAGCACGGGAACGTCGCGAACGGATCCTGTCAGCCAGCCGCTCGACCACGCCATTGCAAAAACCTTAACCCATCTGTCCAGAGAGTTTGCCGCGACGCGCACTCCACCCGCGTCCAGCCATTTTCCGGGTCACCAGCACCCGCTCTTGCTCTTCGACGCCGGTATGATCCAACCACGCCTGCCAATCGGCACGGGTGGCCACAAAAAAAGTCCCCATCCGTGCCATGTTCTCTGCGGAACGATGTCCTTCCGAACTGTGCATCATGATCATTCACTCCTGACTCCATGGCGAATGGCCGATCCATTCCCAAGTAGAGCCTTGCTAATGCAAAATGCACGCCATACAAACATCATCATACCGCCATTCCACCCATCAAAAATCTTGCCCACCCAAACCAATTTTTGATTGCCCTCTGGCTGATTTTGATTAATAATAGATCCGTCTTATATCAACCACTCATCTTCCATGGAGGAAGGAATGGCCGTCTCCAAACAATCTGCTCCTGCTGCCAAACCCGCTGCTGCCAAGCCGCCAGCCACCAAACCGGCTGCCAAACCGGCTGCCAAGCCGGCTGCTGCCAAGCCAGCCACAGCCCCCAAAGGTGCTGCCAAAGGTCGTTGAGGACACCAGTTGACACCTGATGCAAGGCGTCAAACCCTTGCCGTAGCCCCTGGTTGCAACCGGGGGCTTTTTTTTTGCTCCGGCTACTCCAGACCAGCCAAACGTCCCACTGCCCCATCCACCATGGCCTGAATCAATTGATCATAGCTTAAACCCGCCATCTGCGCCATGCGCGGAAAACCGGACAATCCCGGATGCAAACCTGCCAGAGGATTGATCTCCAAAAAATGGGGACGGGACAGAGCATCCGAACGAAAATCCAAACGTCCGGCATCCCGGCATCCCAACAACCGATAGATGGCCACCCCCTCTTCCAAGGCCAAGCGCGCTTCCGGATCATCCACCAGTTGATAACGCACCTGCGTGCTGCTCTGCTCTTTGGTGGCAAAAGAGTAAACGCCAGGAGCAGACGCCACTTCTTCCCAGAGAATCTCGGCCACCAGGGCCAAACGGATACGCGCGCCATTGCCGACAATGGCCACCGTGAACTCGCGACCCGGCAGATAACGTTCGGCCAGCACCGGTTGGGCAAAACGGGCACGCAACTCCTGATATCGCGCCATCAAGGCCTGGCGTGTGGTCACCCGTGAGCCGGCTCCACACCCCTTGCCGCTCCCTTCCGCCACGGGCTTCAAAAACCAGGGGACGCTCAGATCGATCTGCTCCAGATCAGACGGTTGCGCCAGCAACACGAATGGCGCAGTGGTCAAACCCGCCTCCCGCACCAGTCGCTTGCACACCCCCTTGTCCAAAGAGATGGCCAACGTGGTGGCATCCGAAAACAGATACGGGATGGAAAACAGCTCCAGCAAGCCAGGCACCTGGGCCTCACGTCCACGCCCGCACACCCCTTCGGCAATATTGAACACCAGATCCCACCGTCTGCCTGCCACCAAAGCCTGCACCAATGCCCGGCCATGGCCGATCCGCTCCACCGTATGACCACCTGCCAGCAACGCCTGGACCAAGGCATCGATGGTTTCGGGTTGATCGAACTCGGCCAGCAGCTCCTCGTCCCATCCAAGGTTGCGGTAATCATCTCGCAAATCGTATACCAGACCGATATGCATGGTTCACACTCCTGCCAACGTACCCGACACAACCGGAGGATCGGGATAACGCCAGATCCGACCGCTGGCATCTTTCAACACCAGAAAACCGGCCTCGCGACCGACCATGGTGACCGGTCCGATGGTGATTTTCCCGCCACCACCCGGGGCATCGATCACATACCGGGGCAGGGCCAAACCGCTCAACTCCCGGGCAAGCTGTTCCACAAGGGCAATCCCCTGCTCCACCGGCACCCGGAAATGGGCCGATCCCCAGATCGGATCGCACTGGTACAGATAATAGGGCCGCACCCGATGGCGTACCAGGCTCCGCAACAAACGACTCATGGTGGCAAAGTCGTCATTGATGCCAGCCAAAAGCACGGTCTGACTCACCAACATCACACCCGCATCAGCCAAACGATGCAATGCGCGCAGCGCCTCGGTGGTCAATTCTGCCGGATGGGTGACATGGATGCTCATGACCAAAGGTTGAAACCGTTGCAGCATGGCGACCAATCTTTTGGTCACACGCATTGGCAAAACCATAGGAATACGGCTGCCTAGACGCACCAATTCAACATGGGGAATGGCACGCAGACGACTCAACAGTGCTGTCAATCGGGCGGTCGAAAGCAGCAACGGATCCCCGCCGGAGACCAACACCTCACGGATCTCTCCATGCGCGGCAATATAGGCCAAAGCCTGCTCCCAACGATCATTCAGCTTTTGTTTTTGACCCACCAGACGGGAGCGGGTGCAGTAACGACAATAGGCCGCACAACTGTGGGAAGCCAGAAACACCACCCGATCCGGATGGCGGTGGATCAACCCGTTCACCACCCGATCCCTGGCCTCATCCAACGGATCTTCGGCCTCACCCACGGCACGCACCCATTCATCAGCCACCGGCAACACGGTACGCCGCAAGGGATCTCCAGGATGATCCGGATCCAGCAGTGCGGCATAATAGGGGGTGACTGCCACCGGCAATCCGGATCCGCGCTGCTCCAGGGCGGCCCGTTCCCCTGCCGACAGGCAGAAAAACCGTTCCAGTGTGCCAAGATCTTGCAGGCGATGACGCAATTGCCACCGCCAATCCGACCATTGGGCAGCCGTCACCTCGGGAAAAAAGCGCCGACAAAACCGAATACGCTCCGGGTCCATCCCCTGGTTGTCCGCTGGCAACATGGTGCCACACTCATCCAGCCACCGCATGCCAACTCTCTTCCGTCAGGCTCAGGGAGCCGGGTTGCCGATTCACGGTGGCACACTCAGACGCTGCAAATCACCCGGAGTGCCGAACTCTTCGATATAGCCGACAGCCCCCGGGGTGACACGCAGATAGTCGACCATCTCCGACTCGCCCTTCACCTCCCGAGGTGGCGACCCTTGTCCGATATAGCGCCGCACGGTCCAGTAGTTGACATACTTCTCCTCGGTCTGCTCCAGAACCGTGCCGAGAAAAGAGCTGCGCGCCGGATTGCCGGAGGAGAGATTCACCGGTGTGACGGCCATGCCGTTCACCCGGATCACCTTGCCCAAAAACACCTTGCGCAGAGTTGCCAGGTCCATTTCTGGTGTCTCGCGATTGGCCAGAACCATCAACTTCTTGCCTTCCGCCTGGGCGGAATGCCCTGCTGACAAACAGAGCAGCGTCAACATCCACAAGAAGATACGACCCGCAACATGCCGTTTCATGGCCATCCCCCCCTAATGGACCCAGGAGTATGAGATGGAAAAGACATTGTCGTTCATCCCGCTGTATTCATGATCAAACAGTCGGGAAGATTGTCCCACGTGTGTCAACATCCACTCTGCCTTGAGACGGGAGGTGGGTGTCAGGGCATACGAGACCCCCAACATGTAGGACGTTTGATCCCAGGTATTGATATTGTCCACCAGGGACTGATGATACGTGGCAGGCAATCCGGAAGCAAGCGGAACCGGGGTCGCCTCGATCATCCGCCCGAGTTGCATATTGTCCTTGCTGGAACGCAATCCCGCCACACTGACATAAGGGGTCCAATCATCGATGGTACGGGCCAGGGTTGCATAGGCCCCCTGACTGCTCACACCGATGAGCATATCATCCATGATCCGCAGGCCATATTCTGAAGTCAAACGCCACTGGTCGGCAAAGCGCCAATCCAGACCAAAGGTCAGGGCAGTGGTGTGGATGACCGAAATCGGTCTGACCGGCACATACAGAGTGCCACCGACCGGTTCCGGAGCCGGAATGGTACGGGGTTCAAAGGTATCGGTATATTGTCCTTTCTGGATTTTGGAACGACCACGGTGAATCCCCCATTGCAGCATCAGCGCATCATCACGCCAGGAGAGGACCAGGCCGTTCAGATCAAGATCCTGTTTGGTATAACTGGCCCTCTGCGCTGCCCGGCTGAAGATACGCCAACTATAGACGTTCTCTCCAAAATACCCTTCCAGGGTCATCTCCCCGCCCAAAGCACTCCAGTTGTAAGCCGTACTCACACCGAAGATATCAAAGTTCGGAGAGATCGAATAGAACTCCACCGGCAACCGCGCCTGATCATACGTCACCCAGATTTCCATATTCTGGGTGAAGATGAACACCGGAGTGCGAAACTTCCCAAGCCGGAACAGCCAGTCGTTGTTGGGACGATAGCTGGTGAAAGCCCAGGAGAGGGCCGGTTCCAGGTCATGATCCCGATCTGTGGAGTTGCGCACCACCCCCTGGAATGTCACTCCGATGCGTCCGAAATCGGCATCGTGATGGCCATCGATCTGGGTTCCGGCCACTGAATCCACCATGAAGGTTCCGTCGCGGTCGATATGCCGCAAAAAGGTCTCATCGTGATCCGAAACCGCATAACCCAGCGTGGCAAAACTCGACCAGGACCACTCGATGGCCTGAACCGGAGCCACCGATCCCAACCAGAACAAAAGAGCACCCGACAGCATCCACAACCGCAGAGTCCAATGCGTTTGGCAACACTGACTTTGACGTGCATTGCACATGATCCACCTCACTGATCCACCCAGGCATCGGCAATGGCACAGATCTCCTGACCAAGCTGCCGCCAGACCGCCAACATCACGGGATCGAAATGACCCGGACACCGCTCCAGCATGAAGTGATACGCCTCCTCATGGTTCATGGGCTGTTTGTAAGGACGCCGGGAACGCAAGGCATCGTAAACATCGGCCATGGCCATGATCCGGGCCTCGATGGGGATGCGTTCTCCGGCCAGGCCATCCGGATAGCCGGAGCCGTCCCACTTCTCATGGTGGTGCCGGGCAATATTCATGGCCACTTTCAGATACTCTCCGGACTCACCCATGGACAAGGCACACTGTTTCAGAATCCCGTCACCCCGTTCGGAGTGGGTGCGCATGATCTCCAACTCCGCTGGATCCAGTTTGCCGGGTTTCAACAGGATGCTGTCCGGAATGGCCATCTTGCCGATATCGTGCAAGGGTGCCATCTGGGTCATCTGTTCCATGAGTACAGGCGTCAAGACCGGAGTATAGCGATTCTGTTCATACAAGGCATTGGCCATAAGCTCCACATATTTTTGCGTACGCACGATATGGTGACCGGTATCGCTGTCGCGGAACTCCGCCAGAGAGACCATGACCTGAATGCTGGCACTCTGCATCTGCCGCAACGCACCCAATCGGCGCTCCACCTCCTGCTGCAACCAGTGGTTCTGGTTTGACAAGGCCTTGCCCCATTCACGGATACGCAGTTGCGCCTGCACGCGCGCCATGAGGATCGGCGGACTGATGGGTTTGTGAATGAAATCCACGGCACCTACGGCAAACCCCAACTCCTCGTCCGGCACCGAGATCTTGGCGGTCAGAAAGATCACCGGCACGTTGCGGGTGGCCGGATCGGACTTCAATTGACGACACACCTCGTAGCCATCCATCTCCGGCATCATGATATCAAGCAGCACCAGATCCAACTGGGTGGCACGGGCAATCTCCAATGCCTTGCGCCCCGATGTGGCCAGCTTGATCTGATAGGACTCTTCCAGCAATCCGGCCACCAGAGCCAGATTGGTTGGCGTGTCATCAACGACAAGCAATACCGGACGCATCTTTCATTTCCTTATTTGAAAGGTGCAAAAGGAGCTTGATCGAACCGGGTTGCACGCATGATCATCCCTCAACCCGCCACCTCCCGTTGCAGGATACTCAAAGCCGTATCAAAATCAATTTCTTGCATGGCAACCCGCATCTGCTGCATCCCCTGTGCGGAGAGGTGACCCTTCAAGGCACTCCGATGCTTTTCCCACCAGACCAAAGCGGCACTGTCGCTGTCGGCCAAAAGCTGCGCCAACCGGGTCAACAACTCACCGGAGGCAGGCGCAGTGGCCACAGGAGCCAAAGTCGGGGTCGGTATTGACACCTCCAGCCAGCGCACCAATCCATCCAGCACCAACCGCAACTCTTCATACAACGATATCACTTGATTGTGCGGCACACTCCCGACCAGAATCAAGGGTTCCAGCTCGGTGGCCAGTTCGG
This sequence comes from Magnetococcales bacterium, assembly GCA_011089965.1. Lineage (GTDB taxonomy): Bacteria > Pseudomonadota > Magnetococcia > Magnetococcales > Magnetaquicoccaceae > Magnetaquiglobus. The sequence continues at coordinate 137,611 of JAANAU010000004.1, forward strand.
CCAGCCGCAGCACGCCCAATCCGGCAGCCACTCCTTTCAGCGAATGGACCCGTCTGCCTGCCGTTGCCCAATCGGCAGCCTGGATCGCACCTTGCAACTCCGATTCGAATCCCTGGAAATCCTGGACAAAACGGGCCAGCAGTTTCTTGTAGGTCACCCGATTCCCCAACAACCGCCCCACCCCATCCTGGATATCGATGCCCGGCAGTGGTGGCCATGCGTCGGCCGGTTTCTGCTGCTCCGGCTGCACGGGTTCCAGAGAAACCGACTCCTGACCAGAAGACGGCCTGGAGGGGCCAGACATTTTTGCCAACCGCTTCTCCCGTGCAGCCGTGGCGTGATACCCTTTCAATAAATCATACAAAGCCGCCGGATCCACCGGTTTTCCCAGATGGCCGTTCATGTTCAGGGCACGACACCGTTCCCGGGTCTCTTCCAGGACATGCGCGGTCATGGCAATGATCGGCAACGGGTCAAAACGGGCCTGAGCGCGCAAGCGACGCGTGGTCTCCATGCCATCCAGAACCGGCATCTCCAGATCCATCAACACCAGATGGTAATAATCTCCAGCCCGGGGTTCCAACAGCTCCAAAGCCTCCTGACCATGGTTGGCCAGATCCACCTGCACCCCGACACCGCGCAACAGCTCCAAAGCCAATTGCTGGTTGATGGGGTGATCCTCCACCAGCAAAACCCGCAACCCCCGCAGGTCAGGCGGCTCCCCCATCCCCTGCTCCCGTTTCGGAAAGGCGGCGGCATCCGATGCCCCGTTTTCCAGATAGTGCAACACCTCTGCCAGGGCATCGGCCATCACCGGCTTGGGCAGGAACCGATCCACCCGATGATCTCCGATCCCTGCCTCGATGAACTCTGCATCATACGCCGACACCACCACAATGGACGGGCAGGAATCCTGACAAAGGGTCATCAGATCCCGGATCAGCTTTTGCCCTCCGCTCATGGGCATCACCCAATCGACAAACACCGCCTGCACCGGATCCTTTTGCCGGAGTGCATCCTGCACCAACTGCAACGCCTCTTCACACGAGGTTGCACGCAGACATTCCAGATCGAACCCCTCCAGCATTCCACTCAATGCGGCCACCGATTCGATCAGATCATCCACCACCAGCACCCGCCGCAGACGGACGAACCGGGCATCCCGGGTCACTGCCACCCCGGCAGGACAGGGCGCAAAAGGCAAAGTGAACCGAAACTGCGTCCCTTTCCCTTCCTCACTCGTCACGGTCAACTCCCCCCCCATCAGATCCACCAGTCGTTTGCCAATGGTCAGACCCAATCCGGTCCCGCCATAGCGCCGGGTGGTGGAGCTGTCGGCCTGGGTGAACTCCTTGAACAGTTTGCTCAACTGCTCCGGACTCATCCCGATGCCGGTATCCTGCACGACAAACTGCACCCGACGTTCCCGTTCGGTCGTTTCGATCTCGCTGACCACCAGGCGCACGTAACCATGATGCGTGAACTTGACGGCATTGGAGAGCAGATTGTTCAACACCTGTCCCAGCCTGGTGTCATCCCCCATCACCCAAGGCGCACGAATCAGGCCGGGAGAGCTTTCCAGCAACAGCTCCAACTCCTTTTCCATCGCCTTCTGACGCACCATGAACAGACTGTTGCCCACCACCTGACCCAGATCAAAAGGATTGGGCACGATCTCCAGACGTCCGGCCTCGATCTTGGAAAAATCCAGAATGTCATTGATGATGGTCAGCAATGATTTGGCCGCAACATCGATCTTTTTGATGTAATCTTTCTGCCTGGCCGTGAGTTCACTGCGCAACGTCAGATAGGTCATGCCGATGATGGCGTTCATCGGGGTCCGGATCTCGTGACTCATATTGGCCAGAAACATCGATTTGGCCCGGGTGGCGGCCTCGGCCTCTTCACGCGCCACATCCAGCTGCTGCATGGTCTCCTTCTGTTGGGCAATCTCCCGTTCCACGGTGGTGGCCAGCCCATTGACCCCATCCACCAGCAACCGATGCTCCTCAAAAGAGGGCAGATGCGGCGCACGAAAGGCGAAATCACCGCTCCCCATGCGACGCACTGCCTTGGTCAGGGAAAACAAAGGGTCCAACAAACGCCAACGGACAAAATGTCCGGAGACGAACACCAGCAACAACACCAATGCCAGACAGACATTGGCCAACACGATATAGTGCCACAAATGGGTGGTGGCCGCATGCAAAGCAGACTGGGTCCGGTGATCCGCCTGACTGACGAATTCACTCACCGTGCGTTCCAACTCCATCTGCAACTGGATGTAGTCACTCCCATGGACCAGATGTACGGCAAAATCCCGATTCGGCTCCCCATCCGAAACAAAACTGTCCAGATCCGGATCATACAGCCCCTGCGTGGCCGCAAACGCCTTTTGTTCGAGACGATGGAGCTTCTCCCCCACCTCCAGCACCTGGTGAAACAGATTTTTCTCTTCATGAGAAAAACCCATAGCATCAAGACGGTCTGGAAAGGTCTCACCCCCGGTATCCATCAAAGCGTGCGTTCCGGCAATCACCTGCTCCCAATGGGTGGAAAGGTTCTGGGAAGGCAGAGCCAGCTTGCCATTCCGGTAGCTGGCCACCTGATAATAAATGGCCAGATAGCGTTCGGTTCCCGTCACCACATACAGACGCACCAGACGCACCAGAATCTCGGTCATGCGGGAGAAGTCCGAGGTCAAGGCCAGGGTCTCCTGACGATGCCGCAACGCCTTTTCCACCTCGGAGAACGAAACGTTGATCTGCCACAAAAACAGACCAATCGCAATCACGGCACTCAGCACAATTCCAAGCAGCAGGTGGGAGAGCTTCTGGAGCTTCATGGCAAACAACCGCCGCAGGGAAACAGGGGTATCACCCCTTGCAACGCCAAGACCAGCAGGCTTTGACAATCGATGTGATGCACCATTTGCCTTGACCGCACGGTTATGTTAATGTTTCAGATATAAACGATTGATTGTCTCATTCCAACCCGTAAAATAGCAAGGGCCTGGTCAGCCGCACGCCCGAAAACCCAATCCAGAAGGATCGACATGAATCCGGCCATCCTGCACTCCACCCCGGTCAGCCAGAAACTGCTGTTCTCTCTCATCGCCACCACCGGTGCCGTGGCCCTGGCCAGCGTGGCCTTGACGCGCGGCGAAACGGTCAATGCCACCTGGCTGGTGATCGCAGCGTTGTGCATCTACGTGCTGGCCTATCGATTCTATGCCCTGTTCATCGAAAAACGGGTGCTGCAACTCGACCCAGGTCGCCCGACTCCCGCCATTCTCTATAACGACAATAAAGATTTCGTCCCCACCAACCGCATCGTCCTCTATGGCCATCACTTTGCCGCCATCGCCGGAGCCGGTCCTCTGGTCGGCCCGGTATTGGCCGCGCAAATGGGCTATCTGCCCGGCATGCTCTGGATTCTGATCGGTGTGGTATTGGCTGGAGCCGTGCAGGACTTCATGATCCTCTCCTTTTCCATGCGGCGCGGCGGACGCTCACTGGGAGAGATCATCCGCTCGGAGATGGGACCGCTCCCCGGCACCGTGGCCATGGTGGGCATCTTTGGCATCATGACCATTCTTTTGGCCGTCTTGAGCCTGATCGTGGTCAAGGCCATGGCGGAAAGCCCCTGGTCGGTCTTCACGGTCTCCATGACCATCCCCATCGCCCTGTTCATGGGCATCTATATGAAAAAACTCCGACCGGGCCGCATCGGCGAGGTCTCGGCCATCGGTGCCGTCCTGCTGATTGTCGCCATCATCGCCGGTGGTCAGGTGGCGACCCACCCCACCCTGGGACCGCTCTTCACCCTCACCGGTCCGCAGGTGACCGCCGGACTGATCGGTTATGGTGCCCTGGCCTCGATTCTGCCGGTCTGGATGATGCTCTGCCCCCGTGACTACCTCTCCACCTTTCTGAAAATCGGCACCATCGTCCTGCTGGCCATCTGCGTGCTGCTGGCCGCACCCGAATTGAAAATGCCGGCCACCACCCGCTTTCTGGATGGAACCGGACCGGTCTGGAGCGGTGATCTCTTTCCGTTTCTCTTCATCACCATTGCCTGTGGTGCCTGCTCCGGCTTTCACTCCCTGATCGCCTCGGGAACCACCCCGAAAATGATCTCCAGCGAAGGCGATGCCCGCTTTATCGGCTATGGCGGCATGCTCATGGAGTCCTTCGTGGCCATCATGGCCCTGTGCGCCGCCTCCATCCTGGAACCGGGCATCTACTTTGCCATGAATGCCCCGGCTGCCGTGCTCGGACCCACCCTGGACGGGGCTGTCACGGTCATCCGCGAATGGGGCTTCACCGTCACCCCGGAGATGATCACCCAGGTGACACGCGATGTGGGCGAACACTCCCTGCTGTCGCGTACCGGTGGTGCCCCGACTTTGGCCGTGGGTATGGCCCAGCTGCTCTCGATCTTCGGCGGCACGGCCTGGATGGCCTTCTGGTATCACTTTGCCATCCTGTTCGAGGCCCTGTTCATCCTCACGGCTGTCGATACCGGCACCCGCGCCTGCCGCTTCATGGTCCAGGACATGTTCGGACTGGTGTTCAAACCCTTGGGTCGCACCTCCTCCTGGCTCTCCAGCATCATCGCCACCATCATCGTGGTCAGCGCCTGGGGCTACATCCTGTATCAGGGGGTGATCGATCCTTTTGGAGGCATCAACAGCCTCTGGCCCCTGTTCGGCATCTCCAACCAGATGCTCGCCGGTTGCGCCATGATTCTGGCCACCGTCATCCTCTTCAAACTCAAACGCCACCAGCTGGCCTGGGTCACCCTGATACCCACAGCCTGGCTGGTCATCTCCACCATGACCGCCAGCTTTCAGAAGGTCTTTTCCGGCAATGTCAAAATCGGCTTTCTGGCCCATGCCGACAAATATCAACAGGCCCTGGACCAAGGGGTGGTGCTGGCCCCGGCCAAATCCCTGGAACAGGTGGCACAGGTGGTCTTCAACGACCGTCTGGATGCCGCGCTCGCCCTGTTCTTCATGGGAATCGTCATCACCATGCTGATCTTCGGGGTGCGCGCCTCCCTGGCTGCCTGGCGCAACCCGACAATCACCGCCCAGGAGAACGCACCCCCATCCCCACACTGCAACCCGATCACCCGCTGCTGTTGACGCCGCGTTCACTTCGCACTAGACTGGAAATCGGCCCATACATCGACATCATCATGGCAATCCACCATTCCGAGGCCCACCTTGCATAGACTGCGCATCGATCAAGCCGTCATCGCCGATCTGGTCACAGACGGTGCCCGCGTGCTCGATCTGGGGTGCGGAGATGGCCTGCTCCTCGACCATCTGATCCGCCGCAAACATGCGCGCGGCTTTGGCGTGGAGATCTCCCACGAAGGGGTGCATGCCTGTATTGCCCATGGACTCCCGGTCTATCAGGGGGATATCGATCAGGGCCTGAGCGACCACCATGACGACTCCTTTGACTATGTCATTCTGTCCCACACCCTCCAGGCCATCCATCGCCCGGAATATGTCCTGAAAGAGATGCTGCGGGTGGGCAAAAAAATCATCGTCTCCTTTCCCAACTTCGGCTATTGGCGCGTCCGCTTTGGCCTCCTGATGTCCGGACGCATGCCCCGTACCCGCGTCCTCCCCTACCGCTGGTACAACACCCCGTATATCCATCTCTGCACGATTCTGGATTTCGAGGATCTGTGTCGCGAACTCGACATCCGCATCCTGCGGCGCATCCCCCTCTCTGCCGACCGCCATCCAGCGCGCCGCACCATCCAAAACCCGCTGTCGCAATGGCTTCTGCCTGAGGCCACAGCCAATCTGCTGGCTCCCGTGGCGGTTTTTCTGTTGGAAAGGAATACCCAATGCCCCCAATAGTTGAACCGCTTCTGACCACCACCATGATCCAGGAACGCATGCGCATCCTCTCCGAAGAGATCACCCCACGCCTGCAACCCGATGTACTCATGGTCACCCTGATGAACGGTGCCTTCTTCTTCGGCGCAGACCTGGCACGCATGCTCTCCAGCCAGGGATGTCGACTGACCCTGGATTTTCTGGTCATGTCTTCCTACGGCGCTGGCACGGTCAGCTCAGGCACAATCACCACCCGTCTCGACGTGCGCACCCCGCTCAACAATCGCCAGGTTCTGCTGATAGACGACATTCTCGACACAGGCCTCACCTTGCAAACCGCTTCCCGCCATCTGGTGGCCAAAGGAGCCGCAGAAGTGCTCACCTGCGTACTGCTGGATAAACCGGCACGCCGCAAAGTGGGCATCCAGGCCGATTTTGTCGGTTTCGAGATCCCGAACCTCTTTGTGGTGGGATACGGCATCGATTACAACGAACAATACCGGGAACTGCCCTTTGTGGGCCATATCCGCACCCCATGACCAACCCTATCCCCTGCACTGCCCTGCTGTTCGATCTGGACGGCACCCTGGTCGATTCGGCTCCGGATTTGTGGCGCGCCATGAACCATGTGCTGACAGGACGTCATCTGCCACCTTTGCCCCTGGAACGGGTCCGCCATCTGGTCGGCCATGGTGCCCGCGCCCTTCTGGCCAGAGGATTGCACGGCGAACAGGCCGAACCACCCCAAAATGATCCCGGCTTCGAGTCGGCAGTGGCCGAATTCCTGGAATTCTATCAACACCACCTCACCGATCACTCCCGCCCCTTTCCGGCAGTCCCCGAAGTGCTGGCCCATCTGGCCAGTCAGGGATACGCCATGGCGGTTGTGACCAACAAGCCCGAAACCCTCTCCAAAGCCATGCTGGCCCAACTGGAGCTGGACCGTTTCTTTCCGGTGGTGGTGGGAGGAGAGACCCTGACCACCCGCAAACCCGATCCGGCACCCCTCTTGTATGCCCTGGAGCAGTTGGGCGTACCGGCACACTCCGGGGTGATGATCGGTGACTCGGAAACCGATCATCAGGCTGCACGCCAGGCCGCACTCCCGAGCATTCTCTGCACGCACGGTTACAACCGGGGCGAACCGGTCGCCTCTCTGGCCCCGGACCGCGTACTCGACCACTTCAACCAACTGCCAGGATTTCTGCGCTTTACCCAAGAAACAAGGATGGCACCACCATGTCTGCACTGAAACTCGGTCTGCCCAAAGGAAGCCTGGAGCAGGCCACCATCGAACTGTTTGCCCAGGCCGGCTGGCGCATCGCCCCCAGCTCCCGCAACTATTTCCCCACCATCGACGATCCGGAGATCGTCTGCTCTCTGGTCCGCCCTCAGGAGATGGCCCGCTACGTGGCCGATGGCACCCTGGACATGGGGCTGACCGGATTGGACTGGATCCTCGAATGGCAGTGTGAAGAAAAAGTGGCCCAGATCGGCACTCTGGAATACTCCAAAAGCTCCAACCGCCCCTGCCGCTGGGTGCTGGCCACACGCCAAGACTCCCCCATTCAGCGTCTGGAAGATCTCCAGGGCAAACGGATCGCCACCGAACTGGAGAATTTCACCCGTCGTCATCTGGAAGAACGGGGCATCCATGCCGAGGTGATCTTCTCCTGGGGTGCCACCGAAGCCAAGGTCGTGGAAGGTCTGGTGGATGCCATTGTGGAAATCACCGAAACCGGCTCGACCATTCGCGCTCATGGTCTGCGGATCGTGGCCGATCTCCTGGAAACCCGCACCACCATCATTGCCAACCATGAGGCGGTGCGCAATCCCTGGAAAAAAACCAAAATCGACCAGATCACCCTGCTGTTGAATGCCGCCCTGACCGCACGTCACAAGGCGATCTTGAAAATGAATGTCCCGGTGGCCCGCTCTGCCGAAGTCCTGGCTTTGTTGCCCAGTCTCCAGGCCCCGACCATCAATCCTCTGTCGGATCCGGAGTGGCAGGCAGTGGAAACCGTGGTGGACCGCTCCCTGGTGCGCGATCTGATCTGGCGCCTGAAACAGGCCGGGGCTGTGGGTATCCTGGAATATGATCTCAAAAAAGTGGTATGATCTCTGTTGACGTTTTCATTCAACCTCCAACCGAGGAGCTTATGCATGTTGCCTGACGTGACGTGGACCGGTGATCTCTTTTGGGTGGCCCTGCTCGTTGGGGTGATCGCCAACGGGGTAGCCTTGCTGATCGCTTCGCTGCCAGCCCGCAACCAACCCATCCCGGTTCCCATTCCGGTCCGCAGCCGTGCGGCAGTACGCCGCCCACTGCCGCATGCACAATCCGACATTTCTCAATAGGTAAAAAAAAGGGGTTCAATCCATGGAAGTCAAAATTGAAGGACGCCAGGTGGAAATTGGCGACGAATTGCGGGATCGCATTCAAAAGCAATTCGACAATCTGGACCAACGCTTCGGACCCTTGACCCACGGTCGCATCTCCGTGGAACGCAAGGCGCACAACAACGAACAACGTGCCATGGTCAAGGTGGTGGTCAACGTGGCAGGCAAAACCATTTCAGCCACCAAAGAGGCCGCAACGGTACTGGCAGCAGTCAACGAAACCCTTGACACCCTGACCGATGAGCTGTTGGACCACGCGGAAAAAAGCAAAAAAAGCCACCGCTGATCCGTCACACGGTTTGGCTGAGGCTGGACACTCTTGTTCTGTACTCGCAAATCCACCAGGGGGGATTCTTCCCCTTCCCCCTGGTCTCCTTTCGGTTCCCAAAGGCTGTTTGGTCATTCCGCCATTTTGGGATACAATACAGGTCAAGAATCCGCAACCACTCCTCCTGCAAAGATGGTCAATTTAATCCCCTGACCGATCACTTCAAAGGAAGGAGAGCGACCGGACAACTCCATGCTTTCCCGTACCAAAGAGAGAAAACCTACGCCTCGAGCCTCCATAAGGCTGCGTCCGTTCATGGGGCTGTGAAAATCACGGAAAAAACCAGACAAATGCTGATTACGTCGCATAGGCTGACAACCGGCGTACAGGTCTTCCGGTTTCAGAGTATTATGCAGAAAACCCGGATTTCTGATTTCCAATCGGTCAGGGAACACGTTGATGATGATCTGAGAACCTGTCAACTCATAGTCACGATGGACCACGGCATTGACGATCGCTTCCTGAACGGCCAATCCGCTATAGGCAGGTCTGTCCTCTCGCCCCAAGACAGTTTTCTCAGAGCGGATAGCGAGAAAAGGGCTTTTCAGGAGATAATCAAGCACAGATTCAATTTGATTGCTAACAGACATGACGAGGGGTGCGTCACCCCTGATGATGAAAGATAATGGGAGCAGGTGGCGGCAGAGAGATCGATGTCGCAAAATGGAGGCCCCAACCCTGTTTGCTAACAAGAT
>JAANAU010000066.1 GCA_011089965.1 Magnetococcales bacterium
GGCCTGGAGTGAGTCGGCTGTGAAGATCTTGTCGATCCAGGCCGTCAGTTCCTCCAGATTGGCAGAGGTCACCTTTCCCTGGATGGTTTCTGGAAGCGGGCCAAAACGTACGTGAAGCAGTTGGAGCAGCGTTTCTGCTTTACCTTCCTGGCGGCCTTCCTGGCGGCCTTCCTGGCGGCCTTCTTCAATCCCTTCCTCTCTTCCCTCCAATTTTCCGGCCTTCCAGGTGTTCTCTACCATGCTGGCCTGAGAACGAAGCCCCTCCTGGTACTGCTCGTAGGCCTGGCGTTCGGTGGATGAGAGTTGCAGAATGTCCAAGACCTTTTTGGCTTTTTCCAGGCCTCGGGCAGTGAACTCGTCGCGGATTTCACCTTTCTTCAAGAAATAAATCCATTCATCCAACGTGTTCCTGGCGACTTCATTGAACCGTTTGACCATGATCAGGTAGATGGATGGAAAGATCTCTTGAATCGTATTGCGCTCGAATAGCTTTTTCTGGATATCGCTGAGGAGCAGTTCCTCGTTTGTATGTATTCCTTTGAATAATGTATTGCCGATATAGATATAATCCTTGCCCGCTCCAAGTTCAAAGTAGAGAATATTGATGGAAATCACCTTCGGTGTTTTGGTGTAAGGTTCTCCTTCGTCCACATGTTCGGTAATGGTTTTGGCAATGCCAAAGAGCAGCCGTTGGAGATAATCGAACTCCCGTTCGTATTGCAACTCGATCAAAATCAACTCGCCTGCGCTGTTCCTGACCTTCATGTCCACGCGGTTGAACTTGTCCTGAGCGTTTTCTTTGTTGCTTTCGCTTTCCAGAATCTCGACGATGCGGATCTCCGTGGAGAGCAATTCACTCAAGAAGCCTTCCAGAACCTCAAAATTGGCCTTGCTGCGCAAGAGTCGTTTCAGCGCCCAGTCGAAGGTGATGAGACGACGTTTGTTCATGTCATGCCTCCAGGGTAACCGGTTGGACTGTTCATGATGGAGATCTTCGTCGGCAAGAGTGGCCATGCTGACCACCGGTCTCTTTGTGCTGGTGACAGGGTCACGCAAGATCACGCCGAGACGGGGCTGTCAGCTTTTTCCAGATATCTTGATTCGCGATGCCAAATCGCACCCATTACGGGATGCGTCGTTTATACCAAAGGGGTCCAGGGGCCTATGGCCCCTGGTGGGATCCAAGGGCAACGCCCTTGGTGGGGTTTGGGGCAACGCCCCAACAAAACAAATGATACATTCCAAATGTTTCTGGTTTACTTGCAGGGACCAACCCATTTGGCAGAGGTTTTCACGGTCATGTTCATGGCCGGACCGCCGGGATTGGGCATGGTCATCTCCATGGTGCCGGTATAGTTGTCTCCCGAGAAGCGATACTCCCCCTTGCCCGTGACCTTTTCTTTGGGGCAGGAGATTTTGAACGCCAGTTGATTGGTCTCCTGCTTGAGATCCTGAATGGTGCAGTCATCCCCGCCACCGCCCGATTTGACGAACTTGTCCGGATGGTTCAGATCGGATCTGGTGATGCACTGCCGCATGGTCTGCGGGGGCATGCCGGGCATGCCGGGCATAACGCTCTGCATGGTGATCTCATACAACCCCTCTTTGGCCTGGATTTCAGCCCTGGCCTCGGAGGTGCTGCCGAAACCGGTCAACAAGGCGATTCCAACCATCCAATGACGCATGATCCCTGACTCCTGATTGTGAATGAAAGTGACACGAACAAGCCCTCTTTAGGTTGCGGACGGCTCACGGAAAATGGGGTACGTTTGTCTCCAAGGTTTCATCCCGGGCAAAGATTTTGCCTGGGTTGAGGATCCCTTTGGGATCAAAAATCTGTTTGATCTGGCGTTGGATCGTCAATGCACAAGGATCGAGTTCCCAATGGATGAAATCCCGTTTGGTGATGCCTACCCCATGTTCGCCGGACAAGGTTCCTCCCAATTCAAGAACCAGGGCAAAGAGCTGCTCCAGGGCGCGGGTGATTTTGGGTTTTTGTGCGGGATTTGTGGGATCGGTGAGCAGATTGACATGGATGTTGCCATTGCCGGCATGGCCAAAACTGACGATCTGAACCCCGGTTTCTTGGGAGATGGCCGTCACACCGGTGATCAGGGTGGCCAGAGCAGAGACCGGGACCACCACATCCTCGTTGATGCGCTTGGGGGCCATGCGGGTCAGCGTTGGAGAGAGGGCGTATCGGGCAGCCCAGATCTTTTTGGAGGCCTCGGCACTGGTGGCAATGACCACCTCGACCGGATCGAGCCTCGATAACCGTTCGGCAAGATTTTTGGCCTGATGTTCGATCTCGTCGGCACTCCCTTCCACCTCGGCCAGCAACAGGGCCTGGCCATCGGGGTGACAGATGTCGGGGTGTTGGCTGCGCACCAGGGTTACGGCAGCCGGATCGAGAAACTCCAGTGCCAAAGGGGGATCGCCTTGGCTCATCACTTCGGCCACGGCCAGGGCAGCCTGCTCCATGGTGCGGTAGGATGCGCGCAGTGTGCGGCGTGCCTGCGCCAGGGGGGCCAGTTTCAAAGTGGCTTCGACCACGATGGCCAATGTGCCTTCCGAGCCGATCAGCAGTTGAGTCAGGTCATATCCAACCACCCCTTTGGTCGTTTTGCCACCCACGCGCATGGTGCTGCCATCGGCCAGGATCACGGTCAGGCCCAGCACCCATTGCCGGGTCGCTCCGTAACGCAAGGCATTGGGACCGGCAGAACACATGGCCAGATTGCCGCCAATGGTACACGAACGGGCCGAAGAGGGATCGGGTGGCCAGAACAGTCCATGTTGGGCGAGCCTGGCTTGCAGATCGGCATTGACCACGCCGGGTTCGACCACGGCCAGCCGGTCTGCCGGGGCAATGGTCAGCATCCGGTTGAGCCGTTGCAACGAGAGGATGATGCCGCCCTGCACAGCGAGAGAACCGCCCACGCAGCCTGTGCCTGCCCCGCGTGGCACCACCGGGATGGATGCCTGATGACACAGACGCACCACATCGGCCACCTGAGCGCGGGTGGAAGGAAGGGCAACGGCCTGGGGCAGGTGGCGCATGCCGCTGTTGTCCCAGGCGTAGGCTTCCCGTTGGGCCTGACCGGTCAGGGCGCCTTCCTGGCCCAGCAGCGCCACCAGCTCCTGTTGAAAGCGGGGCGACAGGTCAGAATCCGCTGGCAATGGGCGCTCCTGGTTGGATCGGGGCTGGTTGGGAGGGAGAAGGTGTGCCCGGGGTTGTGATCTCCGGAGCCTTGGTGGCTTCTCCCGGACCACCCATGCGCACGGGAGCCGGACCTGAGGTTTTGTCGGTTTTGGGTTCGCTGCCTGGAGAGAGCGGTTGGGATTTGGGATTGATCTCGATATAGGAGACCACCTCTTTGACACCGCCCACCTTGCGGGCAATTTCCACGGCCCGGTTGCGTTCGGCAGCGGACTGGGCTGTGCCGGTGAGATAGACAATGGTCTTGGTGGTCTCCACCTTGATATCCAGACCGCGCACCTGCTCGTCGGCCAGCAGACGGATTTTGACTTCGTTGGTCAGCCAGGCGTCCTTGGTGTGTTCGCTGAAGCTGGCGTGTTGCACCTTGAGTTCCGAGTGGACCTTGACCACGCCGCGCGTGTTTTTGGCAATGGCGATGGCGCTGTCGATTTCGGCTTGCGAGGCAGCGGTTCCGGTCAGAAGCACGGCACCCTGATAGACCGAGACATTGATGTTGGCGGCACTGACCTTGTCGCTGCGCATGTAGTAGCTGCGCAGTTTCATGGCCAGCATGTTGTCTTCGATGGCGGCTTCCGGGCTGCGGCGTTCGCCCATGATGCCGGAGGTGGCGGCTCCGTCCGGAGAGTCGGTCGGTACGCATGCTGTCAACCCTGTCAGGGTCCACAAAGCAAGTGCGCCGATGGTCAGGGATGTGCGGGTCATGGATCCATACTCCTTGTGTGTCAAAACGGGTGCTACCCAAAGGTTCGGTCATTCACTCCCAGCCAGGCCGGAAGGCGTCTGCGATCACTTCGATGCGCCACTGTCCCCAGGCGCGCCAGATCAGGACAGCATCAAAACGGCAGACACTGCCGGACAGATGCGGATGGGCGCGCAGGTAGGCTGTGGCCAGTTTCAGCAAGCGGTTCTGTTTGCGACCATCGATGGCTTCGCCCGGCTCGCCGCCCCACACGCTGGCGCGCGCCTTGATTTCACAGAATACCAGAATCTCTCCATCCTTGGCCACCAGATCCAACTCGCCACACGAAATGCGCCAATTGCGCTCCAGAATGTGATACCCTTTTTGTTGCAGCGTGTGTGCTGCCAACTCTTCGGCCTGATGTCCGAACCGGTGTTTTTCCATGGCAGGCTCTGGGTGCAGGTCCACAATGGGTGGTGATGGAAAATTTTTTCTGGATTTATTCTATCGTATGTTTATGATGGATTCTTTGGTTCACATTGGTCCGGATTATTTTCATGTTTTCTTGAGGACAACACCATGCCCAACCCTGCCGATCACTGGAGAATAGCAAAATCGACTGTGGGACAAAATGTTTTCCGTGCCTGGGTGGAGAGTCCGGCAGACGATTTTCGTGTCAGCGTCCAGCCCGAGCGCCAGCAACCTTGGAAACGTGTCGAGTCCCATCCGGTTGTGCCTGCATCGGAGGTGGTGGCAGTGCCAACACCAGAGGATGCGCGTGGGGCTGTTGGCATGATGGGACCAGCCGGCTCTCTGGTTCCGGCCAGGCAGCGGATTTATGCCGAACTGGTGCGCAGCGCGTTTGTGGCGGCGGATGCTTCGGAAATGGGATTGCCCGTTCCGGTATCCGGGAGTTCTGTGGCTTTCGGAGGGGGGGGGCGCGCATCTTTGGAGTTCCCGTCTGAACGGGTGGTGGCCCTGTTGCCGGGCATGGCGCGTGCTTTGGCTGAGGCGTTGCGGAGTTGGGCCGATGCCCAGGACTCTGAGCATGAGACATTGCCGACCGTTACGGATGCGTCAGACAAGACACGCGCCCTGGCTGCCGATCAGGCCAGATTGCTGATCGGTCAGGCGCGCACCTTGCTGGCAGCCACATTGACCATGGCTGAAGAGATGATTGATCCGGCAACCCGCCAGCCGGTTGCCTGAGTCTGTGGTTCAGCGTTGATCCGTACGCGGGGCGATGAAATAAAGGCTGGAACGGTTCTGTTTCATCACGCCCGCCCGATTTTCAACCCCTGGTCCGAAACCGAAGAACAGATCCACCCGTCCGGCCCCACGAATGGCTCCGCCAGTATCCTGATTGACCACCAGCCGCGTTTCCGGTTGCCAGGCCGAGACCTTGCTGCCATCTGCGCTCATGATCGGGATGGTGGTGGTCAGAATCGCAGGTGCCCCTTTGGGAAACAGGCGATGATCCGTGGCAATCGAACGGTCCTGCGTCAAGGGAACATTGATGTTGCCGACAGCCGTCTGTGTCTGTTCCCGAAAAAAAACATAAGACGGATTCATGAAGAAAAGGGTTTTGTTCTGTTCTGGATGGTCCATCAACCACTGACGCAGGCGTGGCATGGTCATCTCTTCTTTGGGGATTTTACCCTGTTCGATCAGAATCCTGCCAATGGGCACAAAGGCGCGTCCGTTGGTGCTGTCATAGCCTAAACGCAAGATCTGGCCGTTTTCCAACTGCACCCGTCCCGATCCTTGGATATGCAGGAAAAAGGCGTCAATGGCATTGTCCACCCAGACCAGTTCCAGTCCGCGATTGCCCAGTTTGCCGACTCTTTCAACAGGTTTTTCCTTGTTTTTGTTGTTGGCTTTCTTTTTGTTGGCCGGTTTGGGTGGGGTTGGCTTGCTGTAGACGAAATCATCGATTTCGGCACGGGTATAATATTTGACGGGCCTGCCTTTTTCCAGACGATGAATGCCGTCTTTGCTGTTGTCGATCAGATCGGGTGGACGCCGATAGAGCGGATAATAATAGCGTTTGGAACGGGTGTAGGAACCGCGCAGGAGAGGTTCATAATAGCCGGTGACCAGTACGTCGCCATTGGTGCTGTTGCCCACAGAGCGAAACAGTTGAAACCGTTCCTGAAGAACCTGATGCAGTCTGGTCCCATCCCCGGCCCGTGCCAAACCTTCCAGTTCGGTTGTGGCCTGGACCATCTGGCGGGCCGTGACCGGAACGGAGTCGAATTGCAGGATTTTGTCCGGAGAGAGACGCCGGTAATAGACCGCGCTCTGGGCCAGGGCATCGGCCCAGGTGGCCAGCCCGGGATCCTGGAACAGGCTGGCCGGGATTTCGGACCAGGAGACAGGTTCCAGGCTGTTGGTGGGGGTCACATCCACCACGGGTGTGCGGATCTTCTCCTGGGTGGCAGGGGGTGGTGCTTCTTCCACGGGTTGGGTGGGTTGACACGCAGTCAGCAACATGAGCAGCAGACCGACAAGCAGAGAATTGGCTCGCAACAAGGCACGACTCCTGTTCAAGGAAAGGTCAGTGGGTTACCCTGTTATTGAATGAGCAAAAGTCGATATCCGCAAGGGGGGATGGCTTGGGAAAATTGACTTTTTATCCCGATGGTGTACTCTGCTCATCAGGCGAGAGGGGATTGGGAGGTGGATGCAAGACACAATGGTCGGACCGGAGATGGGATGAACGGGCAGCCTGAAACCTATGCCATGTTGCGTGCCAGGGCCGTTGGAAGGCTGTTGCGCATGCATCTGGAGAGTCACGTTGGCCATGTGGGCGGCAATCTGTCGGCATTGGATGCCTTGTTGTGTCTGCATCACCAGGTCATGGGGCCGGATGATCGATTTGTGCTTTCCAAAGGGCATGCGGCGGGTGCCTTGTATGTCACCCTGTGGACCACGGGTGTGTTGGATGATGCGCAACTGCACACGTTTCATCGCGATGGTACGCGGTTGGCAGGTCATCCCATGGCCGGGTGGATTCCGGCCATTCCGGTCTCCACCGGCAGTCTGGGGCATGGCTTGTCATTGGCCGTGGGGATGGCCATGGCCAGACGGTTGCAGGGCAGGCCGGGAGCGATCTACTGTCTGACCTCGGATGGCGAGTGGCAGGAGGGTGCCATGTGGGAGGCATTGATCCTGGCGCGTCACCAGCGGGTGAATCATTTGACCGTACTGGTCGATGTCAATGGTCTGCAAGGGTTTGGCACAACGGATGAAGTGGCATCGCTGGCTGATCTGGCCCCGAGGATGACTGGGTTTGGGGTGGGTGTGGTCACGGTCGATGGTCATGACCCGGAGGCGATCCGGCAGGCGGTCGTGCGTCAGGATAGGGATCCGGATGGTCCACGGGTGGTGCTGTTGCGCACGATCAAGGGAAAAGGTGTGTCCCGTTTTGAGAACCGTCTGGAGTCCCATTATCTGCCATTGTCACCAGAGGATTATGCACAGGCGCTGGCAGTGGTGGGAGAAGAACCATGAGAACAGCGGTTTGTGCGGCTCTGATGGCGTTGTATCAACAGGATCCGTTTGTTTTCCTGACCGGAGATCTCGGTTTCCAGGCTCTGGAGCCATTGCGGACGCTGATGGGGGAGCGTTTCATCAACGCCGGAATTGCCGAACAGAACATGGTGTCTGTGGCTGCGGGTATGGCGCAACAGGGGATGGCGGTCTGGATCTACAGTATTGCGCCCTTTTGTTATGCGCGTCCGTTTGAACAGATCCGTAATGATATATGTCATCACGGGTTGCCGGTCCGGTTGATCGGCAATGGCGGCGGGTATGGGTATGGGGCCATGGGACCGAGCCATCATGCCTTGGAAGATTATGGGGTGTTGTTGACTTTGCCGCATATTCGGGCCTATGTGCCGATTTTCGCCCAGGATGTGGGTGCTGTGGTGCAGCGGATGGCCGCAGAATCGACACCAGGCTATCTGCGTTTGGGGCGGTGCGAGCGGCCTGACGGTTATGTGGTGCCTCCGTATGCCCCCTGGCGTTTGTTGTTGCCGGGTGGCGGGCAACCGGTGGTGGTGGTGGGTCCATTGGCAGGTGGTTTGTTGGCAGCGTTGGCGTCGGTGGCTGAGGAATGGCGTCCTGCGGTCTGGGGGGTGTCCGAACTCCCCTTGACTTGCCATCCCCCTCCAGAGTCGTTCCTGGCAGCGGTTCGCGCCAGTCGTCGTCTGGTTGTGCTGGAAGAACATGTGGTCCAGGGCGGAGTTGGACAGATGTTGGCCCATTTGTTGGTCCAACAGGGCATTGCCGTGGATGCGTTTGTGCATCGTCATGCCCTGGGGTATCTGTCTGGGACGTGTGGTTCCCAATCGTTTCATCGCCGTGAGTGCGGTCTGGATCCCGGGAGTCTGTTGCATCTTTTGGGAGTGGTTTGATGATCCCGCCCTATCTGGAAGACAAAATCCGTCAACTCTCTGGTCCGATTTTGATCCTGGGGGCCAGTGGATTTGTCGGTGCCAATCTGTTTCATCGGATTTTTCAGATTCGTAACGATCTGTTCGGGGTGGCCACTCGCGCCAATCCTTGGCGTCTGGAGTCGGTGCCCGGGGATCGGGTGATCGTGACCGATCTGTTGGTGCCATCGCATTTGACAAGTCTCCTGGATACGGTGCAACCCAAAACCATTTTTGATTGCATCTCGTATGGGGCTTACTCTTTTGAACAGCAGTATGAACGGATCCACCGCACCAATTATCTGCTGGTGATCCGTTTGCTGGAAGAGGTGCGGCAACGCAAGATCTGGCGATATGTCCATGCCGGCTCTTCGTCCGAATATGGGGACAACAGCGCCGCACCGGATGAAGATGCCCCATGTCGCCCGAACAGCCATTATGCCGTCTCCAAGGTGGCAGCTGCCCAGGCCATTCATTATTATGGACAACATCTGGGTGTTCCTTGTGTCAATTTACGTTTTTATTCGATCTTTGGTCCATTGGAAGATGCCGCACGTCTGTTGCCGACCGTGGTTACCAAGGGTTTGCAAGGAGAGTTGCCACCGTTTGTTGATCCGGAGATCTCGCGGGATTTCATTTATGTGGAGGATGCCTGCGAAGCCTGTCTGGATGCGGCGCTCAATCTGGAACCCGGCAGTTTTGGTCAATCATTCAATGTGGGTTCCGGGCGGCGGGTGACGATCCGGGATGTGGCGGAATTGGCGCAGAAGATCTTTCATATTGCCACGCCTCCGCATTTTTCGATGCCCAATCGCCAGTGGGATCTGCCGGAGTGGTATGCCAACCCGACACGCGCCCAGGCGGTTTTGCGTTGGCATGCACGCACCTCCTTTGAAGAGGGGTTGCACCACATGATCGCGTGGTATCGTCAACTGCCGGATGTGGCTTCTTATCAGGCAGCATCCAAGATGCATGATAACAGTCCGTATTCGGTCAGTGTGGTGGTTGCCTGTTACAAGGATGCTCAGGCGATCCCGTACATGCATGAACGGTTGACCAAGGTCTTTGAACGGTTGCAGATCGATTATGAGATCATTCTGGTCAATGATTGCAGCCCGGACAACAGCGAAGAGGTGATTCGCGCGATTACGGCCCATGATGATCATACTCTTGGCATCTCCCATTCCCGCAATTTTGGTTCCCAGGCTGCGTTTCGCAGTGGCATGGAGATGGCCAGCAAGAACGCTTGTGTGTTGATGGATGGTGATTTGCAGGATCCTCCGGAGTTGATCGAGCAGTTTGTGGCCAAATGGCGGGAAGGGTTTGAGGTGGTTTATGGTCGTCGGGTGCGGCGGGTGGCACCCTGGTACATGCAGATTGCTTACAAAGGGTTCTATCGTCTTTTTGCCCGTTGCGCCTATTTGGAAATCCCGCATGATGCCGGTGATTTTTCGTTGTTGGATCGGCGCGTGGTTCAGGCCATGTTGCGTTTTTCGGAACGGGATCTTTTTTTGCGGGGGGTGCGGGCCTTTGTGGGATTCCGGCAAACCGGCATTGATTATGTGCGGCCAGAGCGGATGTTTGGTCAATCCACCAACAATTTCCTGGCCAATCTGGAGTGGGCCAAGAAGGGGATCATTTCGTTCAGCAATGCGCCATTGTCGCAGTTGAGCCATGTCAGTTGGTTGTTGTTTGTGTTGGTGATGGTATTGGCGGTGGTACAGACCGGAGCCAAATTGATCTGGCCAGACTCCTCTCCTCACGGCGTGACGACGTTGGTGTTGTTGATTCTTTTTTTCGGATCGGCCAATCTGTTGGCCATCAGTCTGGTCGGGGAGTATGTGGCCAAAATTCTTAACGAAAGCAAGCAGCGACCGTTGTTCATACGGAGTGCATTCATTCGGCATGGCGAAATACGACCTGTTGATCTGGGGAATTCCGTCCAGGATGCAACCTCGGGAGGGGGAGGG
>JAANAU010000030.1 GCA_011089965.1 Magnetococcales bacterium
GATGCTCGTCTGAGGCATCAAATCAAAGAATCGTGAATTTGTAGTGCCACTCGCCAAAAAATAGCCTCGCAAGCTATTGATATATAAATTGATTTTTTATAGCATGTTAAACCTGGGTTAAAACATTAAAACATTAAAACCCTGGGGGATGAATCCCCCAGACCCCCTCTTTTTTTCAATACTTGGATGCTGGTGCATGGCTCAGGAGTTGAGTTGTTAAACGTGCGCTTGTTGGGAAACCTCAACGGTCACAGTTGCTGCTCTCTGCCAGGGAATGTGTTCGATGGGGCTGGCGCTGGTCTGGGCATGCGCTCCGTCAGATCCTGAATCAACTTCTGGGCATGCTCGATGGCCTCTTTGGCCTTTTCCTTCAAGTGGGGAGCCTGGGCATCATAAGTCAGACTGCCGGCCTGCTTGAGCGCATTCACAGCCTCCAACAGATGATTGCGCGCCTTTTGCATGGCTTCGGAACGCTGCGCCTCGGACATGACCGAAGCGTCGTCATTCGCCTGAACCGATCCAATCGTTGCATACCCCCCGAACGCCAACCAGACCATCAAGGCCACTTTGCTCCAGATGCAACGACTCTCCCCTGTCGGCGCACCATCGGGTTTTGGAGGATGCCAACCCAGGTAGTGAGCCTGGGCGCGCATCTGCGGATAGGCCAACTGTCCCTCCTGATCCAATTGCCAGAACTGCTGCTCATCCACCCACAAAGTCTCCAGAATCTCCCGACTCCTGGGTGCAGCCTGACCATTCCAGGAATCACAGAGAAAAATGAAACCAATATTCGGAGACTCCACCAATAATACCGGCACGGTCTCCAGATAACGACACTGCAACAACTCCAAACCGATCTCTTCAGCCACCTCACGCTTCAAGGCCGCTTCCAAACCCTCGCCCTGATCCACAAATCCACCCGGAAACGACCACTTGCCGGCCCGGTGATCCCGATAGGCCAAACGCGCCAACAGAATACGCGCCTCCTGGGATGCATGATCCGAATCGCGTATCAAAACATGGGCCGATACGCTGACCTTGAACCGGGCTGCCGGTGGTGTCCATTCGTGGGTCATGTGTGATCTCTATTCCGTGGCTGCATATTCACGCACAATCTTCCAGTTTTGACCTTCCCGCTCCAAAGAGAGGGTCTTCTTGACACGGTCACGGTAATTTTTGGCCGTGTAGATCTGAATGAAGGTGGCTTGGGCACGGTTTTCATTCAGCATGGCCACCTGCAACTCGGCAACCTGAATGTGAATCGCATCGGCCTTGGCAATCACATCCCGACGGTTCTTCTCCCAGGCATCGCGGGTCTTGAAATTCCTGGTGGTCGGCTGAAAGCGCGCCGAATAACTCCCCAGATACTGCTCCAGATTTTTGGCCGACCAGCCTGCCGCCCAGTCAATGACGGTCTGCTTGACCTCTGATATGGCCGTGGCACTGGGCAATGCTGCCTTGTCCGCGGGTTTGCGTTCCGGCTCTGTCGGTTTTTCAACGCTCTTTTCTTCGGTTTTGACGTTCTCAACAGCCGGGGCAGGCTGCTCAACCGCAGTGGCTGGAGCCGGTGCAGCAGGTGCAGGCTCCCCATTCTTGACTGGTTCCGGTTCTGCTTTGGGCTGTGGCGGTTCGGGAGTCGGCGTGACCGCAGTGCTGGCCGGCTTGCTGGCAGCCTCCGGTGCAGCCACGGGAGCCGGACGTTGAGACTCAACCTTGGCGGTGCTCTTGGGAAGCGGGGCCGGTGCGGCGGTCGTGGCAGCCGCTGTTTGCGTTGCCTTGGATCCCGCCGGTTCGTTGCCCCCCTCGGTAAAGAGGGTCTTGACCTTGGTCACCTTGTTGGCCAAAACCATGTTGCCAGGGACCAGTTTCAAAGCCTTGGCATAGGCCTGAGAGGCCATCTTGGCATGAATGTCCCCCAGATTTTCATGGGCCGTGGCATAGTTGGGATGGGCCTTGATCGCCTGGGTCAAAGCCTCCTGGGCCTTGTCAAAATGACCCTGCTCGGCATACAGCACCGCCAGATTGTTGTAAGGCTCCGGCAACTCCGGAAAATCCTTGCTCAATTGCTGAAAGACCGCAATGGCCTGCTCTCTCTGGCGGGTTTCGGTCAAAATCAAACCCTTGAGAAACCGACCCTGGGCATCCTGCGGGTGCTGGGCCAGATAGACATTCAACCGCTTGAGCGCACCATCAAACTCTTTGCGATCCGCCATGCCATAGATCTCATCCAGAGTATCGGCAGCCAGTACCGGATGCGTGGACCATGCCCAGATCATCAGTCCCAGGGCGTAAAAAAAGACTCGGACACCATTCATGAATGCCACTCCAGGGAGAAAGCGTGAAACCTTTGACGGTTTAATGGTCCCAATTCGGTCCCAAAGCCGCTGCATGGCAACCGAATAGCGATCATTGTGCCAAAAAATTGTGTCCGTATCAAAGGGGAGCGGAAATCAGGTCAAAAGCTTGCGCCCCAGCCTGGTCCCGGATCCTGCTTGCTGGATCAGGCTGGTGGCAAAGAAGGGCAGGTCAGTGCTGTACCTGGTCGCGCCGCATTTGCAGATAGGCATCCCGCAAGGCGATATAAGGATCAATGGCCGCCTTTTTCAGATCTTCATATTCCCCCAAACGCATGGAGGTCTGATTGACCACCTTGCCACCATAGATCTCCGCACGGGTCCAGGGATTCTCCGGAACGTAGCTCAAAGGATTGAGTGCCGCATCGGCAACCAGCCCGAACGAATCTCGCAACGTGGATGGTCCCAGAATCGGCCACTGGATGTAGATGGCATCATCCATGCCCAAAGTGGCCAGGGTCTGTCCGAGATCCTCATCGCTGCTCTTGAGGTTGAAATGGGTTTCGGCCACATCAAAAAATCCCAGTCCGCCCAGAATGGTGTTGATGCCAAAACGGGTCAACTCCACACCGGCAGCCTCCATTTTGCCTTGCAGCAAGGCGCTCAGGAAATGTTTTGGCATGGCCAGATTGTGGAAGAAATTCCCGAAGGCGATCCGTACCGGTTCCGGGAGTATGAAGGCGTAGAGTTCGGTCACAGGCTTGAGGAGGCCGTGATAAAACAGATCGTTGAGCGTAAAAACAATACGATTCCACGGCTCCAGAGGATCGGAAACCACCGGACCATCGCTCTCCTCCACAAGATCGGCCCTGGGCAGATCTTTGATGCCAGCACCACCATCCACTGCCGCCATGCGGGCACCAGGGGTCTCATGACGGCCCGGGTCGCTGGCAGCAGCAGACCACCCCGGCAGCCACAAAAAGGCCCATGTCATCAGGATTGCAAGAAGTTTACGCATTGTCGGAATCCATGCTCGGGTTGTTTTCTTTAATCGGTCATCTTCCCTTGCCAATCCTCCCGATGATCGGTGATAATCTTCGGGTTTGCAACAAGTTTAAAAAAATTTACACATTTTGAGAGGTTCTGGCCGTGATTGACCGGCTGAATCCTTCACGAAAGACAACGCGGATGGTCGATTTGCTGCAACATATGGGTGCCAGAACTCTGGGCCTGCTCCAGGAGATGGGACGCATGTTCCTGTTTCTTCTGGAGGTGCTTGCGGCCATTCCCGTGCCACCGTATCGCTGGACCCTGTTTTTGCGTCAGGTCCATTTCATCGGCATTCGTTCGTTGTTTGTCATTGCCCTGACCGCCCTGTTTGCCGGCATGGTACTGGGGTTGCAGGGGTATTATACATTGTCGCGCTTTGGTTCCGAGGCCATGCTGGGACCGGCTGTGGCCTTGTCCATCATTCGCGAGTTGGGACCGGTGTTGTCCGGATTGATGGTGACCGGGCGGGCCGGCTCTGCCTTGACCGCCGAATTGGGGATCATGCGCATTCGCGAGCAGATCGATGCCCTGGAGGTGATGGGGATCGCTCCGCTCAAATACCTGATCGTGCCACGTTTGACCGCTGGTCTGTTGGTCTTGCCGCTTTTGACCGCCCTGTTTGACGTGATCGGCATCTGGGGTGGCTATCTGGTGGCCGTACGGCTGCTGGGGCTGAGCGGCGGCACCTATTTCGGCGGCATCGAATCGGCTGTCGAAATGCATGATATCATCACCGGCTTGATCAAATCGTTCAGTTTTGGTGTGATCATCATCTGGATCTGCACCTACCAGGGCTATTATACCCGCCGTGGTGCCGAAGGGGTCAGCCATGCCACCACCTCGGCAGTGGTGATGAGTTCGGTGTTGATTCTGGTGTGGGACTATTTCATTACCTCCATTATGTTGTAAGGAAGGCGTATCGTGTCAGCCACCTTGCCATTGGGTGAGCAGCTGGTCGCCAATGGTTGCATCACCGCCCGCCAACTCGATCTGGCCTTGCAGCGGCAGCGTGCCACCTCGGCGGACCCGACCACCAGCGCCCATCTGGTGGGGCGCACCCTGGTCGAAATGGGCTATCTGACCCAACCGGCCCTGCATGAGTGTCTGTATCGGCAATTCGCTGCCGAGCGTGACCACTATTTGGACAACCCGGCTGTGGCACCGGTGATCCGTTTCGAGCGGGTGGTCAAGATCCTCGATGGTCGGCGGGTGCTGGATGCCGTGGATCTGGCCATTCCGGCCAATCGCGTCACAGCCATCATCGGCATGAGCGGTGGGGGCAAGAGTGTGTTGCTCAAGCACATGGTGGGTCTGATGAAGCCGGATCAGGGCACGGTCCGGGTGGGAGAGGAGCGGTTGGACGCCATGTCCGGACGGGCCTTGCGGCAGGTGCGGGGTCGTTTCAGTCTGTTGTTCCAGGGGGGGGCGCTGTTCGACTCCTTGAACGTCTACGACAATGTGGCCTTTCCCTTGCGAGAGAAGAGTCAACTTACCGAAGAACAGATTCGTGGGCGTGTGCTTCGGTGTCTGGCCGAGGTCAATCTGATCGGCATGGAGCGCAAATTCCCGGATGAGTTGAGCGGCGGCATGATGAAACGTGCAGCCCTGGCCCGGGCACTGGTCACGGAACCCGAGATCCTGTTGCTGGATGAACCCACGGCAGGTCTGGATCCGATCATTGAAAATGCGATCCACTATCTCATTTGCGACACCTTCATGCGCACCCGTTATACCATGGTCGTGATCAGCCATGCTGTACCGGAGATCTTTCAATGGTGTCACCATGTGATCGCCCTGCATCGGGGCAAGGTGCTCTATTCCGGCCCCTCCCGGGAGGTGGACGCCTCGCCGGATCCGGTTTTGCGTCAGTTCATACGGGGCGAACTTGACGGTCCCATTCAGGTGATTTAACGGCATGTCTCCAGGGAGGTTCAGGTGAGAAGCGCCCGTTTGGAAGTTGCGGTGGGTCTGTTCGTATTGGCCGGGTTGTTGGCCTTGGCCTGGTTGTCGGTGCGGCTGGCGCGCATGGAGCTGGTGGGCAGCGGCCTTGTGCCCCTGTATGCCCAGTTCACCTCGATTGCTGGCCTGAAGGTCGGGGCAGCCGTGGAGATCGCTGGCGTGGGCGTGGGGCGGGTGGATCGCATCGAACTCAATCCCGCCGATTACGAGGCGCGGGTGCGCATGCTGGTGCAGCCCGAGGTGGCTGTGCAGGAGGATGCCATTGCCTCGGTGCGTACCAAAGGGTTGATCGGAGATCGCTACATCGTGATCGCACCGGGTGCCTCCGACAAGATCCTGGTCGCCAATGGGGTCATTCGTCAGACCGAACCGGCCATCAACTTTGAAGAGTTGATCAGTCAGTTCATTCATGGCAGTGTCAAATAGTCTTGGCATGTTTTTGAGGAGTGGATGCGATGTTGCGGCGTTTGATCGTCAACCGGTTGTTTTTCTGGATCGTATTGTTGGCCCCTCTGTCGGTATGGAGTGTGACCGTGGCTCAGGAGGGGGGGCGCATGGGCAAGCTGGCCGCTTCGGTCCAGCAGGCCATTCAGATCCTCAAGGATCCGGAGTTGGCCGTGCCTGCGCGGCGCGAAGAGCGCCGGGAGATGTTGCGGCGGGTCATCTACCAGGAGTTCGATTTTCCCCGCATGTCGCAGAGTGCGGTGGGGCGGGCCTGGAACAAATTCACACCCGGCCAGCAGCAACGATTTTCCGATCTGTTTCGCCGGTTGCTGGAAAACACCTACATGAGTGTGATCGAGCGGTATGACGGAGAGCGGGTGGAGTTTGTCAAGGAGGTGCCCAAGGCCGATGACCTGGTGTTGGTGGACAGCGTCGTCTATGCCAAGGGGCAGCAGTATCGTTTGTCCTATTACATGCGCAGCACCAAGGCGGGTTGGAAGGTGGATGATGTGGTCATCGAGGGGGTGAGTGTGGTGGCCAACTACCGTTCTCAGTTTCAACAGGCCATTCGTACGCCAGAGGATATCGAACCGTTGTTGGCCCGTTTGAAGGAAAAGGTGGAGACCTCCCAGAAGGGGAGTTGAGGGTTGTCCAATCACATCCAAAAGGTGCCGTATGCGTGTCAATCATGCCGATTATTGGGAGGTTGCGGTCAATCTCGATCCCAATGTGCCGTTGGACACCGGGACCATGGATCTGTATGTGGACACCTCCGAAGCACGGGGTGATGTCACTCAGGATGATCTGCTGCGTGCCCTGGGGATCGATGCCACCCAAACCCTGCGCCGCCCCATGGAACGGCAATACATCCTCTTCACCAGCCATCTGGGAGGGGGGAAAAGTACGGAGTTGCGGCGTTTGAGTCAGTTGTTGCATGATCCGCAACGCTATTTCGTGGTCTTTGTCGATGCGGTCGAACAGCTCAATCCCAATAATCTCCACGACACCGATATTCTGCTCAAGCAGGCCGATTTGCTCTGCGCCATGTTGGCCGGGCAGGGGGTGATGATCGATGACGTCCATCTGTACACCCTGAAGGAGTGGTTCAAACAGCGGATCATCGTGCGTCTGAACGAGCGCGCCTCCTCTCTGGAGTTGACCGCAGGTCTGGAGGCCAAGGCTGGAATAGGCTGGTTGGGGGGACTCTTCGCCAAACTCACCAGCGCCGTCAAGTTCGGGACCACCTTTCGGGAAGAGATCCGCTCGGAAACCAAAAATCACCTGGAAGAGTTTGCTGCCGGATTCAACCAGTTGATTCGTGCGGCCAATGCAGCGTTGCAGCGTCAGCAGTTGGGACAGCGGGTGCTGTTCATGGTCGATGGCACGGATCGCATGCCCTATGCGGACATGGAGCGGTTTTTCGTCACCGATTTTTCCGAGCTGCAACGCATCGAGGCCACTTTCATCTACTGCACCCAGGTCCATCTGCTCTATCAGCACAATTTCCTGCAACAGCGGTTTCACTACATTCATCGGGTGCCCATGCTGAAAATCCACCAGCGCGGGTCGGATGATTTCTGGCCCCCTGCTCTGGAGACCATGCGCGCCATGGTGTACAAGCGTGTGGCTCCCTCTCTGTTCGACAGTGAGGAGACGGTGGATTATCTCATTCGTTACTCCGGGGGCCATCCTCGTGATCTGGTGCGCCTGCTGGAGCTGACGCGCATCAAAACACGCAGCGAGATCTTCACCAGAGAGGCGGCGGAAAAGGCGGTGCGCGATATGGCTGCCGACTTCCTGCGCTTTTTGCAAGGCAAGGATTATGATCTCCTGGTCAGGATCGATTCCCAGGATGCACAGAACACCCAGGAGGCGGAAGAAGGGACTCACAAACTGCTCCATACCCTGGCCCTCCTGGAATACAACAATCTGTGGTGGCGTTCGCATCCTTTGGTGCGCACCCTGCCCGGCTACCAGAAGCGGATGCATTCAACCCATGTCGCCGGATGATCAGGCGATCCATGACGAGGGGAGTGTTGAGGTTAGAAACTTTGTCCTGTGGAGTGCCTCCCTGCTGGAGTTGGAGACGCTGTTGCGGGGGGTCCACCGTTTCAAACTGGTTTTCATGGAATATGATATTTCTGAAGTGCAAGTGCAAGTGCAGGTGATGGCCAGGCTGCATGTCATGGGCTTGCCTCCCGGACAGAGGGTGGAGATGGCCCCGGAGTGGGAGGAGCTGCACCCTTTGGCACGCGCCCTGGAAGCTCTGCCGTCCGGAGGCGTGGTCCATCTGATGGGCCTGGGTGACTGGTTGCGGGGCGGGGAGCGTGGGCAGCGGTTCGGCATGCTCAACATGGCGCGGGAGTGGCTGGGAAATTCTTGTTCCCACTCCCCGTTATTGGTGTGGGTCAAATCGGGGGATTTGAATGATTTCCCGCGTCTGGCCCCGGATTTTTGGGCCTGGCGCAGCGCGGTTTTTTCATTTTTGCCTGTCAGGATCCCTGTGCATGTTGGTCCGATGCTGGGATCTATAATAATAGATGATCCATCGCGAGATGTAACCAAAAGGAAGCTTCGTATCGCTGAAATTACCAGATATTTACAAAATCATCCCGAACTCAATCCCGCTTCCGTCCATCTGGTGCTGGAAAAGGGGGGCCTCCTGATGGAGTTGGGTGAGCTGGATTCTGCCGGGCAGGCGGTGTTGGTTGCGGAGCGGTATTTCAAGAGCATCGATGATCCTTTGGGACAGGGGGTGGCCAAATGTCTGTTGGCAGCCATCCTTGATCAGCGCCAGGAGTTCGATCAGGCGTTGCACATTTTGCAGCACGAGGTTGCGCCGGTTTTTGAACGGTTTGGGGAGGTGGAGTTGATTGAGGAGATTCGTGCAGCCGTCAAGCACAGAGAGGCCATTCAGTCCAGCAGGTCAGAGAGCGAATCGGCCTGAAAGAGGTGACCAAGCCAGGTGGTCAGTTGTTCCAGAGTGGCGGATGTCACCTGGTGTTGCATCGATTCAGGCACGGGTCCGAAACGGGCGGTCAGAAGTTGCAGCAGGGTTTCGGCTTTGCCCTCCTGTCTGCCCTCCTGTCTGCCTCTTTTTTCCCCCTCGATCAAACCCAGGCCATAGGTGGAGGCCACCATGCTGGCCTGGAAGTGCAGATCCTCCTGATAGCGTTCGTAGGCCTGCCGTTCCGGTTCAGGCAGATGCATGATGTCGAACAGCTCCTTGGCCTTGCGCAATCCCCGTGCCGTGAACTCCTCGCGGATCTCACCGGTTTTGAGAAAATAGATCCACTCATCCAAAGTGGTGCGTGCCACCAGATCAAACCGGTTCACCTTGAGCAGATAGTACTCGGGAAAAATTTCTGGCACGCTCTGGCGGTGAAACAGACTCTTTTGACCTTCGTTGAGCTGCAACAGGTCATGGGTGTGCAATCCGGTGAACACGGTGGTTCCATGATAGATGTAATCATTGCCCGTGCCGAGATCAAAATACAAGATGCTGATTGAAATGATTTTTGGAACGTTGAGGTAGGCATCCCCTGTGTTGAGATGTTCCGTGATGGTTTTGGAGGTGGCATAGAGCAGACGTTGCAGATAGTCATGCTCCCGTTCGTATTGCAACTCGATCAGAATCAGCTCGCCCTGGCTGTTTCTGACCTTCATGTCCACGCGGTTGTATTTGTCCAGTACCGACTCCTTGTTGCTTTCGCTCTCCAGGATTTCGATGATCTGCACATCGGTCATGAGCAACTCGCTCAACAGCCCTTCCAGCACGTCGAAATTGGCCTTGCTGCGCAACAGCCGTTTGAGTGCCCAGTCAAAACTGATCAGTCGGCGCTGTTTCATCGGAAGCCATTCCCAAAAGAGGAGTGTTGCATCCAATCATAGGCCAGCACCACCCAAAAATAAAGCCCCCAAACGGGGGCTTGTGGGTGCGGGTGGGATTCACTCCACCTTCAGCTCGACCTTCTCTTTCCACTCCTGACCCTTGTTGTCCTTCCAGGTCACGGTGACCGGTCCCGGCTTGTCAGCCTTGACATAAAACGAAAAGAAGGGATTCTTGGACACAGCCCCGGTCCAACTCGCCTTGACCACCATTGCGCCACCATATTCCGCTGTCACACTTTCGATGTAGTGAGCCGGAACAGTCTCGCCGGTTGCTGCATCCTTGCGCAACCCGCTCTCCATGGGATGCTTGATCAAAGTCTTGATGAGCGCCAACTCCCCTTTTTTGACCTTTTCCGGGGCGCGCACTTTGGGTTCTCCGATATCCGCCATGATTCTCTCCAAACGTTGAACGTTGTCTTGATCCGATTAACCAGCGCAACCGCCTTCGGCCACTTCAATCTTCATGACCGCACCATACAATTTGCCCTTGTTGGTCTTGGCAATGGCACGCACCTGCGAGGCTTTGGCCATTTTGATACGCATCTCCACCTCGGCCTTGCCCGATGCCGGGGTGAACTCGAATTTGCCCACCAAAGGCTTGGGATTGTCATCCACGAAAATCGCAATGGCTGCGATGTAGTTGTCCGGCTCCATGGGATGATCGACCGAGACCGGGAAACGCACCAAAGCACCGTTTTCCGCCTTGGGTGGGGTGTCGATCTTCACCTTTTCCAGGGCCACTGTGCCTGCGCCCAACTCCTTGGCAATGATCTCATCCATATTGACAGCCGCCTCGGCAGCCTCGGCCAACGACGGCATGCCGACCACACCAATGGCCGCACACGCCACACCCGTGGCGCCAACCGCCACCAGAAAGCTTCTGCGCGTCAGTGTGGTTTCAGAATGGATACTCATGGGTGATGCCTCCAGATTCGTTGATTGCGTAGATGTGGAACAACGGTTCAGATTACTGTTGGGTTGCCGGGGCTTCCGGCTCCTCCGGCATTTTGTGGGCGACACCGGTGTGACAATCGATACAGGTCTTGTCCTGGCTTTCCATGGCCTTCTTGTGCTTCTTGGAGGCCGACTTGTCCTGTTCGTCCAGTTGCATGGCATCGTAGTTGTGACAGGCACGGCACTCCTTGGAGTCCCGTTCCTTCAGGGTCTTGATCACATTCTGCGCAAGATCCCAACGCTTCTTCTCGAAGGACTCTTTGTCCGGGAATGTCCCGATCATGTGATGGTAAATGTCTTTGCTGCCGATTTCTAACTTGGCCAGAAACTTGTCGATCCAATCCCCGAAGGTCTTGCCGTGGGGCACATGACAATCCGCACAATAGGCCCGCACACCCATGCGGTTCGTGTAGTGCTTGCTCTCCTTGTACTCCTGGTACACCCCTTCCATTTCATGACAGGAGATGCAGATGCTCATGGCATTGGTCGCGTTCATCGTAAAGTGAAACACGATGAAAAAGATCGATCCGGCCAAAAAACCAACCAATAAAATCAGGCCAATGGCCTTCTGACTGGGGGTGCGAAGCCATTTCAAAAGATTTGCGATCATGGTAGCCGGTTCTCCGCTTGAAGATTGGGAAATTTTGGCAGGCTTTGGCCCTCTACCAAAGCACTGGCGCGCTGTTGATCATGCGCACAATAAGCACATTCCAGGTGGTGTGCAAGGAATATTTCAATGTGTGTAAATCATTGCAGACTTTTAAGATAGGTGATCAGATCCTTGCGATTGGCAGAACTGTCCATGCCCTCAAAGGCCACCGGGTGATCCTTGGTCTGTTGGGACATTTTGGTTTTCGGGATAAAGGCCAAAGGATTGGCCAGCCACCGGTCCAGGTGGTCGTCATCCCACAAAAACGGGTGCTCTTCCACCAGTTGACGAAACGATGCGCTGAACGAAAAATCCACCACACCTGCCGGACGTTTGTAGATCTCCCACAGGTAGGGGCCTTTGCCATTTTTGCGTTTGGCGGTCATGTCGTGACACACCCCGCAATTGTTTTCGGCCAGTCGTTTTCCCACCTCCGCATCACCCCGGAAACGTTGGAAACCGATTCCGGCCAACAGCACCAGCAACAGGAGCATGATCAAAGACAGCACATGGGCGATTTTCATCGGGTTTCATGCCCTCCTTCGGCATCCATGGATGGATGATACTTCCGAAAGTGATTGCGGCCCCCCTTTTTGACGGCATACAAGGCGGTATCGGCCTTTTTCAGGAGTTCTTCGGCCTGTTCCCCATCCCCGGGGTAGATGCTGATGCCGATGCTGGTGCCAATCTGACACAGATGGTCATGCAGCTGAAAGGGCACCAGCAACGCATCGATGATTTTTTGCGCCACCACGCCGACCGAGTCAGGCACCAGGGTTTCATCACCCAGGATCACGGTGAATTCATCTCCTCCCAGACGGGCCACCACATCATTTTCGCGCAGACAGCCGCGAATCCGTTCTGCGGCCTCGACCAGCAACAGATCACCCACATCATGGCCATAGGTGTCATTCACCGCCTTGAACCGGTCCAGATCCAGAAACATTACGGCCATGGCCCGGTTGTGGCGTCGGCTGCGCGCCAGGGTCTGTTGCAGAAACAGCATGAAGAGACGACGATTCGGCAATCCTGTCAAGGCATCGTGATGTGCAATCCGTTCCAGACGTTTTTCCGCCAGCACGCGTTCGGTCACATCGATTCCGGTGGCCAGAAAATTTTTGACCACTCCGGCTGCATCCAGCAGAAAACTCAGGGTCCAGGAGATGTGACGCACCTCCCCGGAACGGGTCAGCCAGCGCCCTTCAAAGGAGACGATGGCTGGTTCATCATTGGTCAAGGTCAGGATCTCATGTATGCGTTCCTGTTCGTCTTGCGGGCACCAGGCTGGATCCCAGAAGGGCGATCCGATCATGGCATGGGGGGGCAAACCGGTCAATGCCTCGCAGGCTCCGTTGATCCGCACCAGACGGCCTTGACGATCCAGGACCGCCACCAGAGCCGAGGCGCTCTCCAGAATCGTGGCAATGAACTGACGCTCTTCCTGCAACGCTTTTTCCGTGCGGCGATGGCGGATGATGCCGGCCAGGGTATTGGCCAGGGTGGCGAGCAAGGCATCTTCGTCTGACGAGCGGGGATGATTGGCGGAAACGTAGAGGTTCAACACGCCCAGCAACTCACCCTGGTACAGAATCGGGGTGCAGTAGTGGCCGTGGGGTTTGATCCCCGGAAAGGTCACCGCATGGTCGGCATCCAGATTATTTTTGAAAACAATTTCTTTTGTCAAACCCGCCTGGCCGCACAAACAGTGACCCAGTGGCAAGGCGGCACAAGCAGTCAGCAGATGAGGCGCAAGATTGCGATGGGCTGCCAGATCCAGACGGTTGGTTTCGGGATTGAACAGATGGATCGATCCTTTGTACTCCACGGCCAGCCAGGGAATGGTCAGGATGATATCCAGGGCCACCGAGAGTTGCCGTTCCAGGGTCAACGGTTCCAGCGATGTTTCCAAAAGGCCGCTGATGGCCAGTCTGGATTGGGTGGCTTTGATTTCCCGTGTCTTTTCCAAAGACAGTGCCTGTTCGGCCTGCAACCGGTCCAGGTGGCTGCGGATGCGTGCCCGGATCACTGCCGGACGGAAGGGTTTGCCGAAGTAGTCCAGCGCACCCAGTGCCATGCCCCGGTTGACATCTTCGGCTTCGGTTTTGGCGGTGACGAAGATCACGCCGATGGTGCGGGTTTTGGGTTGTGCTTTCAGGCGTCGGCACACCTCGAAGCCATCCATGCCGGGCATCATGATGTCCAACAGAATGAGGTCCGGCTGCCAGGAGAGAGCGAGTTCCAATGCTTTCTGACCATTATCCGCCTGGAGTACGTCGTAATCCTGGGTCAGAAGTTCAGACAGCAGGGCGAGATTGATGGGAACATCATCGACGATGAGGATCTTTTCCTGTTTGACTTTGGTGGTCATGAGGTGCCCTGTCGCTCACGTGTCGGGTTGGTCTGGATGTGCGAAAAGCGGGGCTGATCGCCCCGCTTTCCAGGTCTCACTGCACTTGTGGTGGCAACTCAACTGAATGTATCGGCCATGATGCTCTGATACCAGCTTTCGTTGTAGAGGGCTTCCTGCTTGCGGATGAAATCCTGGGCCTTGTCCGAGGAGACGCCGCCAGACACTTCGACGATCTTGCCAGCGTTCAGTTTGTAGACACCTGCCACCGAGATGCCGTAATCCGGGCTGATCAGGCTGTAGCAGGTATTGACGTAG
Source organism: Magnetococcales bacterium (assembly GCA_011089965.1). Lineage (GTDB taxonomy): Bacteria > Pseudomonadota > Magnetococcia > Magnetococcales > Magnetaquicoccaceae > Magnetaquiglobus. The sequence continues at coordinate 13,907 of JAANAU010000030.1, forward strand.
GAGGGTATGCCCACCGGTTTGCCGTTCAGAAGGTTCACCACGGCTGCGGCACACACTTTGGCTTCGGAGTTGGCGGCATAGCCCGATTTCGGCAGGCCGGTGGCCGCACTGGCATCGCCGATGACGTGAATGTTTTTCTGTTTGGTCGATTCAAAGGTCTCGAAATTGATCGGGCAGAAACCCTTTTCGTCGGTCAGGCCGGCTTTTTCAGCGATGTCACCGGCCTTGTTGGGCGGAATGATGTTGATGCAGGAGCTTTTGAATTCGGCCATGTCGGTATAGACGGTCATGGTCTTGGCATCCACGCGGGTCACCTTGCCGCCCTGGGCACCGGGCACCCATTCGATCAGGCTGTTGGGCGTATCGTAGCCATAGAGTTTTTTCCAACCGCCGGTGAACAGGCCCATCTTGGAGAATTTATCCTTGGGATCCAGGATGATCACCTTGGATTTGGGTTTGTTCTTTTTCAGATAGTGCGCCACCAGGCTGGCCCGTTCGTAGGGTCCGGGCGGGCAGCGGTAGGGATCCGGCGGGGCCACCATCACGAAGGGGTCGCCATCCTTCATTTCGGCGAGCTGTTTGGTCAGCAGAGAGGTTTGTTCACCGGCGATCCAGGCATGGGGCATTTTTTTCATGGCTTCGGCATCATACCCTTCCAGGGCCTTGAAGCCGATACCCGGCGACATGATCAGACGGTCATACTCGAACTTCTTGCCCCCTGCCGTGGTCACGCTTTTGGCTGCCGGATCCACACCGGTCACGCTGTCGATCACCACCTCGATACCGTATTTCTTGAGACCCTCATAGCCCCATTTCTGGACTTCCAGCTTGCGGAATCCGGCCACCACCCAGTTGGAGAGCGGTCCCGAGTAGTAATCCTTGTTCTGTTCGATCAGGGTGACCTGAATGTTGGGATCGGCCATGCGAATATATTTGGCCGCCACCGATCCGCCATATCCACCTCCCACCACCACCACCCGTTTTTTGGCATTCGCCAAAGAAAGGCTCGGGGGTGTAACCAGACCGAGCGCAGCCATACTGCCGGTCAGCTTGACAAAACCTCTGCGTGTGCAATTGATCATCGTCATGGTCTCCCTCATACCCCGTTTAGCGCTTGCTGGCATAGAAATGGGCGGCATCTTCCAACTCTTGAGCAGAGAGTTTGCCAATGGCCTTTTCCATCTTTTCCGGCTGAGGTATTTTCAGTTCGGCATTTTTCAGATCCTGCATTTTGATCAGCAGGTAATCCACCCATTGACCGGCCATGCGCGGGGTATCCTCATCCTGGGTCAGGCCATCGTCTTCATGGCATTTGCCGCATTTCTGGGCTTCGACCACTTTTTTCCCTTTTTTGGCTTTGGCGTCATCGATTTTTGTGGCCATGACCGAGTTGGCGTGGGATTTGACCGTTTCCCATTTTTGTTTGGACAGATATTCGGCGATGCGTGCGGTTTCAGCCTCGGTATATCCTTTGGCGATCCGACCCATGATGGTGGATGGACGTTTGCCGCTCTTGAAGTCTGCCATGATGCCTTCCAGATATTTGGCGGGCATACTGGCAATCGAGGGCATGCTGGGGCCAGCCGATACACCGTTCGTGCCATGGCATCCGGCGCACGTATTGGCGAGCATGGCTGCTTCTGCCGGTGGTGCGGCGATGGCTTCTGCAATCGCTTTTTCCTTGGCTGCCTTCTCTGCGTCGGCTGCCGAGGGGGCCGCTGCTGCCGGGGCTGCTGCCGGGGCATCTGCTGCCAGCAGAGGATTCATCCAGGCCAATGCGCCCAGCAATCCACCTGCGACCACCAACATCTGGATTTTTTTTCGTTGCATCTTTCCCTCCGCACTTAAGTTCAATGGATTAGGGTCTTTTTCGAGAAGTCCGGTTCACCGTTGACCGTTTGGGTTGCCATCAAAATTCACCCTTGGCGGCCTGCGTCATCAGCTCCTTGATGACGTTCCGAATTCTGAGTGCCTCCTTTCTGAGTTCAGGTGGCAGCTCTTTGCCGCCGTGAATCATCATGTCCAGATTCATCGAATAGAGCCACAATTTGCCCTGTTTGTCACGCACCAGAGCGATGCGGCAGGGCATGAATGCCGTATAGGCATCCTGATAATCGGCCATCATTTTGCCAACGCGCGCATCGCAAAACGACAGGAACTCCACATGCCGATAGGGTTGACCGGTCACCGCTTCCACCTGTTTGTAAAAGGCGGCTTCGCCCACAAACAGGAAATTCTTTGCCGATGCCAGGCTTTTCAAAGACTCCTTGATATCGTTCGGGGTCAGATCCGGATTTTCCACCGGCACGGCCCAGGTCATGGCCACTCCGGGATCCAGCGTCTCCAGCAGGCGGTTGGCAAAATCCATATACATCGGCATATATCCCGGGTCCATTTGGCTCAGTTTCGGTGCCACTTTGGCATACCCATATCCAGTGCCAAGCAGTGTTACCAGGCCGATAATGGCCAGAACATTCTTGATCATCCCCATGGATCTCTCCCCTTGATCGATTGTGTCCGGGAACCCGGCCCGGTTTGGTTTGTCCAATGTATTCATGACATCACACCGTGTCATTCAAAGCATGGGACGCGAGCTGCGTTTCTGTCAACCCTATAATTTGGTTTTTATTTATTAATATATTTTAATATTTGAATATGTTTATTTTCTTACCATGTATTTCTTTTGTATGAATCACGGTTGAACGGTGTGAATATTTTGATGGTAAATATATGAAAATTAAATTTTATTTGTCTACGCTCCCCGGGCATGCACGGCTCTCTCTCATGGCAAATTTCTGCTGGTGCAGCATGGTGTAGAGTTCTTTTTTATTTACCATTAAAAATTGTACAATAAACAGAAAAAAAATGCATTCTGTCTGGACCTGTTGGGGTGTGGGCGTTGGAATCCCGTCATGGTTTTGTTCATTGTGGGAACCAGGGTTGGTTGACGGCACCGAGGTGGACCGGGAAAGGGGTGTCATTCAGCCACGCCAGCAGGGCTGGTCCGATGGCCGGGTAGAGGGGTGCCCGGGTCAATTCGGCTGGGGTGAGCCAGACCAGTTCACAGGCTTTGGAGTGTTGGGGGTTGATGTGCGGGGTTCCGGTGGTTTCCACGCGAAAGACCAGGTGGAGGGTGGAGCGATGGGTTTTGGTTTCCGCGATGTATAACAGTTCATGCGGTGTGATCGTCAAGTTCAGTTCCTCCTGGAATTCGCGGATCAGGCAGGTGTGGAGTTGTTCTTCGGGTTCCAGGTTGCCACCAGGCAGGTTGAGGCGGTCGTGTGGGCCATAGCGATAGCGCATGGTCAGAAGCGTTGATTCGCGCAGCACCAGACCGCATGGGCGAATGATCGTGCTCATGGGGTATCCGGGGGCGTGGTTTGCGGTTTGGGTTTGACGGCCATTTTCTTGTCTCCGAACAGGATGGATTTCAGCCAGTCAAAGGCGAATTCCAGCATGGCTTCGTCATCGTTTCGGATCTGTTCAATGGTTTCTTCGGGGATATCGAACCGTTGCAGGAAGGTGGATTCAAACACGAAGCGTCGGAACTCTTCCGGGTTGGTACAGGCCATGTAGAAGAATTCGGACAGTTTGATGGAGGTATTCACTTCGTCGCCGGCGGAGCGGCGTTTCAGGATCAGGTCCATCCATCCGGCGTTATGGAGGTCGTAGCCATCAGATCCCTGGTCGGTGCGCCACTCTTCCACGCTCCATTCTTGGGTTTCCTGATGGCCTTGGCAATAGGACTCTTTGACCAGGTAGTAGAAGGTTTCGTTATGGGTTGTTTGTTCTTTATGCATCAATGCCAGGCCGATGGGGTAGTAGCGGCAGGCGACCGGGCGGTCGGAGTAGACCGAGCATCCTTGTGGGGTATTGAAGGGGCATTTACCTGTTTCCGGGTCCATACGGATCAAGGGGACCGGGAGTTGTCCTTTGGTCAGGGTATAGGGTGTGGCGTATTGGTAGAGGAATTCGTCGGCGGTCAGGTTGAGTCGTTTGCGCAGTCGCAGCATATCGTAGGGGGTCAGGATGATTTCGATATGGGCGCAGCAGGCATTGAAGCAGGCGATTTCCGGGTGGCAGCGGAAGCAGAATCGGCTTTGATCATTCATTTGCACCGGGTGGAGTACATTACGCACTTCCCGGGGCATGGTACGCATTTCCGGTTCCAGGTGCAGGGCCTGGTCGCGATCTGCGATGTAGTCGTGGTCCTGGTGTTCGTTCATCCGTGATCTTCCCTTCTGTCCAATTCGATTGGGTTGTTTTGCAATCGGCAGGGTAAAATGATTGAAAAAAAAGAGGGGGTCTGGGGGATTCATCCCCCAGGGTTTTAATGTTTTAATGTTTTATATTAAAAAAATAAATTTTAAATTTTTTTTGTTTAAAAGATTTAAAAGATTTAAAAGATTTAAAGTCCCAAGGGCGTTGCCCTTGGATCCCACCAGGGGGGTAACCCCCCTGGACCCCTGATCATTTCATCCATGACTCGCCTGACTCCCCCCCCCCCGCCTGACTCCCCGATTATCTCATGACTGAATAAAAAAAATCATCACATAATCCAAAAAAAAGCGCGGCCCGTAAACAGGCCGCGCTCGTGACGGTCTTACTTGGCAACCAGATCCTTGTGCGCCCGCTTGAATACCTGCCACTCACCCGTGGCCGGATCCATGTAGCTGTTCACAAAACACTTCCAGTTGGTCTCATCCACGAAGTTGTAGTCCATGTTGTAGTAGAAGCCCGGATAACGGGTCTCCTTACGGAACAACATGTGACGCAAATGGGCCTCACCAGCAAAGATACGATGATAGTTTTCCCAGGCACGCATCAACTCGTGCAGATCCCGGGCCATCATCTTCTCGGAGTCCTTCTTCAACTCGGTCAACTTGCGCACCGCAATCTCCATCATGGTGACGCTCGTGGTGTACAAGGTGCCCACACCCGCCACATACTCGTCCATGATCTTCTGAAGACGCGCCTGCAACATGCGCGGGGTGATGTAATGAGGATTGACCTCCTCAGCCGTGCTGTAATCCTTGTGCTCCATATAGGTGCGCACCGGCTTGTAAATCTCTTCGGCCAGCTCCTGGGCGGTCTTGCTCAACGAAGGAACATAATCCTTGTGATCCAACACCCACTGCAACACGGACTTGATGGCAATACGACCCTCGGCATGCGAACCCGAAGAGAACTTGTGGCCCGAAGCACCCACACCATCACCAGCCGTGAACAAACCCTTGACCGTGGTCATGCGGTTGTAGTTCTTCTGACCCGGCTGCGGATCCTGACCCGGCTTCGGCGGATGATCGCCCCACTGCCATTCCTGCGGAGCCAGATCCGACGGACCCGTGGTCCAAATGCCGCAACAACCGGAATGGGAACCCAGGAAATAAGGCTCGGTCGGCATCAGCTCCGAAGGAGTGACCTCCGGCTCGATGTTCTCACCCGCCCACACACCCGCCTGACCAATACACATGTCCAGGAAATCTTCCCAGGCCTCGGCCTCCAGATGCTTGATCTTCTTCTTGGCCTCCTTGGGACCGAACTCCTCTTCATAAGAGGCAGCCAAAGCCTGCAAGGCAATGTCCGTGCGCATCAGAATCGGACCGCGACCTTCACGCATCTCTTTCATCATGAGATGGTTGCGCAGGCAGGTGGCCGGAACCTTGGCCAGACCATACGGAGGATAATCCTTGAGCATCTCCTTGTTGGTCTCCATGTACACATCACCGCGTCCATTGGTGGCCTTGGCCTTGAACAACAAGAACCAGGCACCCACCGGACCGTAACCGTCCTTGAAGCGGGCCGGCACGAAACGGTTCTCCATCATGGTCAACTCGGCACCCGACTGCAATGCCATGGCATAGGTGGAACCCGCATTCCACACCGGATACCAGGTGCGACCCATACCCTCGGCCACCGAACGGGGACGGAAGACGTTCACCGCACCACCAGCCACCAACAGGATCGCCTTGGCCGTGTAAACATAGATCTTGTCTTCGCGATTGGAGAAACCCACCGCGCCAGCCACCCGATTCTCTTCCTTGCTGTCCAGAATCAGCTTGACGATGAAGACACGCTCCTGAATGTTCTCCATGCCCAATGCTTTCTTGGCAGCTTCGGCCACAATGGTCTTGTAGCTCTCACCATTGATCATGATCTGCCACTTGCCGGAACGAACCGGCATACCGCCATCCTTCAAGGATTTCTCTTCGTCACCCGGCTGCTTCCAGATTGGCAGACCCCACTCCTCGAACAGATCCACCGAATTGTCCACATGCCGACCCACGTCGCAGCACAGGTCGTCACGGGTGATGCCCATCAGGTCATTGGCCACCATGCGGGCATAGTCCGCCGGATCCTGGTTGCCCAGATAGGTGTTGATGGCCGACAAACCCTGAGCCACAGCACCGGAACGCTCCATGGCCGCCTTGTCCACCAAACGCACACGAATGCCCGGCGGCAGCCAGCGCATCAGTTCATAAGCCGCACCACACGCGGCCATGCCACCACCGATGATCAGAATGTCGGTGTCAATGGTCTCAATATCGGGATTCCCAAAGCTTCCCATGTCAAACAATCTCCTTACGCAGGTGAATGATGGATGCAAATTCTGGTCGGAACAATCGGCTTACGCGCCCACTTTGGGCAGATCTGCGGTGGCCAGATTGAAGAAACCCGGATCGTTCAGCTTGGACAGATCCGGCGTCGGCTTGCCTGCATAAGGTTCGATGGAGCCTTCAGCCGTGGTGCGAATCGGGAACTTGAACCGCTTGACATTGCCATTGCGGAACTGAATCGTCCACATGATGGAATCCGAACCCCGCAACGGGATCACCGCACCACCCATGGGCACGATATCCGCATAGGCCCGCACCTCAATGGCCTGCTGCGGGCAGATCTTGACACAGGAATAGCACTCCCAACATTGATCCGGCTCCTGATTGAAGGCTCTCATCCGCTCCTTGTCGAGCTTCATCAGGTTGTTGGGGCAGATGTACATGCAGGCGGTCTTGTCCTGGCCCTTGCAGCCGTCACACTTGGCATTCATTACGAAACTTGGCATGGATGATTTTCTCCTGATTTGGTTTTTTTGGTTTCAATCATTTGTGTGTGTCCGTGGCACCGGGTATGGACCCCGTGCGTCCGCTCAACCTGTGGCTGCCTTGTGCAGCTTGACTTCCACCTTGTCTCCTTCATTGAGGCTTGCATAGTAGGCTTGCAGAATCTTCACCACCTCAGGCCGACTGAACTCAGCCGGGGGCTGTTCTCCCTCGGAGAGCATCTTTCTCAACTTGGTGCCGGAAAGCAACAGACGGTCATCCTTGCTGTGCGGACAGGTCTTCAGCGACGCCATGCCCTGACACTTGTAGCAGTAGAAGGTCCAGTCGATCTTCAAAGGCCGGGTCTTCAGATCCTGTTCCGAAACTGTATCAAAGATGTGCTGGGCATCGAAAGGTCCATAATAATCCCCGACACCCGCATGATCCCGACCCACGATCAAATGGCTGCATCCGTAGTTTTGACGGAATACGGCATGCAACAACGCTTCACGGGGTCCGGCATAACGCATCTCCATCGGATAGCCAGCCTGAATGACCGTATCCTTGACAAAATAATTGTCAATCAGCGTGTCAATCGCCTCGGCACGCACTTCCGCCGGAATGTCCCCGGCCTTGAGCTTGCCCAGAATCTGATGCACCAATACCCCATCCATGGTCTCCACCGCGATCTTGGCCAGGAATTCGTGGGAACGATGCATCGGGTTGCGGGTCTGGAATGCCGCCACCTGGCTCCACCCCTTGGACTCGAACAACTCCCGCGTCTGGGCCGGACGCATGTAGATGTTGCCATACTTGATGGGAAATTCCCCTTCGGACAGAACCTGTACCGGACCGGCAATGTTGACTTCAGGCTGCTCCATCACCTTTTGAACGCCAGGATGCTCCAGGTCTTCGGTCCCGAAGATCGTCCGGCACTCCAGTCCCTTGTCAATGGAGTATTTCTCGGTGATGGTGATGATGCCGCGAATCTCGCCGCTCTCCTCATCCACCAAAACCGCCTCTTGACCGATTTTCAGACTGTTGGCCTGACCATGGGTCGTGGACAGAGTGACCGGAATCGGCCAGAAGATCCCGTTGGACAACTTCATCCGCTCGCAGACCCCCTGCCAGTCGGCATGACCCATGAAACCATCCAGCGGGGTGAAGGCCCCAATCCCCAACATGATCAGATCACACGATTCCCGCGAGGTCATCTTGATCTGATCCAGCTCCTTGGCCCGCTTCCTGGCCTCATCCAGGGCAATGCCGGTGAGCAGCAGGGGTTTCAATTCACCTCCACCATGAGGGGGGACGAGTTTGGACATGTGGATCAATTCTCCTTGGGTGAGTTGGCGGCAGTTGATCGACTGTTTGAGCAAGCTAATTTTTTAGTGCAAAAATTTCCTTTATTTCTTTCGCAAGTGCAGCAAGAGCAGCTCCCCGGTGGCTCATGGCGTCTTTGGCCGCAGGTTCCATGACGGCAAAAGAGATCTCGTGACCGTTCGGAATGAAAACCGGATCGTATCCAAATCCGTTATAACCTTGAGGTTGTTCAGCAATGCGACCTTCAACCGTGCCGGTGAAGTGGTGGCTGTGGCCGTTGGGCTGGGCCAGAGAGAGGACGCACACAAAGCGCGCCGTGCGGGCCGCGTGCGGGCGCGCGGCCAGCTCGGTCAGAAGTTTGGTGACATTTTGGGCATCGCTGGCCTGTTCTCCCGCATAGCGGGCGGAATAAACGCCGGGTGCGCCGTTGAGTCCATCCACCACCAGTCCGGAGTCGTCAGCCAGAGCGGGCAAACCGGTGTATCGGGCCACGCTGCGGGCTTTTTTCTCCGCGTTTTCCAGAAAGGTGGCACCATCTTCGATCACCTCCGGACAACCCGCAAAGTCATCCAGTGAGAGCACATGGCCGTCAGGAAGGGCCAGCATCCGTTGGATCTCTTCGAGTTTCTTGCGGTTGCGGGTAGCGAGGACCAGTTTCAAGGGTGCTGCCTGTTCATCCGAGTGGCGTTTATGGGCATATTCGTATATTCGGATGAACATGGTGCCCCAATTCCATGTTCCGCGTCAAGGATTTTCGCAAGATAAGCGAATTTTTTTCACGCAAGATGGATTTTATTGTCAAAGATCAGGAAAGATCCTTCCAGAACAAACAGAAATCCTATTTTTCACCGTTTTGGTGACGCGCAGTCCGGATCTGTTCCAGTTCCAGGTAGTGACGTTGACAGTTGAGTTGCAACTCTTTGATTTCACGTTGGAAACGCGCTTCCATCTTTTTGACCTCCTTCAGGAGGTTCTCTTCCAGGGTTTTGGTCTCATCGGTCCAACGCAGGGTGATGGCTTCGATGAGCAGTTGTACCACCAGGGTGGCCTGGGCTTCCGTGAACCCGCTGGCCATCAACAGGGTGATGTAGGCGTGGGAGTCAAGGGTCGGGGGGCGGTGGGTCATGGGTGAGACATCCATCTGGTTGAGAGTGTGATTATTAAACCGTACCCATTTCGGGATGCGTCGTTCATGTCAAGGGGGTCCAGGGGCCAATGGCCCTTGGTGGGGTTTGGGGCAACGCCCCAACAAAACAAATTATACATTCCAGAATGGTTTTGGTTTAAGTGCTCAAAAACAAACAATCATGAATCATTTTGCATCTTTATTTCAAGTTTTCCAGTCCACGCCTTCCAGACGCGCCCTGGAACTGCAACGCATGCAATGTGGCGAACAACCCGTGGTGGGCCAACAGCTCTTCATGGGTTCCGGTCTCGATGATCCGCCCCTTGGCAAGCACCACGATGCGGTCCACGTGTCGAATCGTGGAGAGACGATGGGCAATGATCACCGAGGTGCGATTCACCATCAGCCGTTCCAATGCTGTCTGGATCAACCGTTCGCTGACCGCATCCACGGAACTGGTGGCCTCATCCAGAACCAGAATCGGCGGATCCAGCGCGAAAATGCGCGTCATGCCCACAAGCTGGCGTTGACCTGCGGAGAGGTTGTTGCCCCGTTCGCTCAACCGACTCTCCAGTCCATCCGGCAAACGTTGGATGAACTCCCAGGCTCCGGTCTCCCGGGCCGCCCATGCGATCCGTTCCTTTGTGATGGTCGGATCGAACAATCCGATGTTGTCGGCCACACTCCCGGCAAACAGGAAGGTCTCCTGACGCGCCACCCCGGCCAGTCGTCGCAACCGGGCCAGGGGGATCTGATTGACCGGCACGTCATCGATGGTCACCACCCCGCGTTGGGTCTCAATCGTGCGGTTCAGCAGTTTGATCAGTGTGCTTTTTCCCGCACCGGTGGGACCGACGATGGCGATGCGCTCGCCCGGAGCAATGGTCAGATCCAGATCGCTCAACACCACGTCAGAGCCGTAACCGCACTGCACCCCGTGGAAGCGGATCGCGCCTTGAGGCCGTTCCGGCAGGGTGTGGCACACGGCCACCGGAGGATCGACTATCGCCGCCTTGGTGTCCAGCAGGGCAAAGACCCGCTCCAGGGCGCTCATGGCCGACTGCATGGTGGTGAACTTGCCTGCCAGATCGCGAATGGGAAAGAACAGACGCCGCACCGCATCGATGAAGGCGGTCAACACCCCCATGGTCAGGGTTCCCTCTGCCATCAGGGTGGCCCCATGCCAGAAGAGCATGGCCACCACTGCCGTCGAGGCCGCCTCGACAAAGCTGAATTGAAACGCTTCCAGGAAATTGCTGCGGTCGGCATTGGTGCGATGGTCGCGGTTGAGCTGGTCAAACCGTTCCCTGGCCGCCTGTTGTTGATGAAAGAGCCGGATCACATCCCGGCCTTCGGTCTCCTCGGTGAGCCGGGCGGTCATGCGGGCCATCAGGAGGGTGCCCTGACGTTGGATCAGTCGCATGCGCCGGGTCACCTGGAAGGCGACCGCAATCACCAGAGGCATCAGGACCACCACCACCACCGCCAGTTGGGGCGACAACAGCACCATGCCCACGGCAATGGCCACCAGCAGAAACAGATCCCCGAACAGATTGATCAATCCGGAGCTGACCATCTGACTGATGGCTTCGGCATCGTTGGCCACCCGATTGGTCAATGCCCCGCTGGGATTCTTGGCGAAAAAGGCGGCATCCAGGGTCAGCAGATGGGCAAACAGCTCTTTGCGCAGATCGCCGATCACCCGTTGTCCCAGCATGGCGTTGACCGTGGATTGCAGATATCCGGCCAGAAATTGACCAAACACCAGGGCAGCCAAAACCAGAAGCAACACTCCGAACCCGGTCATGTCACCTGTGAGCAGATGACGATCCACGGCCATCTGGATCACCATGGGTTGGGCCACCTGGGCCAAGGCACCCAGGGGCGGCAAGAGCATGGCCAACCCCAGCCAGCGCCGATGGGGCCGGGCATAGCCGAGAAAACGGGCCATCAGTCCCAGATCCAGAAAGGTGCCGTAGCGGGTCTCTTCGGTTTCGGCGTTGACGGCAGGCATCATTGGGAGAGGGCCTCCAATGCTTCGGTACGGCTCATGGTCATGTTCAGGTCACGATAGAGTTCCGAGGTGGCCAGCAGGCTCTCGTGAGTGCCTGAGGCCACGATGCGTCCCTGATCCATGAGATGAATGCAATCCGCACGTTGCAGCGCGGCAATGCGGTGGCACACCATCACCACGGTACGCCTGTGATTGGCATGACGCAGATTGGCCAGGATGCGCTCTTCCGTGCGTGCATCCACATGGGCGAAGACATCGTCCAGCAACAAAATGGACGGATCGCCCAACAGGGCGCGTGCCAATGCCGCCCGTTGCCTCTGTCCGCCTGAAAGGGTGATCCCCCGTTCCCCGATCATCGTATCCAACCCTTTGGGAAACCGTTGCACCTCTTCGTCCAAAGCTGCCGTGGTCACGGCGGCCTCTGTCCGGGAGCGCCCTTCATCCGTGCGATTCAAAAGCAGGTTCTGGATCAACGGCGCGGAAAAGAGAAAACTCTCCTGGGGCACCATGGTCAATTCCCGGCGCAGTTCGGCTTCGGGAATGGTGGTCAGATCCTGGCCATCGATTCGGATCGTTCCGGCTGGCACCGGGTAGAGACGAGCCAGAACCTGCAAGAGTGCCGATTTGCCACAGCCGATGCGGCCTGCCAGACCGATCAGAGCGCCAGCCGGGATCTCCAGGGTGATGCCGTGCAAGACCGGCGTGCCGGGCCGAAAGGCAAATTCCAGATTGTCGATCCCAATCGCCCCTGGCCAGCGTTCGGGTCGGGCTGGAGCAGCGGCCACTTCGGCAGCCAGAAAGGGTTGGGCATCCAGCACCCCGCTGATCCGGTCCAAGGCGGCCAGACCGCGTTGCATCACGGTCAGAATCCAGCCAAAACCGACGGTCGGCCAGATCAGCATGGCCAGATAGCCGGAAAAGGCGATGAAATCCCCCATGGTGAGCCGCCCTGCTGCCACCTCGCCACCCCCATGGGCCAGAATGATGAATCCGCCAATGGCTCCGGCCAGCACCACCATGGGACCGAACAGACTTTGCAAGCGGGCGTGACGAATGGCTGCCTGGGCCAGCTCTTCGTTTTCGTGGGCAAAACGGCGTTGCCAGTCGGCTTCGCGGGCGTGGGCATGAATGGCGGCAATGCCGGCAATGGACTCTTGAATGAAGCCGGAAAGATGACCGAATCGGTCTGCCACCACGCGGCTCAACCGGTACATGCGTCGGGTGAGCAGTCGGGAGAGTCCCAGGACCAGAGGAATCGGGGCCAACGTGTAGAGAGTCAACCAGGGGTCGAGCATGATCATCACCGGCAGAGTGGCGGCATAGGCCATGAAGACGTTGGAGATCTGCAAAAATCCCGGTCCCACGAACATGCGCACCGCACTCACGTCGGCTGCGGCCCGGGCTGCCAGATCCCCGGTCTTTTCCTGATTGAAAAACGGGGCATCCAAAGAGAGCAGTTTGGCGTGATAGGCGCGGCGCAGGGCGAACTCCACGTCGCGACCAATACCAAAGATGCAGGTGCGTGATTGAATGCGAAAAAAGGCGTTGAGCAGCGCCAAAGCCAGCAGCATGAAGATGTACCAGCCCGGCATTTGCTGGTGCATCAGCGTTTCGGTGGTCAATTTCATCACATAGGGGATGGCAGCGGCACTGGCATTGGTGATGGCCAGCAGCATGAATCCCAGGGCAAAAGCCCGTTTCTGCCCGGAAAATAAAGGCAGAAGGTGACGCAGCCGCAAGCGCATGGCTGTGGGGATCCTGTTTTTCATGGCCGGTGTGAATGAAAAACGGTTTTTATTGGTGGCAAATTCTGTATCATGTTCACAATGGGGATGTGATCGTCCGTGAGACCGCGTGACCAGAGGAGATGAACGTGAACGGGATTCAGCATGCACCCGTGCTGCCACAAGAGCAAGGTCTGACGCATACCGTTTCTGTCGGACGGCGTCAGATGGTGCGTCTGTTGTCTGGAGTGGCCTTGCTGGGGAGCGTGCCCTGGGCCTGGCCGGTCCCGGTTCTGGCCCAGGGGGTCAACCAGGAGTGGTGGGAGCGCCACGCCTGGTTGACACCGTGGATCGAACAAAACGGGTTGGATCCGGTGTGGCTGGAGCGGTTGCTGGGTCCGGTGGAGCTGGACAAGAAGGTGCTCTACCTGATGGATCATCAGACCGAGGCGAAACCGTATCATGCCTATCGTGCCCTGGTGCTCAACTGGCGCAAGATCGATGTGGGGCGTCGGCTCAGGCAGCGGCATGGGACGCTGCTGACCGAGGTGGAGGCGTTTTACCGGGTGCCGCCGGAGATCATCGTGGCGTTGTGGGGGCTGGAGAGCGATTTTGGCAACAACATGGGCCGCTTTTCGGTGTTGCGCACCCTGTATACGCTGGCAGCGGGTTATCCACGGCGGGCTGATTATTTTCGTTCCGAGTTGCGGGAGTTTCTGCTGCTGTGCCGCGAGGAGGGGTGGGATCCCAGGCTGATGAAAGGGTCGTATGCCGGGGCCATGGGGCAGGTGCAGATGATGCCGGGCAGCATGCGGCGTTATGCCGTGGATTTCAACCAGGATGGCCGACGGGATGTGCTGGGGGATGTGGTGGATGTGCTGGCCTCGATCGCCGCGTTTCTGCATGGTCACGGCTGGTGTGCCGAGGGTCGTCTGGTACAGCCTCTGGAGGCGCGGGTCGGATTGGAGGGGCTGGTTTCGGCCTCGGCCCAGGATCGTCGCCCCTGGCGTGAATGGCGCGAACGGGGCATTGTCTGGCCGTTGGAGTCCGCACCGCCGGATCCGGATGAGCGATTGGCATTGATTGCCCTGGAAGAAGCGGATGGACCTCGTTATTATATGACCTTCATGAATTTTTGGGTGATCACGCGCTGGAACCGTTCCAACCGGTTTGCCATGGTGGTGTGCGAATTTGCCCGGGATCTTAAACAGATGGAGAGGGCGTGCGAATGCGCGGGGTGGCACAGTTGAGAAGCGGATCAAGGTTGGTGTGGGTGGTGCTGGGGATGATGGTTGGGTTGACCGGATGCGTATCAACCCCGGACAAGCCGGACACCGGACCTGGGGTTCCCAAGACTGCCACCGGGAAACGGGGGACGGCCAAGCCCTATGTGGTCTTTGGCAAGACCTATTATCCCCTCAGTGAACAGGAGGCTGCCGGTTACTCGGAGGAGGGGATTGCCTCCTGGTATGGCCGGGAGTTTCACGAGCGGCCCACGGCCAATGGGGAACGATTCGACATGTACAAAGTGTCGGCAGCCCATACCGTGTTGCCGTTGCCCATTCTGGTGCGGGTGACCAATTTGGAAAATGGCCGCACCCTGGATGTGCGGGTCAATGATCGCGGGCCGTTCATCGACAATCGGCTGATCGATCTCTCCTATGCAGCGGCTGAGGAGTTGGGATATGCCCGGCGCGGTCTGGCCCGGGTGCGGGTCGAGGCATTGTCCATGCTGGCCAAGGCCGAACCAGCCGAGATGTATCGCTCCCGTCCCGGCACGCCCCCATCGCCCATGCCGCGTCCCGAATCCTCCCCGGGAGAGTCTCCACCCCGGACAGCGGCGGGCAGCGACACCCCCTGGAAGGAGAGTGCAGGGGGCGCGGGTGGCGGTCATTTCATTCAGGTCGGCTCCTTTGGCCGTTATGAAAATGCCCAGACCGTTGAACGTCGGTTGCAGCAGGTTGGCAAACCCAAGATCATCAAGAGTTCCGTGGGCGCACGCATGATGTACCGGGTGCGGCTTGGACCGTTTGCCACGGTGGAACAGGCCGAACAGATGGAACGCACCCTGCGCAAGATGGAGATCGGTGATGCGGTGATCATTCGGGATTGAACGGGGCGGTTGGCAGCAAAAACCATGAACAGGATCAATACGTGTTGCTCAAGATTGTGGACGCCATGAGAATACCCTCTAGAGTGCCGGTGTGGTTGCTGATTCTGATTGGAGTGTTGTGGCCGTGGGGGTTGCTGGCGGCCAGTCTGGAAGAGTCGCCCCCCAAGGTGCGGGGTACGGCGGGGTTGCTGGGGGATCTGGATTCGGGACGGGTGCTGTATGCCCAGGATGCCGATGTCCGTCTGGCTCCGGCCTCCCTGACCAAGGTGATGACCTTGTATCTGGTCTATGAGGCGTTGGCTGCCAAGACCTTGCAACTGGATGCCGAGCTTCTGGTCAGTGAAAACGCCTGGCGTACCGGCGGTTCCAAGACCTTTGTCAAGGTGGGGGACCGGGTGCGGGTGGAGGATCTGGTGCGCGGCATTGCCATCCAGAGCGGCAACGATGCCTGTGTGGTGCTGGCCGAACACATCAGCGGCTCCGAGAGTGCATTCGTGGCCTTGATGAACGCCAAGGCTGCGGAACTGGGTTTGACCAACACCCACTTCACCAATGCCACCGGCCTGCCGGATCCGGAGCATTACACTTCGGCCCGCGATCTGTTTCTGCTGGCCAGCGCCCTGCTGCGCAAATTTCCCCAATACAGCCATTATTCGCAAGAGAAACAATTTACCTATAATAATATTCGCCAGCACAACCGAAACAATCTCTTGTGGCGGGATCCGATCATCACCGGCTTGAAGACCGGCCATACCCGCGAGGCGGGATACTGTCTGTTGGCCACCAGCGACAAGGAGGGTCAACGGATGGCAGCGGTCGTGTTGGGGGCGGCCACGCGCAAGATCCGCGAGGATGATGCCTTGCGTCTGATTCACTACGGCAACAAGATGTATGAGACGGTCAAATATTTTGAAGCCCGCGCCCCGGTACGCAAGCTGCGGGTCTGGAAGGGGGATCAGCGCGAGGTGGATGGGGTGGTGAACGAGCCGTTGGTCGTGACCATATCGCGCAAGGAGCGGGCAGGTCTGGAGGTTGGGGTGGCATACGATGAGCCGTTGGTGGCACCGATTGCTGCGGGTCAGAAGATCGGCAGCGTGGTGGTCAAGTCTGGGGGCAAGGAGCTGTTCGTGCGGGATCTGGTGGCCGGGGCACCGGTGGAGCGCGGGAATATTTTTCGGGTCATGGTCGATGCCGTGCGCATGACCGTGGGCTGGTAAGGCAATACGGGCGGGGGCCAAGGGGCGATGTCGGGTAAAAAATCGAAAAAGCGTGAATCCCGTCTGGAGGAGGTGGATGCGTTGGCTGGCTTGGATCCTTCCGGTGGAGCGCGCGCCGAGGGTGGGGCAGCACCGCTCCATGGCGAGCATGAAGGGCCATCGATGGAGGAGATTCTGGCCTCTTTGGAGGATCTGCTGGATGGCGAGGAGGAGCAGGCCTTGATGGCAGTGGATGCGGATGCGCCGTTGGCCATGGAGGCAGAAGAGGCATCGGCCATGGAGATGGCACCGGTGGAGCTGGAGTCTGTGGTGAACGAGGGATCCCTGGCGCAAGAGGGGTTGGCAATGGGTAATGATCTGGAGGGAGAAGATGGGGCAACGCATGATGGAGAGAGTGCCATGACCATGCCGACCGACCTGGATGATGACGAGCCTTTGGATTTGTCGGGCATGGAAGTGGCTTTGGCCTTTATGGAGGAGGAGGAGTCCGCAGCCGGTGCCGGTGAGGAGGTATCATCGCACGGTCATGATCACCTGCATGACCATGACCATGATGCGGTTTTGGAGTCGGAATTGGATGAGGCTTTTGAGTCTGAGGAGGGGTTCGGTTCCGAAGAGGTGTCGGGTGACGGGTCAGAGACGGATGCGGAAGAGGCGGCAGATCCGGATTTTGAGGCGGGTGGTGATTTTGAGTTGGATGAAGAGGGGGAGTTGCTGGACTCCGGGCTGGATGCCTCTTTGGAGTCCGAGTTGGAGGCTGCCATCGATGGCGAGCTGTTGGCGGGCGTGAGCGAGCTGATGGATGCTGTGGATGGTGAGGAGGAGCAGGAGTTCACGGTTGAGGATGAGCCGGAACCTGAGCCGGAGATTGAGCCTGAGCCAGAGATTGAGCCTGAGCCGGAGATTGAGCCTGAGCCAGAGATTGAGCCTGAGCCAGAGATTGAGCCTGAGCCAGAGATTGAGCCTGAGCCAGAGATTGAGCCAGAGCCAGAGATTGAGCCTGAGCCTGAGCCTGAGCCTGAGCCGGAACCCGAGCCTGAGCCGGAACCCGAGCCTGAGCCGGAACCAGAGCCTGAGCCTGAGCCAGAGCCAGAGCCTGAGCCTGAGCCAGAGCCGGAACCGGAGCTTGAGTTTGAGCCAGAGCCAGAGCCGGAACCCGAGCCTGAGCCTGAGCCTGAGCCAGAGCCAGAGCCAGAGCCAGAGCCGGAACCAGAGCCTGAACCCGAGCCAGAGCCAGAGCCAGAGCCAGAGCCGGAACCCGAGCCAGAGCCGGAACCCGAGCCAGAGCCGGAACCCGAGCCGGAGCCGGAGCCGGAACCCGAGCCGGAGCCAGAGCCGGAACCCGAGCCGGAGCCTGAACCCGAGCCGGAGCCGGAGCCGGAGCCTGAACCCGAGCCTGAGCCGGAGCCAGAGCCTGAACCCGAGCCTGATCCGGATCCGGAACCATTGGTGTTGGCGCTTGGACCGGCACCTGGTTCAACGGAGGTGGTTGAGGAGACCTCGGCGGTTGTGGCGGCGGCACCGGCTCCCATGGATTCAGCCGTGGCACCTCTGGTCCAGGGGGCCATGGAGGCAGGTGGTGTGAGCAGCGCGATCCGGGAACAGGTGGAGGGCGTGGTGCGCTCCTGGATTCGGGCCGTATTGGCAGATCGTCTGCCGGTTTTGCTCGAAGAGGTGATCCGCGAAGAGCTGGAACGGATCAAGGGCGGACGCTGAGCCAAGGTCAGGTTGTGGGTTGTTGTGAGCGGTCAGGTTCTGGTCCGGGAACGCCCCGGGTGCGGACCTGACCGCTTGTTTCTTGCATCTATTGAAATTCGTGAAAAAAAATGTCGGATACCACCTTGCCCAAATCCTATGATGCCCACGGCGTGGAACGGCGCTGGTATGCCATCTGGGAAGAGAACGGTTATTTTGCCCCAGGGGGCAATCCGGATGCTGCGCGCTATTGCATCATGATTCCGCCACCGAACGTGACCGGCAGCCTGCATATGGGCCATGCCTTTCAAGACACCATCATGGATGCCTTGATCCGGCGGCGGCGCATGCAGGGTGGGCGCGTGCTCTGGCAAACCGGAACCGATCATGCGGGTATTGCCACCCAGATGGTGGTGGAGCGCCAGTTGGAGGCCGAAGGGCTGAGTCGGCATGACCTGGGGCGGGACCGTTTTCTGGAGCGGGTGTGGAACTGGAAGCAGCACTCCGGTGGCACCATTGTCCGGCAATTGCGACGTTTGGGCACCTCGTGCGACTGGACCCGGGAGCGGTTCACCATGGACCCGGAGCTGTCCCATGCGGTGCGTGAGGCCTTTGTGCGGTTGTACGACGAGGGGTTGATCTATCGGGGGAAGCGTCTGGTCAACTGGGATCCGGTGCTGTCCCATGCGGTGCGTGAGGCCTTTGTGCGGTTGTACGACGAGGGGTTGATCTATCGGGGGAAGCGTCTGGTCAACTGGGATCCGGTGCTGTTGACCGCCGTGTCGGATCTGGAGGTGAGCGCAGAAGAGGAGCGGGGCCATTTGTGGCATTTGCGTTACCCCCGGGCCGATGGCGCGGGTCATGTGGTGGTGGCCACCACCCGTCCTGAGACCATGCTGGGGGATGTGGCCGTGGCGGTTCATCCCGAGGATGACCGTTATCGCCATCTGATTGGTTGCATGCTGCATCTGCCCTTGACTGGACGGACCATTCCGGTGATTGCCGATCTCCATGTGGATCCGGCTTTTGGGAGCGGTTGCGTCAAGATCACTCCGGCCCATGACTTCAATGACCATGAGGTTGGCCAGCGTCACCAACTGCCGCTGATCAATATTTTCACCCCGGATGCCTGCATCAACGATCAGGCCCCGGAGTGTTACCGTGGTCTGGACCGTTTCGAGGCGCGGCGCCGGGTGGTGGCTGATCTGGAGCAGCAGGGGTTGTTGGAACGGGTTGAAGAGCATCGTCTGATGATTCCCCGTGGCGACCGTTCCAAGGCGGTGCTGGAGCCGTATCTGACCGATCAGTGGTTTGTGCGGGCTGCGCCTTTGGCCGAAGAGGCGATCCGTGCCGTGGAGGATGGACGCATCCGGTTCATTCCCGGCAACTGGGACAAGACCTATTTTGAGTGGATGCGCAACATTCAGGATTGGTGCATCTCCAGACAGATCTGGTGGGGTCACCGCATTCCAGCCTGGTATGGTCCGGACGGTCACGTGTTCGTGTGCAACTGTGAAGAGCAGGTCTATGAACTGGCTGCCGAACACTATGGCACCCTGGTGGAGTTGACCCGGGATCCGGATGTGCTGGACACCTGGTTTTCGTCGGCCCTCTGGCCGTTTGCCACCTTGGGTTGGCCGAAGCAGACCCCGGAGTTGCACCAGTTCTATCCCACGGATGTGCTGGTGACCGGATTTGACATCATCTTCTTCTGGGTGGCCCGGATGATCATGATGGGTCTGAAGTTCACCGGGGAGGTGCCGTTTCGCGAGGTCTACATCACCGGTCTGGTGCGGGATGGCGATGGCAACAAGATGAGCAAATCCAAGGGCAACATCCTGGATCCTCTGGATCTGATCGACGGGATCGACCTGGAGACCCTGGTGAACAAACGCACCCGGGACATGATGCAGCCCCAGTTGGCCGCCAAGGTGGCCCAGGCCACCCGCACCGAGTTTCCCGCAGGGATTGCCGCCTTCGGGACCGATGCCTTGCGCTTTGCCATGGCCGCTCTGGCTGTGCAGGGCCGGGATATCAAGCTGGATATGGGACGGGTCGAAGGGTATCGGAATTTTTGCAACAAGTTGTGGAATGCCGCCCGCTTTGTGCTGATGAATGTGGAAGGGCAGAACCTGAGCGGTCGCATCGAAGCGACCACCTTGCCGGACCGCTGGATCCGTTCCCGTTTGCAGAAGGTGATCGCCGCTCTGGACAACGCCATGGAGCGGTATCGATTTGACGAGGCCGCCTCGGTGCTGCATCGCTTTTTGTGGGGTGAGTTTTGCGACTGGTATCTGGAGATGGTCAAGCCGGTGCTGTATGACGCCGCAACAGCCGCCAGCGTCAAGAGCACGACCCGTCGGGTGATGGTGGATACCCTGGAGGTGGCCTTGCGGCTGCTGCACCCTTTGATGCCGTTCATCACCGAGGAGTTGTGGCAGAAGGTGGCGCTGCTGGCCGGACAGGGCGGCGAAACCGTCATGCTGGCTGCCTGGCCCCGGGTGGATCCGGCCTGCGAAGATGGGGCGGTCGAGGAGGAAATGGAGTTTGTCATGACCCTGGTCAGCGCGGTGCGCACGGTGCGCGGGGAGATGGACATCCCGCCGGGCCGTCGTCTGGTTCTGCTGGTCCAGGGGGATGAGCAGGCTGTGGCCACCATGCAGCGCCATGACGTGCTGATCGGGGTGCTGGCCCGGCTGGAGAGCTGGGAGGTGTTGTCCGGACCTGTGCCGGAAGGGGCGGCCACAGCGGTTGTGCCCGGTTTGCGTTTGTTCATTCCTTTGGCCGGGATCATCGATGTGGCCTCCGAGATCGCCCGTCTGGAAAAGAGTCTTCAGAAACTGGATGGTGATCTGGCGCGGGTGCAGGGGAAACTGGGCAACAGCGGTTTTCTGGCCAATGCCAAACCCGAAGTGGTGGCCGGAGAACAGGCCAAGGCGCGTGAATTCACGGAGAAGAGGCACGGCGTGGCCGAGGCCTTGGAACGGATGCAGCGACTGCAAGGAGCGGCATGTTGAACCCATCCTGGTCTGAGATCGTGGCCCTGGCCCTGGCCCAGGATATCGGACGGGGCGATCTGACCACAGATACCCTGGTTGCTCCCGGCCATCAGGCCGAGGCCACCTTGTGGGCCAAACAGGAGCTGGTGGCCTGCGGTTTGCCGGTCATGGGCGCTGTGTTCGCCCGGGTGGATCCTGCCATTGCTCTTGAACCTCTGGTTCAGGAGGGGGAGCGCGTGGCTGCCGGGAGTGCCATCTGTCGGATAACGGGTCCGGCCCGGGGGATTCTGACCGGTGAACGGGTGGCGTTGAATTTTTTTCAGAACCTGTCCGCCGTGGCCACCGTGACCCGTCGCTATGTGGAGCGTCTGGAAGGGTGTCGCGCCCGGGTGGTGGATACCCGCAAGACCACTCCGGGATTGGGCGCTTTGCAGAAATATGCGGTCCGGATCGGTGGGGGTCGCAACCATCGGTTGGGACTGGATGATGGCATTCTGGTCAAGGAGAACCATCTGGCCCTGGCCGGGGGCATTCGCGCGGCAGTGGAACGGTTGCGGGCCGGAGCGGGTCATCTGCACCGCATCGAGGTGGAGTGTGAAACCTTGACCCAGGTGGCCGAGGCCGTGGCCATGGGGGTGGAGGTGATCCTGTTGGACAACATGGATCTGGCGGGGTTGCGTCAGGCCGTGGAGCTGGTGGCCGGACGGGCGCTTTTGGAGGCGAGCGGCAATGTGACGCTGGAGACTGTCCGGGCCGTGGCCGAAACCGGTGTGGATCTGATTTCGGTGGGTGCCTTGACCCATAGTGCAGGATCGGTGGATGTCTCGTTGCGCATCGTGGTCTGAAGGGGGAGATCTGACCCGGCAGGCCATGGCCGGACGGTTGACCGGTGGTTTGTTCACTGCGGATCGGTATCACCATCAGCCCGAAATCGACTCCACCAACCGTTTGGCCATGGCTCTGGCCCAGGCCGGGGCGGCTGCCGGGAGCGTGGTGGTGGCCGATGCCCAGAGCCGGGGACGTGGTCGGATGGGGCGGTGTTGGGAGTCGCCTGCCGGGGGTAATCTGTATGTCTCCATGGTGTTGCGTCCGGAGATGCCGGTGGCGCACGCACCGCGTTTGACACTTTTGGCCGGGGTGGCCCTGCATGAGGCGGTGTCTGCTTATGGCATACGAGGGGCACGGTTGAAATGGCCCAATGATCTGTTGGTGGATGGACGCAAGATGGCCGGGATTCTGACCGAAATGGCGGCGGAAGGGGAGCGGATCCGTCATGTGGTGGTCGGGATCGGCGTGAATGTGAATGGGTGTGCCGATGGTTTTTCTCCCGAGGTGGCGGCGCGCGCTGTGACCATGGCCGATATTTTGCATTCTCCGTGTGATCGTGCTGGTGTGCTGGCTGCATTGCTGGCAGCCATGGAAGAGTGGTATGTTCGTTATGTGCGCGACGGGTTTGCACCGGTGCGTGCGGCCTGGAAGGAGCGTGGGCTGTTGACCGGGTGTCGGGCGTGCATCGATCAGGCGGGTGCCACCCGGGAGGTGTGGTTGGAAGATCTGGATGTCGAGGGTTTTCTGCTGGCACGCACGGCAGGAGGTGAGCTGGTGCGGGTGGTGGCAGGAGATGTGGTGATGATGGGGTGATCGGAGGGGCTGAGGGTCTCTGACATGCTTTTGGTGATCGACATAGGCAATACCAACATCGTACTCGGGGTGTACCAGAAGGAGCGTCTGACCCATCACTGGCGGATCGCCACCCGCGCTGGTGCCACCGCAGACGAGTATGGCATCTGGATGATACAGCTGTTCCAGTGGGCCGGGATCGAGGCGCGCAAGATGACCGGGGCCATTGCCGCCAGTGTGGTGCCCACGGTCGAAGCTGCGGTACTGGGCGGGGTGAAGCGGTATTTGCGTGTCACCCCCATGGTGGTGGGACCGGGTTTCAAGACCGGCATGGCCATCCGCTATGACAACCCGCGCGAGGTGGGCGCGGATCGGATCGTCAATGCCGTGGCTGCCTATCACCATTTGCAGAGTGCGGCGATTGTGGTGGATTTTGGCACGGCCACCACCTTTGATCTGATCGGGCCGCAGGGGGAGTATCTGGGGGGCGCGATTGCCCCGGGGTTGGGGATCTCCATGGAGGCGTTGTTCGAGCGTACGGCCAAGCTGCCCCGGGTGGATTGCGTGCGTCCGGCCAATGTGGTGGGACGGGATACGGTGGGTGCCATGCAGGCGGGTGTCTATTGGGGTTATGTGGGGTTGGTCGAGGGGTTGATCACCCGCATGGTGACCGAATCCGGGTTTGCGCCGGTGCGGGTGTTGGCCACCGGTGGTCTGGCACCTCTGATTGCGCGCGATTGTCCGCTGATCGAGGAGGTCGATGAGTTTCTGACCTTGACCGGTCTGCGCATGTTGTACGAACGGAACCGATAAGGGGGCTTGGCCATGGCTCGAAGCTCTGCGATGACGCGCATTCTGCCTTTGGCAGCAGTGGTTTTGCTGGCGGTTTTGAATCTGGCCGTGCAGGGGATGGGTTTCATGGGGATGGGGTTCAAGACCCCGGAGAGTGCGATCTGGAAAGGTCCGGTGATGCCGGACAAGCAGTTGGCCCTGCCGGATCCGGCGCAAGCGCGGGTGGTGGCCGGGGGCGTGGCTGAAAAACCGCCTGAACCCAAACCCGAACCCAAGCCGGAACCCAAACCCGAACCCAAACCCGAACCCAAGCCGGAACCCAAGCCCGAATCCAAGCCCGAACCCAAGCCCGAACCCAAGCCGGAACCGCCCAAGGTCACTCAGGCAACGATTCCTTCGGCACCTGCGAGCACGGCAGGGGAGCAGTTCATGGTTCAGGTGGGCAGTTTCCCCATGAGCATGGGGGTGGAGTCGTTGGTGGAGCAGTTGACGCGCGTGGGGTTGACCCCGCGTGTGGAGCAGGTGCGGGAGCGGACCGCGTTGAACAATGTGCAGGTGGGACCGTTTGCCAAACTGGAGCAGGCCCGGGAGGCGGAAGCCAGGCTCAAGGCTGGCGGGATCTCGGCGCGTGTGGAGGAGGGTTGGGAAGGGTTTGTGATCCTGCTGGGCAAGTCGTTGCTGCTGGCCCATGCCATGGATGAGCTGGAGCGGATCAAGGCTTTGGGTGTGGCACCCTTGCGTCTGGTGAAGGTGGAAACCGATCTTCAGGTGCGCAAGGTGTTGCTCGGGCCATATGAGAGCAAGGAGCGCGCCCGCAAGATGAGCGAGCGGGTGGCGGAACTCGGCATTGCAGCCCCGGTGATCAAGAGCTGGCCCTTGTCCAACACCTTGCCGTAAGCCGGTCTTTGGGGTGTGGCACGGTTTTTGGCTTGACTTGTGACAGGTCAGGTTGCTAGTATGTCGATTCTTCAGAGACATGGCGGGGTAGCTCAGTCGGTCAGAGCTGCGGATTCATAATCCGTGTGTCGGCGGTTCAAGTCCGCCCCTCGCTACCAGTTTTTTTCCTTGTACGACGGGCGGTTCCGGGAGCAGCGGAACCGCCTTTTTCATTTGGATCATCCCATGGTGTGACCGGAACGTGACCTGGAACTGAGGCCATCCAATACGGCAAAAGCCTCTCTGGTGTTCTCTGGAGCCAAGTGAGCATACCGCATCTATCCTTTTATAATTACCCGGGATCGGATAGCGGCGATATTATAGTTCGCAATTTTTTGCTCTCTCAAGGCCAAGAACAGTCGGATCCCAGTGCCAAGTGTCGTGACCGCTGTGAATGAGGTCTGTGCGTCCTTCATCCCAATTTGGAGTTTGATGATGTACACCATCAGTATTCATGAAGCCCAGACCCGATTGGACCGTTTCGTTGACCAGGCGGCAGCAGGTGAGGAGATTGTCATTTCGCGTGCAGGCAAGCCCGTTGCTCGTTTGATGCCATTGGCGTCTCCCTGTCGAAAACCTCGTCAGCTTGGGCTTGGCAAAGGAAAATTTCTTCTCCCTGCTGACTTTGATACCATGAATGCCATGGAAATTCAGCGCATGTTCGAGCAAGGAGAATGAGTTGCCCTCCCTCCAGACCTATCTGCTGGATACGAACGTTTTGTTGATTGCGCTTGTCTCCCCGGAACGGCTCCCCCAGGAGGTTCAAAGCTGGCTTGTCAATCCAGATCATGATATTTATTTCAGTTCGGCGAGCATTTGGGAGATCGCCATCAAGTGTTCATTGAGACGGGAAGGCTTTTCATTCCTTCCAGAAGAGATCCATCGCCTCGCAATCGAAGCCGGATTTGTTGAGTTGACTTTGCAGAGCAGCCATTGTTATCCGGTTGTGAATATGCCATGGCATCATCGAGATCCTTTTGACCGGATCCTGGTGGCGCAAAGCCAATCGCTATCCGCCCGTTTGCTGACGACAGATTCCATGCTCAGTCGATACTCTGATTTTGTGATCGTCACTCCCCTGGAAGTGGTTCAGTAGCCGCTTTCCCCGACCAGTTCGCTGGATTTCCCATTGATTTTTTGGTGCCATCCATTACACTTTGTTGCCAATTTTTCAAGGGATTGAAGAAGCGTGACCGGGACGTGACCGGATACTGTCTTCAAAAATTCACTCTGATCATATCCGGTCACGTACGCAATGGGTCAGATGCGGCGTAACTGTTTGATTTTGATATGGAATTATTAGGTGCAACGCACCTTCATAATCCGTGTGTCGGCGGTTCAAGTCCGCCCCTCGCTACAAAATTTTACCTTGTATATCAAGCGGTTACTGTGACAGCAGTGCCGCTTTTTTTGTGTTGTCAAGCGACATTCAAACCAAAACCAGTTTGGAATATGTCTGTATGTACCGCGCCACATGGTTCTAAAATTACATCGCGCCAGACAAAATAATACATTGCGCCAAACAAAATTATTTGGCGCCATTTTGACCCATGATCAAGAAGGTGATAGAGACGGGGATAAAGAAGGGGATAAAAGCCCGGCCTTGAGGTCGGGCTTTTTAAACCGCACCCATTTCGGGATGCGTGGTTTATGTCAAGGGGGTCCAGGGGCCAATGGCCCCTGGTGGGATCCAAGGGCAACGCCCTTGGTGGGGTTTGGGGCAACGCCCCAACAAAACAAATTCCACATTCCAAAATGGTTTTGGTT
>JAANAU010000031.1 GCA_011089965.1 Magnetococcales bacterium
AACCAAAACCATTTTGGAATGTGGAATTTGTTTTGTTGGGGCGTTGCCCCAAACCCCACCAAGGGCGTTGCCCTTGGATCCCACCAGGGGCCATTGGCCCCTGGACCCCCTTGACATAAACGACGCATCCAGAAATGGGTGCGGTTTAAATTTTTTAAAACATTAAAACATGAAAACATTAAAACCCTGGGGAATGAATTCCCCAGACCCCTTCTTTTTTTTCAATCGTTTGTCCCAATGGTTTATAAACCAGTCCTATCCTTGATCTTGACACACTCCCCCTGGGCATAAGCCAAAAACTCTTCCACAGCCTTGGAACGAAACTTCTGCTTTTGATAGACAAAATTCAACCGCCGCTTCATGGAGCCTTCCTTGATGCGGCGAATCACCAAGGTATTCAATGCCAACTCCTTGCGTAACGCAATCATCGAAACAATACTGTACCCAACCCCCCCCTCCACTGCCGCCTTGATCGATTCCGTGGAACCCATCTCCAGAATCATGTCCAACTGCTCATACTGAATCCCGAACTTGCCCAACTGCTCGGTAATCACCGCCCGCGTGCCGGACCCCTCCTCACGGGAAACAAAAGGATACTCCTTGAGCCGCTGAACCGGGATATCATCCAACTTGGCCAAAGGATGGGTCGGTGCCATGATCACCACCAACTCATCCTCCATGCAGGGGGCGACGACGATATTTTTATTGTTGACCGGACCTTCCACCATGCCAATGTCAATGGTGGCATCCTCCAGCTTGCGTACCACCATGCGTGTGTTGTGTACGGTCAAACGAACCTGTACCCCAGGAAAACCATCATGATAACCACTCAAAATACGTGGAAGAAGATATTCACCCAACGTGGTGGTGGCCCCCAACTTGATCACACCACGAGTCACCCCGGTCATCTCGTTGATGGCTTTTTCGGTCTCCCGATACAGCTCCAAAATGCGATCCGCATAGTTGAATACCAGTTGACCCGCCTCGGTCAATGAGATCCGATTGTGATGCCGGTCAAACAACCGCGTGTTGAAATGCTCCTCCAGTTGACGGATCTGAAAGGTGACTGCCGGTTGCGTCAGATACAACTCTTCGGCAGCACGTGTGAACGAAAGATGCTTGGCAACCGAGTAGAAGACACGCAGACGAGTATCCGAGAAGCTCATGGGATGTACCTATTCTGGCAGGGGAAAGCCATGGAGAGATGGACCGTGTCCGGTTGGATTCCTGGATCCGTCATGCGGTTACGGTGGAGAATATACTAAAAAAAAATTTGATGGATGTATAGTAAAAAATGGTGCCAAACTGAAAAAGGTTTCACGTGAAACATATGCCTTGGGCAAGAGCAGCCGTTGGGGTATAGTGGCCACCAACAGCCAACCTGTCAGAAGATCACAGATCCTCAATGCCATGAAACCCAAAATCGCTTCACAAGACTCCTTGACCCCACGTTATGCCGTCTACCGGCAACGACTGTGCGCCCGGGATGCCCGACTGGATGACCGATTGCACCAGGGCCGCATGGTTGTGACAACACTGGGAGCACTCGTGCCCAGGTATGAGGTGATTCTGTTGGATGCGTTCGGAGTGCTGAATCTGGGAGAAGAGGGAATCCCGGGCGCACCGGAGGCTGTTGGGATGATGCGTGCTTGCGGTAAGATGGTGCGGGTGGTTTCCAACAACGCCTCGCAATCCCCAGTGAGCATGATCAAGAAATTGCACAAGCTGGGTTTTGATTTCCGGGTTGAGGAGATCATCTCATCCGGCATGGCGGCGCATGCCTATCTGGCGCAATCTGTGTGGCAAGGGCGTCCATACCTGCTGATCGGCAGTGAAGAGAGTGCCGCTGTGTATGCGTATCAGTCAGAGCGTTACATGGTCAATCGTTTGGATACTCCCTGGAAACTGGAGGATGCGGAGTTTATCCTGTTTTGCAGCAATCGGGATTATCACGGCCAGCAACAGGAACAGGATGCCCTGCAATTGTTGCAGCACAAGCGTGTGCCGATCCTTTTGGCCAATCCGGATCTGGCCACCCCAAAACCGGATGGTCGTTTGGAGCCGGTGGCTGGTTTTGCGGCCATGGAACTGGTGGAACGGTTTGATCTGACCATTGAAGGGATCGGCAAACCGTTTGCGCCGATTTTTGACGAGGTGGTGCGTCAGTTTCCCGAGGTGCCGCGTACACGGATTCTGATGATCGGTGATACTTTGGATACCGATGTGCTGGGGGCTGCTGCCATGGGATTTGCCTCTTGTTTGACCTTGTCCGGGGCTTGTGCTGGTTGGGGTGAGCGGTTGTCTGAACTGTGTACGGCACGGGGCATTTGTCCGGATTGGGTGATTGAGTCACTGGGTCACTGAGTGGCCAAGAGTAAATATCCAATGATTGAAAGAAAAGAGGGGGTCTGGGGGATTCATCCCCCAGGGTTTTATATTTTGTGTTTAAAAAAAAATAATTAATTAATATTTTTGTTTAAAACATTAAAACATAAAAATTTTAAAAGATTAAAAGTCAAAAGATTAAAAGTCCCAGGGGTTTCACCCCTGGACCCCACCAGGGGGGTAACCCCCCTGGACCCCTGATCATGGTGCGTTTTTCTCGGTAAACGGGAGAATCACAGCCCCTGACATATTCCGTGATGCACGCGGAATCACTCCTGAATATAGGTGACATATGGCCGAGTTTCGTTATGGAGAACTGTTCCAACTGACCCACGACCACACCGAATATCGGCTGGTCAGCACAGAAGGGGTGCATACCGACTCCTTTGCAAATGGTACAATGGTGATGGTCGATCCGTCGGCCTTGACCTTGTTGGCCCAGGAAGCCTTCCGGGATGTGTCGTTTTTACTCCGATCTGGTCACCTGCAACAGTTGCGTACCATCCTGGACGACCCCCAAGCCTCAGCCAATGATCGCTACGTGGCCCTGGAACTCTTGAAAAATGCCAATATCGCAGCCGGCATGGTGTTGCCAGGTTGTCAGGATACGGGAACCGCTACCGTGGTGGCCAAAAAAGGGGCACGCATCTGGACCGGTGGCAAGGATCGGGAAGCTCTGGCACGGGGTGTCTTCAACGCCTATGCAAACAATAATCTGCGCTATTCCCAGGTGGCCCCGATCACCCTCTATGATGAAAAAAATACCGGCACCAATCTCCCGGCCCAAATCGATATCGAAGCGGTCGATGGAGAAAGCTATCAATTCCTGTTCCTGGCCAAAGGGGGTGGCTCGGCCAATAAAACCTTTTTGTTCCAACAGAACAAATCCCTGCTGAACCCCGAATCCCTGGCCGCCTTTGTGGCGGAAAAATTGAAAGGATTGGGAACATCAGCCTGTCCGCCCTATCATCTGGCCTTGGTGATCGGTGGATTGTCTCCGGAAATGACCTTGAAAACGGTCAAACTGGCCTCGGCCCGCTATCTGGATGGGTTGCCGGAGACAGGAGATGGCATTGGCGGGGCCATGCGGGATCGGGCGTTTGAGGCCGAAGTGCTGGAGATGGCCCGGGAACTGGGTCTCGGGGCGCAGTTCGGAGGGAGATATTTTGCCCATGACGTGCGGGTGATCCGTTTGCCAAGACATGGGGCATCGTGTCCTGTGGGTTTGGGGGTGTCGTGTTCGGCAGATCGGAATATTCTGGGACGCATCGATAGTCAGGGAATCTGGCTGGAGCAGATGGAACGGGATCCGGCCCGTTTTCTGCCTGAGGTGGAACTGGCGGGAGATGAGGCGGTGCGGATTGATCTCAATCGTCCGATGTCCGAGATTCGTGCCGAGTTGAGCCGTTATCCGATCAAAACCCGTTTGTCGTTGAGCGGACCGATTGTGGTGGCGCGGGATATTGCTCATGCCCGCATCCAGGAGCAGTTGGATCAAGGGGCAGGGATGCCGGAATATTTCAAAAATCATATCGTCTATTATGCCGGACCTGCCAAAAAACCGGAAGGATTGCCTTCCGGCTCGTTTGGTCCCACGACAGCCGGTCGCATGGACAGCTATGTGGATCGTTTTCAACGGGCGGGCGGTTCGCTGGTGATGTTGGCCAAGGGGAACCGGGGACGGCAGGTGACCGAAGCCTGTCGGGCCAATGGAGGTTTTTATTTGGGTTCCATCGGTGGTGCTGCGGCCTCTTTGGCCCAGCAAAGCATCAAAAAAGTCGAGGTGATCGATTTTCCCGAGTTGGGCATGGAAGCGGTTCACCGCATTGAAGTCGAGAATTTCCCGGCTTTTATTGTTGTGGATGACAAGGGTGGGGATTTCTTTGCAGAGTTGGGGTTGTAACCGGAACAGCCGGAAGTCATACACCATGATCAGGGGTCCAGGGGGGTTACCCCCCTGGTGGGGTCCAGGGGTGAAACCCCTGGGACTTTAATCCTTTAAATCCTTTAAATCCTTTAAATTTTTTAAATTTTTTAAATTTTTTAAATTTTTTAACAAAAATATTGATAAATTATTTTTTTAAACATTAAAACATTAAAACATTAAAACATTAAAACCCTGGGGGATGAATCCCCCAGACCCCCTCTTTTTTTTCAATCATTGGATATTCATGCTCGGCTCAGGAATCACCAAACAGCCGCTGAGAAATCTTCAGCACTTTTTCGATCACGTTGATGCCTCGATGACCAACTTGCTGCTGGACCACATCATTCTGCGCATTTTGTCATGGACCCCGGTGCAAATCCTGGCTGCGAGTCTGTTGTTTTCCGAATTGGGGAGCGTTGTCGTGGTGTCGGCCATGAGTTTGTGGTTGCATGGTACGATTCGTAACGATTTTATTATAACTGGTATTGTTACTGCTCTGCTGGTCTCTGTGGTCGTGGTGTTCATTTTGCTGCGCATGATGCATCTGTTGCGCGGACGTACCCATGAGTTGCAACAACTCAATGCCGATCTGCATCAGGTCCGGGATGCGTTGTTGCTGATGAATGACCGCTTGGCTTCATCGATGCGGCGCATGCCTGTTGCTTTTATCGTGTGGGATACGTCGTTTCGCGCGGTGGAGTGGAATCCGGCTGCGGAACGAATCTTCGGGTATGAGCGCCAGGAGGCATTGGGACACACCCCATTGGAGCTGTTCGTTCCGCCTGCTGCGTATGAACCGGTGGCAGCAGCCATGGCCAATCTGCTGCAAGGAGAGGAGGCCGGATATTCTGCTCCTGGCAACAACATCACCAAGGATGGACGGATCATCTCCTGCTTGTGGTTCAATGTGCCTTTGTTCACCCCGGAGCGCAAGGTGCATGGGGTGTTGTCCATGGCACTCGATGTGACGACTCAGGAGGAGATGGGACGGGCACTGCAAGAAGCGAAAGAGAAAGCCGAAGCGGCCAACCAGGCCAAATCGGATTTTCTGGCCACCATGAGCCATGAAATTCGTACCCCGATGAATGTGGTATTGGGGATGTCTGAGCTTTTGTTGGAGAGTGAGCTGAATCCGGAGCAGCGGCGTTATGTTCAAACCATGCACCATTCGGGTCGTGCCTTGCTGGGGGTGATCAATGATATTTTGGATTTTTCCCGCATCGAGGCCGGACGGATTCCATTGGTGGATCTGGTGTATGCCCCGGCCCAGGTGGTGCAAGAGAGTGTGCGTCTCATGCAGATGGCAGCAGAGGAGAAGGGCTTGATTGTGGAGGAGTCCATTGGTTCGGCAGTTCCTGGGGCCATGCGTGGTGATGAGGGACGGTTGCGGCAGATATTGATCAATTTGTTGGGCAATGCGATCAAGTTCACGGACCGGGGACGGGTGGAGGTGCGTTTGGATCTGGCCAAGAGCGCTCCGGAATGGCTGCAATTCACGGTGGCGGATACCGGCATTGGCATGACGGAAGAGCAGTTGTCAGCCATTTTCGAGCCGTTCGTGCAGGCAGATGGGGGCATCACCCGACGTTTCGGAGGGACCGGGTTGGGCTTGGCCATTACGCGGCGCCTGGTGCGGCGGATGGGTGGTGAGATTTGGGTGGAAAGCGGTTTGGGTCAGGGCAGCCGGTTCATGTTCACTTTGCCGATTCGGGTTGCAGATGTGACTGAGCTGACCCATCCGTTGGCTGAACCGGTCCTGGAGCGTGAGGTTTCCAGTCTGCGTATCTTGTTGGCAGAAGACCAGGAGATCAATCGGATGGTTTTTGCCGGGTTTCTCAATCGGACTCCGCATCGTCTGGTCATGGTTCACGATGGTCAGGAGGCGGTGGAGCGTGTGATGAGGGAGTCGTTTGATTTGATCTTCATGGATGTGCGCATGCCGCGTTTGGACGGCTATGCGGCCACGCGCCGGATTCGTGCCTGGGAGCAGGAGAGCGGACACATTCCGGTTCCGATCATCGCCTTGTCGGCCCATGCGGCCCAGGATGAACAGC
Source organism: Magnetococcales bacterium (assembly GCA_011089965.1). Classification (GTDB taxonomy): domain Bacteria; phylum Pseudomonadota; class Magnetococcia; order Magnetococcales; family Magnetaquicoccaceae; genus Magnetaquiglobus. Next base: position 6,367 of record JAANAU010000031.1, read on the forward strand.
AGCGGTGTCAGGAGGCTGGATGCATGGCGTATCTGGCCAAGCCGATCCATCGCAAGGTGTTGTTGCGGCATATTGATCAGATGGCCAGGCAGCTTGCCACGGGTGGTGTGTTGTCCGGATTGCGGATTTTGTTGGTGGAAGATACGGAAGAGAACCGCATTCTGTTTGCGGCTTATCTGCAAGATTCGCCGCATCGTGTGACCATGGCGCATGATGGTTTGGAGGCTGTGGCCAAGGTGGCAGAGGAGGTGTTTGATGTGGTGATCATGGATGTGCGCATGCCGCGCATGGATGGTTACACGGCGACCACCCGGATTCGTCAATGGGAGGCAGAGCGGAATCGTTCCCCCATGACCATCATTGCCTTGACTGCGCATGCCATGGAAGGGGAGAGCGAACGCAGTCGGCAGGCCGGGTGTGATTTTTACCGTTCCAAGCCCATCAGCAAGAAACAACTGTTGACCATGCTGGCGACCATTGGTCAGCAGCGGGCGGTGAACATGTCGGAATGGCTCAATTATTGAAAGAAAGAGGGGCTGAGGGATTCATCCCCCTGACCCTCCTCTTTTTTTCAATAATTGGATACCCAACCGCATGCGGTTTAACCATTTTCAAGAAGCTGCGATAACGGTAGAATGCCCCCTCACTTCTGCCTGCCCAACCCTCTTTGGAGCCGTCCCGATGACAGGATCGTCCACCACCCATTTCGGTTTCAGCGAAATCCCCCTGGGAGAAAAGGTTGACAAGGTCCGCCAGGTCTTTGACTCCGTGGCCCAGAACTATGACCTGATGAACGACCTGATGTCCATGGGAATCCATCGTCTGTGGAAACGGTTTGCCGTGCGTCGCCTGCGCATCAAACCCGGAGATGCCCTGCTGGATGTGGCAGGCGGCACCGGGGATCTGGCCAGATTGATGCACGAAAGACTTCGTGGCCAGGGTGATATCACCATCTACGACATCAATGCCGCCATGCTCGAACAGGGACGTGGCCGCCTGGCAGATCAGGGGTGCGTGGCCGGCATCCGTTGGGTCCAGGGAGATGCCGAACAACTCCCCTTTCTTGATCACAGCTTCCATGCCGTGACCATTGGATTCGGGATTCGCAATGTCACGCAAATCGATGTGGCCTTGCGGGAAATGGTGCGGGTGCTGCGTCCTGGCGGACAGTTCATGTGTCTGGAGTTTTCCCGCGTGGCCATTCCTCTGCTGCGGCCCTTGTACGAAGCCTATTCGTTCCGGATATTGCCGGAGATCGGTCACTGGGTTGCCAAGGATCGGGATGCCTATCAATATCTGGTGGAGTCGATCCGCCGTTTTCCGGATCAGGAACGATTCAGCGCCATGCTGACCGAAGCCGGGCTGTTTCAGGTACGTCACCACAATCTGAGCGGCGGCATTGCCGCTGTCCATGTCGGTTACAAGGTGTGAACCATGCTCTCGTCCATACTGGCCATGCCGTTGCAGGTGATCCCCAAACCGGTGACAGCCGTGACCTTGGGGATTGTTCTCAATCTCTTTTTCAAACGCTATCCGGAACTCAAACAACGTCTGATCGAGTTGTCCGGCAAGATTTTCGAGTTTCATGTTGAAGATCAGTCGCAATCGTTCTTCATGGAAGTGACCCATGAGGGGGATGTGTTGATTCACACCTATTCCGACTCTTTGCCCCATGTGGTGATGTCAGGCCAGGCAGCAGCCTTTTTGGCGCTGCTTTTTGCCACGACCGATCCGGATTCGCTCTTTTTTTCACGCCAGTTGCAACTTTCCGGGGAGACCGATACGGGTCTGCGTTTCAAGAACATCCTCGATAACGTGGAGATCGATTGGGAAAAGGAGTTGGCACTGTTTTTTGGCCAGGCAGGGGCGCGAGCGTTATTGGATCTGGCCAAACGTGCGCAAAAAGGGGCGGATCATGGCAAGGCCAAACTTGAATCCGCCCTGGAGCAGTGGATTGTCACGCAGGATCCACCCCGTGCCGGTCAACTCCAGGCGATCAAAAACCAGGCCGATGCCATGACCAAGGATCTGGACCGTCTCGATGCCAGAGTGGTTCGTCTGGCCAAGCGGATCGCATTGGCTGCTTCACACCCGCAGCGGTCCCACGTCTCGGAATAGAACGTTACCCATGTCGTTTACCAATATTCGCACCATTTTTCGTTTGATCGGCATTCTGGCCATCCTGGCCCGCTACGATGCCGAGTTGTTGTCGCAGCGGTTCTGGCCATTGCGTTTGCTGACCTGGGTTGTCGGTTTGTTGCCCTGGATACGTCGGGAGCGTCGGATGCTCTCGCCATCCGTGCGGATGCGCACCATTCTGGAGGAGTTGGGGCCGACCTTCATCAAGTTCGGGCAAGCGCTCTCCACCCGGATGGACGCTTTGCCTGAAGAGATCGGACTGGAGTTGAAAAAACTTCAGGACAAAGTGCCGCCTTTCCCCATTGAAACCGTGCGCAAAATCATTGCCGAGGATCTGGATGGTCCGGTGGAACACCATTTTGTGCAGTTTGATCCCATTCCCGTGGCTTCGGCTTCCATGGCTCAGGTCCATCGGGCGATCACGCGCGATGGGCAGGATGTGGCAGTCAAGGTGATGCGTCCGAATGTGGAATCCGTGGTGGAGCAGGATATTCGCATGTTGACGGCCTTGGCCAATCTCATTGATGCGCATGTTCCGGAGTGGCAGCGTTTTCAGGCGCGGCGTGTGGTGGATGAGTTTGCCGCCACGATTCGCAATGAGATGAATTTCCTGGTTGAAGGTGGACGGGCGCAGAAGTTTCGCGACCATTTCAAACAAGATCCGGAGATGCATGCGTTGGCGGTGATCTGGCCTTTGACCACCCGTCGTGTGCTCACCATGGAGTGGTGTGACGGGATTCCCATCGATGAACTCTCCAACCATCCGGAGTTGGGGTTGAATGCGGAAAAGATTTCGCGCAACATCATCACCAGTTTTTTCAAGCAGGTCTTTCGGGATGGTTTTTTCCATGCGGATCAGCATCCTGGTAACATTTTCGTGCGTCCGGACGGCACCTTGACCATTCTGGATTTTGGCATTATCGGGCGCGTTTCGATGCGTGACCGGGTGTTGTTGGCTGAGTTGATGCGTGGATTTCTGGATCGCAACTATCGCAAAGTGGCAGAGGTTCATTTGACGGCTGGATTTGTGCCGCGTCACACCAATTTGGATGAGTTTGAGGATGCCTGTCGGCAGATTGGGGAGCCGATTTTTGGTCAGCCTTTGAAGGAAATTTCCATTGCCAAGTTGTTGGCGCAACTTTTCAAGGTGACCGAGCAGTTTGACATGCCGGTACAACCACAATTATTATTGTTGCAAAAAACCATGTTCACTCTGGAAGGGGTGGGACGGGAGATCAATCCGGATTTGAACATGTGGGTTTTGGCTGAGCCATTGATTCGCGACTGGATGATGGAGCATCTGGGGCCGTTGGGCAAGGTGCGCGAGATGGGGGAGCGGGTCAAAAAGATCAATGATTCTGCTGCTATGATACCGGATTTACTGTTCAACGGTTTGGAGCGGTTGGCCACGGATCGGGTGCGTTTGCACATTCATGCATCGTCGTTGGCGCGTTTGGAGCGACGGGTGGGGGTAGGGTTTCAGCGGCAGGCAGCGGCCATCACGGGTGGGACATTGTTTATCGGGGCAGCGATCATGGTGGCAGCAGGTTTGTCTGTCTGGTGGTATGTTCCTCCGTTTGTTCTGGCTGCACTTTATTTCATGCGCGGCATGCGTTCTGTGCGCTGAAACCTATCGATACACCATCATCAGGGGTCCAGGGGGGTTACCCCCCTGGTGGGGTCCAGGGGTGAAACCCCTGGGACTTTAAATTCTTTAAAAACAAAACATTTTCAAAATTGTTTGTTTTTAAAATCAAAACCCTGGGGGATGAATCCCCCAGACCCCCTCTTTTTTTTCAATAATACACCATCATCAGGGGTCCAGGGGTGAAACCCCTGGGACTTTAAATTCTTTAAAAACAAAACATTTTCAAAATTGTTTGTTTTTAAAATCAAAACCCTGGGGGATGAATCCCCCAGACCCCCTCCATTTTTTCAATCATTGGATATTCATACTCGGTTCAGGAATCAGCCAACAGCCTCTGATTGGCCTTTTCCATCTGCTCAATGACAATTTTCGCCATGTTGTTGGGCGTGAATTTCGGAATGAAATCATCCGCCCCCATCTGCCTGGCCTTGTCCTGGTTCGATTTGTTGCTCAATGAACTGTTGATGGCTACATACAAACTTTTGAAACGTGGATCGCTTTTGACCTTGCGCGTAAACGTGAAACCATCCATCACCGGCATCTCAATATCCGTGAATACCATGGTATAGCGGCTGGTGCCATCGGGAGTCAGCGACGCTTCCAAAAGCTGCAATGCCTTCGGAGCCTCATCCACCACAGTATGCTCAATGCCCATCTGATTCAAAACCGCCTTGATCAACAAACAGGCCGCCTTGGAATCATCCACTGCCAGAATGTGATGACTCTTGCGCACCACCTGTCGTCCCTTTTCCACCAACTCCTGAGAAATCTGAATGTCAATCCCGACAATGTCATTCAACACCTTTTCCACATCCAACAGTTGAATCGGTACGCCTTCATGATAGGTGATGGCAGTTAAACAACTACTTTCATAAATATTTCCTGAGGGTTTGATGATCTCCTCCCATCCTTTTGTAATCAGGATGTTGGGTTGGGCCACCAGAAACCCTTGGGTCGTGCCGCTGTATTCGCAAATCAACGTGTAACTGAGCTTCTTGCGGAAATCAATCGGATCAAGCCCCAGATACTCACTCAAATCAATGAGATTGATCGGATGTCCGCGGAAATTGATTTCACCCTTGATGGTCGGATGAGACAGGGGAATCTTGGCAATCTCCTTTGGAGTTTCAACGATTTCAATAATTTTGAAAACGTTGAGTCCATAGAGCTGCCGATCCGTGAGATAAAAGGTCAACATCTCCATTTCATTGCTCAAGGCCAGTTGCGTGCGTTTGTCGATTTCAGCGAACAATTGATCTTGTTGCATGGAGGGTCTCCGCTTGGAAGTTTATGAAAGGTGCAACAACTCAACCACACTCGGCAAGAAAGGCTTCAAATTCCTGTTCCGCAAACACCGGATCCACGGATTGATTCCAACGATTGTGATAGGCATCCAGCAGCCGTTCTGCCGGTGTGATGCCGCTGGCTGCCGTGGCCAGCAGGGGTTTCAAGAACATGGTTTCATCACACCCTTTGGCATTCAAACGATTGTGGGCCGCCAGTCCGGCCTTGGCATGGGCAAGCACCTCCTGGGCCAGATCCTGCAAGGTGCGTTGCCCGGGAATCGGGGTGCGCAGCGCCAGACGAGGCACGGCAGCATGGATGGCCGCACGTTCGGCATGGCTCCACCCTTTGACCAGCTCCCAACAGGCGTGCAAGGCGTCGTCATGATACAAAATCCCTTTCCAGAAGGCTGGAAGGGCACACAAGGTGGCTGAATTGCCGGCATCTGCCCCGCGCGTCTCCAGATAGTGTTTCAAACGCACATCCGGAAAAAGCGCAGTCAAATGCTGCTCCCAGTCGGCCAGTGTGGCATAAACTCCGGGCAAAGAGGGATGCCGCCCCTCCAGAAATGCCTGGAACGGAATACCCTCGGCAGGCAAGTAGGTTTTGTTGCGGTAAATGAAAAGCATGGGCGTGGCCAACGCATGCTCCACATAGCGGGCAAAACCGAATCCCGGCTCAAAGACAAAAGGCAACCATCCGCAACGCTCCGGATCGGTGTGCTGCCAGATGTGCGCCCGGTAGGAGAGATAGCCGGTTGGTTGACCATCGATGAAGGGGGAGTTGGCAAACAGGGCTGTCACCAGCGGTTGCAACGCCAGGGCCACGCGGAACTTGAGAACCATGTCCGCTTCATTGCCAAAGTCCACATTGGCCTGGACCGTGGCGGTACGGGTCATCATGTCCAGACAGAGTGCCCCTTTGGTGGGCAGATAGGCGCGCATCACCCGATAACGCCCTTTGGGCATCCAGGGAATGGCGGCAAATGGCCATTTGGGCTGCGCACCGATCCCCAGAAAGGCGATCCCCAGCGTGCGGCAGATCTGACCCAGTTGATGCAGGTGGGTATCGATCTCCTGCCAGGCGGCATGGATGTCTTTCATCGGTGCGCCCGACAGCTCCAACTGTCCGCCCGGTTCCAAAGTGATGGCGGCACCGCCCTGTTGCAAAGCGATGGGCAACCCGGCCTCATGCACCATCTCCCAACCGAACCGTTCGGCCATGGCCGAAAGCAGAGTCTCCACGCCGTGCGGTCCGGCATACGGGATCGGAGAGAGATCCGGTTTGTAAAAACCGAATTTTTCGTGTTCGGTCCCGATTCTCCACGCTGTGCGCGGTTTGCACCCCTGTTCCATCCAGGCAATCAGCCTCTCTTTGTCGAGCGGGGACGTGGTCGACTCATCCGTGGCCATGGCACCACCCGCATGGCAGCATGAAATGCACGATCATGGTTTTGATCCTTGATTCGGTTTTTTGCAACCCGTTCACTCCCCCGCACTCCAGAGTAGCAAACCACCTGGCGTACGCCAAGTCATCGCTGTGCAAAGGGCAACCCCTCACCTCAGAATCGTACCGATCCCCTGATCCGTGAAGATCTCCAACAGCAATGCATGTTCAATGCGACCATCGATGATATGGGCCGCCTGCACCCCACCCCGTTGGGCGCTCAGACAGGTCTCCACCTTTGGGATCATGCCGCCGGCAATCACCCCTTCCTTGATCAGGCGTGTGGCTTCATTGGCTTCCAGGCGGCTGATCAGCTGTTTGTTGTGGTCGAGCACCCCTGGCACATCGGTCAGAAGGATCAGTTTTTCTGCGGTCAGTGCGGCAGCCACCTTGCCAGCCACGGCATCGGCATTGATGTTGTAGGTCTCTCCTTTCCGGTCCACCCCGACCGGGGCCACCACGGGAATGATATCTGAGTTTTTGAACATCTCCAGCAAGGTGGTATCGATCCGTTCCACATCTCCCACCCAACCCAGATCCACCAGCTCTTCGATCTGTTCGGCAGAGGTCTGGGCCTTGCGGCGCGGCGGGCGTTTGCGCGCCAGAATGGTGTGTCCATCCTTGCCCGACAGTCCGGCTGCCCGACCTCCGTTCAGGTTGATCAGATTGACGATATCCTTGTTCACCTTGCCGGCCAAGACCATCTCCACCACATTGACCGTCTCTTTGTCGGTCACCCGCAGGCCATCGATCATTTGCGGTTGCAGGCCCATCTGTTTCATGGTCTGGTTGATTTGCGGTCCGCCACCATGCACCACCACCGGATTGATCCCGACCTGACGCAACAGGATCACATCCTGGGCAAAGCTTTTTTTCAAAGCTTCATCCACCATGGCGTGGCCGCCATATTTGATCACGAAGGTCTTGCCGTCAAAGCGACGCATGTAGGGCAAAGCTTCGATCAGAACCCGCGCTTTGCTTACATGGGTCTCCAGCGATATTTTGGTCTCTTGCATGGCGATCTTCCCTTTTATACAGTCCTTGAGCTGGTTTTGACTCCGAAATCCCCATCGTAAAAAAAAAAGCGGCATCGCACCGGATACCCGGTTGACTCTGCCCGTCAAGCAGGCATCATAAAGCGAATCGGATTTCTTTCAACGGATCAGGTGATCGGATGAACGGATTTTTTTCCACAGCCCCTGTACGCCGCCACCCGGGAGTGGGCGTGTTGTTGGCCATGGGGCTGTTCATGGCCACGGGTGATGCGGAGGCCGAGGATCGGTATGTCACGGACGAACAGGTCAATCTGCGGCGTTCTGCGGCTTTGAGCGCGCCGGTCATACGCACCCTCAAGGCTGGCGACAAGGTGGAGTTGCTGGAGGCCAACAGTTCGGGTTGGGATCATGTGCGTTTGTCGGATGGTTCTGATGGTTGGGTGGCGCGTCGTTCCTTGTCGGCCAAGATTCCGGTGGAGATTGAGCGCAATCAACTGAAGGCGGAAATCGATGAGTTGCGCGCCAAGCTGGTCAGTCATGAGAAGCTTCAGAACGAACTCAAGCGCATTCAGGAGGTCTCACGCAACGCCTTGCGCATCGAGCAGGAGAATCAGGAACTCATAGCCAAGGCCAACCGTTTGGAAAAAGAGTTGAAACAGGCTTCGGATGAAAACCGGATTCTGGAAAAACAGTCGGATACCCTCTTTTTTCTGGCCGGGGCCGGGGTGTTGATCTTGGGGTTCATCAGTGGTTTGTTGTCGAGGAGGCGGCGCAAGAGTTCATCCTATGGCAGTTTGGAGTAGGCAGGAGGTTGGGCATGTCTTTCAAGGTGATTGTGGTGACGATTCGCGCGGACATGAGTGATCCCATTGTGACCGCAGCGCGCAAGTCCGGAGCCACGGGTGCAACCATCATTCCGGCGCGCGGTGTGGGTGTGCATGGAACGCGCACCATTTTCGGCATGACGTTGGATATCCAACGGGATGTGATCTTGTTGCTGGTTGAGGAGCATCTGGTCAAACCGATTCTCAAGACCATCAAGAAGGTTGGGGCTTTTCATCAGCCGGGTGCCGGGATTGCTTTTGTGTTGAGTGTGGACAAGGCCGTTGGTTTGGAGAGTCAGGTGCCCAATTTCATCGATGAGGTGTAGAGTGGTTGGATATGCCATGATCATCGATGAGGTGTAGAGTGGTTGGATATGCCATGATTATGGGTCCAGGGGGGTTACCCCCCTGGTGGGGTCCAGGGGTGAAACCCCTGGGACTTTAATCTTTTAAATCTTTTAACAAAAATATTAAATAATTTTTAAACATGAAAACATTAAAACCCTGGGGGATGAATCCCCCAGACCCCCTCTTTTCTTTCAATAATTGGATATTCATGCTTGGCTCAGGAATTACCAAACATCCTCTAAGCTGTATATGGATACAGAACTGGAGAAAAAAATGTCAACACTGGATTTGATCCAACAGCAAGTTGTACAGCTTCCGGAAAGGATGCGGCAAAAGCTGTTGCGTCATCTATTGGTTTTGATGCAACAAAATGATATGCATGCGCATGCTAACTCATTGTCATCCAATGAGTATGGCGAAGGGTTGGAACGGGCTTTGCGTGTGGCGACCAGTCGAAATCTGTTCCAGGAGATCACGGATCCTGTGGCATGGCAGCGTGCGATACGTTGCGAGCGTGACCTGCCTGGCCGGAATGGTTCTGAGCATGATGATTGATACAAATATTATTATTTATGCTGTGCATCCAGATCGTGCCGGTTTGCGCGACTGGCTATGTCAACAGATGCCATGTTGTTCTGTGATTACACGTGTAGAGACGTTAGGATATCATCGCCTGACAGATGAGGATCGACAATCTTTGGAGGCGATTTTTGAATTTATGCCGATTTTGTACCCGTCGCGTGTCACCTTTGAGTTGGCGATCACCTTACGTCAAAAACGCAAGATTGCATTGGGAGATGCGTTGGTGGCTGCCACCGCCTTGGAACACCGTCAGACCTTGGCAACGGCCAATATCGTCGATTTTCAGTGGATTACAGGCTTGAGTTTGGTCAATCCCACCTCTGGTGCGGACAAAATGAAATGAATCATCAGATAACCTTTCATGGATACACTCGCATTTGATGTGATCGTGATCGGGGCCGGGCCTGCCGGTCTGGCAGCAGCCTGGCGTGTGAGTCAACGACTGCCCGGCATACGTATCGCGGTTGTGGAAAAAGCGGCCCGTATTGGTGCCCATCAACTCTCCGGAGGATTGGTCGATCCGGCAGATCTGGCCGATGTGGCCAAGATTCCCTCCGCCCCATTGGGTCAACCGGTCATCCGGGAATCGCTGCATCTGCTCACCAGACGTTCCGCCTGGCCGTTGCCTCAGCTTTGGCCCCATGCCGGATGCCGGATTCTGGCACTTGGTCCCTTTTGCCGTTGGTTGGCGCACCAGGCCGAACATCATGGTGTGGAACTCTACCCCGGTTTCGTTGCCGCCCATCTGGTCTGGGAGCAGAACCGTCTGATCGGCATCACCACCGGACCCTTGGGACAGGATCCCAGGGGCCGCCCAAAACCCGGTTTTCAACCCGGAATCACCCTGCACGCCCCGGTCACCATTCTGGCAGAGGGGTGTCGTGGTCATCTCACCCGCAACGCCAGCGAACGGTTGGGTTTGGATCACCATCGGCCACCGCAGACCTATGGTTTGGGTTTCAAAGAGTTGTGGGAAATCCCCCCGGGAAACGATACCCAGGGATCCATCCTGCATACTGTGGGATTTCCCTTGACCTCTCAAAGCCATGGAGGTGGTTTTGTGTATGGGGTGGCAGCAAACCGGTTGGCAGTGGGTTGGGTGGTGGGGTTGGACTATCGGGACAGCCGGTTGGATCCGTTTGTCTGTTTTCAGCAGTGGAAAGATCACCCCTGGATCCGTTCACGTTTGACAAGAGGTCGTCCGTTGGCTTTTGGTGCCCGCACTCTGGTGGAGGGGGGATGGCAGTGCTTGCCTCGTTTGGTGTTTGATGGGGGGATGATCATTGGCGATGGAGCGGGATTTCTGAATGCTGCCCGTTTGCAGGGGATTGGCAACGCCATTCGTTCCGGTCTGGCCGCAGCGGATGGGGTGGTGGAGGCCTTTGAGAACAACGATTTTTCCAGTCATGGTTTGCAGGGTTATCCGCAGCGTTTGACTCAGGCCGACTGGTTCAAGGAGTTGCATCGGGTACGCAACGTGCGTCCGGGTTTTCGCGTTGGACGGATGTTGGGGGGATTGAATGCGGCGTGGGAGAAGGGAACGCGCGGAAGTGTACCCTGGACCTGGCGTTGGCAGGTGGCGGATCGGGACCGTTTGGGTGCTTCTGATGGGTTGGAAAAGGTTTCCCTGTCCTCTGCGGCACCTTGGATCTTGGATCGTTCCCAGGCTTTGGCTTTGGCAGCCGTGCGTCAGCGGGTGGATCAACCGGTGCATTTGGTGTTGGAGGATCCGGATCGATTCTTGAGTGATGCGGCGTGTCGTTTGGGTCATCCGGAGACCCGTTTTTGTCCTGCCGGGGTGTTTGAGGTCAAGTGGCCTCCGGTGGTGACGGAGCCGGTTTACCGCATCCATGCATCCAATTGTCTGCATTGCAAGTGTTGTGACATCAAGGAGCCGTTTGGCAATATTCGTTGGACTCCGCCCGAGGGAGGAGGTGGACCGGATTATGGTGCCATGTGATTTATTTTAATAATAATTTAATTCCAACAATCAATAAAAAAAATCCGAAACCTTTTTTGAGTTTGGCTGGATCCATGGCATGGGCGAGACGAACGCCGAGGGGGGTGGTGAGCAGGGATCCGGTGGCAATGCCGAAAAAGGCGGTTGGGAGGACGAATCCGACGGCGTCGGGTGGCAGGGTGTTCACCTGCCAGCCGGCCTGGATGAATCCGAGGGTTCCGGCCACAGCCAGTGGTATGCCGATGGCAGACGAAGTGCCTACGGCCCGGGTCATGGGCAGGCCGGACAGCAGGGTGAGGGCTGGGACCGACAGGGTGCCGCCGCCGATGCCGAACAGGGCGCTCAATCCACCGATGCCGATGCCGATGGTTGAGGTGAGCCATTTGGGCAGGGGTGTGGGGGTGGTGGTTGTTGGGGTGGAGGAGCGGATCATTTTCAGACCGACGTAGATTTCAAACAGGCCGAACAACAAGATCAGCAGGGATCCGGACATGAGGGTGGCCAGTTTGGATCCCAGCCAGGCCCCGAGCAGACAACCGGGCGTATAGTGTCCTGCTGTGTGCCATTGTACGGATTGGCGGCGGTGGTGGTTCCAGGTGGCGGAGAGGTTGGTGATGATGATGGTTGCCAGTGAGGTTCCCACAGCCAGTTGCATGATGATATCCGGATGGATCTCATTGAGGTGGAACAGCAGCAGCAGGACCGGGACCACGATGATGCCGCCGCCCACTCCGAACATGCCGGCAATGATTCCTGCGATCAGGCCGCAGAGGAGTGATCCAAAAAACAGGGAGAGGGAGAGGGAGAGGGAGGGGAGAGCCATGTGCAGGAGATTATTCAAAGGTCGTTTGGTGATTCCTGAGCCGAGTATGAATATCCAATTATTGAAAGAAAAGAGGGGGTCTGGGGGATTCATCCCCCAGGGTTTAATATTTTAATATTTTAATATTTAAAAGATTAAAGTCCAAGGGGGTTTCACCCCTGGACCCCTGATGATAGAAAAGATTCTTCTCAAATTCAGGTCAGGCCGTACTCAAAATCATCTCCGGGACTGGCACGCAACGTTTGATCGCCTCTGCAAGGATCAATGGCAAAGGGATATGCTCAGCCTCCGGCAGACCCATAAGGTGCGGTCTGCTTTTTTCCTTGAGGAATTGCCAATACGGATCCTCTCTGGCCTGGGGGTGCTTCACCCATTGACACAACCGGTCATGAATGGCGGCATCTTCGTTTTTGACCCGGAAAAGGCGTACCAGATCGATCAGCTCGCGCTCGCGGGGGAATCGTTCTGCCAACATCTGCCACTCTTCCGAAGTGGTGCCGGAATCGGCAACGGCAAGCTGCACGGCCAAAGCACGGGGAAACTCTCTGGCCTGCTCCTGCAACCGCTGACGCCAACTGCTCCGGTGCAACGCACCCACCACCCAGGCAAAAAGGTCGTTTTCGTCCGCATCGATTTGCGCCCGGATCCACTGATCCGCTTGTTCCTGACTCGCGCCATCGTTGCGCCGGAACCACAAATCTGCCCGCGCTACGGCACCGATGGATTGCAAGACCCCGGTCAGCCCCCCCTCCTGCTGCAACGCCCGTTCCTGTTCCATCCATGCAGCATGATCATGGCCGCGCTCTTCAAAATAAAAATTCTTGTTTGTTTTTTCAAAATGGTTGATTGCTTCACGTTGCCCATTCGGCCCGGCATCTATCCAGCGCGTGAGTCTGTTTTCGTTTTGATTCTCACCGAATCGTCTCCGGTAAACCGCCACGATTCCTTTGGCCTCTGACCCGTTTCCCTCGGCAATCCATAGACAAGCCAGAACATACAATCCGACCTGATCCAGCCCCTCTTGATTGGAACGCAACAGCGCGATGGCTGCATCTCTGTTGTCGCAATGGAGCCACAAATGAGCGAGTTCAATTTTGGCGTGGTGATTATCTGGATGCCGTTTCACCCCCTCCTGCAACAAAAGCAGTGCTTCGTCCAGACGGCCCTGTTTCCGCAACAGCCGTGACAACTGCACCCGCACGGTGGCATCCTCCGGCAAACGGCGCATTCCCTCCCAGTATACCCACTCTGCCAAATCAGGACGGTGCAGTTGATAGAGCGCACGTCCACGCAGATCCCAGGCATAGGGAAGGTTCGGTCTCCAGGACAAGGCTTTTCTGGCCCACTCCAGTGCTTTTCCCGGAGCCTGCTGCACAATGGTCGCACCGAGATTGCAGGCCGAGCGTACCAGAAAATCTTCATCCCCGGTCTGGTCTGCATAGTCTTCCAGGATGACCAGCAGCCCCTGCATTTCCTGGAGCAATGCTTTTGAAATTTCTTTTTTTGCTTTTTTTTGGAGATCTTCGATAATTTCTGGGATATTTAGTGGCACCTTGCGGGATGGCGGTGTGCTTTGTTTCAGTCGGTTTCCCAGCCCTGGTTCACTCTCGATGAGCCATTGATAGTAGGGTGGGGGCGGTTCCTGCTTTGTCTTCTCTTCCTTTTGATACCGGGCCAGCAGTTCGCTCCAGCGTTCGCGCCAGGTCTGGGGCGGATGGGGGAAACGGGCCTTGATGACGCGCCATTGCCACAGGAAGCGTTCTTTCTCATGGGAGGTATCTGACAATTCAACAGCCCAGCGGGCCAACCCTTGCAGGAGAAGCTGCATCCGGGTTTTGTCGTTGACAGAGTCGGGTTGATGCGCCAGGCCGTTCAGGGCGGCATCCAGCAGAAACTCCTGTTGCGGATCAACAGCCTCCTGGCACAGCCGCCACCAGAAAAACCGCCAGGCCTGTTGGTCACGGATCACCTGCACCCCGGCCAGAAGCAGGTGGCGGGGCAGGTTCCAGACCGGAGGGATGCAGAGTGGAGCGGCCCAGTGGTAGAGGTCGATCAGGTTGTTGGCCAGCCAATCAGAGCTTTCCGGCAACTCCAGACGCCAGGTGGTGGCCAATCCTTCGCTGTATTCCGCGATGAAGCGGTGGAGTCCGTAGCGCCGCCGTTGCTCCGGTCCCATGGCGCGTCGCTGTTGCAGCCAACCGGTCAATGCCTGGTCCAATCTGGCGCGTGCCTCTGGATCGGCATGGCCAAAGAGATTGGCCAGAGCATCGCTGGCGGCTGCACGCTCCAGTCCGGGCAGATAAGCAGTACCGCTCAACAACCGGTTGAGCGCCTGGTCCGGGGAGTTTTGAAAGCGTAGCAGCCATGGATGGGTTGTCATGCGTGTTTCACCTTATGCCGTCTCGCATTGTCCGAAATCTGTCCGGCCTGTTTCGGCCTGCAATTGCAGGATGTGCATGGCGCGCAGATCCTGTATGGGTGTATCAGGAATCGCGCGGGTGAGTACGCCGACCCGATGGATATGTCTTGGCTGATAGTCGATGCGCAGATGCAGGATTTCACTGATCATCGAAAGATCGCGTCCGGCGGCATGGTTGGCCAGGTCAATGGTGCGTCCATACTCTGCCTCTTTTGGCGAAGGGCAAAAGATGGCTGTGCATTCATGGTCCAGCACGGTGGGCATGGTGATGGGATGGATGGCAGCCGGTACTGTTCTGGCGGCCTGCAACAGATCCTTGACCGTATAACGCATCAATACCACCGGGATCGGACGTCTTTCTTTTTCAGGATCCAGATGGCGCAGCCCCAACCGGTCACGCAACCGGTGCGGCCAATCCGGATGTTCCATATCATCCACCAACGCCCCCTCGAACCCGGCAAAACGGGGGCGTCCTGCATTGGGATTGGCATTCAAGCTGCGCGCCAATTTTTCCATGCATGCGCGATTTTCTGCTGGTGAAACAATTTTCTTCCGGCTTTTGGTTGATGTCAATTGGAATCAGGTCTGTTTCGGGAATGATTGATCTGCTCTCCCCCACTGCCTGCCCGGGTTGATGGCGCGACCGCGCAGCCAATCGGTGGCCGTCATGCGTCGCTTGCCTGCGGGTTGGAGTTCGGTCACCAGAATGGAGCCTGAACCACAGGCGATCTCCACCCCATCGGCATGCAGGGCCAGAGTGGTTCCAGGTTGACCGGAGCCGGAGCGTGCCACGCCGCGCAGGATTTTCAACGGTTGTCCATCCAGCCAGGTGGTGGCTCCGGGCCAGGGGTTCAAGGCCAGAATCTGTCGTTGTATCTCCAGTGCCGGACGTTCAAAAAGGATCGCTTCATCCGCCCGTGTCAGTTTGGGCGCCAGGGTCACCCCCTCTTCCGGCTGGGGTGCTGGTCGGACACTCCCGGCCTGCACGCCAACCAAGGTGCGCATCAACAGATCGGCACCCAATGTCGCCAACGCATCGTGCAACTCCCCTCCGGTCATGGTGGATCCAATGGGTATGGACTCCATGGCCAGCATTGGCCCGGTATCCAATCCCGGATCCATCTGCATGATGGTGATGCCGGTGTGGGTATCCCCAGCCAGGATGGCCCGCTGGATCGGCGCGGCACCGCGCCAGCGCGGCAGCAGCGAGGCATGCACATTGATGCATCCCAAACCGGGCAGATCCAGAATGGCGCGCGGCACAATCTGTCCGTAGGCCGCCACCACGATCACATCCGGTTGCAATGCCTGACACTCTGCCACCACCTGGGGATCTTTCAGCCGCTGCGGTTGCCAGATCGGGATCTCATGATGCAAGGCCAGCTTTTTGACCGGAGAATGGGCCATGGTCAAACCGCGTCCCGTGGGTCGGTCAGGCTGGGTGAACACGCCGATCACCCGATCCGGACCGGTCAGCAATGCAGACAAAGAGACCGCAGCAAACTCCGGCGTGCCCATGAAGAGGATGCGCAATCCTGTGCCGGACATCGATCATTCTCCATTCTGTTTTTTCTTTTTCAATTTTTGTAAAATGATGCCCCGTTTCAGGCGCGACAGATGGTCGATGAACAAAATACCATCCAGATGATCGATTTCGTGTTGAAAACAGACAGCGGTCAGTTCGTCGGCGGCAAACGATATCTCTTTATTTTCGTAGTCCAGTCCTTTGATCTGAATGAGGGCAGCCCGTGTCACCTCAGCCGTATGTTCCGGCACGGACAGACATCCCTCATTGTATATGAATTCCCCGTGTTTCTGGAGGATCTCCGGATTGGCCAGACAGATGGGATGGCGTTGACCGTCATTTTTGGAATACTCCACATCCACCACGATCACCCGTTGGTTGACGCCGATCTGGGGTGCGGCCAGACCAATGCCTTGAGCGTGATACATGGTCTCCATCATGTCGTCCATGAGGCGTCGCACCTCCGGGGTGACGGCAGGTACGGGCAGAGCTTTGCGTTTCAGGCGGGGATCCGGAGCGGTCAGAATGGGGTGTCGTGCCATAGGTGTGTTCCTTGATGAATAACTGCTGAAAAAGTGCATCATATCAAAGAAAGTGTTGCGGGTCTACATCGAGTTCGCAGCGGATCTTGCGACCAGCCAGTGCCGTCACCTGGGCCATGAAACCGGTCAGAGCCTGATGCAACCGTCCGCCCTCCCGCTCCTTGATCAGCAGTTGCCAGCGATAGCGGTTGCGCAACTGAAACAACGGGGCCGGAGCCGGTCCCAGCCACTCCACATCCGGATCCGCGGGCAAGAGCTGTTTGAGCGTTTGACAAAAAGAGGCACCGTCTGGTTGCATGGCAGACGAAAAACGCAACAAGGCCAAACGTCGCCATGGGGGATAACCGGCCTGCCGCCGTATGGCCAGCTCCTGCTCCACAAAGCCGTCACCCGTTCCCAAAGCCGCAGCAATGGCATAATGGTGCGGATCCAGGGTTTGAACAATGGCACTGCCGGTTTGATCTTCGCGTCCGGCACGTCCGATCACTTGAGTAATCAATTGCCAGGTGCGTTCGGCAGCGCGGAAATCGGGTTGACACAGACCGGTTTCGGCCTGGATCACCCCGACCAGGGACAATCCAGGGAAATGGTGTCCTTTGGCCACCATCTGGGTGCCGATGAGGATATCCAGTTGGTGCTGACCAAAGGCCTCCAGGGTGGCGGATAACAGATCGCTGCGCGCGCTGACCGCATCCCGATCCAGACGGGCCAGACGGGCCTGGGGGAAGAGGCGTCGGCACTCCTCTTCCAGCTTCTGGGTGCCGGGTCCGAAGGCATACAGGCTCAACTGACCACAGGCAGGACAGATATCCAGGGGGTCGCGGCTGAAATCGCAATAGTGACAGAGCAGACGGGAGCGGTTTTTGTGCAGGGTGAGGGTGACCGAACAGTGGGGACACTGGATGGCCTGACCGCACCGGTAGCAGAGCAAAGAGGGGGCAAAGCCGCGCCGGTTGAGAAACAACAAGATCTGTCGTTGCTGCTCCAGGGTGGCGGTCATGGCTGCGGCCAGGGGCGGGGAGATGAGTCCATCCCGTCCCAGGGCGCGTCGCAGTTCCGGCTGGGTGAGATTGATGGTGGCCACACGGGGAGGGTGGCCACCACCCACCCGTTGGGTGAGTTGCAGATGGGTATATTTGCCCCGTGCCACATTGGCCAAAGACTCCAGCGACGGGGTGGCGCTGCCCAACAGCAGGACGGCAGCGCACGCTCTGGCCCGGACTGCGGCCATGTCTCGTGCCTGATAGGGGAGGCTCCCTTCCTGCTTGTAGGATGGGTCGTGCTCTTCATCCACGATCACCAGCCCCAGTTCGGTAAACGGAGCAAACAGGGCGCTGCGCGCTCCAACGGCCACCCTGGCTTCGCCCCGATGGATCCGCCACCATTCAAACGGGCGTTGGGCGCGACTCAAACCCGAGTGCAGCAATGCCAGACGGGTGGAAAAACGGGCTTGCAGGCGGCTCACCATCTGCGAGGTCAAGGCGATCTCCGGCACCAGGAGCAATGCCTGGCGTCCCAAGGCCAATGCCTGTTCAATGGCGCGGATATAGACTTCGGTCTTGCCGCTGCCCGTCACCCCTTCCAACAGGAACGGGGCGTACGTGTGTTGGGTCAGTGCCCGGTGCAGGTGGGTGACGCAGTGGTTCTGTTCAGCCGTGAGGATGGGTGGAGGGTGGGTATGGGTTGGTGTGGGTGGTGTGGGTGGTCTGCTATCGGTTGGCAGGGTTGCCCGCCAGGTGGTTTCCAGGCGGATCCAGCCCCGTTGACGCAGGGTGCGCATGCCGTTGGTCAACTCCCGGCTGCCGAACTCCCGTGCCAGGGTCTCTTCGGACAGTCCTCCCGGACGTGCCTGCAAACGGGCAGCCAGCGGCAGCAAAGAGGCCGGGAGTTCCGCGGATGGGTTGGCGGGTTCCCAGATGAGGCGTCGTTTGCGTTGAAAGGCGATCTCTCCCGGCAGTGCCGCAGCCACCACCACACCCAGAGGCACCAGATAGTACCGGGCCATCCAGGCCAACAGATGGATGAGATCCGCACCCAGCAGTGGACGATCCCCCAGGGTGGCGGCCACTTCCCGGATGCGTTCTTCCGGCCAGGCGGGTTGGTCGGTCACCTCCCAGACCACTCCGGTCCGGTGCGTGTTGCCAGCCGGAACCAAAACCACTGAGCCGGTTTCAATCGTCATCCCGTCCGGCAGCGCATAGGTGAACAGGGTATTCCCGGGCATGGGGAGAACGACTTGGGCAAACCGCATGGCTCAACCGTTACACCGGCTCTGCAAACAGGGCATCCAAGGATGCCGCATCCATCAAGCGCAGACTCAAGCTCTCCAGTGACGCTGCATCCGCCTGCATGATTTTGGTCTGGATCGCCTCCGGGATGACACCAAATCGCTGGTGCAACAGATGCAACAGAATTTTGGCCGCACCGATCTGCTCTCCCTCCTGTCGTCCCTTTTGCCGTCCCTTCTGCTCTCCCTCCTGTCGTCCCTTCTGTTCTCCCTCCTGTCGTCCCTTCTGTTCTCCCTCCTGTCGCCCCTTCTGCTCTCCCTCCTGTCGTCCCTCCTGTCGTCCCTCCTGTCGTGTTTGCAGCAGCAGGTGTTCGAGTTTGGGAATGGCGAACAGCTCTTGTTCCGGTGTGGTATCCACCAGAAAATCCAGCCATTCGCGTCCGAGCAGGGCCACCTGTGCCGGGGTGATTCCTTCCATCTCGGGAATGTTGAATGCGTTGTGCATGAGTAACCTCCATAAACCGGCAATGGTCTGACCGAATGCGACCGAGAGTCGGAACAACCCGGTCTGTCGGATTGTGTTGAATGCCTTTCCTCTCTCTTCCTGACGACTGGCAAAGCACTTGAGCGGTGCATTGTGGGGGGTGTCTGCCAGTTCATTCAACAGGATCAGATGCAACGCGCCCCCCCAGAGCGGCTGGCTGGTGTACACCCCGTCCAAGCCGTTGGGCATAAAGGCGAACCGTTGCAAAAAATCGGGCTGCGGGGTGATGGCACTGACAATCACGCTTTGCAAACGCTCCCGGGGCAGACCACTGTGGCGCAGAAACAGTGTGTCATACAGGGTCAGCCAGGAGAGCGTTTTTTCGTTCAGGCTCTCGGTGATTTTCAGCTCCAATAACACATGGTCTGCGGTCAGATTCCACAATCCATCGGCCAGGAGCAGGCGCTGTTCCGGGGTCCAGCTCTCCTTCTGGCGTCGGATCAGAATCAGGTCAGCCTTGGGGGGAGCAGAGGTGACCGGAACCTCCATGCGCACTTCAATGCCTGTCGGTTCCAGCAGCTCTTTCAAGGTGGCACCAATCAGATGATGCCAATAGGTTGTGCCCACGGCACCTCTCCTGCCAGAGTTCCTGGTTTGTTGGCCTGATCATTGTGTTGCATCCATTGGTGTTACTGTATCTGGAACATGGATCCGGATCAACCGGATCTTTGTGTTGCATTTGTGCCCATGGCCGACATGAAAGAATGGCTTTATGGGTCAGTTATTGTTATACAGGGTATGTCGGAACAGTCTGTGGTGGGATTTATCGGTGCAGACGTGGTCATGGAGGGGATAATGTACAAAAATTTTTTGATGATTTTGTTGTGGCTGGCGGTATCGATTGGTGGTGAGGTTGATGCAGCCATGCCGATCTGCGTCCAGCCGATTTCGGATCAGACCTGGAGCGGCAGTGGGACGCAGAGTTTTCAATTTTCGGCTCTGACCTTTCGGGATGCGGATTGGCATGATCTGACCTATACTGCCAGACAGGCCGATGGTTTGCCGTTGCCCTCCTGGCTTGTGTTCCATGCCATGACCCGGACTTTTTCGGGCAATCCGCCTGCTGGCGAGGCCAAGTTGTCGTTGAAGGTCACGGCCAACGATGGTCACAACGGGTATGGGATTTGTACGTTCGGGCTGAATCTGGTGAATGTCAACGATCTGCCCGCCGTGCGCACGCCCATCGCCGATCAAGCCTGGCGGCGTGGCAGCAGTCAATCTTTTCAGTTTTCATCTTTGACCTTTCGGGATCGGGATGGCGACCGGTTGACCTACACGGCGCGTCAATCCAATGGGTCGGCCTTGCCGAGCTGGTTGCGTTTTTCTGCCAGTACCCGGACCTTTTCCGGCACCCCTCCGGCCTATGCCAGTACGTTGACCATTCGGGTCACCGCCAGAGATGGCACAGGAGGAGCGGTCAACGATACCTTTCTCTTGACTTTTGCCAACCGGGCACCGGTGGCGGTGCATGATGCCGTGACCGTGATTGCGGGTCAGCCGTTCACCGATACCTTGACCGCAACCGATGCAGATCGTCACCCTTTGACCTATCGGATCATCGCCCAGGCTGCCAGGGGACGGGTGGTGTTGACCAATACCGCCACCGGGGCCTTCACCTATACTCCGAATGCCGGAGCGTTGGGGAGTGACAGTTTCACCTTTCGGGCCAACGATGGCCGGGTTGATTCCAATCTGGCCACGGTCACGGTGATGATCGTGCCAGCCAATCGCGCGCCGGTGGCCAGTTCCGGAACTTTGACGGTTGTTTCCGGGGCGGTGACGAACGGTCAGTTGGCGGGGAGTGACGCCGATGGAGACGGGTTGACCTATACTCTGCTCTCCAACGGCGCTCAGGGTGTGGTGACCCTGGATAATCCGGCCACCGGCGCTTACCGGTATCAACCAAACGTGAATGCCAGTGGTACGGATCGCTTCACGTTTCAGGTGAGTGATGGCCGTGTTCTTTCGGAGGTGGCCACGGTGGAGATCACCCTGCTGTCGGTGACGCCAACCGGATTGGTGGGGTATTATCCGTTTGCGGGCCATGCCCGTGATGAAAGCGGTCAGGGGCGTCATGGCACGGTCAATGGAGCGACCCTGACCACAGATCGCATCGGGGCTGCCAATCAGGCGTATCGTTTTGCCTCGACCGGGCATTGGATCGATACCGGTTATTCTCAGGCAACGGAATTGACCAATACCGCCACCATTGCCGCCTGGGTGCAGTCGGATCTGGCGGGCAGTGAAACGCCGACCCGCGTCTGGGCCAGCAATGGCGGGGGTTGGGGACGCAAAGGGTGGTCGTGCGGGGCCAAGCATGGGGATACCCGCAATGTGCGTTTTCACTGGCAATCGGCAGGGGACGTCATGCTGGATACCACCTCCCGGCCTTTGCAGGCCGGTCAATGGGTCCATGTGACCTGTGTGGCCACAGCCTCCAGATTGCAGATTTATATCAATGGGGTTTTGGATATCGAGACCCCGATCTCCACTCAGAGCGTGAACAACGGCAATCGGGTGTGGATCGGCTCCAATCCGGTGGTGAGCAGTGCCAACTTTGTGGGAGCGGTCGATGATCTGACCCTCTATAATCATGCCCTGACACCGGATGAAATCCGGCGACTGGTGGATTGATCCTCAACTCAGGAAGCGGCCATGAACATAAAACCATGTGACCATTATGTTGTGGCGTTGCGGATTGCCGCGTTGGCAGAGCAGCGTTGGGAGATCTCTCTGGTGGATCGGTTCTGTCAGCGCATCTCCATGCCGGTGGTTGTGACCTGGGAGCCGGGGGCGTTGGTGGCCGAGCTGGCCGTGATGGAAGAGCGCATCGAGATGGGCCGTGTGCTGGCTGCCCGTTTGCTGGTCGGTCCGGTGTTGACCGCCTGGCAGGAGAGTGTCCGGCAATGTGCTGCTGCACAACTCCCTTTGCGGCTCGATCTGATCCTGCCGGATCATGCGTCGGCCTGGGACGCATTGCCCTATGAGTGGCTGGCCGATGAGACGGGATTCTGGTTTCGGGATGGCCTCTCTGTGCTGGTGCGCACCTGTACCGGTCTGTCTTCGAACGAGCTGCGTCTGGAATCGGGGGACAGGCTGGGAATGATCTGGGCCAATCCCGGCAAGGCCGCCGCAGATCGGTTGCCGCCACTGGTGATCGATGCCCATTTGCTCACCATCCGGCAGTCGGCCACGCTGTTGGAGATGGTGGCGGTTGAGCCGTGCGCCACTGCCACCTCTGAAACCCTTTGGAATTACTGTGAAACCAGACAACCGTTGCAGGTGGTGACGCTGCTGGCTCATGCCAAAGGCGCGGGTGGTGCCATGCTGCTCCATCAGGAGAGCAAATCCTTTCCCAATGATGCCGGTGAGGTGCTGGATTCCGAGGATCTCCAGGGTGCACTGCGTGCAGCGCAAACCGGGTTGTTGCTTGCATGGACCGGATCTGCCAGTCAGTTGCGGCCTGTGGATCCTGTGCTCGTGCGTACACTGTTGGCACCCGATGGCGGGGATCTGGCCATGGTGATCCATGTGGCGGGCAGTGTGGCCGTGGAGAGCGGACCGCGTTTGGCAGCCGCCTTTTTGCAGGAACTGGCGCGCAGCCACGGGGATCCGTTGGTGGCAGTGGCCCGGGTGCATGGCCGGGAGGAGCTGGCCGGGTTGGCTCTGGTGTGTCATGCCCGGCCTGGGCCGGGGGCAGTGCGTTCGTTTGCCCGTTATGCAGAGGATTATGGTGCCCGGTTGCTCATTCCGGAGGTTTTTCACGTCCACGAGGGGTCGGAACCGGAGGAGAGCTGGCCGGATGTGGATCCGGTGGCCTTGGCCTGGTTGGGGGTGTTGGATCTGTTCCGGCAGGGTCTCCCGGTGGGGGTGTTGCTGCCGGTATTGGGAGAGGTCGGGGAGCTGGCGATTCTGGCGTTGTTGCGAAACTGTTGGGTGAGGCTGGTTGCAGATGGAGAGCGTCTGATGGTGACGGAATCCGGGCGTGCATTGGTCCGGGGACAGGGGGAATTGCTGGAGTCGGCATGGTTGCAGCCACTGCTGAATCAGTGCGTGAGGCGTTTTCAGCAGGCCAAGGGTTTGGAGGATGTGGCCTGTGGTCAGGCCCTGGTGCGGGCGGATGAGGAGCTGGTTCTGGTATGGACCCGTTGGATGCAGAGTTCAGGTGCGGGCAGGGTGACCCCATCCATGGCCGAGGATCTGGTCAGGCTGGTCAGGGATTGGATCCGGCTGGTCCATGGGCAGCAGGAGGTGATGCCGGAGGTGTTGGCTGTGGCCCAGGGGGCGCTGTCGGTTGCCCAGGGAGTGAGTCGGCAGGCAGAGATCGATGCCCATGGCTTGTTGGCCGATTTGTATCATCGTCTGGGGCGCTGGGAGGAGGCGGAACAGGGGTATCAGGTGCTTTTGGCCGAGAGTCGTCGGCTGGGGAATCGGGTGTGGGAAACCGAAGTTCTGTTGGAATTGAGTGATTTGTATGGTCAATGTGCCCGTTTGGAGGAGGCGGAGCGCGGGTATCAGGCAGCCCTGCAACTGGCGCGCCGTTTGTGTCTCAACCATGAGTTGACCATTTTGCAGGCGTTGGGAGCGTTGCATGGTCGGCAATCCCGTTGGGAAGAGGCCGAGCAGGTGTGGTTGGAGGCGCTTTCTTTGGCGCGTCGGGATGGGGAGTCTCTGTCCGAGGCCCGGCTGTTGGTGGCGTTGGGGCGGGCGGCCATGCGCGCCTGGCGTCATGAGGCGGCCAAGGAGCATTTTCTGGGGGCTTTGCCGTTGTTGCAGCAGTGCGAAGAGTCTCAGGGTGAGGCAGAGGTGTTGCGGGAGTTGGGGGTGATCTCCTTGCGTACAGGTCATCCGCGCGATGCCGAAACCTATGCTGGGTTGGCCCGTTCCCGTTTTCAGCAATTGGGGGATCGGGCGGGTGAGGCCGATGTGTTGGAGTTGTCCGGTCAGATTCATCTGGCCGAACGGCGCGATGTTGAAGCGGTTCAGGCGCGGCGTGACTGTCGCACGCTGCGTCGGCAACTGCGGGTGGAGCAGGCGGTGCGTTGGCGTTCGTTGGTGGTGCGTGATTTCCGGGGGATCGAGGCGTTGACCTTGGATTGGTCGGCGGAACGTATCCCTTGGATGGTGGTGGCTGGCGCAAGCGGTTCTGGCAAGAGTGCGGTGTTGGAGGCGTTGTTGATGTTGGTATGGGCGGTGACACGTCATCGGGAGTTGTCGTCGTTGCAAGAGATGGTCTGGTCAGACCGGTTGATTCGTTTGGGGTGTCGGCAGGCGCGGATCAACGGGGTGGTGCAGGTCAAAGAGCAGACGTATGCGGTGGGTTTGGTTGTGCAGCGTACCGGTGGGTGGAGTCTGGAGGGGGATGTGGAGCCTTTGGCCCGGTTGTGGCAGGAGTCGGCGGGATTGGCTCATCCGGGTTGTGTGTTCGAGGCGGAAGCGCCGTTATGGATTGGGGATTGTTTGTATGTTCCGGCGGCGCGACGGATGATTCCGGGGGCGGTCTCTTTGGGTGCCGTGATGGCGGACGGTGAAGCTGCTCCAGGGGTGGATCGGTTCAAGCGTTTGGCGTTGCGTGCGTTGTTGGGCAGCACCGGGCAGTTTGCCGAACTGGATCCTTTGGAGGCGCGCGATGCGGTGCAGCAGTTGGATGCGTTATTGTTGAAGCATACCGGATATGTGCTGGATGCGGTGCGCAGCCGGCCAGGGCATGCTTTGGAGTTGTGGGTCAAGTCGGGTTCTGTGCAGGGATCCATGCCGTTTGATGCATTGAGTTTTGGTCAGCGGGATTTGGTTGGTTTGTTGTTTCAGATTTGGCATGCCACCCGTCACACGCCGTTGCTGGTCATGGTGGATGGAGTGGGTGTGCAGTCATTGTTGGATCATCTGATGAGCGGGATGCCGGACAATCGGTATCTTGTGACCACGGGTTCCAAGTCATTGGTGGAGTGGGTGGCGGCTCGTGGCGGGGTCACGCTCACGTTGACCCGTTGAGCAGGCGAGCATCAAATGATTGAAAAAAAAGAGGGGGTCTGGGGGATTCATCTCCCAGGGTTTTCGATTTTTCATGTTTAAACCAAAACCATTTTGGAATGTGGAATTTGTTTTGTTGGGGCGTTGCCCCAAACCCCACCAAGGGCGTTGCCCTTGGATCCCACCAGGGGGGTAACCCCCCTGGATCCCTGATGATGGTGTATGGACTCTCTGCGGATCCTCCAAGAATCACCAAACAGCTTCTGATATCCAAAAGTGGGACTTGCCTTTTGCAAACGGGTTGCGTTATTGTTGATATGAATGGATTGGTTTCATGGAACGAGATCCTGTCATGGTCGAGGTGAATGTGCGTTAGCATGACGGATTGCCAATAAAATGATGATTCCGGGAAAAACATATGTTGCTTTCATGGGTGGCATCTAAAACTTCTTGGGGTAATTTTTTGCGCAGCAACCTGCCGGGTTATCCGTCATGGGTTGCGGATTTATTCTCTGCCTCTTTGGCCATCAACCTCCTCTCTCTGGCTTTACCCCTCGTCCTCATCCAGGTCTATGATCGCATCATTCCCAATGCCAGTTTGCCGACCTTGGGAGTGCTGGTCGGGGGATGCGTGGTGGCCATCATCCTGGAAAATCTGTTACGCCTGGTCAGATCCTACATCAGCGGTTGGATGGCAACCCGATTTGAACATCTGGCTGGTTGCGAGGCCGTGGACAAGATTCTGGATGCGCCTCTGCCGATCTTTGAACGTCATGGGGTGGGGGTCCATTTGGAACGACTGCAAGCCCTTGATACTTTGCGGTCACTCTATGGGGGGCAGATTTTTCAGATTTTTCTGGATGTTCCTTTTGTTTTGTTGTATCTCCTGGTCATCGGCATTCTCGATGGACGGTTACTGTTGGCCTGTTTCGTGGTGCTGATTCTGTTTGGAGTTTTTTTTCATGTGTTCCGGCGCAATTTTGCCCGCTATCGTTCGGAACAGGTGGCCATCAATGATCGTCGTTACAATTTTTTGATCGAAATGCTCTCCGGCATTCACCTGGTGAAGTCACAGGCCATGGAAGAGCAGATGTTGCGTCGTTACGAGCGATTGCAGGCGACTGCGGCGGAAAGCAACATGAACGTGAGTTTGTGGAGCGCCTTGCCGGTCAATGCCGGAGCATTCTTCAGTCAGGTCATGACTTTTGCCATGATCGGGGCCGGAGGTGAAAGCGTCATGAACGGCACCATGACTCTGGGTGTTTTGACCGCTGCCACCACGCTGGGCGGTCGGGTCATGCAACCGATTCAACAGGCGGCGGGCTACTGGTTGCGACTCTCCGATGCGGAAATTGCCCGCAAGCAGGTGGCGGAATTGGCAGCTCTGCCCACTGAGACCCCATCCGATGCCCTCCCTTTTCCCCCGGACATCCGGGGTGCTTTGCGTTTGAATCAAGTCAGCTTTCAATATCGTGAGGATGCCCCGTTCGTGATTGCCGGGGTCAATCTGGAGGTTCCCCCCATGGCCATGGTGGGAATCCGTTGCATGGGTTCGATGGGGATGACCACACTCTCTTTTTTGATGATGGGGATTCTCAAGCCCACATCCGGCAGTGTGTTTCTGGACGACTATGATCTTGCCGCTTGGGATCATCGACAATTGCAAGGACGCATCGAATATCTTCCCCAGTATGGGGTTTTGTTTACCGGCACCATATTGGACAATTTGTGCATGTTCAATCCCAAACTCCGGGCGGCTGCCCTTGACGCTGCGGCCCTGTTCGATCTGGATGAGCAGATTGCCGCTCTGCCCAGAGGCTATGAAACCGAGATCACCGCTCAATCTGCCGCCAATCTGCCCATGGGTCTGGTGCAGCACATTGCCCTGACCCGGGCCTTTGTGGTGCGTCCCCGGGTGATTGTCTTCGACAAGGCCAACGCCTCCCTGGATCAGGACAGCCTGGAGGTTTTTATGAAATTTTTTCTGCGCATGAAAGGCCGTGCCACCCTGGTGTTGTTTACGGATAATTTCGCTCTGCTCGAAGCCTGTGACCAACGTTATACCCTGCACAATGGCACCTTGATTCCAGAGCCTCTGGAATCGTCCGCGCTTGTCGGGGAGAGACGGCCATGAAAGAAGAGTCCTGGACCCGATGGATTATTCAAACGGCCCGTTCATGGAAGGACATCTCGGAAGTGGTCCGTCAGACCGGGGTGGAGCATATTGACATCGATCATCGTCGTCTGATCGAAAGCGCCCTGGAGCTGAACCGGTTGATCGATGCCTTTGAGGATAACAGCATCGACCTGGATACCATTCGCCGGGAAGCGGTATTGCTGGAGCGTTTGCGGGATATTACCGCTGCCCATTTCGAGTGGGAGGAACGGTTCATCCAGTTGCACGGCCTGCCCAATCTGGACAGACAGAAGGAGCAGCATAGAGCATTTCTGGTCATGGTGGATGGTCACCTGCGGGATTTCAAGGAAGGCCGGTTGTGGGTTTCGTTGTCTCTGAAGATGGCAGTGCTGCAATGGGTGGTGAATCATATCAACCATGTGGACTATGAAACCTTTTGCCTGGAAAACTGGGTGGAAAGGGTTTTGACCAATGCCGCCAAATGGCAGGATGTGGCGGATGTCATCAAACCAACCGGGTTGCATCTCTTTGATCAGGAACACAAAGATCTGGTGGTTCTCACCCTGCGGATGAACGAGTGGATTGAGCGGTATCAAAGCGCCGGCCACACGGAAGAGTCCCGGGAACCTGTCGCCACTCTGCTCCACCGCATCCGTCAATATGCGGAGGCCCATTTCAGTCATGAGGAACATTTTATCGCCCGCTACCAGATCCCAAACCAAAAGGATCAGGTTGCTAGTCATCATGTTTTTTTGACGACCGTTCAACAACTGGAAGATCGCATTCGTCAGGGAGAGAAGGTCGATCCCCGGCAGGTGAAAAAGCTGGTCATGAACTGGTGGGTTGAACACATCAACCGGATCGATTATGCCTCCTTCCGGCTGGAGAACTGGACCGACCGGTTGCTTGGGGTGTCCACCTCCTGGGACAACCTGGAGGAGTTGATCAAATCGACCGGTTTGGAAAGATTGGATCAAGAACATATGGATCTGATCATGCTGACCCTGGAGGCCAATGAGGTGGTGGAGGCCTGTCAACGGGGCAATCTGGATCCTGCCCTCAAGTCTCAGGGGATTGCCATTCTGCATCATCTGCACGAGTTTTCCGCGGCCCATTTTCAGGGTGAAGAGGCGTTCATCCGGACAAACGGCATTCCCGGTTATGAACGCCAGCAGCAGGAGCATCGGCGTTTTCTGGAGATGGTGCAACAACTGGAAGCGGACATGGCCAATGGTCGTATCGTCTTTTCCTCCCAGATCAAGACCAGGATTTTGTCCTGGTGGATGCATCACATCAACGAGGTGGATTACAACACCTTCCGCATCGAACGGTGGGCCGGGGCCATGATCCTGGGTGCCAGGGAGTATCAGGATCTTGCCAATCTGGTCAAGCCCAGCGGCCTGGAGTGGGTGGATGCGGATCATCGGCAGCTTGTCGAGGTGACCCTGAAGGCCTGTCGTCAGCTTGTGGATCGGGATCCGGGCGTGGTCAGGGGTCTGGAAGAGGTGATGCGTTTTTCCAGCGACCATTTCCATCGAGAGGAAAATTATTTTGTTGAGCATGGATTGTGGGGAATCGAGATCCATCGCGACCAGCACCAGGAGTTTCTGGCGACCATGCGGACCATGATCGACCATTCCGACCTGAACCGTCCGGAGGAGATCGAAACATTCCGGTTGTGGATTGTGCAGTGGTGGGTTCAGCACATCAATGAGGCGGATTATCGTGCTTTCCAACAGATCGAGCGCATTGGAAAAGGTCATGATCAGGCAGAATGAGAGCCGGTTGCGAAGGGGGCGCAATCTTGCCCTGGAACAAGCGGGAGGGCAGCCATGAAGAGCAGCCGGGAACTCTTCCATCCGCGCAGCGACATAGCCCGTTGTCTGATCCCTCTGCTGGATGCCATTGGTTGGCGGGGAACACGCATGCAATGGATGGAGGCTCTGCCTTATCAGCCGGATGAGATGGGTCTGGCAGATCTGTTGAACATTTTGGCCAGTTTGCATTTCACCTCCCGGACCGAGACGACCGTTATGAATCGGATCGATCCCCGGCTTTTCCCCTGCCTGTTCGTCCCGCCGTCTGCACCAGCCATGGTGATCCTGAAAAGCGGGGCCTCTGGGGATCTGTTGGTTTTTGACGGCCAGGAGGGGGGCTTTCAGCAGCGACCGGCGGACGATACCATCGGGGAATTGATTGTATTCACCCCCATTCGCAAGGGGGGGATGTCGCCACTGAATCAACAACCCCAATGGTTTCGCCGCTTGATGGAACGGTTTGTGGGCATCATGGGATGGGGTGCTTTGGTGAGCCTGTTCCTGAGTGTGGTGGCCATGATTGCCCCTTTGTTCACCATGACCCTGTATGACCAGGTGCTCAGCGGTCGGGAGTCCTACTCTCTGTATTGGTTCATCCTGGGGGCGGTGATGTTTTTCTTGGTGGAGTTCGCTTTTCGTTCTCTGCGTTCCTGGCTGTTCGGATTCATCAGTGTGCGTATCAATCATGTTGCCGGGACGGAAATCTTTCGGCGCATTCTTTATCTGCCGCCTTCCTACACCGAAAGCGCCCCCCTGGGAGCACAGGTTTCCCGGATTCGCGATTTTGAAACGGTACGGGATTTCTTTGCCGGACCTGCCTTGATTGCCCTGTTGGAGTTGCCATTCACCCTGTTGTTGTTTCTGGCCCTTGTTGCCATTGGCGGAAACCTGGCCTACATCCCTCTGGGGGGGGGATTGCTGCTGCTGGTTTTCAGCGTGCTGATCCACCCCTGGGTGGCGCGGACCAATGCCCTGGCAGCGGAACACACCTCGGCGAAACGGCAATTCCTGGTAGAGATCCTCACCAATTTTCGGGCCATCAAATCGACCGGGTCGTCGGGCTATTGGCGCAAGCGTCACGAGGCGCTCTCTGCCGAGTCAGCCGTGAGCAGTTTTCAGGCAGCGAACATGACCAGTCTGGTCAATGGCATCTCTCAAACCGTTGTGACTCTGGCCGGGATGGCAACTTTGGCCTTTGGGGTGATGTCGGTGGTGGCCAACCAGTTGAGCGCAGGCGGGCTGATGGCCTCCATGATGTTGGTGTGGCGCATCCTGACCCCGATGCGTACCGGATTCGGGGTCATCACCCAGTTGGACAAGATCAAAAAAAGCATTGGGCAGTTGGACCGGTTGATGAATCTCCCCATGGAAAGGGATCTGGAGGCTGCCCTGGACATCTCCCGGGAGTACGAGGGAACGGTTGAGTTTTCCCAGGTTTCCCTGCGTTATACCAGCGAATCCAACCCGGCTTTGTTGGGGGTTTCGTTCAAGGTGGTTCCGGGCAGGACGTTATTGTTGATGGGCCATGACGGAGCAGGCAAGTCCACTGTGCTCAAGTTGATTCTGGGCATGCATCAGCCTCAGGCCGGACGGGTGCTTCTGGATGGGTTCAACGTTCGTCAGCTGGATCCTTCGTTGTTGCGGCGTGGTGTGTCCTATGCTCCCCAGAAAAGCGCTCTGTTTTACGGGACCATAATCCAGAACCTGCGCTTTGCCGATCCCTCCGCAGCCATGGAGCGTCTGGAGGAGGCCCTGGAGCGGGCGGGAATCCGCGAGGAGGTCCAGAGGCTGCCACAGGGTATCGAAACCCGCATTGGCGATCACAACATCGGGCAGTTGTCTGCCTCGTTTCAGCGACGACTGGCTTTGGCCAGGGCCTTTGTGCGTCCTGGGAAAGTGTTGTTGCTGGACGAGCCGGAACGGGGACTGACCGGGGAGGAGTTGGCTCATCTTCTGGAAACTTTGAAGAAAATCAAGGGGAATGCCACCATGATCATCGCTTCCAATCATCCGGAATTCGGGCAACTGGCGGATGAGGTGTTGTGGTTGGACAAAAGCCGGGTGCGGGCCTGGGGACCAACCGGCAAGGTGTTGCCTGAGGTGGCCGGAATCATGGGATGGGGGAGAGGAGTATAACACGTATGGGTACTTCAACCACGCTGCTGGGGGAGCGTTCGACTCGGCATCTGGCCAAATCGGTGTTGTTGCAGGAAACGGGCAGTCCGTTGATCATCCGCATGATCATCTGGTTTGGTCTGCTGGTGGTGTTTCTGTTTGTCCTGTGGGCCACGCTGACCTCTGTGGATGAGGTGTCCCGGGCAGGGGGGGAGATCGTTCCTTCTGGTCAGCTTCAGAAGATTCAACATCTGGGGGGTGGCGTGGTCCGGGAAATTCTGGTCCAGGATGGGGAACGGGTGAAGGAAGAACAGGTATTGTTGCGGCTTGATTCTTTATCGTTTCAATCCCAGGTGGAGCAGGTCAAGGGAAAACGGGAGGGATTGTTGGCGCGGAAGCTGCGCCTGTTGGCTCTGGTGGACGGTGGGGAACCCAATTTTGATTCCTTGAATCCCAAGGTGGATGTGGTGGGCAGCGAACAGCGTCTGTGGCGTCAACTGGCCGATGCCCGGGAAGCGGCCAGCCAGGCTGTGACCAACGAGATCCGTCAGACCCAGGCCGAACGGGAGGAAAACCTGACCCAGGAAACCTACCTGCGCCGTCAGTTGGAGCTGGTGACCGAAGAGCTGAAAATGCGTACTGACCTGATGGACAAGGGGTTGAATTCACGAACGGTCTATTTGGCCATCAAACGTCGGCAAACGGAAATTGAAGGTGAATTGGCCCGGTTGCCGTTTCAGCGCAACAAACTGACCGAGCGTATCGCAGGGCTGGAGAATCATGCGCGGGAGCAAGAAAAGATCGCCCTCGGCAAGTGGCTGGATGAATTGGCAATGGTCAATCGGGAACTGGGGGAGAATGAGGAGATCTTGCGTCGCCTTGAGGATAACCTGGCCCACCTGGAGCTGCGAGCGCCTGTCGAGGGATATGTCCATGGATTGAGCAAGCATGCTGTTGGCGAGGTGGTCGCCAGTGGTGACACGGTGTTGTCCATTGTGCCGGGACAACGCCGTCTTCAGGCTCAGGTCAGAATTTCTCCCCGGGACATTGGCCATGTGCGCGTGGGACAGAAGGCGTTGATCAAGTTTACCACCTATGATTTTTCCAGATATGGCGGTGTATTGGGGGAGGTGGAAGAGATCTCTCCCAGCTCCCTGTTGGATGAAAAGGGCGCGCCCTATTTTCAGGGGTGGGTCAGGTTGGCTCAGGAATATGTCGGGAGTCGTCCCGGGGAGAATCCCATTACGCCGGGTCAAACGCTTCAGGCGGAAATCACCACGGGCAGCAAGACGGTGATGCAATATCTGTTGAAACCGATTTTTGCCTCGGCCAGGGAAGCCTTGATGGAGCGATGAAGCGTTGTTGATCGGTCTTGCTGAAGGTGGAGACAGATGGATAAAACCCATTCAATAAATGTCATGGCCAAGGAAGAGCTGGATCAGATGACGGTGTTGCTGAATACCGATCAGGCTGATCTCCAGGCTCGTGAGCAGGAGCGCGTTGCTGCGTTGGTGGATGAATTCGGGACGGATGGCGGCCAGGTTGCCCATTTGGCGTTTGTTGAGAGCATGACACAGGCCGGGCGATCCACCCTTGGATCAGACGATGACATGGGCGAGTTGCTGCCGGCTTCGGGTGCGATCAGGGTCGGAGAGGATCACACGTCTGGCCGGGATGTTCCTGGCGACGATGCCAGGGAGGCACCCCTTGAAGATCGGGCATATGAACCGGCCACGGTTTCTCCGGAGACCACGACCTCCTTTGAAGTTGTGAACCAGGAGCCGATGTCGTTTCCTTCAGGTGCTTTGGTTGCGGAGAGTTCGACAGAAGGAGCATCTGGATTTCCGGTTGCGACGGGGCCAGGGCCAGGGCCAGGGCCAGGGCCAGGGCCAGGGCCAGGGCCAGGGCCAGGGCCAGGGCCAGGGCCTGAGACGCCGACATCCGGTCAACCTGAGACTCTGGCAACCCGTGAGCCTGAGATTTCAGAGGCAGCAGAGCTTGAGACTCTGACGACAATCCCGCCAGAACCTCCCGTATCGACAGCACCACCCGTGTCGGCAGAGGCGGAAACGCCCGTGTCGGCCGAGCCTGAGCCACCTGTGTCGGCCGAGCCTGAGCCACCCGTATCGGCCGAGCCTGAGCCACCTGTATCGGCAGAGCCTGAGCCACCCGTGTCGGCCGAGCCTGAGCCACCCGTGTCGGCCGAGCCTGAGCCACCTGTGTCGGCAGAGCCTGAGCCACCCGTGTCGGCAGAGCCTGCGCCACCTGTATCGGCAGAGCCTGAGCA
>JAANAU010000067.1 GCA_011089965.1 Magnetococcales bacterium
GCCATTTAAAGCGGTACGCGAGCTGGGTTCAGAACGTCGTGAGACAGTTCGGTCCCTATCTGCCGTGGGCGTTTGGAGAATTGAGAGGGGCTGCTCCTAGTACGAGAGGACCGGAGTGGACATGCCTCTAGTGTGCCGGTTGTCCTGCCAAGGGCAGTGCCGGGTAGCCACGCATGGAAGGGATAACCGCTGAAAGCATCTAAGCGGGAAACCCGCCTCAAGATGAGTTCTCCCAACGAGACCCGTGGAAGACCACCACGTTGATAGGCTGGGTGTGCAAGTGCGGTAACGCACGTAGCTTACCAGTACTAATCGGTCCAATGGCTTTTCTTGCTCTCTTCGACATGTTCCTCGAACTTACATGCCTGTTCCCTTCAGTTGTCAAAGGCCCAGTGACCACCAAAATTCACGGATCTTCCTGGTGGCGATGGCGAGGAGGCAACACCCGATCCCATTCCGAACTCGGCAGTTAAGCTCCTTTGCGCCGATGATACTTCGTCTCAAGACGCGGGAAAGTAGGACACTGCCAGGAAGTTTTTTTTCTTATCTTGACGCGGGATGGAGCAGTCAGGTAGCTCGTCGGGCTCATAACCCGAAGGCCGGAGGTTCAAATCCTTCTCCCGCAACCAAGAAATCCAAACGAGTTCAGGGCCAGTGCGTCCTGTCAGAGAAAGCCGGTGAGACCATTTGTGTCCACCGGCTTTTTTTTTGTTTGTCTTGCAGGATTTGGCGGCCATACAGGCGGGAGTGAACAAGAATTGGCCAGTTCAACCAGGTTTGCAACAGAGTGTCATTGTGTGCTCAAAAGTTCTTTGCTGCCCCCTTACCCGGTTGGCATGGAGGTGGCCATGTTTGGCATGGGTTGTTTCTGGGGGGCGGAGCGACTTTTTTGGCAGCAGCCGGGCGTGTATGTGACAGCGGTGGGTTATGCCGCCGGTCACTGGCCCCATCCCAGCTATGAACAGGTCTGTAGCGGCTTGACCGGACACAATGAAGTGGTACGGGTGGTGTTTGACCCGGAACAGATCGATTATGGGCGTCTGTTGGTACTTTTTTGGGAAGGTCATGACCCCACACAAGGCATGCGTCAGGGCCATGATATCGGCCCCCAATACCGTTCCGGCATCTATACCGGCTCAGAGGAGCAGTATCAACAGGCTTTGATTTCACGGGATCGTTATCAGGCCTGTTTGACCCGGGCCGGATATGGGGCGATCACCACCGAGATTTTATCGGCTCCGGAATTCTACTATGCCGAGGGGTATCATCAACAATATCTGGCCAAAAATCCGCGCGGCTACTGCGGGTTGGGGGGGAGTGGCGTGAGCTGGTGTTAAGCCGGTTTTTTGCTGGTCAGTAGTGATAGGAGAGCGTCAATCCCCATGTGCGGCCTGGACGGGGATAATCGAGAGGCAGATTGGCTCCTGCTGGTTCAACCACAGCCGTATTGAAAAGATTGTCCACCGATGCGCGCAATTGCAGATTTTTTTCCCAGAAATCCTGAATGGTTGCCGTCAGATGGACCGTGTGGTTTGCTGCCAGCTCGTTTCTGGTATCACCAGGGGCACGATTGCGCGGGCCGATATACCGATAACGCAGGGACCAGGTGTAATCAGACCAGGGTTGCAACAGCAGACCGACATTGCCCAACCAGTTGGCACTGTATTCCAGTTCTTGTCCAGTGAGCAGATCCTCTGTTGCGACATGCGACAGATTGGCGGTCAATTTCATGTATTCGTTGAGGGCATATTCGCCTTCCAACTCCACACCCTGGAGGTCAGCTCCTGGAAAATTTTCAAACTTTCCGGTGGATGGATCGCCTGAGATCAGATTGTTCAGATGCGCGTGAAACAGCGTGGCCCGGAAGACCAGTTCCGGCTCCCGATAGATGTATCCGATCTCATGAGAGTTGATGGTCTCTGGCCGCATCTCCGGATTGCCGGAGATGACAAAATTGCGGGAGTACATCTCCATGAAGGTGGGAGGACGGAAAGCACGGCCATATTGGGCTTTGAGAATGTGGTTCTGGGTCAGACGATACACCAGGCCGATGCGCGGGGCCATGGCCATGCCCACATCGTCGTAATGGTCAAAACGGACGCCATAAGTGAGGTCCAACGGTTCGGACAGGCTCCACTGATCCTGCATGACCAGTCCGACCACCGAACGGGTTACACCCTCCTGGATCCAGCTTTGCTGGCTGGGGGTCCGATGCCATGGGGTCGGTTCCAGGGTCAGGGGATTGACGTTGGCTTCGGTCCAGGTGTTGAGCAGCTTCATGGAGGCCCACTCCAGACTCATGCGCATCTGGTGCTGCTCCAGCCCGTTCCAGAGGGTTTCCAATCCACCTTCCAGGCGCCGTTCGCGCGCATGATTGCTGCCCACGACACCATCTGGATGAAACAAGAATCCATTCGTGATTGGATCGATGGAGACAAAGCCAAAGGGCACCCGGGCATTGCCCGGGGGAAAGAAGGTCAGACGGTCCATGTCCATGGTGTATTCGGACCAGCCAAGATAAAGAGAACTGTCCAGATTGGGCCACAATTTCAGATGGCGGACCCCTTTGATGCCCCACATCCCTTCCTGCCAGATCAGACGATTGTCCGGAGGTGGCAAGGCGTCGGTGATGCCAAATCCATCGCCAGTGCCTGAATCCAGATAACGGGCCTCCAATGACCAGAGGGGATGGTTCCAGGAGAGCAGGGCTGTGCGTTGTCGGGTGCGATTGCTGGACGGACCAGGGGCATACGAGATGTCTGGCTGATTGAAGGCCGGGGTGTACAAAATATCTTCGCCACTGGTCACGCGCTCACCTGCGGTTGTGAAACCAGACAGATGGGCTCGAAACGTGATGTCGGATTCGGGATTGGAATGGGTGAGAAAGCCGCCTCCGGCATAGGTGCCGTAACTGCCATAATGGGAGTAGATCCGTGACCCTTCGGAACGGGTGATGATGTTGATCACCCCCAGAAAGGCATACTCTCCATAAACGGCACTGCCTGGACCGCGCATGATTTCGATGCGGTCGATCAGCTGGACGGGCAGATACATGGGGGGGGTGGGATCGGCAGTCACGGCATGGTTGATCGGAGTGCCGTTCAAGAGGAATTTGACCTTGCCTGAAGCCCATTTGTCCACACCGCGTACCACCGGATTGGCAAACGAACCATGCACTCCGGCCACCAGTTCCAGCGCCTCATGGACATGGTTGATCCCCTTGGCCTCCAGATCCTGGCCATACAAAACCGTCACCATGCCGGGTACAAAATCCGCATTCAGTTTGGTTTTGGTGGCAATCTGTGTCGCTTCATCCATCACGTTCATCAGAGCAGCAAAACCCGATTGGGTCAGATCCTCATCACGCAGACGGGCATCCACAAAAGCTTCCTCAGAGTGCATTTTGGGATCGGCATGCACGATGCCTGTCAGGCCAGCCATCAGGATGAACAGGATGACTCTATTCATGCGCGCCTCTTTGGAATGAACGTTTATAAATAGATGATTTATAACTCATTTTACTCCAATGGTTCAGAAAAGCAAGGGTGAATTGGCAAAGTCGGCAAATTGTTAATAAGTCGCAGACAAGTAACGGATTTTTTGCTTGCCAGCAGGGTGAGCGCCGCATACTCTGTCCGTTCGAGCCAACAGGTTGACGGGAGTGTGGGATATGAACGGCCAGATGCGCATGAGACAACGGGTTGGGTTTTATCACGACCACAGCAAACACCGTCCGGATCGTTATGCTCCTGGTCCCGGACAGCTTGACTGGGCCAATCAACCGGATCCGTTCCGGAGTTATGCCGGCGCGCACCGGACGGTTTTGCCGTTGGTGGCAGATCGTTTGGGAGTGCTGTTTCATGATCTGTATGGGTTGCCTGAAGGGGAGGGGCAGAGTTGGCCTTTGACCCTGGAGGGGGTGGCGGCCTTGTTGGAGTTGTCATTGGGATTGTCGGCCTGGAAGGTGTATGGAGAGTCGCGTTGGGCGTTGCGGTGCAATCCATCCAGCGGCAATCTGCATCCCACAGAGGGGTATGTGGTTGTGCCCACACTGCATGGGGATGGTCTGGAGGGTGGAGTTCATCATTATTGCAGTCAAGATCATGTATTGGAGCAACGGCGTTTATTGGTCTCTCAGGAACGGACGGCGTGGGATGGACTGTTTCCCACCGGTCATTTTGTGCTGGGCTTGACATCGGTGCATTGGCGTGAGGCGTGGAAATACGGGGATCGGGCTTATCGTTATTGTCAACTGGATGTGGGGCATGCCATGGCTGCTGTGCGTTATGCGGCGGCCTGTCTGGGTTGGCGGGTGCGGTTGTTGCTGGCTCCGGCCACCAAAGATGTGGGGCGTTTGTTGGGGGTTGCTCCGAGCGGGGTGCGGTTTGAGCGTCTGGACGCCGAACGCGAGCATGCGGATCTTTTGATGCAAGTCGGGCCATTGGATGGGGAGTGGACTTCGATCACGCCGAAGCTGGCCAGTGTGATCGAGTTGGCTGGACAGGGGCCGTGGCTGGGTACGCCCAATCGACTGAGTCGGGATCATGGTGTGGAGTGGCCGTTGGTCGATGAGATGGCAGAGGTGACCCGACAACCCTGGCTGGTGGAGAATGAACGTTTTTATGGCGGGTCATGGCCGGATCTGATCAGGTGTCGGGAGGTGAAGGGTGCGGATTTGATTCGTCAGCGGCGCAGTGCCCAGCGGTTTGATCCACAGGCCACTCTGGGGCAGACCGCTTTGTGGCGGATTCTCGATGCCACTTTGCCACGATTTGGACAACCCCCTTGGGATCTTTTGCCCTGGAATCCCCGTGTCTGTTTGGTGGTCATGGTGCATCGGGTTGTCGGGTTGGCGGCTGGTTTGTATGTTCTGGTGCGCACTCCGGAACGTTTGGTTGAGTTGCAGGCAGATTTGGATCCGGATTTTTTGTGGCAGAGGGTGCCAGAGGCACCGATGCATCTGCCCTTCTATCTGTTGCGTGAGGGAGAGTTGCAGGAGCAGGCGTACCGGCTCTCGTGTCAGCAGGAGATCGCCGCCGATGGGGTGTTGACCCTGGGCATGCTGGCCGCTTTTCCAGAGGAGTTGCCTGCGGCCCCCTGGTTGTATCGTCAGCTGTACTGGGAGGCGGGTGCCATTGGTCAAACCCTTTATCTGGAGGCCGAGGCTGCCGGACACCGGGGAACGGGTATCGGTTGTTTTTTGGATGATCTGTTTCACGAGTTGTTGGGTTTGCGGTCGGATCGGTTTCAGAGCGTGTATCATTTTACCATGGGAC
The DNA here is from genome assembly GCA_011089965.1 of Magnetococcales bacterium. GTDB lineage: Bacteria > Pseudomonadota > Magnetococcia > Magnetococcales > Magnetaquicoccaceae > Magnetaquiglobus. The sequence continues at coordinate 5,277 of JAANAU010000067.1, forward strand.
GCCCTTTGATCGATTACCGTCTGCGCACCGAAATGCCCTATGCGCGATCCCGGAGTTGAGGTGCGCATTGGCATCGAGGGCAGAGCGCCTTGTCACGGCGGCTGGCCATATGTTAGCATATTGATTTCAATCCTTCGTTTCTGATTCCTTGCTGTTTCCGGAAGAACGCACGCACCCATGTCCATTACTGAAGATACCATTCGTCATGTGGCCACCTTGGCCCGTTTGGAAATTTCGTCAGCTGAGTTGCCGGCCTATACCGGGCAGATTGCGCGGATATTAGGGTTGATGGAGCAGTTGCGTGCCATTCCCACGGACGGGGTGGAGCCGATGTCGCATGCGGTGGAGATGACCATTCCGGAACGTTTGGATCAGGTTGTCAACACCGATCAACGGGCGTTGCTGTTGGCCAATGCCCCGGATGTGGAAGCCGGCTGTTTCCGGGTTCCCAAGATCATCGAATAGTCGTGATCGACTCTATTGCCGAGGATACCGTTGTCTCGTGGACGCATCCATTCCCACCTTGGTTCAGGCTGTTGAAGCCTTGCAGCAGCGTCAGATTTCCAGTGAGGAGTTGACCGGGGCCTGCTTGCAGCGTATTGCAGATCTCAATCCAACGGTCAACGCCTTTATTACCGTCGATGCCGAAGGGGCCATGCAGGCAGCCCGGCAGGCGGATCAGGTGCGTGCAGCCGGGGGAGGAGGTATACCCCCATTGACCGGGGTTCCTCTGGCGATCAAGGATCTCTTTTGCACGGCTGGGCTGCGGACGACTTGTGCCTCGCGCATGCTGGAGCAGTTCGTGCCGCCTTATGAATCGACGGTGACGGCCCGTTTGCGGGAGGCGGGTGCTGTGATTCTGGGCAAGACCAACATGGATGAGTTTGCCATGGGGTCATCCAATGAGACCTCCTGTTTTGGACCGGTGCGCAATCCATGGGATTTGGCGCGCACGCCTGGCGGTTCATCCGGCGGGTCGGCAGCAGCGGTTGCCGCCCGGATGTGTGTGGCAGCCATTGGCACGGATACCGGCGGATCGATTCGTCAGCCAGCGGCCCTCACGGGCACCGTGGGTTTGAAACCCACCTATGGCCGGGTTTCGCGTTTTGGCATGATCGCCTTTGCCTCATCCTTGGATCAGGCTGGCCCCATGACGCGCGACATCCGGGATGCAGCCTGGCTGTTGCAGGTCATGGCAGGTCACGACCCCAAGGACTCCACGGCCATCAACCAGCCGGTGCCTGATTATGTGGGGGCTTTGGACCGTTCCATTCAGGGGTGGCGTATTGGCTTGCCTGCCGAGTATGTGCAGAGCAACGGATTGCATCCCGATGTGCGTGCCGCTTTGGAGGCGGCCATGGCGGTTTACCGGGAGCTGGGTGCAGAGATCGTTCCGATTTCGTTGCCTTACACCCAACACGCCATTCCCACTTATTACATCATTGCCCCTGCCGAGGCATCATCCAATCTGGCCCGTTATGATGGGATCCGTTTTGGGCATCGTTGTGCCCATCCCAAGGATCTGAAAGATCTCTATGCCCGCACCCGTGCAGAGGGGTTTGGAGCGGAAGTCAAGCGGCGCATCATGCTGGGAACCTATGTATTGTCCTCCGGGTATTATGATGCCTACTATCGCAAGGCTCAACGGGTACGGCGTTTGATTGCCGAGGATTTTGCCCGTGCGTTTCAGGAGGAAAGGTTGTCGGTCATTTTGACGCCGACTGCACCCGAGAGTGCTTTTCTTTTGGGGGCCAAGAATCAGGATCCGGTCAGCATGTATTTGTCGGACATTTTTACGATCAACGTCAATCTGGCGGGATTGCCGGCCCTGTCGTTGCCGTGTGGCCGTGATGCCCACGGGTTGCCCATTGGCATGCAACTGATTGGACGGCCTTTGGATGAGTCCGCCATACTCACTGCCGGGCATGTTTATCAACAGGCCACGGATTGGCACCTGGCCGTACCGGGATGCGCATCATGACTACCCCAGTTCGTTATGAAACCGTGATCGGGTTGGAGATTCATACCCAGTTGGCCACCCGTTCCAAGATTTTTTGCGGTTGTCCCAACCGGTTCGGGGCAGCACCGAACACCCAGATCTGTCCGGTGTGTGCGGCCTTTCCCGGGGTGTTGCCCGTACTCAATCAGGCGGTATTGGAGATGGCCATCATGACCGGGCTGGCGCTGCATGGGGAGATCCGGGCGCGCAACGAATTTGCCCGCAAGAATTATTTCTATCCGGATCTGCCGGCAGGGTATCAGATTTCGCAGTTTGAGCTGCCGATCATCGAGCGGGGTCATCTGATGATTGAACTCGAAGGGGGTGTGCGGCGGCGCATCGGCATCACCCGTGCCCATATGGAAGTGGATGCGGGCAAGAATCTGCATGAAGGGATTCAAGGGGCTTCCTGGGTGGATTTGAATCGCACCGGTACGCCGTTGTTGGAGATCGTCACCGAGCCGGATTTGCGTTCGGCAGTTGAGACCGGGGTGTTTTTGAAGAAGTTGCGCGGATTGGTGCGTCATCTCGGGGTGTGTGACGGCAACATGGAGGAGGGGTCGTTTCGTTGTGATGCCAATGTTTCGATCCGGCCTTTGGGTGAGCATCGTTTGGGTACGCGGGCTGAGATCAAGAATCTCAATTCGATTCGCAATGTGATGCGGGCCATTGACTATGAGGTGGAGCGTCAGATCGATCTGGTGGAGTGCGGCGAGGCTGTGGTGCAGGAGACCCGGTTGTGGGATGCCAACCAGAACCACACCCGTACCATGCGTGGCAAGGAGGAGGCGCATGATTACCGGTATTTTCCGGAGCCGGATTTGCCGCCGGTGGTGATTGTGCCGGAGCGGATTGCGGCCATTCGGGCGCGCATGCCGGAGTTGCCGGATGAAAAATTTGCGCGATTTCAGAAAGATTACGGGTTGAGTGACTACGATGCCGGGGTTTTGACGGCGGAGCGGGAGATGGCGGATTATTTCGAGGCTGCGGTGCAGGCAGCCCAGCCAGCCGATCCCAAGGGGGTGGCCAACTGGGTGATGGTGGAGTTGTTGGGGCGTTTGAACCGTGCAGGTCAGGAAATCGGGGATTCTCCGGTGGTGGCGGCCTCTTTGGGGCGTTTGTTGCGGATGATGCATGACGGGGTCATTTCCGGCAAGATCGCCAAGACTGTGTTTGGTCACATGTGGGAGGGGGGTGGAGATCCGGCCCGGATTGTGGCAGAGCAGGGGTTGGTACAGGTTTCTGACCAGGGGGCGATTGAGGCGGAAGTGGAGCGGGTATTGGTCGCCCATCCGGACAAGATTGCCCAGTATCGGGCTGGCAAGAGTCAGTTGTTGGGTTTTTTTGTGGGTGAGATCATGAAGGCGATGCGCGGCAAGGCCAATCCAGGCGTGGTCAATGGGGTGTTGAAGGAGAAGCTGGAGCGGAGTTGAATCCCTCTTTGGATTTTGTGTTGTGAATCAAAGGTTGTTTGGTGAGGCAGTTCACAGCTCAGGATGCGAAGATCACATTGAAGCGTCTCTACTCGTCCATTCAGCTTTGCTGACCATCCAGGGGGAAAGGATGATTGTGATGCATGATAGAAATCCAATACTGAAAAATCTTTGGATTGTCTTGTTGGTTCTGACGCTTCTTGTTCGCAGTGAAATCGTTGCAGCCGATGATCTTGAAGATGGTGTTTGGGCATTCGACAATTTCAGCTTCACGATAGCCTTCCAGAAGCTTTTGCCTTTGGCTGAACAGGGAGATGCCACAGCTCAGGCATTGGTCGGGAGAATGTATCATCAGGGCAATGGGGTTGCCAAAAATGATCAAGAAGCCATCAAGTGGTTGCAGAAGGCATCACAACAGAAAAATGCTGAAGGTATGTTTCAACTTAGTAGTTTTTACCGTGAAAGAGTGCTGAACAGAAGACAATAAACCACTATTTTACCTCAGAAAGACGATGCCGCAGACAGGATTGAAATTTAGTTCAGGCCGCCGCAGGCAGCAGACCGAACTGACGCAGTTTGGCGATCCAGCGGGGGGCGTTACGTTTGACCGCAAAT
>JAANAU010000068.1 GCA_011089965.1 Magnetococcales bacterium
ACAGCATGCTTCGGGTCAGGTGCGCAGTGGCCAACGGAACCTACGAGCGGGTTTTCAACCACTATGCAGCGCAGTCACGTCAGCCTCGTTTGAGGCTCGTTGACAAATAGGGAATGCTCCCCTCCATGGTTTGTTGTTCGAGAAGGGCACTGTTGGTGCGCAAGGCTTCGTTGATGACCCGCAGCTCTTCCCCTTGTGCCAACAGCTCCTCCTGGGAACGGCGCAGCATTTGTTCCTGCCGGAGAGACTCTTCCAGAAGCTCTTGGGTTTGTTGCTGGCGGTTGAGACTCTCCAGATGGATGGCAATGATCGGCAGAACGTTTTCCAACAGGGTGAGATGCAGCGGGGTGAAAGGTTTGAGTCCGGCCAGCTCCACGACACCCAATACCCGTTCCTGAAACATGAGGGGTGCCAGCAGCAACGTGTGAGGAGTGCTGCTCCCCAAGGTGGAGGTGATGTGAAGATATCCCTCCGGAAGCTGGGCAATCCGGATGATTTCACCTTTTTGGGCACACAATCCCACCAGACCTTCGCCGATTTCCAGGGTGCGTCGTGTTTTGACCTGCTCGTCCAGGCCATACCTGCCGTACAGCTCCAGAAACTTCTTTTTGCTGTTGAAAAGATAACAGGCACTCAGCACCCCTTCCATCATGGGGGTGAGCTGATGCAACGCCTGATGGGCGAATGCGGGCAGATCCCGGCACTGTTGCAAGGCAACCGACAGGTGGTTGACCTGACTTTTGATCCAGAACTCCTCATCCGTATGTCGGGCCATCTCACGCAGCACTTCGATGGAGCGGGCCAGGGAGCTGAATTCATCTTGACGTTCGGTGCCCGGAACCTCGGTGGTGAACTCCTTGGCTGCCAGGCGGCTCACGGAATGGGTCAGTTGGCGAATCGGCCGGGTGATGGCGTGGGTGACCAGGACGGTCACGATCAGGCTGATCAGGAGTGTGGCCAGAAACAGCAAAGTCAGGGTTTGCGTATAAGCGTGTGAAGTGGTCTCATAATGCTGATTCAGCGCACGGGCCTTGTTGTGGGCAAACTGTGTGACGTAGGCAATATGCTGATTGATTTGTTCAATGCGCCCTTGGTATTCCGGTGTTGCCCGTTGGGTGATGACCTCCTGGTTGCGTTGCTCCTGAATCAGCACGATTTCCCGTTGCAACAGATGCCACCAGGTTTCCAGCAACGTTTGTGTTTCAATGACCTGATCCATATCTCCCAGAAAACGGTCCAGAATGATGGCCAGATGTTTGTTCAGTTCGTTCCAGGTGTGCTGAAGCTGATGTTCAAGCTTGCGTCGCTCTTCGGCAGTATGGAAAGTCAAGAGCATGTCGCTGTACAGACGCAGTTCGAAGACCCGTTTGTCCAGTTGCAAAGATGCCCGGGTGACTTCAAAGGGATGTTTTACAAGCTTGTTATGTACTAAACTTAATTCATAATTTTGATAGGTGAATACAGTATACTGCCCGACAAGAAAGATAATTAATATCAGAAATCCGATTATTATTTTTGATCGGATGGTCAGGTGGTTGAAAGGGAGTGTCATGAGTATCCTTTTGTCGTTGGTTGTGCCGATGGTTCCATGTTGGCCTCCAGGGTTGCGCGCAGCAGTTGCGTGGAGAGATCGCTGCGCACGATGGTATGACCGATTCGTTCTGGCAGGATGAAGCGGATTCGACCGCCGGAGACTTTTTTGTCGTGTGTCATGGCTTCCAGATAGTGGTCCACGGGAAAGTTGGGGAGTTGGGTGGGCAAACCGCATCTTTGGATCAGGGCGTGCATGCGTGCCGCCTCTTCGGGTGGACAGAGACCGATGCGGGTGGCCAGGTGGGCGGCTGTGACCATGCCCGCAGCCACGGCTTCACCGTGGAGCCAACGGTCATAACCGGTCAAGGACTCGATGGCATGTCCAAAGGTGTGACCCAGGTTCAAGAGTGCCCGTTTGCCCTCTTCCCGTTCGTCCATGGTCACGATGGCGGCTTTGATGGCGCAACAGCGATGCAAGAGCTGGATGAGCAGTTCGGCATTTCCGGCCAGAATCTCTCCCAACCGCTCCTCCAGCAGCATGAACAATTCACGGTCCCAGAGAATGCCATATTTGATCACTTCGGCAAATCCGGCCAACCGTTCGCGCAGAGGGAGGGTGGTGAGGGTGTCGATGTCGATCATGACCAGGCTGGGTTGATAAAAGGCGCCGATCAGATTCTTGCCCAAGGGGTGGTTGATGCCGGTTTTGCCTCCTACCGAGGCATCCACCTGGGCCAGCAGGGTGGTGGGAATCTGGACAAAGGGCACCCCGCGCAGATGACAGGCCGCCGCAAAACCGGTCATGTCCCCGATCACCCCGCCGCCCAGGGCCAGCAAGGGATCGGCACGTTCAAAACGGTTGGCGATCAGATGATCGAAGATCTGCTGCAAGGTGTTCCAATTCTTGTGGATTTCTCCATCCGGAAGGATAATGGGGGTGACGAAGAAACCGGCCTCCTCCAAAGAGGTCTGGACAGGATGCAGATGGAGGGGGGCTACCGTGGTGTTGCTGACCACGGCCACGCGCTGGCCCCGCACGCAGGACTTCATTCTCTGGCCGATTTGATCGAGAATGGAAGCACCAATGAGGATCTCGTAGGAACGTGGTCCAAGATCTACAGTCAATGTTTGGATGGCAGAAGGCATGGCGTCTGGTTCGGTCCTTGTTATTTTTTCAATGAGGAATCTGGACGGATGGAGCTGAATCGTTTAAAAACAGGGTCATCTTAATGGCAATGACAGCTCCGTGGCAATGTTTCGGTTGCATGTTTTGCCCTCACACGGTGGAAATCTTCCCTCCGGTTATGCAAAAAAGGTTGAAAATTCCATGAGAACGGGACGCAAGCCAGGGGAGCGGCGCACGGAGAGCATCGAACCGGATCTGTTCGATGCAGGCTCTGTCGGTCAGCGCGAGCCGGATCTCTTTCTGGAGCCGGAGTTGTCGGTTGCGCAGGGTACTCCGGATCCGGAGCCTGTCGCGGTCAAACCGGCCAGCCGGAAGCCGCCGGTCCAGAATGTGCGACGCAAGGTTGGGTTTTGGGGTGGTTTGTGGCGTTGGATCAAGCGGCTGTTCTGGTTCGGGATGTTTTTGTTGCTGGTGGGGGCGGGTGTGGCCTGGGGGGTGTATCTCCATTTTTCCGAGGGGCTGCCCACCCTGAACGGTTTGGCCGATTATCGACCCAATCTGCTGACCCGGGTGTATGCGCGGGATTATCAGCTGCTGGGAGAGTTTTACATTCAGCGTCGTCTGTTCATCCCCCGTTCGGAGATGCCGCCACGGTTGATCGAGGCGTTGCTGGCCATTGAGGATTCCCGTTTCTATCAACATCCGGGTATTGACATGACCGGCATTGCCCGGGCGGTGCTGGCCAACATCAAGGCCGGAGGCCGCAAGGTGCAGGGGGCGTCCACGATCACGCAACAGGTGGCGCGCACGTTTCTTTTGACATCGATCAAGAGCATGGAGCGCAAGATCAAAGAGGTCATCCTCTCTTTGCAGATTGAGCAGCGTTTTTCCAAGGATGAGATTCTGGAGTTGTATTTCAATCAGATTTACATGGGGGCCGGGGCTTACGGAATGGGGGCGGCAGCGCATGCCTACTTTGCCCGGGATGTTTCGGAGTTGACGTTGGGGCAGATGGCGTTGTTGGCCGGTTTGCCCAAGGCCCCGAGTTATTACAGCCCGTGGCGGGATCCGGAAAAGGCCAAGGCGCGTCAGAAGCTGGTACTCAATCGCATGGCCGATCTGGGCATGATCACGGCAGAAGAGGCGGCGGAAGCTGCCGAGACTCCGCTCAATCTGGTGCGTCCCAAGGAGTCGCTGGAGCAGATCGCTCCGTATTATCTGGAGCATGTACGTCGGACCATTCTGGATGAATGGGGCAGCGATCAACTGTTCAACGGTGGTTTGGAGGTGCATACGGCCCTGGATCCCAAGTTGCAGCGCATTGCCCAGAATGCGGTACGCAAAGGGCTTATGGAGTATGACCGGCGCCATGGCTATCGCGGGCCGCTGGCGCGTGTGACCGATTTGACGCCGTATGGTCGTTCTGCCTGGTTGAAGAGTCATGAAAAAAGCCAGCCAACGACCGGAGGATTTGTGCATGCCCTGGTATTGGATGTGCCAAAGCAGGCGGGAGCGGCGCATCTGCTGCTGATGTCGGGCAAGGAGGTGTCGTTGACCATGGAGGGGATCAAGTGGGCGCGTCCCCGGCGCAAGGATGCCAAGGACAGCCGGGATGGTCGTGATCTGGGGCCGGCACCGAAAAAGCTTGCGGATCTGTTGGCTCCCGGGGATGTGATTCTGGTGGAGCCGCCCGAGGGCAAGCGGACCCATTATGTGTTGGCTCAGGAGCCGGTGGCCGAGGCGGCTTTGGTGAGCATGGATCCCCACACCGGGCAGGTGTTGGCCATGGTGGGGGGGTATGATTTTGGGCGCAGCGAGTTCAACCGGGCCATTCAGAGTGTGCGTCAGCCGGGTTCATCGTTCAAGCCGTTCATTTACACGGCAGCCATGGACAAGGGGTATTCCCCGGTGGATCGCATTGACGACAGCCCCATGCCCATCACCTATCGGGATCCCAACACCGGTGAGGCCAAGGTGTGGCAGCCGGAGAACTATGAGAAACGCTACTATGGTCCGACCACGATTCGTGTGGCCTTGACCCATTCACGCAATCTGGTGACCGTGCGTTTGGCCAAGACCATGGGCATTCCATTTATTGGTGCGTATGTCAAGCAGTTCGGGTTGGAGATCCCGTCTGACCGGCAGGATCTATCGATTTCGTTGGGTTCGTTTGGCTTTTCGCCTCTCAAGATGACGGCGGCCTATGCGGTGTTTGCCAATGGTGGCAAGCGGGTGGATCCGGTGTACATTGCCCGGGTGCAGGATCGTTTCGGGCGCACGGTGTTCCGGCATGGCGGGGGGGACTGTTTGTTGTGTCATCAGGAGCCGGAGCGGATCATTCCCCAGGCCGGGGAGGCACCCAACAGTGCGAAATTTGGCAAGCCCGTTTTGAATCCGGCCAGTATTTATCAGGTGGTCAATCTGATGAAGGGGGTGGTCAAGTATGGTACGGCGCGCAAGGCTTTGGCGCTCAACCGTCCGGTTGCGGGCAAGACCGGCACCACCAATGATTATCGGGATGCCTGGTTCATGGGGATTGCCCCGTCGCTGGTGGCCGGGGTGTGGGTGGGGATGGATGATTTTTCGATTCTGGGGGAGACCGGGGGTCAGGCGGCTTTGCCGATCTGGATGGACTATATGCAAGAGGCGTTGAAAGGGCAGCCGGCAATTGATTTCGCCGTCCCTTCCGGAATTGCTCTGGAGGAGATCGATGCCGAATCCGGCACCTTGCCGGGTGCGCACACGGCCAACCGGGTGTATGAAGCGTTCAAGCCGGGTCAGGCTCCGGCTGCCGTGGCCAGCAGTGGCACGCATGAAGAGTCCGGGGGAGGCGGTGAAGCAGTGGTTGAGGAGGATGGTCCGGCAGCCACCCATCCGCAGCAGCCGTCCAACAGGCCTGCTGGTGGTGGGGCAGGGCGTGGGAGTGGTGTGACTCCGCCACCAGCGGGTGGTGGGCGGCATGGTCAGGGTGAGATGGATGGTGGTTTGTATTGAAGGCGGTGGGGTGGTGTCAACCAGATTGCCGATTGCCGTGCATCAAGGGTCCAGGGGCTATTGGCCCCTGGTGGGATCCAAGGGCAATGCCCTTGGTGGGGTTTGGGGCAACGCCCCAACAGAACAAATGACACATTCCAAAATGGTTTTGGTTTAAAATATTAAAACCCTGAGGGATGAATCCCCCAGACCCCCTCTTTTCTTTCAATCATTGGATATTCATACTCGGCTCAGGAATCACCAAACAGCCTCTCAGGCCGGAATCAGGGCCGGATGGGGCTGAATGGCTTGACGCATTTTGATCAGGGCGCGTTGCTCCAACTGCCGCACCCGCTCACGGGATACCCCCAGTTTGTGACCGATCTCTTCCAGGGTGAGGGTCGGATCGCTGAGAATACGCCAATGAATGATCATCCGTTCCCGTTCGTTCAAAACCCGTAACGCCTGCGTGGCCGCACGCCGGTTGAGCTGCGCTGCCTCGGTGGCCAACAGCGTGAGTTCCTGATTCTGCCGTTTGTCGGGAATCAGATTCTGCAACTCCTCCCCATCCTCCTGAAGCGTACGGTTCAAGGAGTTGTCCCGATTGGCCAGGCGACCATCCATATCGAGGATCTCTTGCGGCTTGGCACCGAGTTTCTGTCCCAACAACACCGCCTCGGCATGATCCAATCTCTCAATGGAACTCTTGTTGCGTCGCAAACTGAAAAACAATTTTCTTTGTGTTGCCGTCGTGCCAATCTTGACCAGGCTCCAGGAACGCAAAATAAACTCCTGAATGGAGGCGCGAATCCACCAGATGGCATAGGTGGCAAGACGAAACCCTTTGTAAGGATTGAATTTTTTGACAGCCTGCATCAGTCCGAGAGACCCCTCCTGGACCAGATCCATGATCCGCAGGCCATAATCGGTATACTCCCGGGCAATTTTGACCACATAGCGCAAATAGGCAGAAACCAGTTTGTGGGCGGCCTGAATATCCCCATGCTCGTAATACCGGACCGCGAGTTGAAACTCCTCTTCCTGGGTCAATACCGGAAACTGGTTGATCTCCCCGAGATAGCGGGCCAGTTCCCCTTGATCTCTGGCCGGAACCAGAGCGTGTGCCATCGTGGGTTTCATGCGACCTCAAAAGCGTGCTAGATTGAAAAACGATTGCGGTGGTTTGACAGTGTGGCGGTGTTTGAGTTTACATCCATGGAGTATTGTGTATGTCCGTATGGCAGTTCGTCAAGGGTGGGGTCCGATCTACACTTTTTTTTGGGCTGTTTGTGGTTGGGACCGTGGGATTCGGGTTGGGGATCTCGGTGCTGTGGCCGGTGGTTTCTTTGCAGCAACGTCGCAACTGGGCACGCAACTGGTCTCGTTCGATCCGGTGGGTGTTGGGGTGGAGCTGTCAGTTGCATGAACAGGTGGAGGGTTGGGAAAATCTTCCTGCCCCGCCATATGTGATTTTGTCGAAGCACCAGTCGGCATGGGAGACGGTGGCGTTTGTTTCGTTGTTTTATCCATGCGTACAAGTGCTCAAGCAGAGTTTGACCCATATCCCGGTATTTGGTTGGGCTTTGCGTGCCACGGATCAGATCGCCATTGACCGGAGCAAAGGGGTGGCGGCTTTGCATCGTTTGCACGAGCACGGAACCCGTCAATTGCAAGAGGGGGTGGCGGTTTTGATCTTTCCGGAGGGAACCCGTTCGGCTCCCGGGGTGACCGGCAAATACCATCCTGGTGGTGTTTCTCTGGCTTTGGCAGCCGGGGTGCCGATTGTGCCCGTGGCCCACAATGCCGGTTCTTTCTGGCCACGTCGTTCTTTTTTGAAGAAACCGGGTGTGATCCGGGTGCGCATTGGCACTCCATTGCCAACTGCCGGGTTGAGTCGTGCAGATCGCAAGGCGTTGATGGCCCAGCTTGAAGAGCGCATCGAAACCATGACCCGTGATCTGGAACAGAGCCAGACCGCTTCCGGGGGGTGAAAGTTTTTTTAATTTACTCCTGCCGTGTTGCTGCTACAATAATTGCTGGATTGCCGAACTTATGAAAATGTGTGCAAACTAACTCATGACAGGGGATCGGATCATGGATGGTGGCAAGAAGTTTCAGGAGAAGGATGTGTTTGAAAACACCGTGGCAATGATCCGGGAGTTGTATGGCAAGGAGAGTTTTTGCAATCGGATCAAATCCGAGCAGATGGTGATTGATATTGATGTGGAGCAAGGATGTACCAAAAGTTTGATGTTGGAGTATGGAAAGTTTGTGATTTCCAGGGATTCCAAGGATGTCAATGGTTTTTATGTCAAGCATGATATTCTGAAAGATCCGCAATCGTTTGAACAGTTTGTGTTTGTCGAGAAATTTTATGAGTACATAGACTGCAAGATCAATGATCTGACCGAGTATGAAATCTCCCTGCGCGAATACGAGAGTCTGTTGAAGTTTTCGCAGATCACCGCCAATTTGAATTACAAGATGTTTCCCGCCTTGATGGAATTTTTCAAGAAGGATTGTATGAACACCTTCAAGTCGGTTCTGACCAAAGAGCAGGGAAAGATTCTCAACATGCGTCTTGGGGAGATGTTGATGGAGTATCAATCCTGAGTCGTTCGGTGGCCAGGAGGTTGGTCAGGTTGGCAAATTCTGCCACGGACAAGGTTTCTCCCCGGCGTTGGGGATCGATGTGTGCCTGGGTCAGCCAGGAGCGAGGGGCGTGGTGCAGGGTGCCCAGGGCATTGGCCAGAATTTTGCGGCGTTGACCAAAAGCTGCGCGCACCACCTGCATGAAGAGTGCGGGATCGTGGGGTGTGGCCAGGGGTGTGGTGCGACGGACCAGTTGGATCACGGTGGATTGGACCTTGGGTGGCGGATGGAAGGCTGTCGGGGGGACGTGCAACAGGGTTTCCACGGACATCCAGAGTTGGCAGGGTATGGTCAAGGCACCATAGGCTTTGGTGCCGGGTGTGGCTGCCAGTCGTTCTGCCACTTCGGTTTGGACCATCACGGTCATGCGGGAGATGGCGGAGCGTTGTTCGATGCAGTGCATCAGCAACGGGGTGCTGATGTTGTAGGGGAGGTTGGCCACGATGCACAACTCTCCTCCGAGTTGTTGTGCCAGTTGGTGAAAATCGACTTGCAGGATATCGCGTTGTTGAATATGCAGGGTGCCCAGACCTGCGGTGCGTTGTTGCAGATGGGGGAGCAGATCGCCATCCAGTTCCACGGCCCACACCTCACCGGTTGTGCGCAGCAGCCAGGTGGTCAGAGCGCCCGGACCTGGACCGATCTCCACCACCCGGTCTCCAGGTTTGACTCCGGAGGCTGTGACAATGGTGCGTGCAATGGTGTCATCGATCAGGAAGTGTTGTCCCCATTTTTTTTTGGTGGCGGGCAGACGAGGGGGCAGTGGCATGCGGATTTCTCCCATCACGGGATGCGTTATTGATGCAGTCGCGGGTCAATATACAACATCAGGGGTCCAGGGGGGGTGCACCCCTGGTGGGGTCCAGGGGCAACGCCCCTGGGACTTTTAATCTTTTAAACCAAAACCATTTTGGAATGTGGAATTTGTTTTGTTGGGGCGTTGCCCCAAACCCCACCAAGGGCGTTGCCCTTGGATCCCACCAGGGGCCATAGGCCCCTGGAC